>JBARLO010000046.1:0-32533 GCA_049801955.1 Acidimicrobiales bacterium
CTTACTCGTGGCGGAACTACCTGCCAAGTGGTCCCTTACTCGTGGCGGAACTACCCGGTAGGTGGTCCCTTACTCGTGGCGGGAGCACCGGCAAGTGGTCCCTTATTCGAGGCGGCTGACAGTTGGACAGCGACCGTGCCAGCGGCTATCGACTTTTGAGCAATGACGATCTACGCCAAGAGCTTGCACAAATCGATGTATTGCCACTTGGAGTGGCTCCCGACGGTGACTTTCGTCCCTCACTTGCAGGTTTCCAGCGCAAACTTCTCGTTGGGCGCACCGACACCGGACAGTGGTCGAAACCGTATGGAAGCGCGCCCTCGACATGGATCTTGAAACCTGATGACCTTTTTCCGTCCGCCATTAATGAACTGACATGTCTGAACTTCGCTCGAAATTGCGGCATGAATGTACCAAACGCCGAACTCATCGAAATAGGCGGAGTACCGACTCTCGCGATTCAGCGTTACGACAGAATCGGCCCCAGCAGAGTCCATCAAGAGGATGGCCTTCAGGCAACGGGCTTTCCATCGAATGTGAAATACGAATCTGACAACGGCCCTTCGCTACGGCGACTCTCTGTCATTTTGAACGAGTTTGGCGTTGCGAACGACGTCGATGAACTACTGCGGCGCACAGTTCTCCAGGTCGTCATTGGAAACGCGGATGCCCACCCCAAGAACATCTCGTTTTTGCATCACCGCGACGACATCGAAATATTGTTGGCGCCAATATACGACATCGCCTCAACCGTCTCGATGGAGCCAGTCGATCAGTTTGGAAACAGAAGAAAGTTCACTACCAAACTTGGCCAATTCATCGACGGGACAACCGGCGTAAGTGACGTCACGAAAACCAACCTGGTCAACGAAGGGATCTCGTGGGGAATGCGCGAGATGCGTGCTCAGACGATTGTGAGCGATTTTCTCGAGACTGCGCACGAGGTCGCTAGCGAGAACACCACCGAGCTCTCCGCTACTCTCATCGAACGAATTGGGCGCTTGACGGATGATTGATGGTCGGCTGTCACAGACGGAGAACTGTTGATCCAATTCTCTTCAACTTGACTCGATTGTGAGGCAACGCAACTCATGCGCGGATGGTGGCTGGTTCGCGACTGTCGTGCGACACTGCAACGTTGATCAGCCGGATCCCCGCTGACCTCAAGACCCACCCTTCATCCAGACAGAGCTCGTGAGGCGAGTCAAAGGTGGACCATGCCGGTGCCCGTGAGGAACACCGTCTGTGCGAGAAACGGCGACGTATCGATGTCAGGACACGCGGGCCAGTCTTCTACTTCGTTGATCGTGATTGTCGTACTGAACGTTCCACTGATGTCTTTGTAGGACCCGGTCCCCGAATGGCCAACAATTGGAGTGGCGCCCGTGATCGACACTTGACCGGAGCAGGTACTGGAATTCGTTGGAAAGTGTCCGTAGATGGCCTTCGCCAACCTGCCTTCGACCCCCGCGATGTTCAAGCGAAACGAGCCCTCCGTGACTTTTATCAATAGCTGAGTGAACTCGCCACCCTTTGACGTACTGGTGCGAGTGGCGCTGCCGTAGTCGCCGATCGCCCCGCTCAACACGATGACGGATTTCGGCCCGTCGCTATTGCTATAGGCCGTAAAGATGACAGAGCCTCCCTTCTTCGGAACGTGGGGACCCGCGGCGAGCTTGGCCGCCGAAGCGACGCCGACTCCTGAAGAGACAGCGAGTGCCATAACGAGGCACGCAGCGGCGGGGGCGAGAAGAACTTTTCGCACGTCGATCCTGACATTGAGATGTAGTACTGACAGTACGATTCGCCAGTCGCGCGAGCTATCCGGGTCATCCCCACACGTCGACCGAGGGTCGTACCCGTATCAGGGTTTATCCCGAGTGCGGGCGTGGTCACCCGCCGGTCCCTGCCTGACTAGACGACCAATATGGGACACGGGTGCGAGCGGATGAGAGTTTCCAGTGCGCGGCCAACCCCTCGGTGCATGACCTGATCGCTTCCGTGGGCGCCCACAACGAGCAGATCGAAGCCGTGTTCAACGACAAACGCGGCGATCGCTTCGCCCGGACTCTCGCTGTAGATCACGTGGGCGATCGGTGTGCGGTCTCGCACGTCAACCGCTTGGTCAACGGCCAGCATTTCTGACAGGCGGAGGAGTTCATTCTCTGTCGAGGCGTGCCGCTCCTCAGACGTCTCTGCGTGGGCGCGAGGCGTGAGCACTGTCAGGACGTGCACGTCGCTCCCAACGTCGGCCGCGAGTGATCGGGCAATTCGTAACGCGTGGCGCGACTCTCGAGATCCGTCATATCCCACCAGCAGCCGTCGAAAGACACCGCTTCGTGGTTCGCTGGATCCCACGTCGCGCGTCATCCGGCCCCCCTCATTTCATCGCCGCCACGACCGAGAGCACCGCGAGTAACGCAATCAACATGTAGGCAACGTAGGCACTGAGTCGCCCCGACTGTAGTCGTTTGGCCACTTTGGCGACCCTCAGCACGCCGCGACGAAGCGGGCGATAGAGGTAGCTCTCTACGGGCTCCACTACGCTCACGCTGGATTCAACTCGCGTGAGACGCAGCGACGACCCAGTGGACTCGTCACTCTCATAGCGTGAGACAGTCTTGGTGGCGCCCAGAACGTTGGCGAGCACGTGGCGAAGAGGATTGGCGAAGCCAAACGCCGTGTAGTTCGCGGGTCCGTTGACGCCCGAGGTCGCAGAGTGCCACGCCGACACTCTGCGGACCCGAAGGAATCGACCTCGCGTGACGAGCAGTACGAAGAGAAAGACCGCAGCGATGGCAAGGGGCAAGATGACCCAGAGCCACGAGGGCGACAGGATGGAAAACCCGGCGAAGACCGGTTGCAGGACCCAGGGTGATTTCGTGGCACCCAGCGTGATGGCCCGCGGCACAATCGGCACGAGACCGCTCGCGATGTAACGGACCTCGAGAGGGCTCAGTGCGGCTCCGAGCGAACACGCCAGCAAGAGAACAACCAGACCACAGCGATTAAAGACACCGCCCTCTTTGCGTCGCTCGTGTCTCGTGGGCGTCTTGCCGAGAAACGTCAAGGCGAGGACACGAAGAAAGACGAGGGCCGCCAACCCTGTCGTTAGGGCCACGAGGGCCGCCGCAACCGCCAAGCCAAGTCGCAGGGCCAAACCCATGACGCGAAACTGCTGCATCAACGCTTCGAGGATGAACCACTCCGAGACGAAGCCGATCGTCGGCGGCAACCCGGCGAGGGCAAGCGCCCCGGCGCCAAACGTCGCCCCGCTCCAGGGCATGCGGCGACCCACTCCGCGGAGTTGGTCGAGGTCGTCAGTACCTTCGAGCGCTTCCACGTTGGCCAGCGAGACAAAGAGCGCCGACTTAGCAGCAGCGTGAGCGCACGTCTGTAGGGTCGCCGCCAAGAGCCCGAGCGCGATCAGTGCCGATGAGTGGATGGCGCTCCCGGTTAACGCGAGGCCATAGGCGGTCATGATGAGGCCCGCGTTTTCGACGCTGGAATACGCGACGACTCTCGCCAGGCCCGGCTGCACTCCGGCGAAGGTGATCCCCAAAAGAGCTGTTACCCCTCCGCAGAGCAGAACGGCGATCACGAGCCACTTCGGCGGACCGCCGAGAATGCCCAAGAACCGCCAGAGACCGTAGACGCCCACGTTGGCCGCTATCCCCGCCATTGCCGCGCGCGCGGGACCGGGCGCCGCGGGATATCCGAGCGGAATCCACACCTGAAAGGGCACCACGCCCAACTTGGCCCCAAAACCAACGATGATAAGCACCCACGACACATCCAGGAGGGCCCCGGGAGCAACGGAGTGCCAGGCGGCGAACTCGAGACTTCCGGTTCGCCCGGCGAGTAGCAGAAAGCCCACGAGGAGCGCCGCGCCGCCAAACTTGCCCATGCCGAGCGTCGACCAGGCCGCTCCCACTTGACGACGGGACGAACGGGTTACGGAGGTGAGGACGTAAAACGACAATGTGAGAGTCTCCCAGGCAAAGAGAAAGACAAACGCACTGGAGGCACAGACGATCACGGCCACCGAACCCAGCAGCAGCAAGTACCCGAGCGCCGTTCCGCGGTGATACTCCCGCTCCGGAGGCACCACCCACGAGACGAAGCACGCCGACACCGCAATGGACAGTCCGAATAGCAACGTGAGGAATAGACCACTCAGCGGATCGATTCGCAGTACGTGGTCGCCCGTTCCTGAGAGGATGCCGGTAGAGATCGTGACCGCGCGCGACTCCGTCGCGTGGATCCCGAGTGCGAGGAGGCACGCGCTTCCCGCGAGTCCGAGAAGGTATGGCAGCGGACGAATCGAACGATGCGTCACGCCAAAGATGGTGTCGATCACACCTCCGACGAGAAAGCACGCCAAGGCGATCGTGATGAGCACCCCACTCACTGCAGGTCCCCGCTCGGTAACCCGACGTCTCCGACAAAGGGCGGACCGGTCATCCGTCGTCCCTCAAAGCGTCCGAGCAGATCGACGGCCATCAGGATCCCGTAGAGGAGACCGAAGGGAGTGGCGGGTGAGCCGGGCACGTAGACATCCACCGGCACGTCCGAACTCACGCCATCGTGAGTCGCATAGCCGCCGGCCACAAGGCCGCCACTGATCGCTTCAACCCCCGTGGCGATCACGACCTTAGGATCGGGCATCACGTCATAGGTGTGTCGAAGGGCATCGCTCATTCCCAGCGCACCCGCGCCGCTCACAAGGAGGACGTCGGCGTGACGTGGGCTCGCCGTGAAGTAGATGCCGAGTCGCTGGACGTCGTAGACGGGATTTGTCAATGCGGCCACTTCCCACTCATCGGAGCCGTCCGATCCAGCGTCCACGTGACGAACATGGATCGATCGACGAAGCGACTTGACGCGTCGGCTCAACTGCGCGCGAACGTCTGCGATGTCGGCGCTATTCCCGTCGCCGTCGGGCACGACGAGCGCCACTCGATCGAGCTCTGAGATTTCGAAGTTCGGGGAGAATCGAAATGTTTGGGGCTCGAGATCGACGCACCGTCCACAGAGGACGCACTTTCCGCGATCCAACCGCGTCACGCCATCTTCCACTGTGATCGCCCCGGTCGGGCACGCGGCCACCACCGCATCGCTGGCTCGACTTGCTCGATGGGAACGCACCTCAATCGTCGCGTGAAAGGTCGCCCCGTATCCGTCCGGTGCGCGCGGATACCGCGTGGTCACGATCCCGTTGCGCAACCCGCGAGGTATCCACGGCATCAGCCGGCCACTCCCGCAATCGACAGTCCGAAGCTGGCCTCGATGAACGCAAAGTCCGTGAGGATGTCCCGAGGAAACGCCAGGGGGAAAATCGCAAGGTTGTGGAATGACGCCGAACGTGGCTTCACCCTCGTCAGTACTCCGTCGCTGACGCGGACCCACGTCAGAACTTCTCCTTGGGGCGCCTCCGCCCAACCCCACGCCTCACCGGTAACGCGGCCAATCGGCGTCGACCATCTTCCGTCCGGGGGCTCACCAATGTCGTTGAGTTCCTCGACCGATCGGCGGATGAAGGCAAAGGCTCCCTCAATCTCTTGGAGTCTCACTCGCTGGCGCGCGAGCGCATCGCCGTCTCCCGATACGTTAAGGAGACCGTGCCCGAGACGCCCGTACGCGGCGTACGGGCGAGCAAGTCGAACGTCTTCGAGAACGCCCGAACCGCGAGCGACGGGACCGAGAACTCCGTGGTCAATAGCGGCAGTCATTGACAGGAACCCCGTGCCTCGTAGACGGTCGAGAAACGATGGGGTGCTCATGAGCAGCTTGATGTCCGCAATCAACTCCGATTCGAGGTGATCGAGATCGAGCAACAGGTGCGACGCCGAGATCGGTGGTGGACCACTCACTCCCCCGGCCACCAGGACCCCGCGACCAAAGCGACTGCCACAGAGCCGCGACCGGAGACGCTGCACGCGTTCTTTGTGGAGCGAGAAACGCGAATAGGCCACGGCCTGACCGGCCGCTTCGACGTGGCGAATGACCGAATCCAGATGGTTGGCAATCCGTTCGAGCTCGGCGTGGAGGACCCGAATGAATCCCGCCTGCGCGGGTATGTGCACGTCAGCGACTCGCTCGATCGCCCCACAGAACGCCATAGCGTGGGCCACCGAGGCAACACCCTCGTAGCGCTCCGCCAACACGACGCCACTCTCTACACTGCGCCCCTCGAATGACGACTCAACGCCTCGGTGCTTGTACGAGACTCGAAGGTTCAAGGAGGGAATATCTTCGCCGGGAGTTTCAACGAGGTACTCGATCGACTCGAACACTCCCGATCGAACCGGGCCGTACGAGATGGTAAAGACTCCCTCGCCGCTCAGTCGCCTCACGGGTGGTGAGTGATCGAGCAACACGGGCGACGGGAAAACTCCAGATCCCGGTCGCGGGCGACGAACTCCCGGCGCCAGAGGCAAGACGAGTGGTTCAAGGTCACCGACACCCGACGGAGAAACGCCAAACAAATCATGAATCTCGCGCTCGTACCACCGCGCCGAAGGGATCATCGGTGACAGCGTTGGATAGCGATCAACGTTCTCTGGCAGCGTCGTGCTTTCGTAGGTCAGTTCTCCTCGCTCGCTCAGCACCGCCACCAACTCGGTGCCGGGTCCGGTCGCGCTCGCGACCAGTGCGGCAAAGCGCGCGCCCCGGGCGACACGCGCGCTGACCCGCTGCGAAAAGACCACGGGCGACACTGAACTCAACGGTTCATTGTTCATCAGTGACCTCCTCGCAGTTCGAACGCCGCTCGATTGAGGAGATGGATCAGGGTCGAGGGGGGATGAATACCCAAGATCAGGAGAACGACGAGTCCGATCGCCATGGCGGCCACGATCCAGTTACTCACCTCACCCCTGGCTACGGCGACCACCCCGCTGGCTGTTTCGCCACCCACGGGATCCGTACTCAGCATGGTTTCGGTGGTGAACCACGAGAGTCCAAAGAACGCGAGAACAATCAGAACCACGAAAATCGCTACGGCAACGTCCCGCGGCTCGGACAGTCCGCCGTAGACGATGTCGAACTCACTTCGAAAGATGCCGAACGGCGGCATCGCCGAGAGAGCGAGGACCGCGATCACCAGCATCGGTCCACTCCAGGGCAGGGCGCCCACGCCACCGCGGATCTTGGTCATATCTTTCGTGCCGAACTTTCGAACGACCGAGCCAACGCCGAAGAAGGCCGTCCCCTTGGCGGCGGCGTGAGCCAAGACCTGCAACAAAACACCGACGATCGCGATGCTGGCACCGAAGCTCATGCCGATCGCCACAACGCCCATGTGTTCGACGCTCGAGTACGCCAAGAGGCGCTTCATATCTCGTTGGCTCAACAGATACAGCGCCGCCAGCAACAGCGTCGCGACCCCGAAGATCAGCAGGACCGTCCTCGGAAAATTCGGACCCAGGCAGAGCACGGCGATCTGAAAGAACCGCAGGATTGCGTAGAAGCTCACGGCGAGAAGCGCGCCCGACAACAGTGCGGATATCGGTGTGGGGGCCTCGGAGTGGGCGTCGGGCAGCCAGGTATGAACGGGGAACAGGCCCATCTTGGTTCCGTATCCGAGCACCGCGAGCACGAAGGAGAAGCGAACCACGCCGTGGCCGTAATGCGACGCGCCCGCGAGCAGCGTGGTGTACGAGAGGCTGTACGAGGCGCCATGGACCTTCGTTCCGGCGTAGTACATCATGATCGTGGCGAAGAGAGCAATGCCGAGCCCGAGCGAGGCGAGGAGCACGTACTTCCAGGCGGCCTCGGACGACCCGTCGGTATCTTCGATGGCCACCAGCAGAGCCGAGATCACGGTCGTGATCTCAACGGCCACCCACAACAGCGCCAGGCCATTCACCACCGGCACCAGAATCAGCGTCCAGCAGAAGAGATTGAACCCGGCGTAGAACTGGCGGCCGTACCGGCGAGCGTTCGCTCCCTCCCCGAGCGCGAGATAGCCCTTGGCAAAGAGGCCGGTGGTGGTGTAGAGGAACGTCACGGCCAAGAGGAACACCTGGGACAGTGAGTCAACTCGAAACAGACTTCCCACCGTCACGACCGAATGCGTCACGTGGGGCATGAGCACCAACGCCAATACGAACGTCGCGACCCCCACCGCCATGGTCAGGTACTGCGAGATCCGTACGGGCGCGATCCACGTGACGATTGCGGCGGCCAAGGGAAGACTCACCAGGAGAACGACGACGACTGACACGCCTACCCCCGCAGCCTGTCAAAGTCGGAGGTCGACAACGTGGCGTTACGCGCGTGATGCACCCGCATGATGACGCCAAAGACCACGACCGCCACGAGAAGATCGAACAGAAAAGCAATATCCACGATGAGTGGAAGCCCCGACGCAACGACGAGGCTCGCCACCGACACCCCATTCTCCAATGAGAAAAACCCAATCGCCTGGGACACGACGTCCGCTCGGACGATGATCAGGACGAAGGCAACAAGCACGATGGCACAGGCAATGGCGAGCGACGATGTGGGCAGTGAGGAGGAACTCACGTGCAGTGAGCCGACCGCGAAAAATCCGAACGCGGCGACGACCAGTGCAATTAATATCGCACTGGCAACACCCAGGGTCGAGCTACTGGCAAGATCGCTATCGGCGTCGCGAAGCAAACGCAAGATGAGCGATGGCACGATGATGACTTTCAACACGAGTGAGAGCACCGCAAGGACGTACAACTCGTCGACGTGTTTCGACGCGGCAATGTACGTGGCCAGGCCCGTAACGACGAGCGACTGGAAGGCGTACAGCCGGACCTGAGAGCGCAAGAGCGGGGCGCGCAACATCGCGAACTCCGTGAGCAACACGACCAGGGCCAGTACTGCGGCTGCCCCGTCGTAGGTGGACGGAACCATCACCCACCACCGACGTAGAAGACGAGAACCGACAGCACCGCGAGCAAGAACGCGCTCGCGACGAATTCCGTGATCTTGAACAAGCGGAGCTTGGAGAACAGATTGTCGATGACCGCAAAGACCAGTCCGATCAACATCGCCTTGCCCAGCAGCGCGGCGACGCCAAGAAGCACGGAAGTCCACTTGCCGGTCGACGCCAAGCCCCACGGCGCGACAAAAACGTTGATGAGGATGGTGTAGAGAATCAACTGCTTCATGGTTGAGCCCCACCGCAACAGTGCGAGCGCCGGACCGGAGTGCTCCAGCGTGCGCGCTTCATCGATCATTCCGAACTCGAGCGTCCCCGAGTGGGTCTCCACGGGAATGCGCCCGGTGTCAACCAACACCAGGAGAAAGAAGGCGGCGGCGGCGAGCACGTGACTCGGACGCACCATCTGCGACGTTGACGATCGAATTGTCGCCGACAGTGCATACGGAAGATCGGTATGGGTGATGAGCGCAACCGCAAAGATGACGAAGAGAAGGGTGGGTTCGATGAGCGCGCCGAAGGTCATTGCGCGACTGGAACCCAGTTGGGCGTACGGCGCACCCGACTCTGCTCCGGAAAGTGCGATCGAGAATCCCGCCAGCGCCAGTATGAAACCGCCGCCAAGAATGTCGCCGCTAAAGCCCAGCGGGAGCGGAAATGTAGTCAACACGGGAATGAGCAGGGGAACGATCAAGTAGCAGGCGAAGGCGACGATGGGGCCAGCGAGAAAAACCCAACTTGAGTCGCTCGATACCAGCGTCTCTTTCGAGAACAGCTTGGCGATGTCGTAGTACGGCTGCAAGATGCGCGGCCCTCGCCGACCCTGCAGTCGACCTTCGGCGTGAGCAATTACACCGCTGACCAGAGGGGCACCCAGAAGGATGGTGAGAACTTGGATGGCCTGAACGCCATACGGCGAAACAACCGCTGAGCTCATGCAACTGCCTCCACGCGACGTCAATCCCGTAGAAGCCATCAGCCCCACTTGGAGCGGTTGCGGCCTTCGCCTGTCGGGGCCTCATCCGACACTCAGAACGATAACCGATTCAAAATAACGATGTCCGTTCTCGCGCCCCACCGCCGTCGAAAAGGTCTCTTACGCGGTATCCATTCGACGTGCCCGCTCGCCATGTCTTTCACCTGTCGGGACGATCGTTATTGGGCATGACGCGTGACGGATGCAGTACGTCACGACCGAAGACCCGGGGGCGTGAAGCCCGTGTCGAACACGAGGAGATCCGACCACGAGAAGACCGACCTCGACGGAGAGCGCCACCAAAACCTCGCCCGCGAAACCCTCGCGCACCTCGCCCATGACGATCGCTCCTCGGCCGCGCGCGTAGGCCACTGCGTCGTCGACGAGCGTCTGGCCTCTTTCGACTTTGTCATCGATCGGATAGGGCAGTTCCGTCGATAGTCGTTCGGGCACGCAATGAGTCACGAACAAAGACGCCCCGGAAGAATAGAGTTCATCGATCGCCCACTTCAGGGGCGCAGTGAAGTCTCTTTCGCCGATGCCAACGACCACCCGCATCCCCATGCCCGAATCGACCTCCCAACATCCGATGAGAGAAACGCTGTCACAGTAACTCTGATCACTGCGCGGCGCTCGGGCTCTTAGAACGAGACCTCACCGGTCGGCGTACGTCACGCCAGTAGTGTCTTCGATCGAAGCGATATGACAGAACTTGACTCGAGCAACCCCGGTCGCGACGTGCAACGAGTGGGAACCGCGGTGTTCCTGGGCGAAGACGTCGCCAAGATCCACGATCCCGTCTGGGCCGTGTTGGGCACCCTCGGCGATAGCCAGTGCTACCTGGGAGTACAGGGAAAAGTGGCGGCGGTTCAAACTGCGCTTTCCCAACGCGTGGTGGTGAACAACCTTCAGGTGCGCCTCATTGCGCCGGCCTTCACCCTTGGCGTGTCAGACGGCCAGCTCAACGGCACCTCAGAAATGCGATATTCGTTGATTGGGCGAGAGCTTGTCAATGACGCAACGGCAACGCACCTTGCTGCCAACAGCGTGGCCGGCTTTGTCGCGGTCGTTGCCTGTGACAAGCCACCGGTTGGTACCGTCGCCGCTCTCCTGGAACACAACGTGCCCTCGGTAATACTGTCGGACGGTTCGATCAGGCCGGGGGTGGATCCCAACACGGGTGAGCGCATCGATCTCGTCACGGCATTTCAAGCCGCATCGAATCCCGACCCCGCGGCCCGGGCGAACCTAGCCCTGCACGCCTGTCCCGGCCAGGGCAGCTGCGGGGGGATGTTCACGTACAACACGATGCAGACCTTTATCGCCGTGCTGGGACTCGAGCCGCTTCACATGGTCTCGCCGGCGTCTGATGATCCGCGGCGAGTCTCGGAGTTTCCGAGTCAGATTGTCGACTGCTTGGTGGCGATGACCAACTCCAGCATTCGTCCGCGCGACATCGTCACTCCCGCGTCTCTTCGCAATGCATTGACCGTTACGGCCGCAATGGGCGGATCCACGAACGTCATGTTGCACAGTGTCGAGATCGCGCGCGCCGCAGGCCTCGATCTCTGGAACGACGTGATCACCCAGGACGAATTCAACGCGCTCTCGCGCCGACTTCCGGTGCTTGTCAATATGAGGCCCTTTGGCTACTACTCGATGCCCGACATCGAAGACAGCGGTGGCCTTCCGGTCATCGTCAACGAGTTATTGACTGACGGCTTCCTTGATGGCACGGCGATGACGTGCACGGGAGAAACGCTCGCCGAGCAGATTGCGCGCCTCGCGCCGCCGCGACCCGACCACGAAGTCATCTACTCCGTCGCTCGTCCCTTCAAAGACACGGGCGGACTGCGCCTTCTAGCCGGAAACCTCGCCCCCGATGGCGGAGCGATACTCAAACTCGCCGGCGTCGAGAGCGGGATTACCGACGACACCTTCGTGGGCCGGGCTCGCGTCTTTAACAGCGAGCACACGCTGACCGAGACACTCGATCGCCGTCCTGAGATCTTTGAGGACGGGGACATGGTGGTCATCCGCTACGAAGGCCCTCGCGGATCTCCGGGAATGCCAGAGATGTTGGAACCAACGTCCAAGATCACTACGATCTGTCGCCAACGAGGTATCACGATCGGCCTTATGACCGACGCCCGGTTCTCGGGCGGGTCGGTGGGCCTGGTGATCGGACACGTCGGCCCTGAGGCTTTCCTCGGAGGTCCAATCGCGTTGGTCGAGGACGGTGACATCATCGTCGTCAATGTTGCGACCGATCGGATTGACTGTTCAGAACTGAGTGATCCCGAGACGTTGGCGACCCGTAGGGCAGCGTGGAGTGCGCGAGCGGACGCGAACGACGGTGTGCATCCTGACGCGCGTGCAGTTTCGCAGCGCGTCCTAAAGAGAATGCGCGCCACCGCACTACCGGCGCTACGCGGCGGTGGAGTGAGTCAGCCCTAGGCACAACGTTTCTTAGCGAAGTCTTACGTACCGCGCCTTTTCATCGACCGTCCCGATCGGATGTGACGAATCTTTGAAACTATCGTCAAAGACTGCGTAACGCGTTTTTCGCCACGGGTGACTAGTAGAAGAACGGTCTAAGAGTCGTTCACGCCTGGCCTCTGATCGTTTTCTAGAAAGTCGTGAAGTGACGTTAATTCTGATCGCAATCGTCGCGGGCTTGATCGCGGGAATCTCGCCGTGCGTTCTACCCGTACTTCCGGTTGTCTTCGTCGCCGGCGCGACCACGAATGCGCCTTCGGCGTGGCGACGAGCGTTCTCCATAGTTCTCGGGCTCATCATCAGCTTCTCGGTCCTCATCCTGACCGGTGCTGAGATCGTCTCCCTGTTCCACCTCCCTCAGTCGTTCTTGCACTACTTGGGGATCGCCCTGCTGATCGCCGTCGGAGTTGGTTTGCTGGTTCCCAAGGTTGGAGAGGTCGTCGAGCGTCCGTTTGCGCGCTTCGTTCTCGGTCGCCAACCCACCCTCGCCGGCGGAGGGTTTCTCATTGGTCTTGCCCTCGGACTGGTCTTTGTCCCGTGCGCGGGACCCGTGCTGTCAACCATCATCGTGCTGGGCGCCAAGGAGCACGTCAACCTCGAGACGGTTTTTGTGACATTGGCCTTCTCGATTGGAGCCTCGGTCCCCCTCATCGTGATCTCCCTCGCGGGAAGTGCGCTAGTTGAACGAGCGCGCGCACTACGAACCAAGGCCCCGCTTCTTCGAAGGATCGGGGGTGCCGTCCTCGTTGTGATGGCGCTCGCCATCTGGTTCAACGCGTTCAACTCCCTACAGACCGACGTGCCGGGATACACCAACGCTCTCCAGCAGCACGTCGAGGGCTCGGCGTCGGTGCGCAAGCAACTCCAAACTCTTTCGGGCAACAAGAGCACCGATGGATCGCTCGCACAGTGCGTCCCGAGCGATCCGGCCCTCGAAAAGTGCGGCACCGCACCCAACTTCGCCGACGTCACTGCCTGGCTCAATACCCCCGACGGCAAGCCCCTCACCATGAAGGAGCTCCGCGGCAAGGTGGTCCTCATCGACTTTTGGACGTACTCGTGCATCAACTGCGAGCGCACCCTGCCCCACGTCGAGGCCTGGTACAACCGCTACAAGAACGATGGATTGGTGGTCGTCGGCGTCCACACGCCCGAGTTCGGATTCGAACACGTCGTGAGCAACGTGCGCGCCGAATCCAAGGTGCTGGGAGTCGACTATCCGGTGGCCGTGGACGACAACTACGGCACGTGGAACGCCTACGGCAACGAGTACTGGCCCGCGGACTATCTCGTTGACGCCAACGGCATCGTTCGCCACGAGGAGTTCGGCGAGGGCAACTATGGACTCACCGAGAACCTGATTCGTAAACTTCTCGTGGCCGCGCACCCCGGCCTTCATCTCCCGCCGCGCACCAACGTTCCGAATCTCACGCCGACCTTGCCCACCAACCCTGAGAGCTACGTGGGCTACGACCGCATCCAGTATCTCGATGACTCCAAAGCGCCCGCGCCCAATCTCCCGACGGCGTTTCGATTTCCCTCGACCCTGGAGCCGGACTACTTTGCCTTCTCCGGACTGTGGACCGACCACGCCGAGGAGGCGACCGCCGACAAGCAGGCCGAACTGGAACTGAGCTATCAAGACCAGGACGTCTACCTGGTGATGGGCGGTACGGGCACCGTCACCGTCTCGAACGGCAATGGGCTCGCCCCCACCACGATTCACGTGAAGGGCGTGCCCAAGCTCTACACGCTTGTTCACTCGACCACAACGTCTGCGGGAACTCTGGTGATGAAGTTCACCCCCGGCGTCGAGGCCTACGACTTCACCTTCGGATAGGCGTCGTGGAGGCAGCGTCGAGCAAACTAGTTCGATGCAGGTGTTTCGCTTCGACCGTGACATCGCAATGACTCTTTCTCACGGCGACGGCGTCGCCCAACTTGGTCAGTTGCTCGGTCCCTCCGCTCTCGAACAGGCGGGGATCCTCTACCTCAACGAGGGCGACCACTTCGCACCACCACCGTCCACGTCCTCGCAACTCGTCGCGGTGATGTCGGGATCATGCGAGGCCGTCGTCAATGGCGCCGCACCCCTAATCGTCACCGCCCATCAGGCGCTCGTGTTGGACGAAGACGAGACGTGGCGTCTTCGGGCAGCCCAGCCCTTCGTCGCCCTCTTCGCTCACGGCGTGTTCGAACTCTGGGCGGTCGCCGTTACCCAAGAGTTGGAGGTCGTCCCCTACGACGAGTCATGGCCCGCGTCGTTCGATCGCATCACCGCGGAACTCTCACCACTGATCCGGGACGTCGCCCTTCGCATCGACCACGTCGGATCGACGTCCGTGCCGGGGCTGGCCGCAAAGGCCATCATCGACCTCGACATCGTGGTCGCGCGCGTCGACGAGGTTCCTGCCGCAATTGATCGACTGATCAGCGCGGGATACCGCTGGCGGGGCGACCTCGGCGTCACGGGCCGCGAAGCATTCCAACCACCCCCCGACTCCGAGTTGCCTTCGCACCACCTGTATCTCGTGGTCGAGAACAACCGGGCTCACCTCGACCATGTGTTGCTGCGTGACGCTCTTCGAAATGACGCCCTTCTCCGCGATGAGTACGGGGCCCTCAAGCACTCAAACGCAGAGATCGCTCGAGGCAACATGGACGTGTACGTCGCGGCCAAAGCTCAGTTCGTCGCAGGGGTCCTCGCCCGTGCTCGCGAAGAACGTGGTCTGGCACCCGTCGCGTATTGGGTGCCCGATAACTGAGTGAACTTCCCCTCTAGTCCAATGACAAGAGAAACTCATCGACGACGCCGATGTAACGGTCGGTCTCTTCGACAAAGGGCATGTGGCTCGACTCTTCGAAGATCTCCCAGCGAACGTCAGGAATGTTGTCAAAGAAGGGCTGAATCGTGGCTGGCGTCGCCTCGTCGTGACGTCCCGACAGCAGCAAGGTGGGAACCTCGATGGAACTCACGCGATCCACCACACTCCAGTCGCGAAGCGTACCGATGCAGAAGAACTCATTCGGCCCGTTCATCGTGTTGTAGACGGTGGAGTCCTTCGCCATGTACTCAAAGGCGCGCTGAACCTCCGGCGGGTTGGGCACGATGCGACAGACGTGTTCGTCGTAGTACACCTTGGTCGCTTCTAGATACTCGGGATCGTCCACGGTGCCGTCAGCTTCGTGCCGATCGAGTACGGCTTCGACCTCGGGCGACAGTTGACTGCGCAGGATCTTGGCTTCGCTCGCCCACAGGTCCATCGAGGCGGGCGAGTTGGACAGCACGAGTCCTCGCAGCCCCTCGGGACGACGAATCGCGTGTTCGGCACCGAGCATGCCACCCCAGGACTGTCCGAGCAGGTCGTAGCGACTCTGGATGCCCAGCGCGGTGAGTAAGTTGTCGAGTTCGTCGAGGAACAGCTCGACGGTCCAAAAGTCGGCGCCGCGACTCGGCAGCAGGGTGGAGCGCCCGCCGCCCAACTGGTCGTAGTGAATGACCGCGCGCCCGTGCCGGGCTAGGGCTACCAGTGCGTCGAGGTAGTCGTGCGAGCATCCCGGGCCGCCGTGACAGACGACCAACGGCGTGACGCCAGAGTGCACGTCGCCGGTGATCCGGTACCACGTCTCATACTCGCGAAAGGGCGCCAGCCCTTCAGTCGTGTCGTTCTCACTCATGTCCATCGACTCTAAGTGATTGGCGAGTGATTCTTATTTCCCTATTAGCGACAATTGCGCTCGCCTTGTCGCGCATACAGAAAGATGAGCGCCACCCAGTTCGGAAAGGACATCTGTGAATTCATTGCGCCGAGGCATTCGCAACGCATTCAGAAACTCCATGCGCTCTATTGGCGTTGTGGTGATTTTGGCCGTGGCGATCGCTCTATCCATCTCGATGTTGATCGCCCGTGACGCCGTCACGAGCAAGATCAACAGCGTGAAATCCTCGACGGGCACCACGGTTACTGTCTCGCCGAAGGGCTTCTTCGGCTTTAACGGTGGCGGCACCCCGCTCAAGGCCACCTCCATCGACGCTTTGCTCAATCTCAAGAACGTCGTCTCGGTCCAGGAGTCACTCAGTGAGGAACTGAGTTCCTCAGATACCACTCTCAAGTCGCCCACCCCCACCGGA
The DNA here is from genome assembly GCA_049801955.1 of Acidimicrobiales bacterium. Classification (GTDB taxonomy): domain Bacteria; phylum Actinomycetota; class Acidimicrobiia; order Acidimicrobiales; family RAAP-2; genus RAAP-2. The sequence goes on from JBARLO010000046.1 coordinate 16,525, forward strand.
TCCCTCGGTCGCCAGTTCGGCGGTGGTTCCTCCAGTTCGGGCAGCTCGAACTTTGGTGGCGGGACGGGGACCTTCACCATTCCGGTTCGCGTCATCGGCACGAACTCTCCGGGCACCGCGCTGGTGGGAGGGGCCAACGGCGGGGGCACCGAAAAACTGACGTCGGGCTCGTCGTTCAGCTCCACCTCGGACGCGGACGTCGCCGTGGTGGGCGCCACATTGGCCTCGAAGAACAAGTTGACCGTGGGCTCCACTTTCACGGCGTACAAAAAGACGATCACCGTCGTGGGTATCTACAACGCGGGTTCAACCTTTACCGACTCTGACGTGCTCATGCCCCTCAGCACGCTCCAGACGCTGGCCAAGGCGACCGGTGACGTGACCAACGCCACGGTGACCGTCAACAACGTCAACAACGTCGCGAGCGTCACCAAGGCCGTCACCGCGAAAATCGGCTCCAAGGCCGACGTCACCTCGACTCAGGCCACCACCGAGGCGGAGCTCGCGCCGCTCAACTCGGTCAAGACGATCTCTACGTACACGCTGATCGGGGCCATCATCGGAGCTGCAATCATCTTGCTGCTCTCGATGCTCATGATCGTGCGCGAACGCCGCCGTGAAGTTGGCGTTCTCAAGGCCCTCGGTGCGCCCAACCGCTCGATCATCGGCCAGTTCATCGCTGAGTCAACGACCTTTACCGTTCTGGGCGCCATCGTGGGATTTGTCGTGGGAGCACTCCTCAGTAGTCCCATCGCCTCGGCCCTAGTGAGCTCCACGTCGAACAACTCCACCACGGGCCAGACCGGTTTCGTGCGAGGAGGAGGTGGCAGCGGCGCGTTCACGGGCGGGGGTAGCGGATTCACTCCCCCCTCCGGTGGGTTCCGAGCCGCGGGCGGCGCGTTGCGCTTCGGCGGCGTGAACAACACGCTGGACACCCTCCACACCTCCGTGGGCTGGTCCACACTGACCTACGCCTTCGTCATCGCCATCGTGGTCGCGGCCCTCGGTTCGACCGTCGCCGCGGCCACCATCGTTCGCATCCGTCCGGCTGAAGTATTGAGGAGTGAGTAATGCTGAAGGTTAAGAATCTCAACAAGACGTTCCGCACCCCCGCGGGTGACGTCCACGCGGTGCGCGACGTGAGTTTTGACGCCGACAACGGCGAGATGTTGGCGATCGTGGGGGCCAGCGGCAGCGGGAAATCGACCCTGCTCGCACTACTGGGTCTCCTCGACGCGCCCGACCAGGGCAGTATTGACCTCGACGGCGTGGAACTCGCCACGCTGGACGGAAGTGGGCGAACCAAGTACCGCTCGCACCAGGTGGGCTTTGTCTTCCAACAGTTCAATCTCATCCCGAACCTGAGCGCCAGGGAGAACGTGCTCTTGGCCCTGGAGTATTCGCACTGGCCCAAGGCCGATCGCGGGCGACGGGCCGACGAGATGCTGGCCCTGGTCGGTCTCAACGATGAAAAGGCTCAGCGCCGCCCGTCGCGCCTGTCGGGCGGTGAGCAACAACGCGTCGCCATCGCTCGAGCGTTCGCGGCCCAGCCCCAGCTGATACTGGCCGATGAACCGACGGGCAGCCTTGATAAGTCAACCGGCCAAAAGATTGTCGAACTCTTGCGCAGTGCGGCTTCCACGCAACGCGCGACCGTACTGGTCGTTACCCACGACGACAAGGTCGCGCGTCAGGCCGACCGACGCTTCGAGATCGATGACGGGGTTATGGCCGAAGTCTCCTAGGAGGAGCCTCACTCGCCTCCACTAGCCTGGGTCCTTCTATGGGGCTCTCCATTGGCATCGTCGGACTGCCGAACGTCGGAAAATCAACACTCTTTAACGCCCTCACGAAGAACAACGTGCTGGCGGCGAACTACCCCTTTGCGACCATTGAACCCAACGTGGGCGTGGTGTCGGTGCCCGACGAGCGCCTCGGCGTCCTGGCTGAGATGTTCCACTCCGAAAAGATCATCGCCGCGACCGTGACCTTCGTTGACATCGCAGGCATCGTGCGCGGCGCCTCCACCGGCGAAGGCCTGGGGAACCAGTTCCTGGCGGCGATTCGTGAGTCGGACGCGATCTGTGAGGTGGTGCGGGTCTTTCAAGACGACGACGTCATCCACGTCGACGGCCGCATCGATCCGGCGAGCGACATGGCCACCATCGAGACCGAGTTGATTCTGGCCGACCTTCAAACGGTCGACAGGGTCATCTCGCGACTTGAACGCGACTCAAAGCGCGGTGGCGAAGCGGCCATCAAACTCGCCGAAGTGCGCAAGGCCCACGCCGCGCTCAATGAGGGTCGCGTGATCTCCCAACTCAGTGCCAAAGAGATCGATCGCTCCGAACTGAACGACCTGCACCTCTTGAGCGATAAGCCCTTCATCTACGTGTTCAACGTGGATGAAGCGACGCTCGGCAACGTGCAACGCCAGAGCGAACTGCGCGCATCGGTCGCTCCGGCTGCGAGCGTCGTGCTGTGCGCCAAAGTGGAGGCCGAACTCTCTGAACTCGACGACGCCGAGGCCCTCGAACTACTCGAGTCCTACGGACAGCACGAATCGGGCCTCGCCCTGCTCTCCCGGGTTGGCTTCGAGACGCTCGGCCTCCAGACGTTCCTCACCGCTGGCCCCAAGGAGGCGCGCGCCTGGACGATCCACCGCGGCGAGACGGCTCCCGAAGCGGCCGGTGAGATCCATAGCGACTTCCAAAAGCACTTCATCAAGGCCGAGGTCGTCTCGTACGACGACCTGATCACCGCCGGTTCGATGACGGCGGTGCGAGCGGCCGGCAGGGCCCGCATTGAAGGCAAGGACTACGTCATGCGCGACGGTGACGTCGTCGAGTTTCGGGTCGGCGTCTAGCGATACAATTGATGCGGGCGAATGCTGCGACAGAGGTCGGCGCCCAGCAGTTCCCAACTCCCAGGAGAAAACCATGACCTCTGACACCTTTTCCTTCAAAGTGGCCGACCTGTCGCTCGCTGACTTCGGTCGCGCCGAGATCACGCTGGCGGAGCACGAGATGCCCGGACTGATGGCCATGCGCTCTGAGTTCGGCGAATCCCAGCCTTTGGCGGGTGCGCGCATCGCCGGCTCCCTGCACATGACGATCCAAACGGCGGTGCTCATCGAGACGCTCGTGGCTCTTGGCGCTGACGTGCGCTGGGTGAGTTGCAACATCTTTTCCACTCAGGACCACGCCGCGGCGGCCATCGTGGTGGGACCGCACGGCACACCTGAGAACCCTCAAGGGGTGCCGGTATTCGCGTGGAAGGGCGAGACGCTCGAGGAGTACTGGTGGTGCACCGAGCAACTACTGAACTGGCCCGGATACGACGGTCCGACCATGATTCTCGACGACGGCGGCGACGCGACGCTCTTCGTGCACAAGGGACTCGAGTTCGAGCGTGCGGGCTTCGTACCCTCTCCCGAGACAGCCGACTCCGAGGAGTATCGGGTCATCTTGAACCTGCTCACGTCCATCATCGAGAAGGGCGACACAGTCTTTGAGCCGATGGCCGCGGGCATCATCGGGGTATCCGAAGAGACCACCACCGGTGTGCACCGCCTCTATGAGATGGAGAGCGACGGCACGCTGCTCTTTCCCGCCATCAACGTGAACGACGCCGTGACCAAGTCGAAGTTTGACAACAAGTACGGCGTGCGCCACTCCCTCATCGACGGCATCAATCGCGCCACCGATATCCTCATCGGCGGCAAGGTCGCCCTCGTGTGCGGATACGGCGACGTCGGCAAGGGCTCGGCCGAGTCGTTCCGGGGTCAGGGCGCGAGGGTCATCGTGACCGAGGTGGACCCGATCTGCGCGCTGCAGGCTGCGATGGACGGTTTTCAAGTGACCACACTCGAAGAGGCACTACCCGTCGCCGACTTCGTCATCACTGCGACGGGCAACCGCGACATCGTGACGGTTGAGCACATGCAGAAGATGAAGGACCTGGCCGTGCTCGGCAACATCGGTCACTTCGACAACGAGATTGACATGGCCGGACTCGCGGCCCTGCCCGAGGTCACGCGCGAGACGATTAAGCCTCAGGTCGACAAGTGGACCTTCCCCAACGGGACGTCGATCATCGTGCTGTCCGAAGGTCGACTGCTCAACCTCGGCAACGCGACCGGTCACCCCAGTTTTGTCATGAGCAACTCCTTCACCAACCAGACCATGGCCCAGATGGAGCTCTTCACTCACCCCGAGAGCTACGAGAAGAAGGTCTACGTGCTGCCCAAGCACCTCGATGAGAAGGTGGCGCGTCTGCACCTGGACGCGTTAGGTGTCAAGCTAACAACCCTCACCAAGCAGCAGGCCGACTACATCGGCGTGGCGGTCGAAGGACCCTACAAGCCCGACACGTACCGCTACTAGTCCTCTAGCGGTAGCCGGCGAAGATGTCGGTGACGTTTCCTGCAAGACCCTCGGGGTTCGTCACACGCAGATACCACTCGGTGCCCATCACGCGACGAAACTCGTCGCGACCCATCTTGAGCCAGAAGGAGTCGTCGAGCTGCGAGGCGTGCGCGGCGAGGGCGTCGTACTTCGCGTCGGTAACCGAGCGCACGTCAATCGTGGCACTGATCTGGTCGTCAGGTGTGCCCATCTCGAACTCCTCTTCGGGGTCGGGGTCGGGCTCGCGCACGACGCCCCGAGCCAGCTCCGCCTCGCGCTCTTCGCGCTCCTCCTGCTCCCAGCGCTCGCGCATCATCGCCATGATCGAACTGGGAATCGCGTTGAAGTACAACGTCGGCTCGTAGTCGATCAGCGGGAGCGCGGCCATCGTGATGCGGTGCGCCTGAATGTGGTCGGGGTGTCCGTAGAAGCCGTGCTCGTTGTAGGTGACGATCACCTGGGGTCGTTCTTCGCGCAGCACCACCGCCAGGCGCTCGGCCGCCTCGTCGACCGGCGTCGCCCAGAAGGCGTGGGGGTCGTCGTTCTGAGGCCAGCCCATCATCCCGGAGTCGCGATACCCGAGGCGCACCAGGCGCGTGATGCCGAGAATTTCGACCGACCGATCGAGCTCGCCGTGACGAATCTGCGCCACGGCGTTGGGGTCATGTCCCGCCTCGCCCGGCTTGATGCCGCCGGGGGCGTCGCCGAACTCGCCATTGGTGCACGTGACCAGCACGGTGCGTACCTCTTCGTTCGCGAGCAAGCGATAGAGACCGCCGGTTGAGGTCGCTTCGTCATCGGGGTGGGCGTGCACTGCCAAAAAGGTGAGCGTCATGAGAGTCCTCCTATGAGATCAGTCTGGTCTGCGTCTGTGGCAGCCCGAGCCCAGGCGCGCTGGTAGTACTCAGTGCCAAAGAGCAGGTCGAAGAGCGCGTCGTCCATGTTGATGAGATCCTGGTTGTCGATCTGCGTGGCGTGCGCGGCCATGGCGTCGTGCTTGAGACGCACGTAGGGTCCTACCTCCAGGGTCGTCGCCACTAGTTCGGCCTTCACGTGTACGCCCGCGTCCAGCACCCAAGCGGGCATCAAGAGACCTTGGGCCGTCGCCTGTTCGACCAGTGAGGTCATGATCCCCTCGGGCACGACCGAGTAGTAGAGGCGCTGCACGCTCGTGGCGAGTTCGACCGCCCGTTGCGCCACGACGTTGGCCTGGATGTGATCGGGGTGTCCGTAGAAGCCGCTCTCGTCGTAGGTGATGACCACGCGCGCATCCTCTTCATCCATGATGGAGGCAACGGTGCGAGCAACCGCGTCAACGGACGCGTTCATGAAAGCGTTCGGGTTGTCGTTCTCGGGCCAACCCTTCATGCCCGAGTCGTCGAAACCCAGCGTGACGATGCGCGAGAAGCCCAGCATCGCGGCCGAACGCTGCAGTTCGCCCGCGCGATTCGCCTTGGTGTCGAGCGCGTCGTGGCCGACCACGTTGCCCGCGCGACCCGAAGAGTCGTAGCCGAGTTGGCCACTCGTGCACGTGATCAGCACGAGGCGGTGGCCCAGGGCGGCGTAGTGCGCGCTCGCCCCGCCGCCGAAGAAGGCTTCGTCGTCGGGATGCGCGTGCACGCACACGATCGTGGGCAGAAAAGTCATGACGAGAGACTACGAGGTCAAGATCTGGATGAACCGCACGACAAGCAAGATCCCCGCCGCAAAGAGATAACAGCTCTGCGAGCGCATGAGAATCGTGCGAGCGCGCGACTTGGGGATCGGAGCGAGCAAAGCCAGACGAGGCGTACGCCAGTCGCGCTTGTCACCGGCAAAGTGCTGGGGCGGCAGCCACCGGCGCCACGCCATCGGCAGTCCCACGATGAGACCAACACCCGCAATGACGGCGAGCACCTCCAGCAACGTCAACACGGGAGCGCTCGTGAACAAGGTAGAGATCATGAGGGTGAGTGAGAGTACGACGAGGGCGCTGATCATGATGACCGACACCACGTTCAGAACCCGCCCATTTTTCCACGGACCCATGAGCTCCCGGTCGTTGGCCAACATCAACACGATGATCGTGGTGCTGGGCAGCATGAGCCCACACAGCGCCTGGACCGCCAGGGTGATGGTGCCGAGCGGCGCGCCGGGCACGACCGCGACCGTGCCCGCGAGTACCAAAAAAATGGCGAAGCCGCCGTAGAACCCCTTGGCCTCGCGGAGTCGCGCGTTGAGACCCTGGTGGGTCGAGGAGAGATCGCCAATGGCGTACGAACTGGCGAGCGTGACGACGGCCGCGCCGATCACCGAGGCGTTCAGCAGCAGAATCGCAAAGATCCCGCCGGCTCCGTGTCCCACGTAGCGACCTAGTCCCCGCGCGACCCCCAGAGCGTTGGTGTAGGAGTGAGTGTCGCCGTGTCCCGACAGGCCGACCGCTGTCGCTCCCACCAACGCGCCCGCGACGATCACCACGACGAAGGAGCCGATAATGGTGTCGACGCGTTCGTAGTTGAGCCATCGCGGGGTGATGCGCTTGTCCACGATGTTGGACTCCTGGAAGAACAGTTGCCAGGGGGCGACCGTGGTGCCGATGATCGAGATGATCAACAGGACCGCCGTCGACGACGCCCCACCCCGGATCCGCGGCACAAAGGCGTGGCTCGCCATGGCGCTGAATGCGGGGTGGGTCACGACGACCAGGGGAATGATGATGAAGTTGATCGCGATGAAGAGCATCATGAAACGCTCCCAACGACGAAACGAACCCGACGCGGTGACGCCGAACAACAGGATCACCGCAACGGGCACCGAGTAGTACGGGCTCACCCCGAAGTAGCGCATCGACAGCGAGATGCCAATGAACTCGGTGATGATGATGAGGAAGTTCAAGAAGAGAATGGAAAAGATCGACAGGTTGCCCCAGTAGCGACCGAATCGTTCACGAATGAGTCGACCGTGCCCGACGCCGGTCACCGCACCGAGCCGCGCGACCATCTCTTGAATAATGACGAGAACCGGAATGAGCAGCGGCAGGGTCCAGAGCAACGTGTAGCCGAAGTTCTGGCCGGCCTGGGCGTACGTGGAGACCCCGCCCGCGTCGTTGTCGCCGACCATGACGATGAGCCCCGGACCGATGATGGCGATCAGCGTGAGCAGCCGTGCCCGAGCGCCGCGACGGCGAGCGTTGTCGTGCGAGCTGATGGAGCCGAAGGCTCCGGTGATCTGTACGTCTGTGGACTTCTCGCGCTGCACGCCTGCTCCTTTCGTTCTCATCGTGGTTGTTGACCGCTACAACCACGCGAGACCCCGAGGGCTAGTCGTGCTCCTGGTTCAGCGAGCGAAGTTGTGTCGGTACATCGAAGGCCAAAGGCCCGGTACTGGGGGGTTTCAGACAGACCCCCTTAGAACGAGACGAACGTTGGTGCGCACTATTCTTCCGCCGCCCCAACGCCAAACTCGGCGCGCCAGCCCTGGGGCAGGAGCTCTTCGAGCAGGTCGTCTACCGTCACCACACCGACCATCTTGTTGTGCCCTTCATCGAGCACCGGCAAGACGGTCAGATTGAAGTCACTCATCTTTCGCGCCACGCGCATCACATCCCAGTGAGGGTGCACGTGTTCGAGTTGCGTGCGGGCGGCGGCGAGGGCGAGTTCGTCGGGACGCGCTCTCACGAGAGGCGCGATGGAGGCTGCTCCGACGGGCTGTCCTTCGTCGTTCACGATAAAGACGGCCTGGAGAGACTCGGCCGGTACGCGCGACGTACGAATCGCGTCAAGTGCGTCCTGGACGGTGGCGCTCGTCGCCACCGAGACGAAGTCGGTGTTCATGAGACCACCGGCCGTATCGGCGTTGTACGACAGCAGTTGGCGAACCTTGGACTGCTGCTCGCTGGGCAGGAGATTCAATATGGGCAGGCGGCGCCCCTGATCAATCTCACTGATGAGGTCGGCCGCGTTGTCGGGCTCCATGCGAGAGAGCAGTCGCGCGGCCTCGTCGTCGGAGCGTGATTCCAGGAACTCGAGTTGGTGGGTGGTGTCGAGCTCCTCGAAGACGTCGGCTTCGAGTTCACGGTTCAAGCCGACCGCCTCGATGATCTCTTCGCCCTCTTCGTGGCTGGCCTGCTCTACGAGGTCGGCGATCTGGGCCGGGTGAAGTCGTGCGAGCTTGCGGTAGGGAATGCGCAGGCGCGCGGTGGGCACGTGCGAGACGAAGGGTTCAATGGAGGCGAAGTCCACGATGGAGTCGGTCTGCACGTGCGATCCGATCCGGCGTCCGAGCAGACGGCGAAGAAAGGACCGACGACCGGGATCGACCCCGACGACCTCCCAGTGTCCGTCGACGTCGGCGATTTCGATCTCGTTGGCGACCATGATGCGCCCGCGCACGAGGTTGATGAGATGTCTTGCCAGAAGGTCTTCGGCGAGCAGGATCTCCCCGGGTCGGCGCTCAAACTTGCGCAGGTCCACGCGACGGCCCTCAAAGGTCATGCGGCCCTGGTCCAAGCCCCCGATCTTCTTGATCGGGACAAAGACGTCGCGACTCTCGATACGAATCACGGCGCCCACGATGGGCGGGTGCGGGTCGTTGCCGAGCCGCGCGACCAGGTCCTGGACGCGTCCAATCCGGTCGCCGTCAGTGTCGTAGATCGAACGGCGCAGGAACGTAGAGAGGTGGAAAATATCGGTCATGATCAAGCCTGCTGGTACAGGCTACCGCCCAAACGCGGGCGTTTATCTGGCCTTCGTTCAGCGTGAGGAGAGTGTGAAGTCCCCCAGCACCGACGCGACGAACTCGACATCGTCATCGCTGACGCCCGCGTGGGTCACGAAGCGCGCCCGGCGCGGCGACACGGTCCCGCCCTCAACGCCGCGAGCGCTGAGGGCGTCCACCAACTGACGAGCACGGGGGTGGTTAAAGGCCACGATGTTGGTCCGACACGATGCGGGATCGAAGTTCGACTCGGGAAAAGCCGCAGCGAACAGCTCGGCCAGTGACCGAGCACGAGCGTGGTCGTCTCTCAGTCGCTCCACCATGGTGTCGAGTGCGACCAGGCCGGCGGCGGCCAAGAATCCGGCCTGACGCATGGCGCCGCCCAATCGTTTGCGCTCCACGCGGGAACGCTCGATGAGCGCCGCCGGTCCGGCCAAGAGCGAGCCGACGGGAGCACAGAGCCCCTTGGAGAGACACGACGTCACCATGACGCTGGGTGCGCAGTACTCGGCCGCGCTGGTACCCGTGGCGACGACCGCGTTGAAGAGTCGCGCGCCGTCTTGGTAGAGCGGGCGCCCTCCGAGCGCGTTCGCGAGCGCGCGCAGGTCACCAACGTCCCACGGCACCCCGCCACTGGCCATGTGCGTATTCTCGACACAAACCAGCGAGACGTGCGGCTGATGATCGGCCTCGGAGTCGATGACCTCGAGCACGGCTGCAACGTTGAGCGTCCCTTGCGAGTCGTCGAGTGTGGCGAACTGGATCGCGGCGTTGCGCGACGCCGCGCCCATTTCGAATCCCACGACGTGCTGGGAGCGCCCCGCCACCACGAGGTCACCAGGTTGGGCAAGCACGCGTAGCGCAATCTGGTTGGCCATCACGCCCGACGGCACGAAGAGCGCGGCGTCCTTGCCCACCAGTGACGCGTAGCGTGACTCGAGCTCGTTGACACTCGGGTCCTCCCCGTACCCGTCATCGCCCACGCGCGCTGTTGCCATCGCCTCGCGCATCGCGGGTGTGGGCTGAGTAATGGTGTCGCTGCGAAGGTCAACTCGTCGGTTCATAACGTGAGGCTACCGAAACCTAAACTGCCGCCATGAGCGACAACATTGAAGGCATACTCTCCGGGCGCCCCAACGTCAACGACGTGCTCGGCATCGAACTCGTGTCCGCCACACCCGAGGAGGTGGTGATGCGCGTGGAGGTCGGACCCAAAGTTCACCAACCCTTTGGCATCTTGCACGGCGGCGTGTCCGCGCTACTGGCCGAGGGGGCGGCGTCGGTGGGGGGCGCGGTGAGTGTGGGACCCGACGAGATCGTCGTGGGTACCGAGCTCAACTGCTCGCACCTTCGCTCCATGACCGAGGGCACCCTCACCGCGGTCGCCACTCCGATTCGCAAGGGCCGGCGCGTTCACGTGTGGGGCATTGAGTTACGCGACGGTAACGAGCGTTTGATCTGTGTGGCGCGCTGCTCTCTGCAAGTTCTCCCCGCCGTGTCACCGGCGTCGTCGTAAGGGCACCCTCTAGACTTTTGCCCACTACTCGCCGGACAAGGGGCTGACATGGGTGCACGCTTTACGGGCTGGGGTATCGCACTTCCCGAGCGGGTCGTCACCAACGACGAGCTCTCACAGACCCTGCCCACCTCGGACGAGTGGATCCGCGAGCGCACCGGCATCCGCGAGCGCCGCATCGGTGGCACGGTCACCAACTTGGGCGCCACGGCGGGGCGGGCCGCCCTCGAGGACGCGAGCGTTGAAGCCAAGGACATCGACTTTCTCATCCTCGCGACCAGTGCGGCCGATCGCATCTCGCCGGCCACCTCGTCAATGATCGCGCACGATATCGGACTGAACTGTCCCGCGATGGACATCAACGCGGCGTGTAGCGGCTTCATGTACGCCGTGCGCACCGCCCAGGGCCTCCTCGAAACGGGCAACAAGCGCGTCCTCGTCGTGGGGGCTGAAGTGCTCTCTCGATTCGTGGACTGGAACGATCGCACGATGGCCGTTCTGCTCGCCGACGGTGGCGGGGCGGCGGTGCTCGAGTACGACCCCACCGAAAACGACATCCTCTCCTTCACCCTGGGCACCGACGGCGCGAACTCAGAACTGCTCACCTGCGAGCACAACGGGTACTTCTGGATGAATGGGCCCGAGGTCTTTCGCAACGCGGTGCGCGTCGTGGTCGAGTCCGCGGAAAAAGCGCTGACCATGGCGGGCATTACGTCCGATGACCTCAGCCTCGTCATCCCCCACCAGGCCAATATTCGCATCATCCAAGCAGCGTGCCAGCGTCTCGATATCGAGATGGACCGGGCCGTCGTGTGCCTCGATCGCTACGGGAATACGTCGAGCGCCTCGATTCCTTTGGCCTTTGACGACGCCCGCAAGAACGACCGCATTCACAAGGGCGACTACGCCCTGTTAACTGGGTTCGGCGCCGGGATGACCTGGGCCTCCTCGGTCGTAAGGTGGTCTCGGTGACCGGTCCCTCCCTCGTCATCCTGGCCGCGGGCCGGGCTCGCCGTTATGGCGGCGTCAAGCAGTTGGCGCCCGTGGGGATGCACGGTGAGGGTGTCATCGATCTGATCGCGTCCGACGCATTCGCCGCCGGCTTCGGCGACGTCGTGATCGTGATCAACCCCGACACGGGACCCGAGATTCAAGAACACGTGGCAGAGTTTTGGCCCAAGGATCGCAAGGTCACCTTTACGCACCAGACCGAACTGCGCGGCACGGTAAGTGCGGTGTTGGCCGCCGAGTCCTCACTCGATATCACTCGCCCCTTTGCCGTCTCGAATGCCGATGACCTCTATGGCCGCGAATCGTTCCGCCAACTGGGCGAACACTTTTCCTCAAGCGACAACAACTGCCTGGTGGGCTTTGAGCTGGAGCGCGCCCTCGTCGGTGAGCTGCCGGTCTCGCGCGGCACGTGCATGGTGGTGAACGGTCATCTCACCGAGATTGTCGAGCGCCGCAACGTGCAGGCGACCTTGGAAGGTTTCGTCGCCGACGACGGCCTCGAGCCGCGAACGTTGCACCCGTCGACCATTGTTTCGATGAACCTGTGGGGATTTCAGCCCTCGATCTTCTCCCTGATGCACAGTGCCATGGAGGAGTTCGACTTCGACAAGGAGAAGGAGGTCCAACTCTCGACGTTTGTTGGCGGCATCCTTCATCACACCCCGCTGCGCTTTGACGTCATTCACACGACGTCGCGCTGCATTGGTGTCACGCACGCCGAAGACCTCCCCCTCGCTCAGGTGCTCGTGCGCCAAGAGATCGAAGTAGGAGATCGGCCCGAGTTCGCCTTCGTGAACTAGGTATCTTTTTTCCTGGGCAGTTCGTCAGTGCCAGTCTCGCGAGGAGGGCACCGTCGCTCCCAAAGCGAGCGCCTCGACGTGTTCGGCCACGAGCGTGACGATCCCCTGAGCACGCTCGAGCGACCCCCGCACAATGAGCGCAGAGGCAAGACCCGCCACCTTTGACCACCGGGCCCACGCCCCCTTGGAAAAAATCACGTTCACGTGACCGGTCTCGTCTTCGAGGTTGACAAAGACCGCGCCATTCGCCGTCTCGGGGTGCTGGCGGTGCGTGACGACCCCGGCGACGCTCACGCGCTTCGCCTCTACGCCGATGAGGGCGTTCGCCTTCGTCACTCCGCGTGCCGTGAGAGCGGGTCGCACTAGCTCCATCGCCGTCGCCTCGGTCGTGAGGCCCATCGACCATAGGTCGTCGGCGACACGTTCGAGCTCCGTCGTTGCGGGAAGCTCCGGTGCCACCTGACCGGTCACCACACCGGGGAGGCGATCGGCGAGGGCTTGGGCCGCGGCACCGGCCGACCAGGTGAGTGCACGACGCGACGCGCCGAAGCCATCCAACGCCCCGGCCGCGGCGAGTGCCTCAAGGTGTTGCTGCTGGAGACCCGCACGACGCGCGAGGTCCGCGCTGTCCCCCCACGGCGCACCCGCCACGACTTGCTCCGCCACCTCGGTGCCGATCGAGCGTACGTCGCCGAGACCCAGGCGCACGAGGGCCTCATCGGGTGAGCCCTCGAGCGAGGCTCCCACGCGCGAAGCGTTCACGTTCGGCCGCAGCACGCTCACCCCGTGGTGCTGCGCGTCCGCGACCAGACTCTGGGTCGACCAGAAGCCCATGGGTTGAGCGTTGAGGAGCGAGACGAGAAAGGCCGCCGGGTAGTGCACTTTGATCCAGGCCGAGCAGTAGACGAGGTGGGCGAAGGAGACCGCGTGCGACTCGGGGAAACCGAAGTTCGCGAAGGCCGCCAAGGCCTCGAAGAGCTGATCGGCCGCCTCGTCCACGATGCCGTTCTGCGCCATGCCCGAGTAGAAGCGGCTCTTGAGTTTCATCATGCGCAGTTCTGAGCGCTTGGACGCCATGGCCTGGCGCAGTTCGTCGGACTCACTCGGCGAGAAGCCCGCCACCGCCACGGCCATCTCCATGAGCTGCTCTTGGAAGAGCGGCACCCCGAGCGTGCGCTCAAGGATCGGCTGGAGGCGAGGGTGCAGGTAGGTGACCGGGTCATCTCCGCGACGACGACGGATGTAGGGGTTCACCGCGCGGCCCTGAATGGGTCCGGGGCGAATGAGGGCCACCTCAACGACGATGTCGTAGAAGCAGCGTGGCTGTACCCGCGGCAGGGTCGCCATCTGTGCGCGCGACTCCACTTGAAAGACCCCCACGGTGTCGGCCTCGCACAACAGGTCATAGACGGCGTCTTCTTGGGGCAGCATCGCCAGGTCCAGGGGAACGCCGTGGAACTCTCTGACGACGTCCACCGCGCGATGCAGGGCCTCGAGCATGCCCAGCCCCAACAGGTCGAACTTCACGAGCCCGATCGCCGCACAATCGTCCTTGTCCCACTGCAGGACGCTGCGTCCGGGCATGCGCCCCCACTCAACGGGACAGACCTCCAGCACCGGTCGATCGCACAGCACCATGCCGGCGGAGTGGATGCCGAGGTGCCGTGGTCGGTCGCGCAGCTGGGCGGCCATGGTGGTGATGATTGGATCAACCCCCGAGTCGCCCGGGGTCATCGTCGCACGGTCCACGTGATCGCGGATGTAGTTGGCCTCCTCTTCGCTGTGCCCGAAGGCTCGTGCGACGTCGCGCAACGCCGACTTCGAGCGATAGGTGATCACGGCCGCGACCTGGGCCGCGTGATGTCGGTCGTAGCGATCGAACACGTACTGAATCACCTCTTCGCGCCGACCCGACTCAATATCCACGTCAATGTCGGGAGGACCGTCGCGCGCCGGTGAGAGGAAGCGCTCGAAGAATAAGTTGAGGGACACGGCGTCGGCGTTGGTGATGCCGAGCGAGTAGCACACCGCTGAGTTAGCGGCCGAGCCCCGGCCCTGGCAGTAGATGTCGCTCTTGCGACAGAACTCAGTGATGTCCCAGACGGTCAAGAAGTAGCCCGCGAACCCGAGCGTCTTGATCACCGAAAGTTCGTGATCGATCTGACGCCACGCACCCGGTACCCGTTCGTTCTCGCGCATGCCGTACCGCTGAGTGGCGCCTTCGGCCACGATCTCTTCTAAGTACGACTGCTCGTCGTGGCCCTCGGGCGTAATGAACGCCGGAAGGTTGGGCGCGACGAGGCGAAGGTCGAAGGCCAGCTCCCCCACGAACTCACCGGCCCTATCGACGACCCCGGGCCAGCGCGCAAAGCGCCAGCGTTGCTCGTCGTCACTGCGCAGGTGTGCGAGCGGCGAGGCGCTCTGCCAGCCTTCCATCTCGTCAAGACTCTGTCGCGCGCGAATCGCGGCCAGCACGCTGGCGCGAGGAAAGTCGTGCGGGGTGGCGTAGTGCACGTTGTTCGTCGCCACTACCGCCACCTTCGCGCGTCGCGCCACTTCCACCAGGGCGTCGTTGCGCGCCACGTCGTCGGGCTCGCCGTGATCCCAGATCTCCACGGCCACGTTGTCGCGCCCGAAGCGCTCGACCAGCTGGGTGAGCGCCGTTGACGCAGCGCGAGGGCCTTCATTCACCAGCGCGCGCGTGAGTGGTCCCTTGCGACAACCCGTGAGTACCAGCCACTCACGGGCCGCACTCACCACCTCATCCAGGCTCAGGCGTGGCGCACCCTTTTCGCCGCGTTCGAGCAATGCGAGAGCGAGCATCCGTGAGAGCGCCGCGTATCCCTCGGGTGAACGAGCCAGCACGACGAGGTGATCACCAGAGGGATCGGCCACCCCCACGCGGTCATCAAGGGCGTCCAGGGTGATCTCGCTACCAAACACGCTGGCGAGACCGAGCGCGCGTGCCGCTTCAGAAAAGCGCACCACGCCATAGAGACCGTGGTGATCGCACAGCGCGAGGCCCGAGAGTCCTAGACGCGTCGCCTCGACGACGAGTTCTTCGGGATCGCTCGCGCCGTCTAAGAAGCTAAAGCCCGAATGCGCGTGCAGTTCTCCATAGGTGGCCATCAGCGTCAGTCATAAATTCCGACGAGCCACCACCGATTCGACTCCGTGACGACCAACAGCGCCTCACCCGAGGCGAGCACCATCTGCACGTGCGCACGACGGCGGTGTCGCGACCACCATCGCTCCACCAGAGGCCACGGGCCCGCGAACCAGATGATCTCTCGACGCAGCGGCGATGAGAAGATCACGGCCGACGGGGCCGCGCTCAGAACGCCGCGCGAGTTGAGCACCACCGGTCGATTCGCCTCGTCGCGCAGTTGCAGCGGCACGGGTTGGGCGAGCGTCGTGGCTGGTGAGGGCGCCGCGAGCCGCCCGGGCCAGGGGGCACGATCTCGCAGGACCGTTGTGGGTGATCCCCAGGGCACGAGGGTCGCGCGATCCTCGGGTCCGCGACCTCCCTGAAGATTCGCCACGACCACCGCCTCGGCCCCGAGGCGCTCACGCACACGGCG
>JBARLO010000047.1:0-16147 GCA_049801955.1 Acidimicrobiales bacterium
CGCCGTCGAAGTCGAAAGACCAGTTGACGCTGTTCGTTGGTCAGATGGGCAGCCATGTGAGTCTCCTTGGTGAGTGGTCGTGAACAGAGTCACTCACCAAGTGTTGCGTTCACCCCTTGAGGCCGCCTTGCCGAAAGAGGTCCGCCAGGTTTCGGTCATTGGACGCCAGATTGCCAAGGAGTCCACTCGTATCGCAGGTGCTATGAGTGCCTGCGCGAGTTTGGGTGAAAATGGCCGCGTGGCCTCTATCGAATCGCGACGGTGACTGCGCTCGACGGAGAGCCGTACCCCGCGCGGTTTCGAGCTCGTAGTCGGACGCGGTACGTGTGCCCGACCTCAAGTCCCGAGATCGTGATCGAACGAGCGTGGCCCAGCGTCGTTGGATGCCACACCCCATTGACGGCGTACTGATAACCGAGGATCGGCGCACCACCCGTCGATGGTCCACGCACCTCAACCACGCGCACCCGCTCGTGTGGAGCGGCGACGCACTTAATGGTCGGCGCTCCAGGAACGCTGATCACGGAGACGTTTTCGGCCAGGGAGGTTGCGGCACTGTCGCTGGACGACGTCGGCGTCAGTGTCGCAACCAGCGCGTTCGTGCCGAGCAGTGACGGAGTCCACTGACACGTCGCGCTGTTGGTGCCTGCGACATTGGCACAGCCCGCGATGACGTGTCCGTTGTCCGTGAAAGTGACAGTGCCGGGCGAACTGAGCGTGGCGCTAAGTGTTACCGCTTTGCCGCGAACAAGTGCCCCGTTGGCGCGGAGGGAAAGCGAGATCGTCGACGCGGTGGGGGTCGTCGGCGTTCCCGTCGGACCTGAACCGAGGCCGGGACCTGAAGGGGAACTCGTCAAAGCGGGAACGACCGTAGTGTTGTCGGCGCCAAAGTTGGCCACGAAGAGGTCCCCACTGGCGTCCAGCGCCGGCGCTTCAGGTTGGTCCAGTCCCGTGACGGCCGTGAGAGTCGCTTCTTGGTTCGCGGTCACCGATTGCCCGAAGAGCGTGCCAGTACTTGCGGGGACCACCGCGACGGTGTTGACTGCGTTGTTAGAAATGAACAGGTCGCCACTCGCGTCTACGGCGATGTCGTAGGCATCTCCCACCGCCGAGGCGGCAGCCAACGTCGCCGTCTGATCTGCCATCACTGATTGACCGAAGAGCGTGCCCGTACTCGCGGGCAGCACCGAGATGGTGTTGTTACCCAAATTGGAGACAAACAGATCACCACTCGCGTCCAGGGCCATTCCGAAGGGTTGACTCAGTCCTGATGCTGCGCTGAGAGTCGTCGCGACGTCGGCGGTCACTGATTGACCGAAGATCGTGCCCGTACTCGCGGGAACCACCGTGATGGCGCTATCGGAGATGTTGGTAATCAGGAGATCACCGTTGGCGTCGACCACGATGCCGTAGGGACTGTCGAGTCCCGTCGCGGCGGTAAGGGTCGTGGCGACGTCGGCCGTCACTGCCTGGCCGAAGAGGGTACCCGTGCTCGCCGGGACCACGGTGACGGTGTTGGTCGAGTTGTTCACGATGAACAGGTCGCCCTGGGCATCCATGGCGATGCCGTAGGGACCACTCAATCCTGTGGCCGCGCTGAGGGTCGTCGCCATATCAGCGCTCACCGATTGACCGAAGAGCGTACCGGTGCTCGCCGGGTCGACGGTGATGGTGTTGGATGTGGTGTTCGACACAAACAGATCGCCGCCAGCGTCAAAGGCCATGTCGATCGGACCGTCCAAGCCCGCGAACGACGTCGACAATGTTGTCGTGGGTACCATCGGAGCCGGTACCGCATTCGCCGGAACCATCGAAAGACTATTGTCACTTTCGTCGGCGATGTACAAGTCGCCACCGGCGTCAAAGTCAATGCCGACAGGCTCTTTTAGCCCGGTCGCCGCCTCCACGGTCGCCGCGACGTCGGCAGTCACTGATTGACCGAAGATCGTGCCCGTACTCGCGGGGAGCACGGTCACAGTGTTGGCCTCAGAGTTCGTGACGAAGAGATTGCCACTCGCATCAAAGGCAAGACCCTGCGGCGCAGTGAGCCCCGACGCCGCGCTGAGCGTGCTCGCAACGTCAGCGGTCATCGATTGGCCAAAAATTGTGCCAGTGTGCGAGGGGACCACGGTCACGGCGCCCGTGTCGTTGCTCGAGGCAAAGAGGTCACCATCGGCGTCAAAGTCGACGGCGGCGGGCGAGTTGATCCCGGCGGTTGCGTGCAAATTCGTCTCGACGTCGGCGGTCATCGATTGACCGAAGATCGTCCCGGTGTGCGCGGGGATCACCGTTATTTGGTCTGTACCAAGGGACGCACCAAAGAGATCACCGTTGGCGTCAAAACTCAGCCCGAAGGGCGCTTCGGAGCCAATGGAGGCCTGGAGGGTCGTGATCTGGTTCGCAGTCACCGACTGGCCGAAGATCGTGCCCGTGCTCGCAGGCAGCACCGAAATGGTGTTGTTGCCATCGTTCGAGATAAAGAGGTCACCGTTGGCGTCCATGGCCAGGGCGAGGGGGCTGTTCAATCCACTGGCCGCGGTGAGCGTCGTGATCTGGCCCGCCGTCACCGACTGGCCAAAGATGGTGCCCGAACTGGCCGGCAGTACAGAAATCGAGTTGTCGTCGTTCGCAATGAAGACGTCGCCGTTGGGATCAAGAACAATGCCAAGGGGAAGGTCCAGTCCCGTCGCCGCGGTCAGCGTCGGCGACGGGATGAGCACCGGAGTGCTGGCTAACTCGATAACCGTGTTGGCCACAATATTGGAGTAAAAAAGGTCACCACTGGCGTCTAACGCAAGACCGAAGGGGCCGGCCGTCCCCGCCGCCGTGGAGGCGGCAAGCGGGGCTGCGACGTCCTTCGTGACGGCCTGGCCGAAGAGCACGCCAGAGCTCGCGGGCAGTACCGCCAGGCTTTGGCCGTAGGCATTGGAGATGAAGAGGTCGCCGTTCGCGTCAAAGGCGAATCCAGAGGGGCCATCGAGAGTTGGGGATACTGGAGAGAGAGTCGCCACGACATTGGCCGTGAAGGACTGGCCGAAGATGATGCCAGTGCTCGCCGGGAGCACGCTCACCGAATTGCCCAGGGTGTTGGCGATGAAGAGGTCACCGCTCGCGTCCACGGCGATCCCAAAGGGTGAATCCAATCCCGTCGCCGCGCTGAGAGTGGCTGCGACGTTCGCCGACATCGTCTGGCCAAAGAGAGCCCCCGAGATGGCGGGGACGACTGAAATTGTGTTGGAGCCGATATCGGCGACGAAAAGGTCGCCGTTGGCGTCGAAGGCGATGCCGGTAGGTTCGTCCAATCCGGTGGCGGCCGCGAGGGGCGCGGCAACTCCGGCCGTCACCGACTGGCCAAAGATGGTGCCAGTGCTTGCGGGGACGACGGTGATCGTGTTCGCCTCACCGTTGGAGATGAAGAGGTCGCCGTTGGCGTCGAAGGCGATGCCGGTAGGTTCGTCCAATCCGGTGGCGGCCGCGAGGGGCGCGGCAACTCCGGCCGTCGCCGACTGGCCAAAGATGGTGCCAGTGCTCGCGGGAACGACGGTGATGGTGTTGCCGTAGATGTTCGCAATGAACAGATCGCCGTTCGAGTCAAAGGCGACAGGGCCCGGTGCATCCAGCGTTATGTCGAGCGACAGGGTGGACGATGTGCCGGGCGTCATGGTCTGACCAAAGATGGTCGTCGTCGTCGCGCCCGCTGCGTTGGCGAACGAGACGTTCGAAAGAGCGACGGCGACCATGGCGACGGCTGCAAAGGCTGTTCCGAGCCGACCCCCAGGGCGGCGGCCCCTCTGCCGATGAGGGATTTTGCCGAGTCGTAAGGGCCTTCGCCCGGAGCGCTGCACGATCGAAGCCTCCCACGTACACCTCTTCAGAAACGCTATGGTCCTGACTCCCGAATCATCCACGAAGGGCCACTGCGCCAATAAACGGTGCCCAGGCTACGGGGAGGAGTCTCTTTTCATCCCGGACTTGGGTAACTCAGGTTCGCGCCTTTCACGAAAATACTGAGCCGGGGTGATCCCCGTCTCACGCCGGAAGGCCGCGATAAACGCGCTTGCCGATTCGTAGCCAACACGTTGCGCGACGTCCGTGACAGGTTCGCTTGACCCGAGGGCTACCATCGCCCTGCGGAGTCGAACGAGCGTGCGCCAGCGGGCGAACGACACTCCAGTTCCTGAAAGGAACGCTCTGGCGAGCGTTCTGCTGCTCGCACCGACTTCACTCCCCCACTCGGCCAGCGTCCGATTTTCGGCCGGATTGTCGGTGAGCATCGTTGCCACTTGGAGCGCTCGTTCCTCAGTGGGCATCCGCACCTCAAACGAAATTGTCGGAGCCGGCTCGAGCATGTTGACAAGCAGCGACTCCGCGTGGGCTCGTTGCGACGACTCCAGTTCGTCGTCTTCCAGGTAGTCCAACAGGTCCGCTACGAGTGGTGTGGCAATCACTGGAGTGCAGCTCGACCAGGTTATTGAACAGGAGTCCGGCCGCACGTATGCGGTACGCATTGTCGCGCTGGCTTCCGAGAGCGTCTCGTGACGGGTGCCCGCGGGAATCCACAGCGCGCGCGTGGGTGGTAAGACCCACGCCTGGGTCCCGCTACGTATCGTCAGTACTCCGCTCGCCGCCCAGGCAAGCTGATGATCGACGTGCGTATGCCAGTCGAAGACCGTGCCCCCGAGCATGGGAAACGTGCACACCGCCATTGCCATGGCGGGATCGACCGTTGGCTCGTCACATTGTCCGTCTGGCGACATCGAATGTCACCTTACGGCCTAGGAATCGAGCAACGCGATCGGTAGGTTGCTGTCATGAACGAAAATCACACAACGTTATGCCCGAGTCCGGAGTGGGCGGACCACATTCAAAACGACGTCCTGCCCTCTCTCGTGACCTTCGCAAACTTCGGCGACGACATGGTCGAGTTGGGTCCCGGACCTGGGGCCGCCACAGAGTGGTTGTACCGTCGCGTGCGCCGACTCGTCGCAGTAGAGGCAGACCAGAGCGCAGCAGCGCTCCTTTCAGAGCGCTTCGCGGGCACGAACGTGGAGGTCGTCACCGGCGACGCCACCGAACTGAACCTACCCTCAGACTCCTTTGACTCGGTTGGATCCTTCACCATGCTTCACCACATCCCAACCTTCGCCGGCCAGCAGAAGCTCCTCCTTGAAGCGTTCCGCGTGCTCAAGCCGGGAGGAGTATTCGTGGGATCTGACAGCTTGGCGAGCAACGGTCTGCACCACTTCCACGAGGGCGACGACTACAACCCGGTTGATGCAGCTTCGCTAGTGGTGCGGCTCCAGTCAGTGGGCTTCACGCAACTCACAATCGTGATCGACGGAGATGTGAGGTTCGTTGCTCGCAAGCCGGAGTCCTCGGAGCAGGAACAGTGCGCTCGGGGAGACGAGGAGTAGTCCATGTCGCTTCCTTACGAGCCACCACTTTCACTGCGTGCGCCGGGAGAACGTGTGATCCCCGAGCCGCCACGGCGCGGCGAACCGGGAGGCGACCCATGCGGAATCTGCACGGGCCAGGCAGCACGCGCGGTCTGGTCAAATGACAATTGGTCGCTCCACCCGCCCGTCGGAGGAAGTCTCGTCGGTGCAGTGTGGCTCGCCACGAGAGAACACGTCGACTCCTTCAAGGATCTCCCCGAGGTCGTTGCGGCAGAGTTTGGCCACATCGTTGGCGAGGTCGAACGAGGAATTCTCTCGCTAGGGGGCGTCGGACGAGTTCATTTCTATCGCTGGGGGATGGAGGTGCCCACTTCCACGTGTGGATGCTTCCTCGACCGCTCGGGATGCTCGAAGCGAGCGGGATGATGCTCCCTCTCTGGGAAGACGTACTACCGAACGTCAGCGACGAGGAACTTCGAGCGGCCGCGGAGAAGGTTGCGCTTGCGATGACGGCTCCTACGACGACCGCCAGCGTTGACGATTCGTCGCTCACGTGAGGCTGAGGTGCGTACCCTGAGCGGCTCTCGCCTCACTGAACAAATACAACTGAGGTCTTGACGACCATCCTTCCCAGATGTACCACGTCAGTGGGAGCGGACCACTTCTGATCAGTAACGCACTACTCGTTACTCGAGATTTTCGCGTAGTACACCATCGGGTTTCCGCCTCGATCCAGCAGGTAGATCGCTCCTGCCCCATCTGAGAATCCGGACCTTCCGATGTACATCACGATGGAATCTCGGACGAGTGAATTGCCGCACGCTGAACTGATCTCCGCACCGATGGGGGTTTGCCCGGCGTTCTCCTCCAGTCGTACTGAGTGGATCCCGAGATCCGGCGTGTCATAGGCGGCGAATTCTCCTAACCACCACGAACGATCAGTTACGGCGAGGTCGCTCGCATACTGCGAACTCTGATAGTGAGATGCGATCTTTTCCGCCCGCGCAATCGCGGCGGCCGTGAATGGTTCCAGTCCGCTATCGCTGGGACACGAAGCCAACGTCGACGTTGCTGACTGTCTGGGAGCGGGATAGAGCGACGTTGGGAAACCAGGAGCGCCGAGTCGAGGAAGAGTCTGAGCAAGCGGCGTGCGGATCGGCGCGACTTGCGCTTTGCCGTGGGTCGACATGCGTACGAGTACGGAGGCCATTCCGTAGCCATTGCCGTAGGCGTTGTCGACGTAGATTTCGCCCGAAGGGGTGACGGCGATCCCGTCTTCCTGAAATCCATTGGATTTCCAATTCAGGCCTGCCACCTTCTTGGACTCAACCTGACGGAGAGGCTGGACCCCGGCGCCCACCGAGACGTCGTCGATTTCGCCTGAATGCGTTCCGGCCAGAACCACGCCGTCAGGATCGGTCGTGAGCTGGGTCGCATATTCCGCACCAAGGTCCGTGACCTTGCCCGAGGGATCGAGTTGAAATACGACGCGGGGTTCCCAACTCCAGATGTCGAGGTCACCCTTTGCATTGAAAGCGATGCTCCCTGGACTCATTACCGCGTTCGAGGCGCTTAGATTCTTTGGCTCGTCGATACTCCCGCGAGATGAGCCGGCAACCCAGACCAAAGTCCCTGTCGCTGTGACCCTCTCAATGTCACTACTCGTCGACACGTACACGACGCCCGACGGCGAAACCGCGAGACCGGTAAAGGCGCAACCGGTCCCCGGATGAAGAGGAATCAAAGGGAGTCGTGCGATTGATCGAATAATGCCCTTGGGGCTGATCGCTCGAATCCGACAGTTCCCATCATCCACGAAGTACACGGAACCGTTAGACGAGACGGCCATGCCATCCTGTGAGAAGTACTTAAAGTCAAGCTCGGCATCAACAGCGGGTCCACCGTCGCCCGAGAACCCTTGGCGACCACTACCAGCGAAAACAGACAGCTTCCCCTTGGACGTGAGCTGCAGAATCTGATCGCGCGAGTTGTCGAGGATGAGGACGTCGCCGTTGTGCTCGGCCGCGAGCGACGTCGGCTGAATGAGATCGGGTGAGTGGGCAGGTACGAAAGCGCGATCGATAACACTGGTCCCTTGTCGAGCATCGGATGCAGAGGAGGTTCGGGCCCGCAGTGGCGTCGAACGTGATGAGAGGACATACCCCACCGCGCTCGCCCCAACCGCGACCGTGAAGGCAACGAGGCCAATGACCCACCTTCGCCTTCGCAGTCGACGAGCCTCGCGAATCAGGGCCTCCGCGTCAAGAGCGACGTCTCCTGCACCTCGACGTTCCAGCAAGATCACGAGATGCTCCCCTTGACGTTAGACCCTATGGAACTAAGATAACTAGCACCATGGATTCTGTCAAGATCAATCCCGCTTCAAGTTCTCCTCTCTATCGTCAGGTTGCAGCAGAGATCCGCAGGGCGATCGCCAGTGGTGAGACCAAGCCCGGTGAGCGCATGCCCCTCGCCAAGGATCTCGCAACCGTCCTGGGAGTGAATAAGAACACGGTGCTCCGCGCGATGCACGAATTACGTGACGAAGGACTTCTCGAATTTCGGCGAGGACGTGGAATCACCGTCGCGGGAACACCCGAGCGGGGAGCAGTCATGGCAAAGATAAATGAGCTTGTTACATTCGCACGGTCACAGGGATATCAAACCGAAGAAATCGTCGCCATGATCGAGACGGTGTCGTGAGTACCGCTCACTGGTGACAAGTCATCTTGTCATCTTGTCAGGATTCGCTTGAGAGGTCGTCGACAAACACGAGGTACTCAGTACCGGCGCCATTCGTAACCGCGCCGATATGCACATAACCACACCGCTCCGCGAGTCGTACCGAATCGACGTTCTCTGGTTCGACCCGAATGACGGCTCGTTGCACGCCCTTGGCGATCATGAAATCTCGGACATTGAGGAGCGCCGATGTGGCGAGGCCGCGACCGCGATACTGCGAGTACAGGCCGTACGAAACGTTGGCGTCGCCTGGTCCAAGACCCGCAAAATGCACATAATCAACGTTGATCTCAATCACCCCAGCGAGATCTCCTTCCAGCGTCTGAACAGCAAAGGCAAAGCGAGGGCCCTCGCTGGACCAGTTGTCTTCATTCGACTGAATCCAACGCAGTACCGACTCTTCTGTGCTCACTCCTCCACTGAGCCATTTGGAGGTCGCTTCATCCTCACCGCTCAAGTGAGTCACAGCGTCGTCGGATCGAAAGTGACGCAACACGACCGGAGGGGGAACGCCGGGCGAAATTGGGGAATGCATACTCTGGAATTAGAGCACGGGCCTGCGATCCGGCTAACGCAGTCCCCAAATTGTTAGTTACCTTCTAATCCGGCCGCCACCGCTGATCGGTTATCAAGAAGCCAGCGCGCACTGCGAATACGCCATGTCATTGCCCAAGCCAACTCGTGACCGCCGAATGGTTCCCCGCCACCAAGGAGTCCGTTTCCCACTGGTAAATATCCAAACTCGGTAACCCCGGAATCGACGGCCTCTTGAGCTGCGGTCCTTAGAGCCACCTCGATCATTGCATCAGGAAGGTGCTGACGCTCCTCGAGCGAGACACCATATCCATCGCAGATCAACCGCGGCAAGAGTAAGCGCTGCGAAACAGTTGGCAGTCCGTGAGATTCGACGACGTCGTCGTCGAACAGTTGCGAATTGAGCCAAAAGGCCTGAGCCAGTTCCCATCGAAGCGCGACCGGCCCGCAACTATCCCAGTCGACCAAGGCAATCGGTACTCCATCCCTGCACACAAGGTTCCACGGTGCCGCGTCGCAGTGGCCGATGATCCAATCGTCGCCGGGTAACGAGCGTCCCCACCATGGCATCCATATTTCATCGCCAGACGAACAGAAGTCTCTCAGCGTGTCGTGAGCCGAACGAAGGAGCGTCCCGAATGCGAAAGCCCCCGCCTCCGACAGGCCGGTCGGAGGAACATCGTCACCCTCGATATAGGTGAGCGTTTCAAAACCATCGGAGGAAAGACCATGGCCTTCAACTCGGGGAGCACCCGAGAAGCCCTGTTTGTCCAGATATCGCAACACCCTGTGAACTGTGGTCGTCCACGGGCGCGCACGTCGGTACACGACTCCATTTACGAGTCGAGCATCGGAGAATCCCCCACCGAGTGAAACTTCGCGAGACTCAGCGGGCTCCTTCATTTCACGCAAGTTAACAGAAGCTGGCGAATTTGCTGACTCAACGGTCGCGTCAACACCAGAGCCTGCCACCTAAGAACGAAACACCCGCAACTACAACGATTTCTTAGTGGGCCGTACAGACTTGAACAGGACTTGACTTGAACATGTGACCCCTCGCGCGTCGCCTGGATGAATCAGCCCGGTCGGTAACGCCTTCATTCCGGCCGTCTGCGCCAATTGACCTCCACCCACCACGCAAATACTGCCAAAGCGACAATTCCAAAAATGGGACTCGCCACCGAGTAGAAACAACGACGCCATTATGCCGACGAGAACGTAAATGAAAATTCGCGCCATCGTCGACACTTTTACTGCCAAGTCACAGTCGTGCGGAAACCCGTTCGATCTCGAACCGGGATGCGGCGATACAGCGTCATCAACGTTCTGATCTTTGACTCCAAGTCCGAGTACACATCCCAGTCACGTTGACACACGCCTCTCACATCTAGTCACGACCCAAAGGTCGCCTGAAATACGAGACGCGAGCAAATTTAAGAGATTCTCTTTGGCGGACCCTACAGGACTTGAGCTTGTGACCCTTTGAGTGTCACAGAACCGGGGAAAGGTCTTATGTGCAACTCCGCGTTCGTGGTTGGCACGAAACTTACCAATCGACAACCTCCCCGACCCAATTTCTCGCTACGGCAACGTACCTCTCGGACCATCACTTGCTCACAGTGTTGCTCACTGTGTGTTAGAGCGGACCGATCCTGGAACAAGATACGGGGCACTTGGCTGCCGCAAATCGGAAGCCTCAGAGTGCTGAGTTTGATGTGTCAGCGCCATAAAGAGACGCTACGTTATCCAAATGATCGCCACATTCGGGTCACCATCGGCAATCTTTTTCAAAGCGTTCAAGATCGATGAGAACTTCTTTGTTGTAGTGTCAGCGTTTCACGACCGTGTCATGGAATACTCAGAATGGACTCAGGCTTGAGGGGCGCGAGCGATGGCCGAAACTAACAAGGCGAGGCTTTCGAGACTCCAGACACTCGTCGTTAGAGAGTGTATAGAACTGTGCAATTTGCATAGTTTCAAGCAATTCATAGAGGTGAGTAAGCCGAAGACTGGCGATGTAGTCATCTGCAACAATTCCTCTCTATTTCGAGATTCGACCTCGACTGTCAAGAGCGACCGGTATTTGGGAATCAAATTCGACGACACTGGCCAACCCGTTATGCCGGCAGTCGTCGTCACTATGAATAGCAAACTCATTGCGCAATTCAAACGACTTCGAGAGAAGCAACTAGAGCACCTTGAGCAGAGTGAACTCTTGCCAGCAATTCAAGGGCAACTCTCACAGCTAGGAACCGTAGTCTTCAGCCTTGTAGGGAACATTGGTGAAGCGTCAGTTGCGGAGATCAACGTGGACGCCGGAGCTATCTCAATTCTCCGGTACGACCCGCAGCAATCTTCCGAGGCACAATTATCAGGAAACGCTTTGACTTTGAGCCAGATAGACAATCTGGACAATGCGTGGACTAACTCGGAGAAGGCGATGGTCGCACAGTCGCTCGACCCGAAGGCGTTGAAGCAAGAGTTCGAAAAGGACCTTCAGGACCTCCAAGAGGCTACAAAGCGACCGATCGACTTGAGGTCAGTAAAGGGAGAAACGTCTTCAATCCTGAAGCGCATCGAGAGCAATATGGGCTCCCAAATCAAGGAGTTCGATATTGCTCTCGGAAAGTTACAGGGTGACCCCGCCGATAGGGACGCTTACTATGAACTACTGCGGATCGCCTACAACTTCGCCGACAGTACCATCGCCCTCCTTTCACTCGCATCGGGCATCTGCGACCTCAAGCCAATCGTCCAGTGGCTAACCGTCGGAAAGCAGAACGCACTTAGCGACGCCTTTGCTAGTTTGCCGTTCAATTTGGTCGGTCAAAAGAAACCCTCCCCAAAGGAGTACCGCGCGGTCATTGCCAGCGCTAGGAACAGAGCTTTTCATAGCATCTTCGATTTCGATCATCCCATGATGGTGACCCTCCCTAACAACGCCTTGGGCCAGCCACAACTAAACCTCTTTCGCGCGTACGGATTGAAGACTTCGGCTCTCACCTTTGACGACCAGAAAGTCGTTGAACTGTTCGCGTCGCTTACGCGTACGCCGGAACGTCCTGTTCCAGAGGATTTCTGGGTCGCCAATCAATCTGTGATGAAATCGGCACTCTCTGTCGTAGAACAATTGGATCGCGCCCTGGTTGGACTCTGGAAGTAACGTCAATTGCAGAAGACTTTGATCCTCCCATCGGATATCGGTGAAGTTATCAACGTGCTCGCCTTGATTCAGAGTTTTTGATCGCGGAGGATGAGCCCCATATCTAGACCACGGCTAATCCGGCGGCGACCGTCCTTGCCGAGAACAGGGAAGCAACGAGGAGTCCGAAGTACACTCCGTCGCAATGGGAATCGACATGGGGTCGGCAAGTTCACTGGACGATTCCAATGTGCCTCGTCCAGACTTGGAAGCGCCAGCGGGCCGCACCTTACGATATTTTCTCGCCGGAACTCTCGCCGTGCTAGTCCTCACGCTGACATTGCTATCGACACACATCCAAGCGCTTCAGAACTGCAGCAGACACTTTTCACGCTTGAATGCCTCGACCACTTGCACGCCTTTGACCGCTTCGAGTGCCCCTGTCCTCATCGGAGTTCTTTTAGTCGCGTTGCTACTACTTCCTGACTTCGCAGAAATTGCCGTGCCGGGTCTCATTTCGCTGCGACGTCGCATAGAGGGTCAAGAGCGAAGACAACGTCAGCTCGAGGAAAAACTCTCCTTTGTCCTCAGTAACAGTGCGTCTGCCCAAATCAATCAGAATTTTTCTCCCATAGTTGCCGATCTCTCGACTTTCCGCCGCTTGATACTCGGAGTCGATGAGAAGGTAGGAACAGAAGAATCGGCGCCCGGAAGTGATGAGCCGATGGCCGACGAAAACGCGGACGAAAGAGATCGACTCTGCGTTGAACTCCTTCAGAGATGGGAACGGCTGGCCGCAGCCGAGAAGGAGGCGCTCAAGTACGATTTTGGCGCCGTGTCCTCTTCGCTTGACATATCAAATCTCGAACTATCTATTTCTGATGCGATCAACGAACTCGCGACTTGGAGGGACAACTTCAGCGTGGAGTTGGAGTACGTTCACGCTGCGCGTAATGCCGTCGCTCATGCCCGACCGATAGAGACCGAAACGATTGAGCAAGCGGTGGAACTTGCGGCGAGGTTGGAGGATGCGCTCCCATTCAAGTTTTCTTCCAAGTCTGACCAAGGTCATCAAGACGCCTACCGTGACTTTGAACGCCGTGCCATCGATTGGATCGAGTCACAAGGTGTAGTGAAGGTGAGCGATCCCCCTCTTGGTCTTCAGAGATATGACTTCGTTGGAATGCAGGGCGGACGGTTAGTAATCGTCGAAAGTAGGCTCGGAACTCGCTGGCTTACGGGCAATACTCTCCGACGCTGGGCTGTCGGTTTGATGCGGAGTGCAGATTTGCTTCCAGACGCCCGTCGCGTGTTGTGCCTCAGGATTCCGGGAGTGAACAAAAGCGGCTGGAACGCTGTTAGAGATTTGCCGGTGGAAATGTATATTGAAAAAGAGTTCGGCGTATTTGAGCCGCTTGAATTTCGGAAATGAGTAGTTCATTTTGCGCGTTTCGCGCAAGCACCGCTTCCGCTTGAGAATGTCCCAAGACCAGAATCGTCTCGCCATTTCACGTTGGAGACTACTTATCGACCTGACGCCCTAATTGGGAATCCGTATCGCGACTCGCATTTTGCAAACGATCGATCGTTTATAACCACTCCGGGACTAACATTGCTGCCTCCCCACGCTCTGGACTGAGATCCAGAATTAATGCAGTCCCGACAGATTTCATTAGTGGGTCGTACAGTGACTGACTTCACGCATAGTGATCTAAAACTGACGGACATGGGTTGCGTATTCCGGCGAATTCGGACACTCAGTCCGGAGTTTTCGGACACCTCGCCGTGCAGTCGGAGGTCGCGAAGCGACCGACGTGTGTGTGAGTCGTTGACTCCCTAACTCACCTCCTTTCGTGTCATCGTAGAGCAGATCATTTTGTTGACTTCTCGGTTGCGGTCGCGGTGGGTTTTTCTCGCCGCCGAGATGCTCCCGAGAGCTCGATTCGGTGCGTGCGCTGTAGCAGCCGGTCCATAATCGCGTCGGCGACCGTGGCGTCGCCGAGTCCCTCGTGCCAGTGGTCGATGGGCAGTTGCGAGGTCGCGATGACTGAACGCCCTCGACGGTCTTCGACAACCTCTAAGAGGTCAGCTGCTTGGTCGTCACTGAGTGGTCGCAGCAAGAGATCGTCGAGTATCACAATGTCGGTGCGCGCGAGCGCGGACATCACGCGAGCCAGTCGTCCGTCCGCCCTGGCGACGCTGAGGTCGTCGAGTAGTCGCGGCACGCGCACGTAGAGCGCGCTGCAGCCGTGGCGAATTGCGTCGTTGGCCAACGCGCAGGCAACGAACGTCTTGCCCACCCCGGTCGGTCCGACGATCATCACGCCGTGATGGTTCTCCACCCAGGGCGAGTTCACGAGCGACAAGAACGCCGTCTTGTCGAGCCCGCGGGTCTTCGTGAAGTCGACGTCCTCGACGACCGCGGGACTGCGAAGCTTCGCGGCCTTCAGGACTCGTGCGAGACGACGGTTCTGACGCTGCAGGAGTTCCGCATCGACCAGCAACCCGAGGCGCTCTTCGAAACTGAGCCCCGTGTAGTCGGGGTGCTCTCGTTGTTGAGCGAGACCGGCGGCCATAGCCGGCAGCCGCAGGGATTTGAGTCCCTCGATGGTGGTGTGGGTGAGCACGATGTTCTCCTTCATTGGTAGTAGTTCGGACCACGGATGTTGCGGTGCACGACGCGAGTCCGAGGTGACGCAGCGCGCAGTGGTCGCTGGTCGAGTCCGTGAGCGAGCATCGACTCGATCGACTTATAGGAGTAGGACTTGAGGATCAGCGCGCGTTCGCACGCGGCCTCCAGTCGCTGCGGTGAATACTTCTTCGCGAGGCGCATCACACCCAAGGACGAGCGGAAGCCCTGCTCGGGGTGGGGTCGACTGGCGAGCAGTCCTTCGATGAAGGCCGCGGTTGCGGGACCGTTCTTCTGCGCCCAGGCGACGATGCGACCCGGGGTCCACTCGAGGTAACGACGGTGCGAATCGGGCATGTGGGCGCTTTCGGTGACGTGGCGACCCTGTAAATAGCTGCGCAGGTGCGACGCGACGCGGCGATGTTGTGAGAACACTTCAACCACGCTGCTCGTGAGTCGCACTTCGACGACCGATCCGGCCAGTTGGTAGGGAACGGAGTAGTAGTGACGTTCAACCTCAACGTGATAGTCAATGTTGACCTTGGCGAGGCGCCAGGTGGCGAACTCGTAACGCGTTGGCGGCAGCGCCCGCAGGGCCGGTTGATCGAGCTCCGCGAAGAGACTGGCGCGAGAACCTTGGATCTTCTTAAAGGGCTTCTCGTTGAGGCGCTCGACGAGCCCCTTGATCACCTCATTGAGCTCCGCTAAGGACGTGAAGCGGCGGTGGCGTAACACGGCGATGATCCAGCGCTCGGCCAGCAGCACGCCCGCTTCGACCTTGGCCTTGTCGCGCGGCCGATAGGGGCGCGCGGGGATCAGGGCGGTGCCGTAGTGGGTGGCGAGTTCTTGGTAGGTGGCGTTGAGGTCGGGCTCGTAACGATGCGACGTCGTGACGGCGCTGCGCAGATTGTCGCTGACGACGATCTCGGGCACGCCGCCGAAGAACTCGAAGGCGTGCACGTGCGCCCCCACCCAGTGGATGAGCTCTTGGGAACGCAGGGCCTCGGCGAAGAGATAGGAGGACGCCCCGAGCACGGCGACGAAGAGCTCGGCCTTGAAGGCAATCTCTAAGGTCTTGGGGTCGTAGATCGGGATCGTGAGACCGGGGAAGTCGACGAACATCTTTTCTCCGGCCTTGTGGTCTTGGCGCAGCACGACGTCGCGACGACGTCGCCAGTCGCGGTAACGCTGGCAGAACTGGGAGTAGCCGTAGCCATCGGGGTGCAGTTCGCGGTATTCGAACCAGAGCAACTGCAGCGTCACGCCCTTTCTCGTGAGCTCCTTCTTCATGACCTCGAAGTCGGGCTGGGGGTAGGCGGAGCGCATCTTCGAGACCTCGGGAAAGAGACGGCGCTCGAGAGCGTCGTCGTCCATCTCCTCGGGCAGTGGCCAACTGAGTCCGGCGACCCTCGCGCGAATCAGGTAGTCGGCGACCGTCGAACGGGCCATGGCGAGCGACGACGCGGTGTCGCGGACGCTTAATTTCTCAGCGAAGTGCAGTCGTAGAACGTTGCGGATCTGTCGCATGGTTGTATGGGGACGGGGCATCGGTGACTCCTCTGATCGTGATGGATCAAAGAAGCGTTATCGGTGCCCCTTCACTCACACAAACGCCGGTCGGCGCGCCCCTCGGGTGTCCGAAAACCCCGGAATGGGTGTCCGGATTCAATCGGAACGGGTGTCCGGAAACCTCCGGAATCCGCA
>JBARLO010000048.1:0-66458 GCA_049801955.1 Acidimicrobiales bacterium
GTGCCAACGGTCCCACTCGTCGCGAAAGTCGCTCACTGGGGAGAGCCAGCCTTGAACTGTTGACTTGTCACTTGGGGTCCTTCGCGTCGATTGGAAACCCATTGTAAGGAGTGGAGTGACTCACAATCCGGGTGCGCACGTGCATGAACCTGGGTATCGATATGGTCAAAGTATGACTCCACAGGAGATGGCGGATCCGGCGAGATTGCGTCAAGCGCGTGATCGAATCGATCGCGAGTACGCCGAGCAACTTGACGTGGCGACCCTGGCGTCGACTGCGCTCATGTCACCCGCGCATTTCTCACGCAAGTTTCGCTCCGCCTACGGCGAGACTCCCTACACGTACCTCATGACGCGACGGATCGAGCGAGCCCAGGCATTTTTGCGGCTCGGCATGTCGGTCACCGATACGTGCGTTTCGGTAGGGTGCACGTCACTGGGTTCCTTTAGCTCTCGATTTCGCGAAGTGGTGGGAATGACGCCCACGCAGTATCGCGAACTCGATTACGGCGATATCGAACAGATGCCGTCGTGCATCAGTATGTTCGTGACCCGTCCGCGCCGACTGCCCACCCCGCGAAGGGAGAGTCTCTCCTCGTAGGAGATATCGAGCAGGATTGAAGAAGCGCGCGGGCCCCGGGCGTTCCTATGATGTGGCCATGTCAGTCACACTTGCCAACACATTCATCCTCGTCAACGACCCCGAAGCGGCGCTTGGCTTCTACCGCGATGCGCTCGGCCTGGAGGTCCGACTCGACGTCTCCAACGCCGGATTTCGCTGGGTAACGGTCGGCGCGCCGGGCCAGGACGTCAGCATCGTGCTCTCCCAGCCCCGCGGTGGACGCAGCGACACGGAGGGCGCAGAACTCGAGTCACTCGTGGCGCGCGGTTCCCTACAGGCCGCCATCTTTCACACTGACGACCTCGAGGCGACCTTTGCCCGCGTGCGCGACTCGGGCGTGGAGGTGCTCGAAGAACCGACCGATCAGCCCTGGGGTGTACGCGACTGCGCGGTGAGGGATCCGTCCGGCAACCTGGTGCGTATCCAGGCCGCGAACAAGATTCTCTAATCGAGAGCGCGTCGCGTCGCTTGAACTACGCGTTGAAAGGTCGCACGGCCGAAGCGAAGTAGTGGCCCTCGTCGAGGTCGGCGAGCAGTCCCACCTGAGTCGGCTCCCAGCGGAGAAGTTCCTTCGTGTACTCACCCGACGCGGGGGAGTCAAGACCGATGAAGCGCGCCATCCACGTGAAGTGGGCGGGCGCGTCCTCTGGGGCAATCGAAGCGAGCGGCAGATCGAGGTGACGTCCAATGACCTCGGCCACCTCGTAAATGGGCACACCCTGTTCACCGACGGCGTGCAACGTGGCACCCGCCAGCGACCCCTCCAGCGCCAGTCGAAAGAGATGGGCTGAGTCGAAGCGGTGTACCGCGGGCCAGCGGTTGGACCCGTCGCCGACGTAGCCAGAGACTCCCTTGTCGCGAGCAATACCGATCAAGCTCGCGATGAAGCCGTTGTCACCCACGCCGTGATTGGTGGGCGGAAGGCGCACCACCGAGGTGCGAACGCCCTGCTGAGCGTAAGAGAGCACAAACTCAGCGGTCGCCAGCCGCGTCTGTGGTCCGGCCATTCCTTGAAGCACCACGGGGTCGTGGCCGTCTTCTTCTGTGGCGAGGCGACCGGGCGCGGCACCGAGCAGACCCGAGGCGAGGACGAAGGGACGATCGGTTCCGGCCAACGCCGAGAGCATGGTCTCCACGGCGAGGCGATCGGCATCAGCCGCGCCCTGGAAGTCGCCCGAAAAGGCGATGTCGTGCTTAAAGGCGAGGTGAATGACGCCGTCGGACTCGCCGGCTGCGCGCGCGAGAACGTCAAGGTCGTCGAGCGAGCCACTTTCGACGGTGACACCCGCTGCCCTCAGCGCGCCGGCGGACGCCTCAGAGCGAGCGAGACCAACGACCTCGTGGTCCGCCTGCAACAGTTCGACAACGGTCGCCGATCCAATCCACCCGGATGCTCCGGTTACAAAGACTCGCATGGTTCCTCCTCGAGAGCGAACGTCGGAGTGAGCACTCACGACGTGATGTCATACGCTGCCATGACACTAGCACGCTGATGGCAGGGACTGTCGTCAGGTCACCATAACTGGGAAATCTGGGTCGCGACGGCACCGTAGGTGTCAAGAGACACGGGTATCGGCTCCGCCGCATCGACCGCCGCGGGGTCGGCGCGGGTCACTTCGATCAGCGTCGATCGCACCTTGTCACTAAGGAATCGCGAGGGTTGGGCCCAGGAGTGGTCATCGCGAACGCGGTGGTGGTGGTAGCGCAGCGGGACGTAGATCGCGAGGTCTTTACGGGCGCGGGTGACGGCGACGTAGAAGAGTCGGCGCTCTTCTTCGAGGCCTTCGGGGGAGCCCAGAGCCATGTCGGAGGGAAAGTTGCCGTCCGCGGCGTGAATGACGTGCACGGCGTCGAACTCGAGGCCCTTGGCCGAATGAACGGTCGAAAGAACCAGCCAGTCTTCATCCATCATCGGGGGTCCGGCGAGATTTCCGGTGGAGTGCGGCGGATCGAGAGCCTGGGCCGCTGCGACGTCGCTGAGTCGCACGGCGTCGGTACTGGCGAGGACCAACGCGCCGAGATCTTCGAGTCGAGGAGACGCGTCCTCGTAGCTCGCTTCAATGAGCGGAATCAGGGCGACCCGAAGGCGATCGGCGTGAGCGACAGTCGGTTCATCGAGGCGTCGGGCCAACGCCTCGATGAGCCCCCGTGACATCTCTTTGGTCTCGAGTGGCAAGACGTCTTGTACTTTCGGCCATTGCTGGAGGGCCACGTCGATGGAACGGGGAAGGAGGTAATCCTCACTGCGCAGCGCGTCGATCGCTCGGCGAGCCTTGGCCGGGCCGACTCCGGGCATCAATTGCATGAGGCGAAACCAAGCCATCTCATCGCGGGGGTTGTCGGCGAGTCGGTAGGCGCAAAGTAGATCCTTGACGTGGGCTCCTTCGAGGTACCGCAGACCCCCGTACTTTACGAAGGGAATACGTCGACGAGAGAGTTCGATCTCGAGGTCGGAGCTGTGATGCGAGGCGCGAAAGAGTACCGCCTGGCGCTGGAGTTGCATGCCCTGTTCGTAGAGCTCCAACACCCGGTCAGCGACCACTGTCGACTGATCGCGCTCGTCGCGACAGTGAATGAGCGACGGCGACGCGGCACCACTCTTGGCGACCTCTTCTCGCAGAACGGACGTGAACCCCTCGGGGGCCTCGCTGGCCAGGGCGTTCGCCACATTCAAGATGGGTGCGGTGGAGCGATAGTTGGCGTTCAGCGTGATCGTCGTGAGGTTGTCGAAGTATGTCTCGGCGTCGAGCAGGTACCGCGGTGACGCCCCGCGAAACCCGTAGATGGCCTGGGCGTCGTCGCCGACCACCGTGAGGCGGGGGTCGCTACGTCGCAGACCCCGCAGTACGTCGAGTTGAAGAAGGTTGACGTCTTGGAACTCATCGACCAGCACGTGGTCAAAGGCGGCTCCTAACTTCTCTCCCAGCACGTCGTGCTGCACGGCGTAGCGCCAGAAGAGCAGCAGATCATCGAAGTCGAGGAGTGCCAGTTTTTGCTTTCGCGATACGTAGGCGCGAAACAGCGTCGCGACGTCATCGCAGTGCTCGATGCACCAGGGCGTGACATCGATCATCACGTCCTTCAGGGATGTGCCGGTATTGACCGAACGCGAGTAGAGGGAGGCCAGGGTTGCCTTCTTTGGAAGTCGGCGCTGGCCGCTCAGTATTCCGAGGTCGCTGCGCACCAGGTCCAGTAGGTCGGCACTGTCGCCTTGATCCAACACCCCAAATCCCTCCGAGACACCGAGCGAGGCGTAGTGGCGCCGCAGGGTGTGGTGCGCCACGGAGTGGAAGGTACCTCCCGCCACGCGCTGAACCCGCTCGTCTCGACGGGACGCGCGCACGCGTCCGATGATCTCGCGCGCGGCTCGGCGAGTGAAGGTGAGCAACAGGATTCGTTCGGGCGTCACGCCGGATTCCAAGAGGAACTCCACGCGCGCGCTTAACGTCGTTGTCTTACCCGTCCCCGGGCCCGCGAGCACCCGCAGGGGAGTGTCGCCGAACGTGGCCGCCTCGTGCTGGCGCTCATTCAAGCGCTGCGTCGATGGGGGCATGCCCGGAACCTATCGAGCGCCTGTCATACGCCGAGGCGAGTGCGCCTGGCTTCGTGGTCGAAACATTTGAAAACATCGGAAAGTTCGGCGCGCGAGGATACAGAATCCTCATATGAAACTTCGCCTGCTGGGTCGTTTGCCCTTGACCGCGCTCGTAGTGGCGATCGTCGTCGCACTGGGGACCGCAGGGATCTTCGTCGGGCGCGCAGAGGCGCTCCGGGCTCGCG
This sequence comes from Acidimicrobiales bacterium, assembly GCA_049801955.1. GTDB lineage: Bacteria > Actinomycetota > Acidimicrobiia > Acidimicrobiales > RAAP-2 > RAAP-2. Next base: position 4,403 of record JBARLO010000048.1, read on the forward strand.
CGAACGTCGAGACTTTCAGTCCTTCATCTCTCTCCTTCATCACTCCCGATAGAGGTTGGGTGCTCGGGTCGATTCCCTGCCCCAGCACCAAGGGATGTCTGGGAATGCGCAGCACGCGAGACGGCGGGCAGCGATGGTCGAGGGTGACCCTGCCGTTGGGACTTGACGCCCAGGTAAGGAAAGGCGATGGACCCGGTGCCTATGGCGATATCACGGACTCGATGGAAGTTCACTTCGCCGACGCGAGAAACGGTTGGATCTACAACACCGAACTGCCCATTCTGTGGTCAACCCACGACGGGGGGAAAGCGTGGAATCGGATCTCTCTGGCGCACGTCGGCAAGTACGGATCGATTTTTGACGTCGAGAGCAGCGGGCGGACCGTGTACGTCATCGCCGCAGTTGGTAACGGACGCGCCACGTTGTTTCGTTCGTCAATAACGAACGATTCCTGGAGTGTCGTCGCCACCGCGCTCAACCTTCCCGCCGGCGGGGCGAATCCTGGCGGCACCATTGTCCTGAAGGGTGCGTCGGGATGGCTAGTGGTCGGTAACGACCGCGGAGTATCGGCCGCCTTGACACTCGATGCGAGGGGAAAGTGGGTGACGTGGACTCCGCCGTGCGAAGAGGTGGGCAACAGCTACTTTGTGCCGGTGGCGATCACGATACGAGAATTGGCGGTGGTCTGCACCATGGGCGGTTTCGCCTCGCCGCTTTCAAAGACCGCACCGCCGGGAGCGAAACTGTTTTCTAACTGGCTGTACTTGTCGAGCAACGCGGGTCACTCGTTTCACTACGGACCAGCGCTGGGCCATACCTGGGACCCCGAGCTGTTGGCGTCACCCTCACCCCACGTCCTTCTCCTCGTGCAGTTCAACGTCGACAAGTCAAATCTCTACCGCATTATCAGGAGTGTCGATGGTGGTTGGAACTGGAGCGTCGTCTATCGCGGGGGATGGGCGTTGAGCGTTTCGTTCCCCAGTGCCGAGCGGGGACTAGTCCTGGTGCAGAAGTCGGCCGGCAACGACTCTCTGTTGGTGAGCGACAACGGTGGGATCCATTGGAGTCAAGTTTCCTTCTCGTCCTAAGGCGACCTCGCGGCCGTCTCGGTCGTCATCGATGTCGATAGTCTCAGAACTGACGTGCTCGGTGTAACGCTGGCGAGCCCCAAGAGACAGTAATAGCGCCCGGATTCATTGGCGGGCTCGCCACGAGAGGAGAACCATGGCGCAGTACACGAAGGACCCCGAGAAGGTGGCCCAGCTCACCTCGGACCAGTATCAGGTGACCCAAAGGGCCGCGACCGAACCGCCGTTTCGCAACGAGTTTTGGGACCACAAGGAGGCCGGCATCTACGTAGACGTCGTCTCGGGTGAGCCGCTCTTCGCGTCCACCAAAAAGTACGACAGCGGATGTGGCTGGCCCAGCTTTACCGCCCCCCTAGATCCCGCGAACGTCGTGGAAAATAGCGACCGCAGCCTGGGCATGAAGAGGACCGAGGTGCGCTCGTCGCACGGCGACAGCCACCTGGGCCACGTCTTTGACGATGGTCCGATCGATGAGGGCGGCCTGCGCTACTGCATCAACTCAGCGGCTCTGCGGTTCGTGCCCTACGACGACCTTGACGCCGAGGGATACGGCGAGTACACGTCGCTGTTCGAGAGAAAGGGAGACTCACTATGAGTGACGAGACCGCAATTTTGGCCGGTGGATGCTTCTGGGGAGTCCAGGACCTCCTGCGCAAGCGCCCCGGCATCATCTCAACCCGCGTGGGCTACAGCGGGGGCGACGTCGCAAACGCGACGTATCGCCGCCACGGTACCCACGCCGAGGCGGTCGAGATCATCTTCGACCCGAGCGTGATCTCGTACCGCGAGATCCTCGAGTTCTTCTTCCAGATCCACGACCCGACGACGCTGAACCGACAGGGCAACGACAACGGAACGAGCTATCGCTCGGCGATCTACTACGTGAACGAGGAACAGCGCCAGGTTGCTCTGGACACCATCGCCGACGTCGAGGCCTCAGGCCTGTGGCCCGGCAAGGTCGTGACCGAAGTCACACCGACCGGTCCCTTCTGGGAGGCCGAGCCCGAGCACCAGGACTACCTCGTCAAGTACCCCTACGGCTACACCTGCCACTTCCCGCGGCCGGGCTGGGTTCTGCCCAAGCGGGCCGAGTCGCCGAGCGCGAGCGCAACGGAATGAGGCACTGACCAACTAGGCGTCGGCCGGGAGCGGGTGCGGGGTCTTACTGAGCGAGTCGACGACAGCCAGGGCGGTGGCGGCGAGTCCGAGTGCGCCGCCCAGCACGCACGCTCCCGTCCAGTGGTCGTGCTGGTAGATCGTCGAGCCGATCCACGAGCCCAGTGCACCTCCGATGAAATAGCACACCATGTAGGCCGAATTAATGCGGCTGCGGGCATGAGGCGCGAGTCGGTAGATCAGCGACTGATTGGTGACTTGCACGCCCTGGGCACCCACGTCGAGCACCAGGATGCCCACGATGATCATGGCGATCGAGTGGCGCCCTGCCCACAAGATGAGAAACGACCCGGCGATCGCCATGGAGAAGATCAACGTGGTGGGCTTGGTCCAGTGGCGGTCGGCCCAGCGTCCGGCGAAGTTGGCGCACAGTGCACCGGCCGCGCCCACCAGGCCGAAGAGTCCAATGGTGAGGTCGTTGTAGTGAAAGGGTGCGCCACTGAGCAAGAAGGCCAACGTCGTCCACAGCACGCTGAAGGCAGCAAACGAGAGTCCCCCGAAGAGGGCACGGCGGCGCAGGAGTGACTCGCTGGTGAAGTACCGCACCGTGTCCGCGAGCAGCGTCACGTAGCGCACGTGGGGGCGACTCTGTTCTGCCGGCAAGCATCGAAGGAGCACCGCCGCCAGGCCAAAGGCCATCACGGCCGCCACAACGTAGACGGTGCGCCAACTCGAGAGTTGAGCGATCAGGCCCGAGACGGTGCGGGCGAGCAGGATGCCCAAGAGCAGTCCGCTCATGACCGTGCCCACGACCCGGCCCCGATCACTGGGCCGCGACAATGACGCGGCCATGGGCACCAGGATCTGGGCCGCGACCGAGCCGAGTCCGACCAAGAGCGAGATGCCAATGAGGACGCTCGCGTTCGGCGCAAGGGCGCACGCGAGCAAGCTCAAGCTCGTGAGCGTCAAGACGGCGGGCACGAGTCGCCGGCGCGCAACCACGTCGCCGAGGGGCACCACGAAGGCGAGGCCCAGCGCGTAGCCGATCTGGGCGAACGTCACGACGAGCCCGACGTCACCCGCGTTGGTGTGGAATGAGCGAGAAATGCTGTGGAGCACGGGCTGGGCGTAGTAGAGGTTGGCCGCCGAGAGCCCGCAGGCGAGCGCAAAGAGAGCGATCAGGCTGTTGCTGATGTGCTGTTCGGTGTCGAGGTGGACTGTTTCTTCGGACATCTCATCTCCTCACTTCAAGATATATTCAGTGTACCACAATACTGAACGGAGCGTACATGAATTAGAATATTCGCGTGAGCGAAAACGCCGCCACCGTGTCTCGCCCGGGTCGACCGCGAAGCGAAAAGACGCGCCTCGCCATCCTCGAATCGGCGGCAGATATCCTGCTCGCCAACGGCTTTGCCGATGCGACGATCGAAGCGATCGCGGCGCGGGCCGGGGTGAGCAAGGTGACCATTTACAAGTGGTGGCCGAGTCGCGGCGCGGTGGCGATAGACGCGTATTTTCACCGTTTCCTTCAGACCACCGTCTTTCCCGACACCGGTGACACCGTGGCCGACGTGACCACCCAAGTTTTACACCTCATTGAAGCGTTTCGCGGTCGAGCGGGTGAAGTGATGGCCGAACTCCTCGGCCAAGCCCAGTTTGATCCCGCCCTCAGTGAGGTACTACGCGAACGCTGGTTTGCGCCGCGTCGCGCGGCCTCGACGTCGGTGGTCCAGCGCGGCATTGAGCGCGGCGAGATTCGAAGCGACGTCACCGTGCCGATCGTGCTGGACGAGATCTACGGTCCCGTCTACTTGCGCCTCATGACGCGTCACCTACCGCTGAGCGACGAGTTCGCGCGCGAACTGGTGCAAAACGTCCTGCGGGGAGTCGCCAACTAGGTCACTGTTCGGAGGTGGGCGCCGCCATCAGCGCCCCCCGGTATCGATGGACGGCCACGCCGGACCAGATGAGTTCGACGACCCCGAAGGGCCACGCACCCGCCAGAAAACCGTAGACGCTCGAGAGCACACATCCCACGGCGAAGGCCAGCACGAAGCCGCGCCCTCGTCGCTCGAGCGCGTACATCGCCATCATGAAGGACACGGCACAGACGCCGTAGATCGTGACACTCGGACTGGACATGAACGTAGTCAAGCATCCGTTCGTGCGTCGCGTCGCTCATCGGTCTCTCGTCGAGCTTCATTGGTACATTGCAGGGGTGCGACTAGTTTCCTGGAACGTCAATGGAATTCGGGCCGTAGCCAAGAAGGGTCTCTTTGATCCCATGGTGGACGAGCTCCAACCCGACGTCATCTGTCTCCAAGAGACCAAGGCCCAAGAACACCAGTCCGAGGTGGAAGTAGCGGGATTCGTCGAGCACTGGAACTCGGCCGAGAAGAAGGGCTACTCCGGCACCGCCATCTTCTCGCGAAGGGTACCCCTCGACGTCGAGCTTGGCCTTGCTCCCTCCGCCATTAAGAAGTTCGGCGTCACCGGTGACCAGTTCGGCGATCCCAACACCGAGGGCCGGGTACTGAGTGAAGAGTTCGACGACTTCTTCGTCGTGACGGTCTATACGCCCAACGCCAAGGATGACTTAGGGCGACTGTCGCTGCGTCACAATCAGTGGGACCCCGCGTTCTTAGACCACGTGAAGTTACTCGAGAAGAAGAAGCCGGTGATTTTCTGTGGCGACCTCAACGTGGCCCACACCCCCGACGATCTGGCGAACCCCAAATCGAACGTCGGCAAGAAGGGCTACACCACCGAAGAGCGCGCCGGATTTCAGGCCTACCTCGATGCAGGCTTCGTCGACACCTTTCGCATGTTCCACCAAGGAAACGGTCACTACTCGTGGTGGTCGCACTTTGCGAACTCGCGCGCGCGCAACGTCGGGTGGCGCATCGACTACTTCCTGGTGTCGGCGGCCCTCGCTCCGCGGGTCGAGGCCGCCGAGATTCACGCTGACATCATGGGTAGCGACCACTGTCCGATCAGCATCACCCTTCGCGACGAATAGGAGCGGCGCGATGATGCGCGTCGGTGTCGGTGCGATTACCGGTAGGCCGAGGAGAGCGGATTCACTAGGTCGATGACCTGGTCCAGGAGGTCGGCCAAGCTTCGCTCGCTGTAGGGATTGAACAGGGGTCCCGAACCGTCGCGCAAGATCGTGAGAGCCATGGCCACTCCGCGCACGTTGGCCAGTGGGCGCACGAGGGCCCGCGCCAGAACGTGAATCTGGGCTTTGGCGGCGCTCACGCGTCGACGCTGGATGGGGATCGCGGGACTAAAGACGACGCGAGTGTCATGAACCTGATCGAGTAGCGAGAGCCAACTGTTCGCCAACGCTTGACGCTCCGGTAACGAGCCCAATTGTTGTGCGCGGGTGATCGTCAGTGAACTCGTCAAGGGATCCAGGCCGTCGGCCAACTTGGCGTCGAGAGTGGAAGCGAAGAGTTTGGCGAGAGCGGTGTGCGAGTGAAAATGGTCGTGCTGAGCGAGCGGGTTGGCTACAGAGAGGAGAGAGAAATCGTTGCGCTTGGTCATTGCTGCTCCAGAACGTCGTCCATCCCCATTCTCGCGCGATCTCCATCAAAAAGGTCTTAAAAACTTTGCTGCACGTCGTCTTAAGTTCTGCATGCGGGACTAGACATGACTGTGCACAGACACTCTCGGCCCACCAAGGGCGCGCCCAAGAACCGGGGGGTGTTGCGCCGTGAGCAATGACTGGACGGCGCCGGTTGACTTGAGGTTTGCCCAAGAACTGGCCCGGCGATTGGCGCTCGAATGGAACCTCGAACTCGCTGAACCCTTCGCCATGAACAACGTCTCCTTCGTCGCCCCCACGACCGACGGTCGAGTCCTCAAGGTGGCCTGGGAAGGCGGTGAGGAGGAGTCGCTGCACGAGCCCGACGCCCTCGAACTCTGGGACGGTCATGGCGCGGTGCGAGCGTACCGACGTTCGGGACATGCCGTCTTAGAAGAGCGAGCGGTCCCGGGGGATGACCTGTCGGTCGAGAATGAGGACGACGCCACGGCCATCGCGGTCAACCTGGCGCATCTCCTGTGGCGTCCCGCGCAAGAGCCCTTCCGCTCGGTCGAGCCCTACGTAGACATCTGGCTGGGATACGGCGAACGAGAAGGAAACGAGCTCATTGGTCTCGCTCGTGAACTCCTCGCCGAGGTCGGCGTGCATCCTGAGTGGCTCGTGCACGGTGACTTTCACCACCACAACATCCTTCGTCACGGCGACATCTATGTCGCCATCGACCCCAAGCCCTACCTCGCCGATCGCGAGTACGACATTCCGAGTATTTTGTGGAACCCCCTCGACAACTCCATGGACGACCACGACCAGACTGAGCGCCGAATTGCCGCCTTTGTCGAGAGCGGACTCGACGATTTCAAGATTCGCGCGTGGAGCGTTATTCGAGGGTCCTACATGCGTCCCCAGGACCACTTCGTCCGCGCGCTGCGGGCCCTAATTGCATAAAACTGCAGTTGCATGAGAAAAGAGTTACCTAAGATTTCCCTGGTGCTTACGTCGGTGCGCTAGGAAGATTCCTAGGCACGACGGATAAAGGAGTTGATGATGGTGGCAACGTACGACGACGCGTCACTGGTGGTGAACCTGCTGCGCTGGGGTACTGAGATGAACATGGACGAGGCGTACAGCACGATCTTCTCGCGAGACTTTGTCGCCGACGAGAACGCCCTCGAGAACCCTGCGGTCACGAAGGTGCTGTACTTTGGTGAGACGATCGGGGCTCTCGTGAAGCACGAGGTACTCAACAAGGATCTCATGCTCGACATCTTCTGGGCCGATGGCATCTGGCCGTTGGTTCGCGCGAGTGCACTGAAGGCGCGCGCAGAAGCCAACGAGCCGCGCCTCTATGAGAACTTTGAAGCGCTCGTCGCCCAGTGATTCAGCACCCCGGCTTCGACGTCGAACCCTGGCGTTTGCGCGAGGCAGAGATCGACCTTGACGTGATCGCTCAAAGCGAGTCGCTCTTCACACTCGCGAACGGTCATATCGGTTGGCGCGGGAACCTCGATGAGGGAGAACCGCACGGCCTGCAGGGTTCGTACCTGAGTGGCGTATTCGAACTTCGACCGCTGCCCTACGCCGAAGCGGGGTACGGGTATCCCGAACAGGACCAGGTGGTGGTCAATGTCACCGACGCCAAGGTCATTCGCTTGCTCGTCGATGACGAACCGCTCGACATTCGCTACGGCGACCTTCACGCCCACACGCGCGAGCTCGACTTTCGCACCGGGCTGTTAAAACGGGACCTGGACTGGTCCACGCCGACGGGCCGGCGGGTCAAAGTCTCCTCGACGCGCCTCGTCTCCTTTACCCAACGCGCGATCGCCGCCATCAAATACGAGGTGGAGGCGGTTGACGCCGTACGCGTGGTCGTGCAGTCCGAACTGGTCGCCAATGAAGCGCCGGCGCGACCCCCCGGGTTCGACCCACGCGCCGCCGCGGTCTTGGACTCGGTGTGGACCTCCCAGGAGCACGCCAGCGGCGAGACGTGGGCGGTGTTGGTTCACTCGACGAACTACTCCAACCTCATCGTGGCCGCGGGCATGGAGCACTTGATCAATGGTCCGAGCGGCACGACGATCTCGTCAATCGCGACCGAGGACGTGGCGCGCGTGATGATCACGAGTGCTCTGCAACCCGGCGAGAAACTGACAGTCGTCAAGTTGGTGGGATACGGCTGGTCGGGGGTGCGCACCAAGGAGGCACTGCGCGACCAGGTCGACGCTGCCCTCGAGGTCGCGCGCACCGGTGGGTGGAACGAACTGTGCAAGGAACAACGTGGGTACCTCGACGACTTCTGGAAGGGGGCCGACGTCGAGATCGATGGCGACGAAGAGATTCAACAGGCCGTTCGCTTCGCTCTCTTTCACGTCCTGCAGTCCGGTGCGCGCAATGAGCAACGAGCCATACCGGCCAAGGGTCTGACCGGGACGGGATATGACGGCCACGCCTTTTGGGACACCGAATCATTTGTCCTCACCGTGCTCAACTACGCCGCGCCCGAGACGGTGGCGCACGCGTTGCGCTGGCGCCACAGCACGCTCGATATGGCGCGTGATCGCGCCGAGTTACTGGGCTTTCGCGGAGCGGCTTTTCCGTGGCGCACGATCGCCGGGGCCGAGTGTTCGAGTTACTGGCCCGCGGGGACCGCCGCCTTCCACGTCAGTGCGGACGTCGCCAACGCGGTGGTGGCCCACCTGCACGTGACCGGCGACGAGAAGTTTGAACACGACACCGGGGCCGAGATCCTCATCGAAACGTCGCGGCTGTGGCTCTCGCTCGGGCACTTTGACCTTGACGGGGGATTTCGCATCGACGGAGTGACCGGTCCGGACGAGTACAGCGCCGTCGCCGACAACAACATCTACACCAACCTGATGGTTCAGCGCAGCTTGCGCGTCGCGGCCGACGCGGCGGAGCGACACCGCGACGTGGCGAGCACGCTCGCGGTGAGTGCGGAGGAGATCGTCCAGTGGCGACACGCGGCGGACGCGATGACGGTTCCCTTTGATGAGGAACTCGGGGTGCACGCCCAGTCCGAAGGCTTCACTCGACACGAGCTGTGGAACTTCGCCGGGACGAAGGACGACCAGTATCCGCTGCTGCTGCACTTTCCCTATTTCGATCTGTACCGCAAACAAGTGGTGAAGCAAGCAGACTTGGTCTTTGCCATGTATCTGCGGCCCGACGCGTTTAGCGCGGAACAGAAGAAGGCCAACTTCGACTACTACGAGCCCTTGACCGTGCGCGACTCGTCGCTCTCGGCGTGCATCCAGTCAGTGATGGCTTCCGAGGTGGGGTACCTCGCACTGGCCTACGACTACGCGGGCGAAGCTGCGCTCTTAGACATCCAGGACCTCGAGCACAACACGCGTGACGGACTGCACATGGCGTCACTGGCCGGTACCTGGATCGCCCTCGTCGCGGGATTCGCGGGCATGCGTCCGTGGGAGAGTTCGCTCAGTTTCGCACCACGACTCCCCGAAGGAATCACGCGTCTCGCCTTTAACCTGCACTTTCGCGGTCGTCACCTGCACGTGCGAACATCGGCCAAGTCCACGACCTATGAGTTGCGAGACGGCGACGCCCTCGAACTGCGTCATGGCGAGGAGGACTTTACGGTCTCGGTCGGCTCACCCGTCGTCTTGAAGCCGGTCGCGCCCCTCGATCCCGGCCCGCCACCACGCCAGCCCGTCGGACGAGAGCCCGTGCACCGAGTGCCCGATGCCGAGCGAGAAGAGGAGAGTTCGTGACCACGACAGCCCCCAGCAGCCCCAACGAGGTCGACCTCGGTGCCTACGAAGCGTGGCTCTTCGACATGGACGGGGTTCTTACCCAGACCGCCCTGGTGCACGCGGCGGCGTGGAAGGAGGCCTTCGACGCGTTCTTGAAGGAAGAGTCGGCGCGCACGGGAAAGACCTACGCGCCTTTTGACCCGGAGGGCGACTACGAGAAGTACGTGGATGGTGAGCCACGGGCCGACGGCGTTCGCAACTTCCTCGCCGCTCGCGGCATCACGCTGCCCGAGGGCGAAGACAGTGACCCACCGACGGCAGCCACCGTGTGTGGCGTCGGCAACCGCAAGAACGAGCTCGTCCTGGAGGTGATGAAGAAGCAGGGCGTCAAGGTCTACGAGGGCGTCACCGAGCTCATCGGAGCGCTGAAGAGTCGCGGGGTGAAGGTGGCGGTCGTCTCAGCGAGCGAGAACACCGTCGCCGCATTGACGGCGGCCGGTATCAATGAGCTCTTTGACGCGCGCGTGGACGGTCACACCGTCAAGGACCTGCACCTGGCGGGCAAACCCGCCCCCGACTCGTTCCTCCAAGCGGCCAAGGACCTCAGCACCGATCCCTCGCGCGCGGTCGTACTCGAAGACGCTCTCGCCGGTGTCGAGGCGGGACGAGCCGGGCACTTTGGCCTCGTGATCGGCGTCGATCACCACGACGTGGGCGACGCGCACGCCTACGCCGACCAGTTACGTGAGCACGGCGCGAACGTCGTGGTGCGTGAGCTCACGGAGTTGGTGAGCGCGTAGGGCTCGACGCACCGATTGTCTCTTTCGGTTGTCGTAGCGAGACGCCGAGGCTAATCTGCGCAGAACGAGGTGACACATGACAATTACGTGCAAGGTGTCGGGCGAGTTTGCCCAGATGATTACCTGCCAGCTCAACGACGGACAGACGATGTTCGCCGACGCCACGAAGTTCCGCTGGAAGACAACGAACGTCTCGATGGAGACTCGCCTGATGACTCCTGGGGGCCAGGCCGACCAGGCCCATCAGGCGTCCAAGCAAGGTGGGGGAGGCTTTCTCAAGGCGGCTCTCGCGACGGCGACCGAAGTGGGTAAGCGCATGCTGAGTGGGCAGAGTCTCGCGTTCCAGTGGTTCACCCCGAGCGGCGGCGCGGGCCTCGTCACGTTCTCGGGCGACCTGCCCGGACAGGTGCGAGTAGTGGAACTCGATGGCTCCACCAGCGGCTGGCGCGCGGAGAGTCGGGCCTTTATCTGCGCGGAGTCCACGGTCAACTACGACATTGACTTTACGGGCCTGGCGTTGGGCTATCGCTCGAAGGACGGCTTCATCTTTGAACACTTCACGGGCAACGGAACCGTCGTCATCGGAGGTGGCGGGACCTTGGTCGAGTTGAACCCCAAGGACTACGGCGGCAAGATCCAAGTCCACGGCGGAGCCGTGGTGGCTTTTGCGGACTCGGTCACCTTCAGCGTCGAGCGTGTGGGTGCCTTTAACGCACAAACCGCCATGACCGCGGTCTTCGGTGGATCGGGGATCAACGTGGTCACCCTGAGCGGTGACGGACCGGTCCTATTACAGGCTACGTTGCATAAAGAGTTTGAAGACGAAGACAAGCAAGATCTGAGCATGTCGAACAGCGGTCGCAAGGATCTGCTCGGCCGACTCTAGAGAGAAAGTAGGAGAACATGGCCCTTTTCGACAAGGTCAAGGAACAGGCGAGCCAGGTCGCCAAGAAGGCCCAGGAGGCCGGCAAGGCGGGACAGGCCAAGATTGAAGACGCCCAGGCCAAGCGCAAGTTTGACGGTATGTTGCGCGATCTGGGCGCGGCGGTCTACGCCGAAAAGACGGGCGAGGTAAGTGACAACAGCGCGGAGATCGACCGGATCGTCGGCGAGCTCAAGGCCGCCGACGCCGAGCGAGAAGCTGACGCGGCGAGCGCGGGTGGTACCGACACCACCACCGCGAAGGACGACCCGACCGACACACCCGAGGGCGGCTTTACCCTCTAGGACGTAGCCGGATTCACGGCACGACGTAACGTCGGTTACCCATCAGCCTTCGAACGCAAAAGCGCGAGTTCCGCCTATTGAACGGTCACGAGAGTGCCGATTGGCGTGTGCGGCCAGAGCACCGCCGCTTCGGCGAAGGGCATTTCCACGCACCCCAGGCTCTGCGGGAAACCGTACGACGCGCGGATGAATCCGTGCAGCGCATCGCCGCCGTGAAAGTACGAGACCCACGGGATGCCCGTGTCGTCGTACGTCTCGCCGTCGGGCATGACCCCGGACATGGTCGTGGTCGTAAAGCGTAGGTACACCGGGTACGTTCCGCTCTCGGTAGGGGCGTCCGACACCCCCGTATTGGCCAGCGTGGAGAAGGTCTTTCGGCCGTTCTCGTAGAGAGTCACCGTTTCGGGCGAGCCCGTGGACACGTAGACGTAGTTGTAGGACGCGGGGTTGGCTTGATGGGCGAGCACCGCTTTGGTCAACGTTGTCCACGTCGTGCCGTTCATCTGGCCGGTGGTCGTGAGATTGTGCACGTTCTGGAACCGCATGAGGGCGCCCTGCAACACGACGTTGTTGGTGCCGACCTGCCACTGACTTCGCAAGATCGAGGGCAACTTCGGAAACTTCCAGACGAACTTTCCGGCGACCAGCGCGGTGGGCTTGGGCGCCTTCACGGGCTTCTTTGTAACCGGCAAAGTGGTAGTCGTCGTTGTCGTGGTGGTGCCTGGTGCGGTCGTCGTGGTGGTCGACGTTGGCAACGTGGTGGTCGTCGTGGTGGTCGTCGTTGTCGTGGTGGTTGTCGCCGACGATGAGGGAGTGAAGGTGACCGGGAGATATCGAAGGGTCGCCAAGAACTGGTCTTCGAGGCGAATGGTGAAGGTGGGGATAGCGACGTGACTGCGAAGCGTTGTGGCCTGGGCCATGGTCGTCAAACCAAGGGTGCTGACCGTCACCACGCTCATCGCGACCAGGGAGGAGACCCGGTGAATCTTCGAAGTCATTTGGGCGAGTTTACTTTGCGCCCGCATGATCAAAATCTCCATCAGCACGCCAAATCGATTACGAACCGGTTACAAAGTGACCGTTGGCTCTCAATGCCAGAGCATCTGGTCGATTACTAGCGAGTACCGACTCGTCCGCGAAGTAAATTTATCGACGTGAATCACCCGCTCGCCTCGAAACTCTGGCGGGCGGGGGTCTCTCTTCTTGGCGTGAGTGCCGTTGCGCTCGGCCTTTCGATCGGTTCTGCCCCACAAGCAGCGACGGCGGGGACCACCACGACCTCGACCACGACATCTCTTCCTGGATCAACCACCACGACCGGGTTGACGCCAACGACCACCACGACGTTGCCCAAGACGACCGCGACGTTGGCCTGGCCCTCGACAGGCAGCGCGGCGATCCTGGTGCCTCAGCTCTCCGTGTCGGCGAACTCTCCGAAACAGCCGCGCCAGCCCATTGCGAGCCTGACCAAACTGATGACCGCGTGGGTCGTCCTTCACCGCCTGCCGCTGAGCGCCAGTGCGACGGGGCCGTGTGAAGTGGTCAACGGAAACGACATGGCGCTCTATGAGTACGACGAGGCGACGGACCAATCCGGCGTCCCAATTGCCCTGGGCGAGCGCTTGTGCGAGCGAACGTTGTTGCGAGGAATGTTGGTGCACTCGGCGGGGGACTATGCCCAACTCCTCGCGGCACTGACGGGTATGAGCCAGGGGTCCTTTGTCAACGTCATGAATGAAACCGCGAAGACCCTTGGCTTGCGCCAGACCCACTACGTCGACGTGACCGGAATATCGACGGGCGACCAGTCGACCGCTGCCAATCAAGTGGTGGTGGCGGCCGATCTCATGACTCAAGAGCCCGTCGTGCGAGGAATCGTGATCTTGCCCGACGTCGCTCTGCCTCTCGCGGGCGTTGTGCAGTCCTTTACCCCCTTTACCGGTCAAGGCAACGTGATTGGTGTGAAGTCGGGATACACCAGCGAAGCCGGCGGCTGTGACGCGATGGCGATGGTGGATCAGATCGGAGCGACGTCGTACACCACGTTCGTGGTCGTGCTGGGAGAGCACTCCTGGAACGCCCTGGGTCTCGCCGGTACTGACGCCCTGACTTTGTCTCACTCCATTCGAACCCAAATGGCACGAGTTCGTACCCCCGACGGACTCGAAGTCGAGTGGATTGGTTTGCCCAGTGACGTGACGACCACCACGACGACCACGACGACGTCCACCACAACCACGACGACCTCGACAACTACCACGACCACGATCCCCTAAGGAACGGGAAGCACGAGACGATTGGGGCGTTTGAGGTCAGGCCAGTGAGCCTGTGTACCTCGTATCCTCCTGAGGGCGCAACTCGCGGGAGCCCAGGATCTGGTAACAATGAGTCTTGGTATCGCGGAATGCGGTCGATTCACAGGGGGAGATTTATGCAGCGCACCATTGGGATTCGCCATTTATTGGTCGCGGCTGGCGTGGCGTCGTTGGTGCTGGCCACCAGCGTGACGGCCGGTGCTTCGTCGATCAAGGGCGTCTACAACGCGGCCGACGCCAAATTGGTACCGGCCTCGTACAAGTCGGTCACCATCCAGGTTGCCACCGACGCGACGTACGCGCCCGACGAGTCCATTAGTTCCAGTGGCACGATGATCGGTTTTGACGTGGACCTGATGTACGCGATCGCGACCACGCTGGGTGTGAAGGTGAATGAGAACAACGTCACCTTTGACGACATCATTGCGGGCATCAAGTCGGGCAAGTACACCATTGGCAACTCCTCCTTTACCGACACCGTCGCGCGTGAGAAGCAGGTGAACTTCGTTGACTACTTCCAGGCCGGCGAAGGCGTCTACGTCAAGAAGAGCTCAAGCGCCAAGTTCACCGGATTTAAGAGTTTCTGTGGCCAGAAAGTGGCCGTGGAGACGGGTACGACAGAGCAAACTGACGCCACCGCTGCGTCCAAGTCCTGCCCCTCGGGTAAGAAGATTGACGTCTTGGCCTTCCCGACTCAGACCGAAGCCAACACCGCGGTGACCTCGGGTCAGGCGACATACGGTTTCTTGGACTCCCAGATCGCCGACTACGTGGTGGCGACATCCAAGGGTCTCTTTAAGTCTGTCGGCAGCGCGGTCAACGTCGCACCGTACGGCATCGCGACGCCCAAGACTTCCGCCGGTGCGGGCTTGGCCAAGGCTATTAAGGCGGCCGTGAAGACGCTCATTGCCAACGGCACCTACAGCGCGATTTTGAACAAGTGGGGCGTGGAGGCCGGGGCCATCCCCTCCTCCAAGATCGTCATCGATGGAGCTAGTTCCTAAGCGATCTGAGAACGGACTAGACACTGACATCTCGCATGGCGACGAACGGGGACGAACCACTCAGGGTCGTCCCCGTTCGCCATTACGGTCAGTGGGTTGCGGCGGCGGTTGCCATGCTGCTCGTGGCGATGCTGGTCCACACCTTGTTGTCCCAGGTCCCCGACGGCCACTACGTCTGTACCGGCGCGGGGAGTACTCGGCACTGTGCGCCGCAGTTAACGTGGCGCTTCGGCTGGAACGTGGTCGGGCAGTACTTCACGTCGAGCGAGGTTCTCCACGGACTCTTGTTGACGTTGGAACTGACGGTCATCGCAATGGCGGCGGGCATCATCATCGGCGTCGCGATCGCGATCATGCGGCTGTCCAGCAATCGCTTGCTCTCGACTACCGCGTGGCTCTACACCTGGTTCTTTCGCGGTACGCCGGTGTACGTTCAGATTTTGCTTTGGTTCAACATTGGCGCCCTGTACTACAGCTTTCGAGTGGGTGTGCCCTTTTTGCACTACGACTTTCTTCACGTCAAGTCCGACTCCCTCTTTACCCCCTTCACCGCCGGGATCTTTGCTCTGGGCCTCAATGAGGGCGCGTACATGTCCGAGATCGCCCGATCGGGCCTGATCTCGGTGGACGAGGGACAGATTGAAGCAGCGACGTCCATTGGCATGACTCGTGCTCAGACGCTGCGTTTGGTCATCTTGCCCCAGGCGATGCGGGTGATCATTCCGCCGACCGGCAATGAAGTGATCTCGATGTTAAAGACCACATCGTTGCTGAGTGCGGCGGGCGTGATCGAACTGCTCGGGGCGGTCAGCAACATCTCGGCGACCAACTACGAGGTGATACAACTCCTCATTACCGCCAGCCTCTGGTATCTGATCTTTACGACAGTCTTGTCGACCGGTCAGTTCTATCTGGAGCGACACTTTGCCAAAGGGGCGTTGCGCACCCCACCACCGACGCCGATGCAACGCATCAGGAAAGATCTGCGCGGCATCCTCTCGAAGTTCCGGATGCATCAAGACGTGCCGAGGACCACGTGAGTACCCCCATGGTTGACGCGCGCGACGTCTACAAGTCGTACGCGGGGGTCGAAGTGTTAAAGGGCGTCACCCTGACAGTGAGTCGGGGAGAAGTGACGTGCCTCATTGGCCCGTCGGGCTCAGGTAAAAGCACGTTCCTGCGCTGCATCAATCACCTCGAAAAGCATGACGCGGGAGAACTCTTTGTCGACGGCAACCTAGTGGGCTACGAGGAGCGCAACGGGCGTCTTTACGAGCGCAATAACAAGGAAATCTGTCACGAGCGCTCACAGATCGGCATGGTCTTTCAACGGTTCAATCTCTTCCAACATCTCACCGTTCTCGACAACGTCGTGATCGGTCAGGTGAAGGTGAAAGGAACCGACGAGCAAGCCGCCAAGGAGAAGGCCCGCCAACTCTTGGCGCGAGTCGGCCTGGACGGCAAGGACAAGTTCTACCCCAGCCAACTGTCCGGGGGTCAGCAGCAACGCGTGGCGATTGCTCGCGCCTTGGCGATGGACCCGAAACTCATGCTGTTTGATGAGCCGACATCCGCTCTCGACCCGGAGTTGGTCGGCGAGGTACTGGACGTCATGAAGGACCTCGCCCACACCGGCATGACCATGATGGTCGTCACCCACGAGATGAACTTCGCTCGAGAGGTAGCCAACACGCTGTACTTCCTCGACCATGGCGTCATCGAGGAGTCGGGAAATCCTCGCGAAGTCCTGGCTGCGCCCAAGTCCGAGCGCCTCGCTAGTTTCTTGTCAAAGGTGCTGTGACTCCGCGTCAGTTGTGCTTGACACCGTCGAGACATGAAACGGCAGGGAGATCGGTAGGTCCGCGGACGATGACCCCACGCGGAAGCCATATTCTCCCGGCATCAGCGTGGACTGTCCGTGCAGGTAGATGGACAGGCTCGACAGGGGAATCGTTAAGCGCACCGGGCGCGTTTGGCCCGGTGCGAGAGCGACGCGCGAAAAGGCTTTGAGTTGCTCGGGCGGTTCGTTCGCCGCCGGTGGATCTTTGACGTACCCCTCCACGACGTCGATCCCCGAACGCTTTCCGGTATTGGTGACGTCAAGAGTCAGCGTCACCTGCGAGGAGTTCTCGCGGAGGCTCGGGCGCTCGAGCGAGAATGTCGTATAGCTCAGCCCATAACCAAAGGGAAAGAGGGGAGTGACGTCGTGCGCCTGGTACCAGCGATAGCCAACGTCGAGCGCCGCGCTGCCTGTTCCGAAGTACGTCGTGTCATCAATGCCCGGAAAGCTCGCCGCCGCGGCGGTTGGCTGAGCACTCTCACTTGCCGGAAAGGTGACGGGTAGGCGACCCGACGGGTCGAAGGAGCCGAACAATGCCGAGGCGATGGCGGTGCCGTCTTCTTCACCCGGGTACCACGCCTCGAGCACGCTTTGCACGTTCTTGAGCCAGGGCATCAGCACCGGACCCTCGGTGTTGAGGACCACCACGGTGTGCGGATTAGCGGCCGCCACCGCTTCGATGAGCTGGTTCTGATCTCCGGGGAGACTGAGCGTGGCGTGGTCCGCACCCTCGGTACTGGATGAACCGGCAAAGACGACCGCGACGTTCGCCGTGCGCGCGGCCGCTACCGCGCTTCGTATGTCGTAAGTGACGTCGCTCAGACCGAGTTCTGGTGGGCTCTGCTTCGAGACCGTAAACCAGGTTCCCTTGAACGTGTAGCGGTGATGCTTCTTGAGTTTGAGTACGTCGGTGATGACGGTGGGCTCGTGGAGTCCGGAGGAGGAAAGGATGGTGCGTCCGTTCACCGAGAACCAGGTGTCGCCGATCTGGTCGAGCGCGACCTCGTACTCGCCCGTCTTCTTGGGGCGAAAGACTGCGCTCCAGTGACTCCAACCACGTCCCGAACCCGGTGCGCTGGCGGTGTTGATGGCGTTGGTGACATCGGCTGCCGCTTCGATGGAGAGGTCGTCGTTCGCAATCTCGCTCGTAAGAATGGACCCGTTGAGCAGGGGCAGCGGTTTGAGGGTGACGGTTCCCGAGTCTCCAAGTCGTCCGAGGGCAACGTTTACGGGGCTGCCTGGGCTGTAGCTCACCGTCGCACTGCTGCTGATGGTGTGGCGAATGGCCGCCAGGGGAGTGGCGACGAAGGGCGCGATGACTGCGGAACTGCCCAGACCTGAGGTCAGTGGATCGAGGGACGCATCCACCCCGATGACGGCGACCGAACCGTGCGAACTCGACAGCGGCAGCTCGTTATTGGTGTTCTTGAGCAGCACGATGCTTTCGCGCGCGGCGCGCAGGGCGACCGCGGTGTGCTCGGGTGTCGCCGCGCTGGCGTAGCCGTTGGTCACGCGCGGGTGAGCGATGAGCCCGTACGCGAACATCTCTTTCAATATGGCGGTCACGGCTCGATTCAGATCTTTCATCGGGAGTCGACCGAGTCGGACGAGCTTTTCCACGTACGCCGGAGTACCGGGCTTTACCATGTCGAGTCCCGCGGCGAAGGCTACGGCCGGATAGGTGGCCGCACGGTTATCGGAGCGAACGAAACCCTCAAAGCCCCACGAGCGCAACGTGTCGTAGATGTACGGGTTGGAGCACGTGTCGACGCCGTTCAACTTGCCCGATGCGCACATGATGCCCGCGACGTGGGCGTCTTTGACGGCCGCTTCGAAGGGCGCGTTATACAGTTCGGCGAGAGCGCGTGTCGTGACGTCATCATCGATGCGAGCTCGCGCGGTCTCCTGGCTGTAGGCAGTGAAGTGCTTGGCCAGGGCCATCACCCCGGTCGATTGAATGCCCTCGATGTTGGCCACCCCGAGCGCGCTCGTGAGGTCCGGGTCCTCGCCGTAGGACTCGAAGATGCGCCCGCTGAGAGGAACGCGCGCGAGATTGAGGTCGGGTCCTTGGACCACGTCGATGCCCTTGGCGCGCGCCTCTTGTCCTGCGACTTGTCCCGTGGCGTAGGTCAGCGACGTGTCGAAGCTCGCTCCCAGGCCGATGGCCGCGGGAAGTTGCGTGACGTGCGGCGTGAGTCCCGCGAGTCCGTCCGGCCCGTCCGAGAGAGTTAGTTGAGGGATACAGAGGGAGGGGATGCCCTGGTTGAAGTTTTCGATGTCGTGGCCATCGTCCAACGTGACGAAACGTGCTTTTTCATTGAGGGTCATCTTGGCGACCACCTGTTGCGCCAGTTGAAGGGGAGTGCGCTCGTGACGGCGGGACTCTTTCACCCACGGACAGGACGCCGAATGTACCGGAATCACGCCCAGACTGTCGTTGGCCGCGCCAGCCGGAGAGCGCGAACTACCGATGGTGACGCAGAGCCCGAGCGCCACGATGAAGGCAACAAACGTCGCTGTGAGTCGGCGACCCCCCCGGAAAGTCACGGCGCCGCCCAGGCGGCGGCGCGTGGCGGAGAGTCGAGGCGATGCATAAGAGTCTCGGAAGGTATCAGCGTATCTGGGCTCAGACGCCTGAAGGTTGATGATCTGCATCCGGGGTCATTGCTCGCTCACTGATCGCCCCAGGCGGAAATTGGGTAGATTCCTGGCTAGGACGTGATCGCTAAAGAGTCGGTTAAGACTCCTTTGCTGAGGCTCGCACCGTGAAGGGGACGAAGATACTTGAGCGTGAACGTTTTGGTCATCGAAGACGACGAGCCCATCGCGCGAGCCCTGGTGAACGGGCTTCGCCGCGCGGAGTTCGACGCTCGATCGGTGGGCTCAGCCGCTGAGGCGTTTAACGCGCTACCGACTGACTTCATTCTCTTGGATCTGAGCCTGCCCGATCGCGACGGAATCGACCTGTTCCACGGTCTGCGAGCAGTGACGCACGCGCCGATCATTATGGTGACGGCTCGAGGGAGCGAGGAAGACCGCATCGCCGGGCTCGACCTCGGCGCCGACGACTACGTAGTCAAGCCCTTTGGCGTACGAGAACTCGTGGCGCGCATTAACGCGGTGTTGCGCCGAGCGGGCGCACGGGAGACGGAGTCGACGCCGGTGCAACGTCTCGACAACGTCGAGATCGACCGACGCGTGCGGACGGTTCATTCGTCGGGACAGCTCGTCGCGTGCACGCCCAAGGAGTACGGAATACTGGAGTTTCTCGCTCGTGACCCCGGAAAGGTCATCACCCGACAAGAACTTCTCGATGGAGTGTGGGGACCTCACTGGTACGGCGCCACCAAGATGATTGACGTCCACGTCGCGTCCCTGCGCCGCAAACTCGGTCAGCCTCGCTTCATTGAGACGCTCCGCGGGGTGGGTTTTCGCATCGTTCTCGATCAATGAGGCGTCGGCTTCTCGCGGGCTTCGTCCTGTTCGCGGTGCTGGCGACGGCGTTGTTGGTGGTGCCCATTGGCGTGACGCTCGAGGTGCACGAAGGATCCAACACGTTGCACGGACTTCGCCGCGACGTGAGTGCGTTGTCGGTGCTCATGACCGACGCGCTAAATCATGACGACATCTCTCGAGCCATTGTGCTCACGCGCTCCTACACCCAGACGACCGGTCGACAGGTTCTCGTCGTGGCGAAGAGCGGCGTCATTCTCTCGAGTACTCCGGACTATCGCAAAGACGCGAGGCTGATCTCGATCGCCACCACGACGGGCTTCTCGGGTACGTCCGGCACGTCGCTCGCCAATAGGAAGGATGGCCCCCAGTACTACGCCGCGCGGGAACTGCGCGGCGTGCGAGGGTTTGATCACGCCGTGCTCCTGATGACCTCTCCGGTGCGGGTGGCGAACAATCACATTCACGAAGAGTGGCGAGACCTCGTGCTCTACGGCCTATTGATGTTGGCTCTGGCGTGCTGCTTCGGGATTGCGATTTCGGGTTCCCTCGTGCGCCCCCTTCGTCGCATCGCCCGCGATGTGGAGGCGGTTGGTCACGGTGAGCTCGATGTGCGAGTCGACGAGACGACCGGTCCCCTGGAGCTGCGCACCCTGGCGAGTGCGATCAACGCGACGTCGGCTCGCCTGATCACCCTCTTAGAGTCCCAGCGCGCCTTTGTGGAGGACGCGTCGCACCAACTGCGCACACCACTCACCTCACTGCAGTTGCATCTGGAGAACCTGCAGGCGGCGGTGGGAAGTTCCAACGAGGCCGACCTGAACTACGTTCTGGCCGAGATGAATCGACTCAGTCGCATGGTCGACTCGCTGTTGGCGCTCGCGCGCAACGAATCGAAGTCCCCGGTCCTGGTATCAATCGATGTACGCGACATCGTGGTGGAACGAGCCGAGGTCTGGCGAGCGTTGGCGGGCGAAGTCGACCTCGAACTCGTGGTCGACACGCCCGAGACATTAGAGGCCCTCGCGGTTCAGGACGTCTTGGAACAGGTCTTGGACAATCTCCTGTCCAACGCGTTCGACGCCACGCCTCGCGGGGGGAGGGTCGAGATTCGCGCCCGAGTGAGCGATGAGAAGGTGCGCATCGACGTGATCGACAGCGGACCCGGACTGGGGCCCGCGGAACGAGAGATGGCGCTACGACGATTTTGGCGAGGAAGAGACAATCAAAGCGAAGGGACTGGACTTGGTCTCGCGATCGCCGCCCAACTGCTCACGCTCTCCGGTGGCTCCATTGAGTTGCGGGAGGCCGACGGCGGGGGTCTCGACGCGCGCGTGACCCTGCGCCAAACGTGACGTGGGAGAGGATCTATTCCTTCCCGCGCAGGTTCGAGGGGCCAACCAACGGATCGAGGGCGGCGGTTCGCCAATCGGTTCGTGGACACGTGAACAGGTTGTAGAAGGACTCGACAATCGTGTCGTAATTGACCCGCCATCCCATGAAGTCCCGCCACGCCACGTCGCGGTCAGCCAGGATCGGCACGCCAACGCGGGCTAGTCGATCGAGAACGATATCGAACTCCTCGCGACTGATCGAGATGGGGATCTTGCGTTGAAAGTCGGTGGGGTAGGGGACTCGGAAGTAATCGGCCATGCGACGCAGGTTCAGCCATCCTGCGCGGATGCACAGTCCCGCGGTCGGCGACGGTTCGGCGTCAACGGCGGCCTGAAAGAGGGCGGCGGCGTCAAGGACGCTCGTCAGACCGCCAATCCAGGTTTGCTTGGGATCGGGCGAGCGGTAGTAGTTGAGGATCACCAGAGTGGTGTGGGTTTCTCCCACGTCAATAAACCACTGTTCCCATTCGCGCCAGAGTTCGTCGAGGCGAGCGTAGGAGTCGACGCTCGCGGCGATCTCGAGCACACCCCAGGGGGTCGCGGGAATACCCGCGCGCACCGTGAGGCGCGAGACGGCGTACTCGCGTCGCTGGAACGACTGGTACAGGGCGGGAATGAAGGCGATGAGAAGGGCGAGGAGGGTAAGTCCAATTCCGGCCTCGATGCACTCCAGAATGGTGAACGAACCGTGGCGCACGATGTCCACGCCCAGACTGATGATCGTCGAGCCCGACGTGGCAAACGCCGAAGAAAAGGAGTGGGCCCCGGCCGACACGTAGATGAGAGCAAAGGCCACGGCACTGAGACTCACCCAGACGACTTGATACATGAGCAGGGTGATTGACGGGAATAGTGAAAGGACGTGGTCCTTGGTGGCGTAGGTCCTCCCCTTCACTAGGAGGCGAAAGACCGACGCAATGGATCTCGCGGTGTACTTGCTCAGTCGAACGTTCGCGAGGCGTGGCAGCAAGAAGGTTCGTATCGCGGCGTCGAGCACGATCAACTGCAACGCGAAGCCCCCAAGGCCGCAGATGACCCGCACCCATACGCTCACGTGCGATCACCCGACCAATATCGATCCGCACCCGTCATGAGGAGGAAATTAGTCCAGAGCGTCCGCTCCTTCTTGATTGGCTAGTCCTCGAGAGCTTCGTCGGCCGTGAGATCGGCGGCGGGGTCGGCTTCGAGGCGGGCGTCGGGAATCTCAACGCCACTGAGCACGGAGCGGCCATACGTCCCGTCATCGAGCCGGGCGAGCGCCCGTTCGACGCTGGCCAGTCGCAGACGCAGGCCCCCGGCGACGGCGTCGTCTTCCGCCTCACCCGTCAGGGCGACCTGAGGATCCGTCATGTCACCGGGTTCACCGCTGCTCTCACGCTCCTCTTCGCCGGCCTCATCGGTGCTGGCCAGGAGGCTCTGGAGCTGTTGTTTCTCCTGGTTCAGCCGTGCGCGCGCGGTGTCGTGATTCATGACGTCTCCTCATTTCAATTCAGTTGAGGTTACTGTGTCCCCCCTGGGGCATTCACAGGGAACCTTGAATTCACCCCCGGGGAGGGGGCTGTGGGCCGTCATGGTGCATTTCGTGATCTCGAAAAGTTCCTGGGCGTGCACGGACGAGGGTGTGAGGCACACTAAAATTTCTTTATGTATCGCCGACACGAATGGCCGGTTGGTATGACGAGCGACCACAGCTAGAAAGGGACGGCCATCGTGACCCGAGAGAGTTCTCACATTGAGCGGTCCTTAGATGATCGGGTTGGCCTCTGGCCCCGACGCGTGCTGTCGCCCACGTCCTCACCATTGGGGGACTACTACCACGGGGGGATACCGAGCCAGGACACGATTGAGACCCTCTTCCCGCCGATCGCCGACTACGCCATTCTTTCGGACTGCGAAAATAGTCTGCTCATCGCGCCGACCGGGGCCATTGAGTGGATGTGCATTCCCAAGCCCAACGACCCGAGCGTCTTTGGCACCCTGCTCGACCGTGCCGCCGGTTCGTTTCGTTTAGCGCCGGCCGACAGCGCCGTCCCGGCGCACCGCCAGTACATCCCGGGCACGATGGTGCTCGCCACCACGTGGCAGACCCGCAGCGGTTGGCTGATCGTGAATGACTTCCTGGCCGTCGCACCCTGGTATCGCATGGGCGATCGATCGGCGCATCACCGACGCACCCCGGGCGACTTCGACGCGAAGCACGTGCTCATTCGCACCGCCACGTGCTTGCACGGCAGTGTCGACGTCGTTCTGAACTGCGAGCCCTCCTTCGACTATGGACGCATCGACGCCGAGTGGGAGTACGCCGGAACGACCTATGAGACCGTGCACACCACGAACTCCGATTTCGCGCGGCTCACGCTCACCGGTGACATGCGATTCGGCATCGAGGGTCGTGCCGTGCGTGCGCGTCATCGCCTCACCGAAGGCGAGACCTCCTTTACGGTTCTCAGTTGGACCGATGCGCCCGCACCCATGAGTCGTGCCGAAGTCGACACGTGTCGTGCTGAGACGAGTCGCTTCTGGCGAGGGTGGATCGACGGCGGGCACTTTCCAGACCACCCGTGGCGCGAGTACCTCCAGCGCAGCGCCCTCACCCTGAAGGGACTGACCTACGCACCCTCGGGCGCGTTACTGGCGGCACCCACCACCTCACTGCCCGAAAAGATCGGCGGGAGCAGAAACTGGGACTACCGCTACACCTGGGTACGCGATGCGGCCTTCACGTTGCGATCACTCCACGCCTTGGGCTTCGACACCGAGGCCGACGACTTTCTAGCGTTTCTCGGCGACGTCCTCGAACCCCAGGGCGGCGTCATGGAGGGCAAGCGCCTGCGCGCGAACCTGCAGGTTCTCTATCCCGTCGACGACGCCTCGACGCCCAACGAGATCGAGCTCGATCACCTCACGGGATACGGCGGCAGTCGGCCCGTGCGCGTTGGTAACGCGGCGTACAACCAAGTGCAGTTCGACATTCTCGGCGCGATCGTGGACTGCGTGTTCGAGCACACTCGCTCGCGCGACTCCCTCAGTGAGAGGTCGTGGCGCATCGTGGTCCAGGCGGTGGAGATGGCGCTCAAGTTGTGGCGCGAGCCCGACCGGGGCATTTGGGAAGTGCGCGGTGAACCCCAGCACTTCACGTTCTCCAAGGTCATGTGCTGGGTGGCCGCCGATCGTGGTGCGCGCCTGGCGGCCCTGCGAGGCGAGCGGGGACGAGCCGACGCGTGGTGGGCGGCCGCCCAAGAGATTCACGAAGAGGTGTGTGCGAAGGCGGTCGATGACCGTGGTCGGTTCCGTCAGTACTACGGCTCGGGTGAACTCGACGCGTCGCTCCTCCTGTTGCCGATCCTCGGGTTCTTGCCACCGACCGATGAGCGCATTCGCGCCACGGTGCTCGCCATCGCCGAAGAACTGGCTGATGGACCCTTTGTCTATCGCTATCGGGCCCAGCGAACCGACGACGGCATCGGGGGAGAGGACGAGGGCACCTTTACGGTGTGTTCCTTCTGGCTGGTCTCGGCACTCGTCAAGATCGGTGAGATCGAATGGGCGAGGACGAACTGCGAGAAGTTGCTCGGCTCGGCCAGCGTGCTCGGACTGTACGGCGAAGAACTCGACGCCAAGACCGGTCGCCACCTCGGGAACTTCCCGCAGGCGCTGACGCACTTGGCACTCATCGACGCCGTGCTGCACGTAATCGAAGCCGACCAACGAGTGATCGAATCGGCCATCGGAGTGGCTGGTTCGCCGAGTTGGTGGAACGCGGCTGGGAAAGATGAGCGCGGGACTACCATGACCTGAGGTGAGGAGTGATCCTCACTGTTCCAGGCTCTCGCGAGGGCATGAGGCTTTGGACAGGTAGCGACAACGATGGTGGAAACTGACGGCAGCAGCGTTGCGACGTCACCGGTGAGGGAGCGTGTCGCGGCCCGAGCGGCGAAGGCCGATCTCGTCGTCGTTGCCAATCGACTGCCGGTGCGTCACGTGAGCGTGGACGGTACCGATGCCTGGCAGCCGAGTCCCGGCGGACTGGTCTCGGCCCTGACGGCGGTCTTGCAGAACCGAAATGGTCTGTGGATTGGCTGGCCCGGTACGTCGGAGTACGACGCTCCGCCTACGGACTATGAGGGAATACGGCTTAAGTCGGTCGACATTTCGGCCGAGGAGTACGAGGACTTCTATCTCGGGTTTTCCAACGCGACCCTCTGGCCGCTGTATCACGACGCCATTCGCGCACCCGCCTTCCACCGACACTGGTGGCAGGCCTACTCCCAAGTCAATATGCGCTTTGCGTCGGCGGTCGCTGAGGAGGTGGCTCCCAACGGGACGGTGTGGATCCACGACTATCAGTTGCAGCTGGTCCCACACATGCTGCGACAGCTGCGCCCCGACGTGCGCATTGGCTTCTTCTTGCACATCCCGTTCCCGCCGATCGAGCTCTTCATGCAGTTGCCCTGGCGCCGCGAGATCCTCCAGGGACTTCTCGGCGCGGACCTCGTCGGGTTTCAAGTCGCCCAGGCGGCCTCAAACTTTTCGCGCATGGCCCGCCGCCAGAGTGCCGCCACCGGCACGGACTCGTTACTGGAGTACAACGGGCGCTCGGTGCGCGTGGGGGCCTTTCCCATCTCGGTGGACTGCGAGCAGATTGTCACCCTCGCCAACGACCCTTTCATTCGCGCGCGCGCCAAGGAGATTCGTAAGGACCTGGGTGATCCCGAACTAGTCCTGCTCGGCGTCGACCGACTCGACTACACCAAGGGCATTCAACAGCGCATCAAGGCGGTGTCCGAAATGTTCCACGATGGCTCGCTCACGCCGGGCAAGCACGTCATGGTGCAAGTGGCGGTGCCCAGTCGCGAAACCGACGCGCACTACGAGCGAGAGCGTCACCAACTCGAGCAGGCCGTGAGCGAGACGAACGGCGAGTTCGGCCAGGTGGGCAGTCCGGTCCTGCACTACTTGCACCAAAATCTGCCCTTCGCCGAGTTGATTGCGCTGTACTTGGTGGCGGACGTGATGATCGTGACGCCGTTTCGCGACGGCATGAACCTGGTCGCCAAGGAGTACGTCATGTGCCGCACCGACCTCACGGGTCGGCTCGTCTTAAGTGAGTTCGCGGGGGCGGCGGCGGAGCTGCGCGGTGCGTTCATGGTGAATCCCCACGACCTCGAAGGCGTGAAGGAAGCCATCCGACTCGCCGTCAACGCGGGACCCAAGGAGGCGCGCGATCGTATGACGCGCATGCGGCGCAAGACCTATCGGCGCGACGTGTACGACTGGGCCGCGTCGTTTCTGCTGACGTTGGCCGAGACTGAGGATCCGCGCCGCTGAGTCGAAGGCTTTAGATGACGTCGTCGACGAGGTCAGCGATGGAGTTCACCACCCGCGAGGGTTGGCAGATGTAGTGGTCGATATCCTCACGCTTGGTGAAACCCGAGAGCACCAGAATCGTCTCCACGCCCGCTTCGACGCCGGCCAGCACGTCAGTGTCCATACGGTCGCCGACCATCACCGTCGTCTGGGAGTGCGCACCCAAGATGTTCAGAGCGTCACGAATCATCACGGGATTGGGCTTACCCACGAAATACGGTCGGACCCCAGTAACGCTTTGAATCAGCGCGGCCAGGGCCCCGGTACCCGGTAGCAGTCCTTCCGGTGTCGAGCCATGGGTCTCGGGATTCGTCGCCACGAACTTGCATCCCTTTTCAATGAGTCGAATAGCCGTGGTGATCTCGTCGCGAGAGTAGTCCCACGTCTCGCCCAGCACGACGTAATCGGGATTGTGAGAGTCCTCGATGTACCCGTGCTTGGCCAGTGCCTCGTGAACACTCACCTCGCCCAGCACGAAGGCGCTGCCCTGGGGTCGCTGGTCGTGCACGAACTGTGCGGTCGCTAAGGCCGAAGTCCAAATTTGATCCTCGCGCAGTTCCAAGCCCATCTCGATCAGACGGCGGTGCAGTTCGGCTGGCGTGAAGAACGCGTTGTTGGTGAGAACGAGAAAGTCCCGCCCACAGGCGCGCAACTTGTCGAGAAACACATCGGCTCCCGGGACCATGCGCCCGTCATTGATGAGCACTCCGTCCATGTCGCACAGCCAACTCAGGGCGCTGGTCACGGTTGTCAACTTTCCGGTTGGGGTGAGGAGTATGTCAGCGCGTCGCGCGACACCAATGTACCGGACCGCTAATGCCGCCCCGCCCCGCGAGTGCCTTGGACGAGGTGCACCCGCGGGGCGATGCGAAGTGGGGGAACGACTAGGTGGTCGTTACCTTCCGCCGAAGCCGCCACCGAAGTGGCCGCGACCGTGGTGGTGACCACCGAAGCGGCCGCCCGAGCCGCCCCCGAATCCACCACCGACGTTGGACTGAACTTGCGCGGTGGACTGGGACTTCGCCGCACAGATGTTGATGCTCAAGGCGTCCAGGGTTGTCCCGTTGGCGTCAACGAGTCCCTCGGCGCGAATGCGCGTGCCCACCATGATGGCGCCAAGCGACGAGGTTGCCCCGCTGGCGCTGTAGGTGGTTGTCGCGCCGACCAGGATGAGGCGAGTAAAGCCCTGGTGGTCGCTGATGGTGATGTTGTTACCACTCACCGCGGTGACGACACCGCTCAGGTGCGCGAGCTGAACCCACACGCTCACGGCCGTCGTGGTCGCGGTCGAGTTGGACTCAACCGCCACGTGCTCACCGACGGCCAAATCGGCCGAGGTCAGCGTCACCGAGTTGTGCCCGATGGCCTGAACCGTGGTGTTCGTGGTGTAGGTGAAGGTCGTGGTCGTGCCACCCTTGCTCTGGAGGGTCACCGATGTGCCGTTCACTGCGGTAATGACACCCCACGTGATCGTCATTTGGCCCGAGGTACCCACGTAGACGTTGACGGCGTCCAGCGTCGTGCCGTTGGCGTCAACGGTGCCCTGGGCGAAGATCTTCGATCCCGTCGCGATGCTCGAGAGAATGCCGCCTTGATAGGTCGTGGTCGAGGACACCAGGATCGTTCGCGTGAAGCCCTGGGGGTCCTTGATCAAGATGGTGTCGCCACTGACCGAGGTCACCGTCCCGATGAGCTGAGCGAGCTCGATGCTGACCGAGGTCGCGGTGGTGGGGTCACTGGAGGAGACACCGATGCTCACGCGCTCGCCGACCGCCAAGGCCGACTCCATCACCGAGGTCTTGCCTTCGACGTAGGTCGTGGTGCTCGTCAGCGCAAACGTGGCCGACGTGTCGTTCCACTCCTGGACGGTGAGTGAGGTTGCCGACACGGCGGTGATGTCGCCACCGGTCCCTTTGTTGGCAAAGCTAAAGGGCGAAACTCTCGGGCTCGCCAGGCTATGGCCCCACGAGCCGTTACCCTGTGCGCCAGCGAGCGCTGCGGTACTCATCGCTAGTGCAGTGCCGAGCGCAAGGGCCACAACAGCCCGGCTCATTACTTTCTTCGATGTCATTGCATCCTCCCTGTAGGTGTTCAGTTGAACCGCTCCAGTCTTAACGTGGTGAATGAGCGCGCGTGTGTGAATAGGCTGTGACTGCTCGAAGAGGCGAGTTAGCCTCAAAATCGGACTCCCAGGTCATGTTGCGGTCGTATGACGGTTGCCTGGTCAGGCGCGATGATTGGGAGCATACCGATCAGTGGTAGGCGGGTCTGCGTGGTCGAAAATTGTCTTTCCCTTTACCGTCTCGCGGGTAGTTAGTACTTCTTATTCGCGTGTGGTGAGCCTGTTGTTTAATTGTGCTTTGATCCCTAAAGTGTCAGTGCCCCGCCGAGAGGAAAGAGGAGTGTATGCCTGCGCTAACGCCCGAAGACTGGACCGAATTAGCTCACTTCGACGTTGTTGATACTTCGATTGCGAAAGAGCGTTCGGTCACCTCACTGACGACCGCGCCACAGGGTCTCGAGGGTGAGGGCTTTCCCGTTCGTCGAGCCTTCGCGGGGCTATCGATGCGCGACCTGGACCCATTCGTGCACATGGATCAGATGGGTGAAGTGGACTACGCCCCGGGTGAACCAAAGGGCACGCCGTGGCACCCGCACCGTGGCTTTGAGACGGTGACCTACATGATTGAAGGCACCTTTGAACACCAGGACTCCCACGGTGGTGGGGGACTGATCCAAAACGGTGCCACCCAGTGGATGACGGCCGGAAAGGGCATCTTGCACATCGAAACGCCACCCGAGCGTCTCGTGGTGTCGGGCGGTCTGTTTCACGGCATCCAGTTGTGGGTCAACTTGCCGGCCAAGGAGAAGATGATTCCGCCGGCCTACCAGGGTCTTGAGGCGAGCGACGTGGTGTTCGTCTCGCCAGCAGATGGCGAGTCGCTCGTGCGCATCATCGCCGGCGACATTGCAGGACACCGAGGTCCCGGATCAACGCACACGCCCATGGCCATGACCCACGTCTCGGTGTCGCCTGGCGCCCAGCTCGATCTGCCGTGGGACCCGACGTTCAACGCGCTCGTCTACGTACTCGCGGGCACCGGCCACGTCGGTAGCGAGCGCCGACCCGTCCAGATGGGCCAGCTCGCCGCCTTCGGTGCAGGCGACTGGCTGCGCATGGGAGCAGACGCCACCCAAGACTCACGCACCGCGAACTTTGAGTGCTTGGTGCTCGGCGGTCAGCCGATCGGCGAGCCCGTAGAACACTACGGTCCCTTCGTGATGAACACTCGCTCGGAGATCGTTCAAGCGCTCGAGGACTTTGAGGCGGGCCGCCTGGGCGTGATCCCGCCCAACGCTCTCATGCCCCACGTGCCCGATCCGGATCCCGTTCGCGTCGAGCACACCGGTATTTAAGTCGTTGGGCGACGCGTAATGTGTGTCGTGAGCGACCGACGGAAAGGGAACACTCGTGGATGACGAGACGATCAACAAGCGCATCGAGAGGCTCTCGACTGAAGAGCAGGCCCTCGAAGAGTCGCACCCGGGCGAACCGATGACGGCCGAACAGCGTGAGCGCCTCAAGCACCTCGAAGTGGAGTTAGACCAGGCGTACGACTTGTTACGCCAGCGCCGCGCGCGTCGCGTGGCGGGGCAAGATCCCGACGAGGCTGCGGTGCGCAGCGAGAGCGTCGTCGAAAACTACTTGCAGTAGTTCGAACAACCCAACCCGTGGATCTCGAACTCAGCGGTCGTGCCTTTCTCATCACGGGGGGCAGCGACGGGCTCGGTTTGAGTTTGGCCCAGCGATTGGTGAGCGAAGGCGCACTCGTGGCGGTGTGTGGCCGCGACGCTGATCGGGTCGCCGCCGCGCAAACGACCCTGGGCGAGGGTGCGCTGTGTTATCGCGCGGACGTCACCGTCGCCAGTGACGTTGACGGTTTCATTGACGCGGCCCTGGCACGTTTTGGGCGGTTGGATGGCGTCGTGAATAACGCTGGTCGGTCCGAAGCGGGGGCGATTGCGAACTCAACGGACCAGCAGTGGCGTGACGACTACGAGCTCAAAGTCATCGCCGCGCTACACGTGTCGCGTCGCGCGTTGGGTCCCCTCACCGAATCCAAGGGGGCTGTCCTCAATGTGCTGGCCATCAGGGCACGCACTCCCGGCGCGGGCACCACGCCGACCGCAGCCTCGCGGCTGGCTGGACTCGCCCTCACCAAGGCCCTGGCCAGTGAGGTGGCCCCACAGGGCGTGCGAGTGAATGCCATCTTGATTGGCCTGATTGAGTCGGGTCAGTGGGTGCGCAAAGCGGCTGACGCGGGCGTGGCGACCGAGGAGTACTACGAGAAACTCGCCGCGGTCAATGAGATTCCCCTAGGCCGGGTGGGTCGAGCCGATGAGTTCGCCGACCTAGCGACATATTTATTGTCGTCCCGGGCGAGCTACGTCACCGGTGTCGGGATCAGTCTCGACGGAGGACTCTCGCCCGTTATCTAATCATTGAGGGTCGGGGAAGTTGAGCGACGATGCCACGGATCGCGCTGACCACGTCAAGGGCAGTCGCGTAGGGCGTGAGGGCCGCACCGGCGCACCCGTGAAGATGAGCCGCCAAGGCGGCCGCCTCGAAGGGAGAGTGTCCTCGAGCGATGGTCGCCGCGATCAGTCCCGCGAGCACGTCGCCCGAACCGGCGGTGGCGAGCGACGCGGTGCCCGACGTGACAACGCGTAACGCACCGTCGGGGTGCGCGATGACCGTTCGGGGACCCTTTAGAAGTACGACACAGCCAGTCGCCGCGGCGAGGCGTTGTACGTCACCGAAGCGGTCGTCGCTCACGGGTCGTCCGTTCAGACGCTCGAACTCGCCCTCGTGCGGTGTGAGTACCCACGTGGCGTCGCGGCGTGCGTGTTCGTCGATGAAGTCACGGTTCAGTCCGTCCGCGTCCAGCACCACCGGGCACGTCGCCTCCGCGAGGGCGTCGCTCAGCCACGCGGGCGCGTCCGGTCCGAGTCCCGGACCCGCGACGACCGCCTTCGAGCGGGGATCCACACTCGGTTCTCGAGCGTGGACGACCTCGGGCGGTATCGACACCTGAGTCGATACGTCACCACGACTCGCCAGGCGAATCATGGACGCGCCACCGGCGAGGGCGCCGCGGGTGACCAACTCTGCCGCTCCGGGCATGAGCGTCGATCCCACTAGGGCCGTCATCGCGTGAACCCACTTGTGGTCGTCTTCGTTGTAGGCAACGAAATGTGTGAGGTCTTCGTCATCGATGACGGCGGCCGCACTGCGTACCGCAATCCCGAGGGAGGCGAAGTGCAATTCGCCGACGAGCACCGCACTCGGACCGACGAAGTGGGCAGGCTTAAAGGCCCCGAGAGCGATGGTGGCGTCGGCCTGCAGAGGCTTGCCGAAGAGAGATCCGGTATCGGTATCGACGCCCGAGGGTAAGTCGACGGCCAGGACGAGGGTTCCCACCGCGACCGACGGGGCCACGTAGGGACGTGACGCCCCGGTACCCAAGACCGCATCGACTACGAGGTCGTAGCCCGCGAGGTGTTCGGGCGCGTCACTAAAGGAGATGATCTCGACGAGCGCACCGCGCGAGATGAGCCAGCGAGCGGCGACGCGTCCATCGGCTCCGTTGAGCCCCGGACCCACGATCACCGCGACACGTCGTGAGCGACAACTCCCCAGCAGTTCTTGGGCGCAGAGCCCGACGGCGGTGCCCGCGTCGTTCACGAGGGCGTCCTGTCCTCGAGCGGCGACGGCGACGGCGTCAGCGTCGCGCATCTGGGCGAGCGTCGCGATGGGAATCATGGACTCTCCTTCACGCGCCACCGTAGTGCGACGACACCGCAACGTCGAAACGACCACCGCACACCACCACCCTCGCGGGGTGATGGTGTGCGGTGGTGAGTCGAGTACTTAGCCCTTCAGCCAGCTGGGAATCGGGCTGATCGTCAAGGTCTTGGTGGAGTTGAGCGGAGACGCTTTGGAGTTGCCCGTGAAGTACACCGTGCCATTGGTGGGTATCGCCACGACGGGCGCCTTCGTGCCGTTGGCCGCGATCTTAGCGATGACGCCACCTTGGAGGCCCTGGTGATTGGAACTCGAGTACTTGAGAGGCGTGATAGCAGGGACGGCAAACTTCGTCGACAGCAGCGACTTGACGAAGCCGGCGCGGGTCACGGTGCGACCCTCGGCCTTGAGCGCTTCGACGAAGGCGACCGCGTAGCCCACTCCATAGAGTTCGTTGCCGGTCAGAATCGAGGACTGCGTGAAGGTTGGAAAGTCACTCTTGTCGGCGAGTAGCACCTTGCGAATCCACGGGATCCACGGATCGCCCGTGTCGGTCACAGAAGGGAAGTAGTCAAGCGTGTACGCGCCCGCTTCGCCCACGTAGTTCACCGAGGTCGGGTCGGCACCCACGTTGGAGATGATCCAGGTGGGGGAGTAGCCCAGCGCGTGGGCAACTTCCAATATGCCGGTCGTAAATCCGGGCACCGAGTCGAGGACGACCACTTGGACCTTGTCCGCGGCGAGCGTGCCCACGTCGGCTTGGATGTCACTGCTCGATCCAGTGATCGCGTCGGCGGCGTTGTAGGTCAAGTTGTTGGCACTGGCAATGCTGATGCCGCCATCTTCCAGCCCGAGGAGGCCGTTGGCGCCGAAGTCGTCGTTCTGACCGATAAAGCCCACGGTCTCACCGGCGAAGTGCGTCTTGATGAAGTGCGCGAAGATCTTGCCCTCGGCGTTGTAGCTGGTCTGGTAGCCGAACAGGTCCGGGAACTGCGACGGGTTGTCCCACGCCTTGGAGCCGGAGTTGACGAACAACTGGGGCACGCCGTTTTGCTTGAGGTAGCTCATGACGCTCTCTTCGGCGGCGGTCCCGAGGGAGCCCACCGTGGCAAAGACGTGGTCTTGGGCGACCAGCACCTGATTCTGACTGAGAGTTGTCACGCTCGCACCCGCGGTGCAGCCCAAGCCGTAGGAAGCGAGGTCGTAGCAGTCGTCCAGGCGGATGTATTTGATCTTGCGACCGTTGACGCCACCGTGTGCGTTCACCCACTTAAAGACAGCTTGCGCCGCGGCGGAGACCGGGGCATAACTGACGGCGATACCGGACAGCGGCACGGATGCGCCAATGGTGATCTGCGTCGAGGTGACGCCCGGTGTTGAACCCGCCGCTCCCGCGGTGCTACTCGAGAGCACGCCGGTGGCGATACCTCCTAGTGTGAGCGCCGACACGCCGAAAAGCGTGATCGAGCGTCGAAAACGTCCCATGTGACTCCCCCTAATGAATGAACGTATCTACTTTGATACTGGGGGGTAACTATAGTTTCGCGGGGTCGGCCACAGGTGGTCGGGTTCTCAGTAATCGATAGAGCTTGCGCGCGGGTGTCGTGATCGAGACCAACCCGCGCGGCACGAACAACATCGTCAGGATCAACAGCAGACCAAAGATGATGCCTTGCATGTTGGCGCCCAGGTTTGAGGTCGGGTTCACGCCGGTGAGGGAGTTCACCCAGGACACGAGATCCGGGCTGAAGGAGTAGATGATCCCGCCCAGAACGGCCCCACTGAGCGTTCCGATGCCACCGAGGACCATCAAGGTGAGCAGGGTGATGGACAGGGTGAGGGGAAACGTCTCCGGGCGAACCGAGGCCTCGAGCAATGAGTACATTGCTCCGCCGAGTCCGGCGTACGCGGCGGCGACCATAAAGGCGCTCGACCTCGCGCGC
This sequence comes from Acidimicrobiales bacterium, assembly GCA_049801955.1. GTDB lineage: Bacteria > Actinomycetota > Acidimicrobiia > Acidimicrobiales > RAAP-2 > RAAP-2. The sequence continues at coordinate 39,040 of JBARLO010000048.1, forward strand.
GAGAGGTTGACCCCCATCAGTTCGGCCGCGACGTCGTTGTCGCGAACCAGGCGCATGGCCCGACCACTGCGCGAGTGAAACAGGTTGGCCATGAAGAAGAACGCGACGCCCGCGACGACAACGGCCAGGTCGGCCGTCCACTGGGCGTTGGCGTTGATCGACGCGTTGACCCCGTGAAAGAGCCGCCCGAACCAACCGGGCGTCACCAGTGAGTTCATGAAGATTCCGCCCTCGCCTCCGGTGATCGAGGTGAAGTTCTGAGCGATGGGCGTGACCGCGGCGGCGAAGGCGAGCGTGAGACCCGCGAGGTAGGGCCCGCGCAGGCGAGTCGACGGAATCGCGATGATCAGTCCGCTTATCCCTCCGATCACCGTCGCTAGAGCCAGGGTGAAGATGAGGGGAGTCGTCGCGTGATGGTGAGCCCACACGCCCGCCGCGTACGCGCCCACCGCCATGAAGCCCGAGTTGCCCAGTGAGATCTGTCCACTCCAGCCGATCAGCCAACTGAGACCCAGGATCACCACCGCGATGGCGGCGCCGCCCGCGAGGTTGGAGTTGGCGACGGGTGGAAGGATGATCGTGATCGCGAGAGTGATGACGGTGAGTACGGCCACGCCGATGAGGCGAGAGCGCGTTGACTCTTGTCGCAAGAACGTGCGCCAGCGCTCCACTAGACCCTCCGACCCGCGGCCTTGGTGAAGAGGCCCTGGGGGCGAATCATGAGAGCAATCACCAGGATGATGATTCCTCCCAGCGGCGCCACGTTGGGCGACCAGTAGGACAGGATGAACTGCTCGGCCAGTCCAATGAGCAGACCGCCACACACGGCCCCGATGGGCGACTCGAGTCCCCCGACCGCAGCCGCGATAAAGCCGGCCACGAAGATGCCATCCATGTCCGTGGGAAAGAGGCCGAAGCTCCCCGAAGCCTGGATGACGGCGGCGATGCAGCCCACCCCGGCCGAGAGCATCCAGCCAATCGTCAACATGCGCGAGACCCGGATGCCCAGCAGGCGCGAGACTTCGGGTGCGAGTGCGGATGCGCGCAGTTGCAGTCCGAGACGCGTGAAGCGAAAGAGCGCGGCCACGACGAGCATGATGCACAGCGCCAGGATGATCTGAAAGACGATGAAGGGTGACAGGTACACCAGATTGCCGTTGGCGTGATAAAAGATCTGCGAAAACGGCTCGGGGATGTTGCGCGTCGTGCTCGTCCAGATCGCCGCGGCGAGCGCCTCGAGGACGCCCAAGAAACCGACCATCACCACGATGGGATTGATCTCGGGCTTGCCATACAGCGGACGAATGAGTACGCGCTCGGTGAGTCCACCCAGGGTCATTCCCACGGCCACCGAGATGATCACGCACCACCAGTAGCCCAGACCCCGATCGATCTCGGTCATGCCGATGTACGTGGCGAACATGGCCATCGCGCCTTGCGCGAAGTTAAGAATGTGCGTGGACTGCCAGATGATGACCAGGCTGAGCGCGACGAGCGCGTAGACCACGCCCTGGGCGAGTCCGCCAAAGATGTTGTGCATGAACGACGAGGTGAGAAAAGCGCTCACTCGACCGCGACTCCTAAGTAGTAGCGGCGCAGATCTTCGTCCGCGGCCACGTCCTGGGCGTCACCACTGGCGACCGCTCGGCCGAGGTGCAACACGACGGCGCGATGAGCAATACGCAGGGCGCTCTTAGCGTTCTGCTCGACCAGGATCACGGTGAGGTGCTCTGTGGCGCACAGGTCGCGGATCGTGTGCATGAGTTGAGCGGTCACCTGGGGAGCCAGGCCGAGGGACGGCTCATCGAGCAGCAGCACCCGCGGCTTGGCGATGAGCGCGCGCGCCATCGCGAGCATCTGGCGCTCACCGCCGGACAACGTCGCACAAAGTTTGCGTCGTCGATCGCGCAGCGCGGGAAAGCGCTCGTACTGTTCGTTCAGCCCCTCGGCGAGGTCGACCTTGGCGGCCATCGCGCCCAGCCGGAGGTTCTCTTCGACGGTGAGTTCGGCGATGACGCCGCGGCCCTCGGGCACGTGGGCGAGGCCCATGCGAGCGATGTTTTCGGTGGCGACGCCCGTGAGCTTGACCTCATCAAGAAAGATCACGCCACCCTTGGGCGCGACCAGGCCTGAGATCGTGCGGAGCAACGTGGTCTTGCCGGCACCGTTCGCACCGAGCACCGCGGTGATCTCGCCGGTCGGTGCGTCGAAGGAGACCTCGCGCAGGGCCCGTACCGCGCCGTAATTGACCGACAGGCCTTCGACGCGAATCACTCGTCAATCCCTAGGTACGCGGCCAGCACGTCGGGGTCCTCGGCGATCTCGGCGGGCGTGCCCTTGGCGATGACCTCACCGAAGTTCAAGACGATGAGGGAGTCAACCAACTGCATCACAAAGTCCATGTTGTGCTCGACGAGCAGCACGCTCATCGACGAACGAAGTTCGATGATGAGCTGAGTAAACGTCTCGAGTTCCTGCTCATCCAGGCCCGACGCCGGCTCGTCCAACATGAGGAGGCGGGGCTGGGTCATGAGAGCACGCGCGATCGAGACCTTCTTCGCGATGCCGTAGGGAATGCCCCCGGGCATCGTGCGAGCAAAGGAAGCGATACCGAGGCGCTCGAGGTTCGCCATGGCTTCTTCACGCAGCGCTCGCTCGGTGCGCAGCCCCGAGGGAAGGCCCACCAGCGAGCTCCACACGCCACCCCCGGGGCGACTCTGGGCGCCGGCGATGACGTTTTCGAGCACACTCATGTGATTGAAAAGTCCCACGCCTTGGAGCGTGCGCGCGACGCCGGCTCGAGCGAGCTGACTCGGGCGAAGACTCCGTTTCTCCAGGGCCGGAAAACTCACCGTCCCCGATGTCGGTCGCTGAAAACCGCACGCCACGTTAAAGGCCGTCGTCTTACCAGCGCCGTTGGGTCCGATCAGGCCGATGATCTCGCGATCGGACACCGCGAAGCTCACGTCGTCGAGCGCCAGCAGTCCGCCAAAGCGCACCGAGACGTGTTCGAACGCGAGCGTGTTGGTCGCCAAGGTCTGGTCAGTCACCGCGCACCAAGATACTCGGCGCGCCGTGCGCGTCAGGGATCACGCGCGGCGCGGTGGCGTGTTTATGACGGATCGAGAACGCTGGCGCAGTGCCAGCACTTCTTCGCGGCGGCGGGCAGGTCCGCGCTTAGGCACTCGGGGCAGGTCTTGACCGCGGGAGCGGGGGAGGGAGGGGCGAAGACGACGGTACCGACGCGCTTCATGTACTTGCGATACGGCACGACGAGGATCAAGTAGACCACCAGCATGAAGATGACGAAATAGATCACGGCGCTGATGAAGGCTCCCATGTCGATGAACTGTCCCTTGAGGTGCCAGCCCAGTCCCACACTGTTGGAACCCGCGAGCGAGTTGAGCAACGGTGTGATCACGTTCGTCGTAAACGCCGCGATCAGCGTGCTGAACGCCAATGCGACGACCAGTCCGACGGCCATGATGATGAGATTGCCTTGTAGAAGAAATGCCTTGAAACCCTTCATCGTTACATCTCCCCATTGAGTTTGGTACGCCAAGTACGAATGAGCACAGTGCCCACTCGTGCTGTAACTTACGCGTCAGCGATAGCGAGCGCCAAAAGGGGGGCCGACGCTTTGTTGAGACACTCGCGGTACTCGAAGTCGGGACGGCTATCGGCGACGATGCCTCCTCCGGCTTGCACGGTGGCGACACCGTGACGTAGCGAGAGGGTGCGAATCGTGATCGCAAAGTCAGCGTTGCCCGACAGCGAGAAGTATCCGACGGCCCCGCCATAGGGCCCTCGGTACACGGGCTCGAACTCATCGATCAGTTCCATCGCGCGCACTTTGGGTGCGCCCGTCAGAGTTCCGGCCGGAAAGAGCGCGTTAAAGGCGTCAAACGCGTCGAGCGCCTCACGCAGTTCCCCGTCGACGTGACTTACCAGATGCATGAGGTGCGAGAAGCGCTCAACGTGCGCTAGTTGTCCGACTCGCACGGTCCCCGGTTCGGCCACCCGGCCCACGTCGTTGCGACCCAGATCGACGAGCATGACGTGTTCGGCAATCTCCTTGTCGTCGACGAGCATCTCCGATTCGAGTTCACGATCTTCGGCGTCGGTCGCTCCCCGCGGGCGAGTGCCCGCGATGGGGCGGGTACTGACGACTCCTTGATGGACGCGCATGAGCATCTCGGGTGAGGCCCCCACGATCTGGCTGTCGCCCGAATCCAGCAGGTACATGTACGGCGAAGGATTCAGCGCGCGCAGGACTCGATAGAGCGTCAGGGGATCGACGTCGCTCGGTTGGGCAAACTGCTGACTCGGGACCACCTGAAACACGTCGCCCGCGATGATGTGTTCCTTGGCGCGGCGCACGACGTCGGCGTACTCCTCTTCGGTGAAGTTGGAGAGTTTCGCGGCCAGGTCCAGCACGTCGATCGTGGAACGCTTCTGGGGCGCAGTGGCGACGAGGCGCTCGACGGACTCACTGGTGGCGGGCGCGGGGCCCAGGAGCAGCGCCACGAGGTCATTGAGACGTTCGAGAGCGCGGTGGTACACGAGGGAGGGGTTGTTGTCGTCGGCGACGCCGAGCACCACGACGGTTGTCGAGTGTCGCAGGTGGTCACAGATCAAGACGGCGTCGGGAAAGGAAAAGTCCACGTCAGGCCAGCTCGGCGCGGACGCTCGGCCCGGGAGCTGCTCGAGGCGCCGCACGTAGTCGTAGGTGACGAAGCCCACGGCGCCGCCCACGAAGTCGGGCAGTCCGCTCGGGATGAACGTGCGGTACGTGGCGAGCAGGCGGCGTAACTCGTCGAGCGGGGCGAGGCCACTCTCGGCGTAGGTGTCACTTTCGACGACGGTCACTTCATCGCGCGTGCTGAGGCGCCAGCGTCGATCCAGCCCGATGAAGGAGTAGCGCCCGGTCTCTTCGCCGAGTGAGGCGCTCTCGAGCAGAAAGATCGCGCGGTGGCCCACGCGCTGGTACAGCGAGACGGGTGTCTCGCGATCGAGCTGCAACGTGACGTGCAGGGGAATCACGTTGTAGCCCTCATCGACGAGGTCGAGGAAGGCGTGCAAGTCCAGCGGGTCCATTGGTAAAGGCTAGTGAGTCGGGTCGTAGGATTAGCCCAATGTCGCTCGAGCCCCGCATTCTCGTCGTCGACAATTACGACTCCTTCGTGTACAACCTCGTGCAGTACCTCGGAGAGTTGGGGGCGAGAGTGCTCGTGCGTCGCAACGACGACGTGGGGGCTGCGGATCTCGCCGCACTGGGTGTCAGCGGCGTGCTCATCTCTCCCGGGCCGGGACGCCCGGAGTCGGCGGGCAACTGCCTATCGATCGTGAGCCAGTGCGCGGAGCTCTCCTTACCCATGCTCGGCGTGTGTCTCGGTCACCAGGTCCTCGGCGAGGCTTTTGGGGCCACGGTCGATGCCACCCCGGAACTGCTGCACGGTCGCGCGAGCGTGGTGACGCACGACGGGCGAGGGGTCTTTCGCGACGTGACGAATCCGCTCGTAGTGGGGCGCTACCACTCCCTCGTGGTGATCGAGGACACGCTGCCTGACGTATTGGAAGTCAGTGCGCGGTCGAATGGTCTGGTGATGGGGGTTCGTCACCGCGAGTGTGACCTCGAGGGAGTCCAGTTTCATCCCGAGTCGGTCCTAACCCAGGACGGCTACGTAATCCTGGCGAACTGGCTCGAACGTTGCGGGGCCCAAGACGTGCGCGACCTGGCGACCGTGCTCTCGCGTCGCGCGGATGACGTACGGGCCGCACTACCCCAGCCGAGTCGCTAGGGCAACACTCCGTCGACGCGCTGGGGGATACCCCAGGGGTTGGCGTCGCGCAGTGCTTCGGGCAACAGGTCTTCGGGCACGTTCTGGTAGGTGACCGGTCGTACCCAGCGCTCAATGCTGGCGGCCCCGACCGACGTGGCCGACGGTTGGGTCGTCGCGGGCCACGGCCCACCGTGCTCCATCGACCAACTCACCCCGACGCCGGTGGGATAGCCGTCGACGATAACGCGGCCCGCGCGTGAAGGGGCATATCGAAGCAGCCTCGCGGCGTCGTCATCGTTACCCACCCCGCGAAAGACACTAAAGGTGAGTGACGGCTCCGTCGCGTCGAGGGCGTTCTCTAGGTCGGCGCGATTGTCGTAGCGCACGACCAGCGCGACGGGACCGAAACACTCTTCGCGCAGGCGCGTTGTTGTGCCGTTGGCGAACGATGCGGCGGTGACCTCGAAGAGTTGGGCACCCGCCTGGGCACCCTCGCCGTCAGGGTGGACGACCAACGACTGCACGCCCGGCACGTTCTCGAACTCTGCGATCCCCGTACGAAAGTGCGAGGCGATCGAGTCGCTCAACATGGTCATGGGACTCTGAGCTTCTAACGCATCGACCAGCGTCGCCACGAGGTCATCGCCGGACGAACCGCTGGGCACGAAGAGCAGACCCGGCTTGGTACAGAACTGTCCGACTCCGAGCGTCATGGACGCGGCCGTGCCGCGGCCGATGTCGCTCGACCGCTCGGCGGCGGCATGAGGGGTCACAACCAGGGGGTTGGCTGACCCGAGTTCGCCAAAGAAGGGAATGGGCGTGGGGCGCTCGTTGGCGCGCCGCCAGAGGAACTGGCCCGCGCTGACGGATCCCGTGAACCCCACGGCGCTGATCTCGGGCGCGTCGACGAGGGCGACGCCCGCGTCCAGACCGAACACCAAGGAAAGAAGGACCTCGGGAGCCCCGAGACGTTGCGCCGCTCGCTCAAGAGCCTGGAAGGAGGCGAGGCTGGTGGCGGGATGGGCGGGGTGGGCCTTGATGACGACGGGACACCCCGCGGCGAGGGCCGAGGCGGTGTCGCCGCCGGGCACCGAAAAGGCGAAGGGAAAGTTGGAACTCCCAAAGACCGCGACGGGACCGAGGGGAACGCGGATGCGGCGAAGGTCGGGGAGGGGACCCATTGGTGATTCGGTGGCGTGATCGATCGAGGCTTCGAGGAAGTGGGCGTCGAGTACGACGTCGGCGAAGAAGCGCAACTGGAACGCAGTGCGGCGAACTTCGCCCTCGAGGCGTGCCATCGGTAGGGCCGTTTCGCGATGCGCCAGTTCGACCAGCGACGAGGCCTCGGCCTCGAGTTCGTCGGCCATAGCGCGCAGCAGTTCGGCACGCCAGGTGAGCGGACGGTGCCCATAGAGGGGAGCCGCCAGAGCGGCCAAGTGCGCGAGGCGAGCCACGTCCTCGGCGGAACTGTCCTCCACGCTCAGTTCCACGCTCTCGCCAGTGGCGGGATTGACGCTGATCACGCGACTCACGACGCCACCTTACGCAGCGTGGCCCCGTTTTCGGCGTCGAAGAAGTGGGCGTGTTCGGGCGAGATCTGCACCGACAAGACGTCGCCCGCGCGGACCGTCGTGCGTGGTCCTAACTTTGCGATCAACGACGCGCGACGCGCGAACTCGCGTTGACGTGGGTCATCGCTGGCGCTCTCTGGCGCGGTGTCGGCGTGCGAGAGGTGAACGAGTATCTCCGAGCCGAGGGCTTCGCAACGTTCCACGCGAGTCTTGAGAGTGTTGGGCGCACTGGCGTCGGTGATGATTACGTCCTCGGGTCGCACGCCCATGATGACCCGGGCGCCCGGGGCGGGCAGGTGGTGCGAGTCCACGTAGTCGAGGGGAAACTCGAGAGATTGCTGTCCGACGAGCACCTCGATGCGATCGCTACCGGGGCGAATCTCACACGTCAGAAGATTCATGGGTGGCGAGCCCATGAAGCCCGCGACGAACTCGTTCGCGGGCCGGTCGTAGAGGTTCTGGGGCGTGTCGACCTGCTGGAGTTGTCCGTCGCGCATGACCGCCACCCGGTCACCCATGGTCATCGCTTCCACTTGGTCGTGGGTCACGTAGACCGTGGCGACGTTGAGGAGTCGCTGGATGCGCGCGATCTCGAGGCGCATCTCAACGCGCAACTTGGCGTCGAGGTTGGACAGCGGCTCATCCATCAAGAAGGCCTGTGGGCTGCGCACGATGGCGCGACCCATGGCAACGCGCTGGCGCTGGCCACCCGAGAGGGCCTTGGGCTTGCGCTCGAGATAGTCCTCCAGACGCAGGATCGCCGCCGCTTCGGCGACCTTGCGCGTGATCTCGTCTTTGGAGTCGCCGCGAACCTTGAGGGCAAAGCCGATGTTGTTGGCCACGGTCATGTGCGGATACAGGGCGTAGTTCTGAAAGACCATCGCGACGTCGCGGTCCTTGGGCAACGTGTTGTTCACGACGGCTCCGCCGATCTTGAGCGTGCCCGAGGTGATCTCCTCGAGTCCCGCCAGCATGCGCAGCGCCGTGGTCTTGCCACAGCCCGACGGTCCCACCAACACCATGAACTCACCGTCGTTGATGTGCAACGACAGTTGGTCAACGGCCGGCGGACCCTCGCCGTAGCGCTTGGTGATGTTCTCAAAGTCAATCTCAGCCATGGGCCGATACTCCTTTACGTGAAGAGCGAATCATCATCGGTCGATGCCCATGGTGAGGCCCTTTACGAGATAACGCTGGAAGACGAGATAGACAACCATGGCCGGTAGGGCGCTCAACAAGGACCCCGCCATCAGTTCGGGGATCGACGTGGTGCGTCCCGCGGCCAGGATGGCGAGGCCCACCGTGATCGGCCGTTCATCGGGATTCTGGATGAAGAGCAGCCCCACCAAGAGGTCGTCCCAAATCTGAATGAACTGCAGGACCGTCACCGTCGCGATGGCCGGTATCGCAACGGGCACGACGAGGCGAAAGAGAGCGCCGAAGTACCCCAGGCCATCGACGATGCCCGCCTCGACGAGCTCGTCGGGCACGCCGCGGAAGTACGTGGAGAATAAGAACACCGAAAAAGGCGTGCCGAGTGCGGCGTAGACCAGAATCGCGCCCAGGTACCCTCCCGTCAGGTGCAGCTTGCTCACGTTGACGAACTCGGGCATGAGAATTGCCTGGAGCGGGACCATCATCGCGCTCACCATGATGAGAAAGACAGCGGTGGAGGCGCGAAAGCGAAGCTTGGCGAAAGCGAAGCCCGCCGGCAGTCCCACGGCCAGAATGATGCCGATGGAGGCCGCGCACACGATCGTGGAACTGAGAATCTCCTGGCCCACCGGAATGACCGCCGAGAGGCCGCTCCAACTCAGCCACGAGAATCCGCCCGAGCCCAGGAACTGGGTCTCTGACTCCAGGCTCTCGCCGATCATCACCCAGAACGGATAGAGCATGACGGCCGCGACCACGACCATGACGCCGAAGAGGACCCATCGTCCGACTCTGGGACGGGCGGGCGCGGGAACGCTCTCGTGGGTCGTGTCATCGGTCTCGGGCGGCGTCTGGAGTGTGGTCATTCTTCTGATCCAATGAGTCGAAGTTGGACGATGCCGACGATGGCAGTGATGACGAAGAGGATGATGCCGTAGAGGGCCGCCGTGCCAAAGGCGGTCTGTTGGAACCCGGTCTGATAGATCAAGAACTCCATCGTGGTCGTGGCATATCCCGGACCGCCGCCAGTCATCACGAAGATCAGGCTGAAGAGTGCGCTGAAGAGTGCGATCACGGTGATGACGAAGGCGAGTTGGATGAAGCGCGCCAGGTGGGGCAGGGTGATGGATCGAAAGATCCGCCACCGTCCCGCGCCGTCGATGCGCGCGGCCTCTTCGAGTGTGGGATCAAGCGTGGCCAGGCCCGTCAGGAACAACATGGTGTTGGTGCCAATCATGGTGAAGATGAACGTGATGCCCAGTGCGTAGATCGCCGTCGAGTCGTATCCCAGCATGTTGGTATTGGTGTGCGAGAAGCCCAGGAAGTGAATGATCGAGTTCAACGTCCCTTGAAAGGCGAAGAATCGCTCGGCCACGAGGCCGAGGACCACCCAGGAGATGGCCGTGGGCAAAAAGTAGATCGAGCGAAAGATCTTCCAGCCCGCGACCCGCTGGTGTAACAGCATCGCGATCAACAGCGGAATGCCCAACGCGAAGGGGACCGCCATGAGCAACTTCGCGTTGTTCTCGAGGGCCGTCCAGAGATTGGAGTTATGAAAGGCCTGGGTCCAGGTCGAGGTCCCGATCCAGGTCGAGGTGAGACCGTTCCAGTTGGTGAAGGAGTAGTAGACGGCCTGTCCGATGGGGATGCCGATGAAGCACACCACCAGCGCAATGGCCGGCAACGCGAAGACGAGGCCCGCCATCTGGCGTCGTCGCTTGAGCGTCATGCGCCGCGCCTTGAGGACTCGGACGGGTGGCGTGGCGGTGATATTGGTCATGGCGTCTTTGCTAAAGAGTTCCCGTCCCGTCCGACTCGGGCAAGGACGGGACGGGAACCACTAGTTAATCGGTTATCCCGCGAACGTCGAACTGCGTTGGGACGCGGGGAGTTGCTGCCAGGACTGCTGCATGTTCTTCAGCGCCGCCTGTGGCGTCTCCTGGTTGCCCAGCACCGCGGGCAGAACTTTGTCGGCCGCGTCGCCCACGTTGACTTGGACGAAGTTGTCCATCATCGGGTAGGGCGTCATATGATCCACGTTGACAAAGTTCAACATCTCCTGGTTGACCGGGTTGCTGGTCGTCATGCCCTTGATGTCGGGAATGAGGCCCGCGGCGTTGATGATCTTGCCCGCCTGCTTGGTCGAGAGGAACTGTTCAAACATATAGTCCTGGGTCTTGTACTTGGACGCCTTCATCACCGAGAAGCCATCGCCCGGGTACTCCACGACACCCTTGATGGGGGTGTTGGAGAACGGCGGCACGAAGGCCGCGACGTTGTTGCCCATTGCCTTGGTGTACTGAGCGGTGTCCCAGGTGCCGTCGACGAGCATCGCCGCCTTGCCCTGCTCGAACTGCTGAATGTTCGCGGTGTTGGTCAAGACGTCACTGTTGGTGTAGCCGTCTTTTTCCATTGACTGCCACTTGCTCAGCTGAGCGACGTTCGTCGCGTTCGTCCACGACGTCTTGCCGTCGTACAGGTTCTTCCACGATGACAGCGGATAGGCACCAATCATGAGGTAACTCATGTCGTACCACGGGTAGAACTCCGTGCTGATCGCTTGACCACCGTTGCCGTAGACCAGGGGCTGAATGCCTTTGGCCTTGAGAGCCTTGGCGTCCGCGAAGAGTTGCGTCCAGTCCGTGGGCACAGTCTTGATGCCGGCCTTCTTAAAGAGGGCCTTGTTGTAGAAGCCGATGTAGAACTGCGTTTCGAGTGGCATCACGTAACTGCCGAGCGAGGCGTTGAAGTTCGGAGCTTCCCAGCTGAGACCTTCCATGTTGCTCAGTCCGGGCACGTGGCCCTTTAAGTTCTCCAGCAGGTTCGCGTACTGCAGGTCATACACACCGGTCCACATCACCGCGAGGTCCGGTCCGCTGCCTGAGATGGCCGAAGACTGGAGCAACTGGAAGTAGTTGGTTCCGGGCTGGGCCACGTCGTTAATTGTGATATTGGGGTGGAGCTTTTCGAAGGCCGTGATCAGATTCTTCGTGGCGACCGCGTTCTGCTCGGTTCCGTAGTTTTGCCACAGTGTCAGCGTCACTTTGGAACTGGCCGAGGCGGGCGCGACGACGAATAACGTCCCCGCCACCATCAGAGCAGCCGCCACCACTCCGATCCCCTTGGTTCGTATTCGTTTCAAGGTATGTCTCCCCTAACTTTCCGAGAGTTCACCCTGAACTCCCTTTCTTTTGAAGCTCGCACTTCTCAAGACCTTCCCACTACCGGCTCGACCAGATACGGCGCCTCGCCGGCCGGTGTCGCCAAGAAATCAAAGTCACACCCAAGGGGTGCTTGGGTGACGTGGCGTCGGTATAACTCGACGTACCCTCGCTCGCGACGTGGAGCAAAAATCGGCTCTCTGCGGCGGCGCTCGAGTTCCTCGTCACTGACCTCAAGGTGGATCGAACCCGCGTCCGCATCCACGCTGATCACGTCCCCGTCTCTCACGAGGCCGATCACGCCACCGGCCGCCGCCTCAGGGGCGGTGTGAAGAAAGACGGTGCCAAAACTCGTACCGCTCATGCGCGCGTCGGTCACGCGCACCATGTCGCTCACCCCGCGCGCCAGCAGCGGTTCGGGGATCGGGATCATGCCCCACTCGGGCATGCCCGGACCGCCGATCGGGCCCGCCCCCGCCAGCACCAACACCGCGTCCTCGGGGCACGTCGAGTCGGGTCCGGTACGCCGTACGGGATCATCGGCGTCGACCAGGTAGGCGGGACCACGGTGTTGTAGAAGTGATGTGGAGGCGGCCGAGCGTTTGATCAACGCGCCATCGGGGGCGAGGTTGCCGCGCACGACGCGAAAGGCACCACCGGCGTCCACGGGATCGCTGAGTTCATGAATGACGCCGACCGGCTCTGCCGCGCTGGCCTGAACGTCTTTCATCGTGCGGCCATTCGCCAGAATCACGTCGCCACAAAGGAGCTTATCGAGGGCGCGAAACAAACTGGGAAAGCCCCCGGCCGCATCGAGATCTTCGAGGAGGGCCGTACCCGACGGTTCGACGTCGACGAGCACGGGCGTGCTGCGCGCGACGCGATCCACGTCGTCGAGGCTGAGCGCGTACCCGAGGCGGTGGGCCATGGCCGTTAGGTGAATGACCGCGTTCGTCGAACCGCCGATGGCGCTCAGCACCACGAGAGCGTTCTGCAGTGCTTCGGGCGCGATTTGGGTCGTGACGGACGAGCGAGTGAGAGCGAGAGCGACGATGCGCTCGCCGACCTGACGAGCGATCGTCGCGTGACGTCCGTCACCGGCCGGTATCGACGTCGAGCCCGGCCAGGCCAATCCGAGCGACTCCGCGAGTGCGCCCATGGTGGAGGCCGTACCCATGGTGTTGCACGTGCCCTTGCCGAGCGTGAGCGCTGACTCGAGTTCGGCCCAACGCTCATCGGAGAGTTCTCCGGCGCGGCGCTGGTCCCACAGGCGCCACAGGTCAGTTCCTGTTCCGATGCGCTTTCCTTCGAAGTACGCAACCGGCCGGGGGCCCGATACCAGCATCAACGTGGGCAGGTTCGTACTGAAGGCGCCCATGAGCGCTCCGGGCACTGACTTATCGCAGGCGGCAAGCACGACGACCGCGTCAAGCGGCTGACTGCGCAGCGACTCCTCGAGTTCCATCGCCACGAGGTTGCGGTACAGCATGGACGAGGGCTTCATCAGATCCTCGCCCAGGGACATGACCGGAAACTCCACCGCGATGCCGCCCGCCTTGTTGATGCTCTCCTTGAGGGGAGCGACCAAGTCATCGAGGGGTTGATTGCAGGGATTCAGGTCGCTGGCCGAGTTGGCGATGCCGACGATCGGTCGACCACCTTCGGCGTCCACGACGGCGCCCCCCATACGTAACGCGACGCGGCTATCGAGGGCGACCTCATCGTCGCCTCGTACCCAGCGGTCGCTACGAAGGGTCATGGCTCGGGCACCCCGATTCCCTCGGCACCGGGCTTGGAGATGGTGAGGTCAAGGGCCGAGTCGTCGAGCCACTCGAGGGCTAACTGAGCGCGACGGACCTTCTCGCGCACGTTCCCTTCGACGTCGCCGCGCAGGTGCTCGCCGGCGGGGTAGACCGGACGTGCATTGCGCAGACCAAATTTTGCGTAGAGGGGAGCCGCCACTTCGGCGATTTCACCGAGCTCATTTCCACGCACGACGCCTCCCATCGAGTCGGGCGCTTCGAGGTACAGGTCAATGGGCGCGTCACTGAGCGCGCGGATCTCGGCCATCTCCGCCAGAGTGATATCGCTCGGCACGTTCACGGTCGTGCCGCCCATGGCGACTAACTGACGAAAGGTCACGGGGTTGGACGGCGCGAGGACTGCCGAGATCTTCCAGACGATGTTGTTGGGCAACTCGCCGTCGTCGACCATGGCGCACAGAACTTCCAAGAGTCCGGTGTCGGCGATGAGGAATCCTCGAATGCCCTGATCGACCGCGCGCAGCACGTCTTCGATGGCGTAACGCAACTGGTGATATCCCCGCAGTCGGCCGAGGAGAATCTGACCTTCGGGCGCCTTGACGGCGCTGCCAACGCCGTATTCCTCGCGAGGACCTACGAAGAGATTGACCTCGAGGCCCTCATCGGCGCCGATTTGGGCCATCTCGGCGAGTTCGGATTTGGCGAGCAACATGGCACCGCTGCCTTGAGACGCGCGGTGGATCGGGACCTTTCGCTCCCGGGCTTCGTCAATGACGGCCTTGAGCGCTCCGGGATTCTCGACACTTGGTATTTCGACGCGAAAATGAGCGCCGTCGGGAAACCGTGCCGCGCTTGCGGCGGGGGACGACGCCAGATCGCCGACTCGACGTGACAGCGCGTCTGAACCTCGAGGACTGCCCGCACCACTCTTCATGTTGGTCCCTTCTTCTCGACTACACGACTTTGACGGCACTGCGTAATGATCCGCGTGAACCTTCGACCAGCGGCCACGACGGCGTTGCACTGAGAAGCTCGAGGCCGTCGTCGCTCACGAGATAGGTCTCTTCGATCTTGGCGCCCCCGCTCAGACTGGGGTTCCAGGCGATCGCGGTGCCGCGCTGGCGCACCAGCGACCAGAAGGGCGAGTCGCTCTGGTTGGGCGCGATTTCAAACTCTCGTTGCTCGAAGCCGATCGGTCCGCCCTGGAAGTGTTCGCGCCACGCACCGGGATAGCCGCTCGCGTCGTAGGCATCGGCGAGGGCGATCATGGCGTCGCCCCACGAACCTCCGGGGAGAGACGTCGCGAGTACCGCGTCAAAGATTGATCCGAGAGTCTTGGTGAGCCTGACGATCTCGTCGCCGGCGTCGCGCACGGCCAGTCGCGTGGCCGCGACGTGCAACCCGCCTCGTCGAGCCACCACGACCGCCATCATGGCGTCATGCACCACCTCGCCAACGGCGAGAGGATGGCGGAAGGACCGCACGCGATCATCGCCGCCGACGATCAAGCACACGGCGTGCGCTCCGGCCGCTTCCAGCACGCAACTAATGGCGGAGGCGCTCTCAAAATCAGTGCTGATGCCGGGTCGCCAACTGTCTATACCAGCGCCAAGAGCGGTACCCACCACGGCGCCGAGGTCGCGCAGGTCCTCCTGCTCGGGCTCGCTGAGTGGGAGGCGAGCGCCAATCAACGGGACACGCACATCGTGACCGATGTCATCAACGTCGCTCAGCAGCTCACTCTCTGACGTGCCCGCGTACTGCGTCGCGAGGCTACGTCGAGCGGACCCGTCAAACCACGGTGCGCTCAGAACGTCCCAGCCCAGTGCGCGCACGCCGAAGTCGGATTCGAGTCGGGGTGCTTCGATCTCGTTGGTGATGAGCGCGCGACCGACGTCACAGTCGAGCGTCCAGACTGCGTCACTCTGGGCACTGAGGTCGATGGGATCTGAGATCCCACCGGTTCGCCAGTTCACGGACCCGGGAGTTGTAAGAAGCAGGGGTCGTCCCCCAAAGCGCGCTCGCAGTTCTCCCGCGACGCCCTCTGCGGCAGTAGCGCGTTGCTCCGCGCGCGAGCGCCTGTTCGGCTCTACAAAACGAGTGTCGGAATTGATACTTGCATCCAAGCACGCGACTAGTGCACCGTCAAGTTACTCACCCCGCATTTGTTCAGATATCCGTATAGTGTTCTGACGTGCCGAACAATGCCTATCTCACCGACAGTCGCTACCAGGTCCAATCCGTTGCGCGCGCGGCGCACCTGTTAAATGAGATCGCTGATCACGGCGCGGGAGGATTGAGCGTCACCGAGATCGCCGATCGTCTGGGTGTAGCCAAGAGCACGGCGCTCTCGCTCGCACGCACCCTCGCCGCGGCGGGCCTCCTGCGAAATGTTGATCCGGGACCTCGCTACGTGCTCGGCCTCAATCTGTTGCGACTCGGCGATCTCGTCGGTCAGCAGACTTCGATCGCCGAACTAGCTCTACCGACGTTGCGCGACCTTTCCTCGATCACCGGCATGACCGCTCGACTCGCGACCAATCAGTCCGGCTATCCCGTCTTCTTGGAGCGCATTGACGGTGAAGGTTCGATTCGCTTTCACGCCCCGCTGGGGCAACGAGAACAGCCGCACGCGACCGCCGCCGGCAAGGCGATTTTGGCGTATCTCTTCGAAGACGACGTACGCCGTGTCGTCGGCGAAGCAGGAATGCCCCGCTATACGCCCAAGACGTTGACGGACGTGGACACGCTGCTCGTCGAACTCGAGCGCGTTCGCAGCGAGGGATACGCCCTCGACGATGAGGAAGAGGCCGAGGGTGTGTTTTGTGTCGGGGCCGCACTCTTCGATCATCAGGGGGTCTGTGTGGGGGCCATCAGTGTGACGGGACTCAAGGTGGACGTTCCGCTACGCGAAGTGCGCCAACTTGGCCTAACCGTTCGCGATCACGCTGATCGGGTGACTTCGATGCTGGGAGGCCTTCGACCGAGAGTCGTGGTCTAAATCAATGAAGGCCTTCGTCGTAGAGGAACCTGGTTCACTCGACCTCGTGCAGTGGCCGGAGCCTGCTCCGGGGGAAGGTGAAGTTCTGGTGCGACCGTTGCTCGCGGGAATGTGCGGCACCGACCTCGAACTCATCGATGGATCGATCGATCCGGCGTACGTTCGCTACCCGCTCGTCCTCGGACATGAGTGGGTCGGTCAGCTCGTCGAGGACCCTGGCCCTACCTCAACCAACGTGGTGGTCGAAGGGGTCATTCCCTGTGGCGCGTGTGCGGGCTGTGTGCGGGGTGACACGAATCTCTGTGAGACTTACGACGAGATCGGATTTACTCGCGCTGGTGCGATCGCTGAGTTGATCAGCGTGCCCGCGTCGCTCGTGCACCAACTCGAGTCGTCGGTCGCACTCGAAGACGCCGTCCTGGTCGAACCGATGGCCGTGGTGTGGCGAGCTCTCACGCGATTCCCGCTGCGCGCCGGCCTGCGGGTCGCGATTGTGGGCGATGGGACGATCGCGCTACTCGCTACACATCTCATAAGACTCTTTTCGCCGGCGCGCGTCACGGTCGTGGGACGGCGCAACGAGCAGCGATCCTTGGCACTGAATGCTGGCGCCGACGACTTCCTTACCCAGTCGCCCGATGACAGATTCGATCTGGTCATTGAGGCCGCGGGCACCGCGGCCGCGGTGGAAAGTGCGCTGGGACTCTGCGCGCGCGGTGCGATGGTGATCTTGTTGGGTCTGCCGCCTCACGGCACGAATGTCGAGCTCGCCCCCGATGATCTGGTCAATAACGACGTCGTGATCCAGGCGAGCTTCTCCTATACCCGCCGATCCTTTCGGGAGGTCGTTGAGCGGCTGAACGCCCAGGAACTGCACCCGTCGTTTCTCATAACGCATCGCTGCGATCTCGATGACGCCGCGTCTGCGGTGCGGGCACTGCGGGGCACGGCGAACGAAGAACCCCGCGGCAAGGTCGCCGTCGCGATTCGCTGAACGGTCGCGACGGTTATCTAACTGAATCGCCCGCCGACGCCGATACGGGTCTCGTGGACCTCATCGACGCCTAACTCCACACGGTACGCAGCGGGCCCCGTCGATGGATCCACGTCAGTGTCGCCCACCACGGAGATGGGCTCGGTACCTTCGTACCAGATCCCCACGTGATCATCGGTGGCGAAGGCGAGTGGTCCGAGCGTGCCGCTCTTCATGAGTCGGTGCAAGAGGGGACGGCGCTGTTCTTCGGAGTCGTAGTGCACGCCGTTGGCGTAAGGCAGAAACCCCAGCGCGTTGGTGACCGGTTGCAACGTCGGACCAAAGGAGTCCGTGGTGCCACCTTCGTGCCAGCAGAGACTGCCCGCCGACACACCCGCCAAGATGACCCCGCGCTCCCACGCCTCGCGCATCGCAAGGTCCACCCCGTGCAGTCGCCACAAGGCGAGTAGGTTCGCGACCGACCCCCCGCCCACCCAGACGAAGTCACACGAGGTGATCCGCTCGGTGGGATCAGCCGAGGGCTGGGTAAAGAGTTTGAGTTCGGTGACGTCGCACCCCGCCGCGTTGAACGCCTCGTAGAGGGTGGCGTACCACTCACTGGGGTCGCCGCTCGCGGTTTCCACGAGACAGACGCGAGGCCGTTCCTTGTTGGTGAGTGCGAGGGCGCCCAGGATCATCTTTCCCAGGCGAGCCGTGCCTTGAACGGGACCCGGGATAAAACCGCCGGAGGTAGCGAGGATGCGTGGTGTCGTCATGCACCCTTTCTACCCGAGAGGTGCAGTTGGTCCTGCGTAGAATTTGGATCGGACCCCATAGGAGAATGATGACCACGAGCGAAGCCGACCTCGACGTGCTAATTGACGACCTGATCGCGTCGTATCCACCCGGCTCGTCCGATCCGGTTACGTTTCTCGGGGAGCAGTTTGACCGGGGCCTGGCTTGGGTGCACTTTCCCGTCGGCTTGGGGGGTCTGGGTCTTTCACCCGCGGATCAGCTTCACGCGTTGCGTCGTCTCTCGGCCGCCGGCGCACCCAGTGCGGGCATGCGCAACATCATCGGCTACGGCATGGTCGCACCCACCATCGCGAGTCACGGCACGGACGAGCAGAAGTCGCGCTTTTTGCGCCCGCTCTTTACTGGTGAAGAGATTTGGTGCCAGCTGTTCTCGGAACCCGGTGCGGGCTCGGACGTCGCGACGCTGGCGATGCGCGCCGACCGGGACGGCGACGAGTGGATCCTCTCGGGTCAAAAGGTCTGGACGACTCTCGCGCACATTGCGAGCTACGGGCTGATCATCGCGCGCACCAACCCCGACGTACCCAAGCACAAGGGCATCACCGCGTTCTTGGTTGACATGCACGCGCCCGGCGTGGACGTACGTCCGCTCTTCCAGGTGACGGGAGAGGCCGAGTTCAATGAGTGCTTCTTTAACGAAGTGCGCGTGCCGGACACCCGGCGCCTCGGTGGAGTGGGGGAGGGATGGGGTGTCTCCATCACCACCCTCATGAATGAGCGTGTGTCGATCGGTGGCACGGTGCCGCCGCGCAACTCAGGGTTGATTGGCGAAGCCGTGAAGATCTGGAAGGCCCGCTGGGCCGATCGCCGCGACGCCGAGGCGCTGGCAGTGCGTAGCGACCTCATGCGCGCGTGGGTGCGCAACGAAGTAGGTCGACTCACCAACTGGCGGGCCAGTGACCTTCGTCGGGCTGGCACGCCCGGTCCGGAGGGGTCGGTCGCCAAATTGGCCTTCGCCGAAGAGAATCAGCGCACGAGCGAACTCTGCGTGAACCTCATGGGGTCCGAGGGGATGCTGTACGGGTCCAACTATCCGCACATTCGACCGAGTGAGTCGGCGTTCAGCGGGGGCGACATGCGCAAGGCCTTCTTGCGAATGCGCGCCAACTCCATCGAGGGTGGCACGAGTGAGGTGATGCGCAACATCATTGGTGAGCGTGTCTTGGGACTGGCGGGCGAGCCGCGCAACGATAAGGACGTTGCTTGGAAGGACGTTCCGAAGAGTTAGAGGCGAACGGGAACGAGTTGGGCGTCGAGGAACTCTCGCGTGCGCTCGTCGGCGTCGCGCGACGCTCGCTCGTTGAACGCGCTCTCCCTCGCGTTGCAGTGGAATCCGTGACCGGCCTCGGGGTAGCGCACTATCTCAGTGACGATCGACAGCGAGTCGGTGAGCGTGCGAAGGTCCTCGACGTCGCTGATGGGAATGCCCGTGTCGAGGTCGCCGTAGAGCCCGAGCCAAGGAGAGACGAGGTTCTCTGCGACCTCGAGCAAGGGCGGTAGTCCCATACGTCCAGTGGAGATACCTCCGCCATAGAAGCTCACCGCCGCGCCGATCGTGCCGAGGGTCGCGGCGTAGAGCGCCACCGAGCCACCCATGCAGAAGCCGACCACGCCAATCGCGGCGGGGTTAAAGCCCAGGCCCGACAGGAAGTCGGTGGTCGCGTTGAGATCGTTGGTCAGGCCCTCTTGGGTGATGGTGGCCATCTGGGCGACGGCGGCGTCGATGTCGTCGTAGGGGATTTCCGGTGAGCCGTTGCGGTGATAGAGGTGCGGGGCGACGACAAAGTAGTCGTCCTCGGTGAATCGATCGGCGACGCTGCGGATGTGAGCGTTGACGCCAAAGCCCTCTTGGATCACGATGAGCGCCTTGGGTGCGTCGGTCGAACCAGTGACGTATACGGGAAAGCCCGGCGAAGAGGGGATGATCGTCACTCGAAAACCGGGTCTTGGGTTCGGGTGCGCTTGAGTTCGTAGAAGCCCGGCGTACTCGCAACCAGCATGACGCCGTCGAAGAGCTTGCCGGCCGCCTCGCCCGTGGGTGCGGGGGTCACGACCGGTCCAAAGAACGCGACGTCGCCGACGTGAATGACCGGCGTTCCCACCTCGTAGCCCACGGGGTCCATGCCCTCGTGGTGACTCTTGCGCAGGGCCTCGTCGTACTCCGTGGACGTAGTGGTCAGTGCGAGATCTGCTTCGAGTCCGGCGTCCTCGAGGGCTCCGGCGATCACCTCATTCCAGTCCTTGTTGCCTTGTACGTGGTGTCGGGTGCCCATGGCGCTGTAGAGCGGCTCAAGGACAGCGTCACCGTGGCGCTCCTGAGCCGCCATTAGTACTCGCACGGGCCCCCAACCTTTGGCGAGAAGATCCTTGTAGCGATCGGAGAGTTCGTCGCGGCCCTCATTGAGCACCGAGAGGCTCATGACGTGAAAGTCCACGTCGAAGTCGCGCACGGTGCTCGCTTCGAGGAGCCAGCGAGACGTTAGCCAGGCCCAGGGACACAGAGGATCGACCCAGAGGTCAACGTGTTCAGTCATTGTCGTCCTTACTTGTTGGCGTGTGCTTCCAACACCGTAATAACCATGTTGGTGACACCAACCGCCATCGGCAGGTCGAGCATTTCGTCGATGGCGTGCGCGTTGGACGCAGGTCCATCGACGCCCGTCGCCACAAACTGCACGCCGGGGTAGCGCTTGGCCAGTGATCCGAGGAACGGAATGGATCCGCCCTCGCCGGTAAAGCCCACGGGGCGACCAAAGTAGTCCTGCGACGCGATTTCGAGAGCGGGCGCGAGCCAGGGCGCGAGTTCCGGGGAGACCCAGCCGTCTCCCGGCTGGACGTTGGTCACGCTCACTCGAGCATTCGAGGGCACGTCCGTGGTGAGGATGTTCGTGAGCACCTTGGCCGCGGCGAATGCGTCGACGGTGGGGGGCAGGCGAAACGACAGCGTGACCGTGGTGAAGGGGCGCAAGACGTTGCCCGCGATCTCGGGGCTCGGGATGCCCCCCATACCGATGACCGACAGGGTCGGGTACCAGTTGCGACGAAGAATGCGCTCCTCGCCGCTCTCGCCCATGAGTTCTAGCCCCTGGAGGGTGGGAAAGTCGTCGGCGAGCAGATCGCCAAACTCGTTGGCGATGTCGTGGGCGGCGGCGACATGAGATGCGGGAATCGGCGCGTGGAGTTCGGGAACCAGGATCTCACCCGTCGTAGCGTCCTCGAGTCGATCGAGCAGTTGGCGCAGGATGCGAAACGACGAAGGGACGACGCCACTGGCCGAACCACTGTGGCGGCCCTCTTCGAGCACGCCCACGGTGAGTTCGAGGTTGACGACACCGCGCAGTGAGGACGTCACCCACAGCCGGTCGTAACTGAGTGCGCCCGAGTCCAGGCAGATGAGTAACTCCACGTCCCCGAGGTGGTCGGCGAGATCGTCCAGGTACGCCTCGAGATCGACGCTGCCGCTCTCTTCACTGGCCTCGATGAGCACGACGCAGCGCCCGTGAGGGATGCCGTTGACTTCCATTGCTTCGAGTGCGGTGATCGCGGCAAAACACGCGTATCCGTCGTCGGCAACGCCGCGACCGTAGAGGCGATCGCCGCGCCGAACGGGCGTGTACGGATCGAGCCCTTCGCTCCAATTGCCCAGCGGTGGCTGCTTGTCGAGATGTCCGTAGAGAATGGCGGTGCCGGTCTCGCCCGCAGTCGAATCCACGGTCACAACCAGCATCGGAGTGCGACCCTCCAGCTGGCGGATCTCAATGTCAACGTTGCCCAGATGGCGTTCGCGCGTCCAGTTCGCGAGCAGTTCGGCGGCCTCCACCAGGTAGCCGTCCTCGACCCACTGGGCGTCGAAGTTGGGCGAGAGAGAGGGGATGGTGGTGAAGCGTTCGAGGGTGGCGAGGGCGGTGTGTTCGAAGTCGTCGAGGGTAACTAGGGGCATGGCAGCGAGATTACTGGGCGCGCGAGAGGTGAACGGCCTGCCAGCAGTACCAGGCGACGTCCGAGCGCACTCCCTCAAAGGCTTCGCCGTAACGACGCAGATCCTTTTCGGTGATGAGTTCGTCGAGATCGTGAATGAGCGTCCAGCCATTTCGCATGCCGAGGTCTCCCGATGGCCACACGTCGTGACGACCCAGGGTGTGCATGAGGTACATCTGGGCCGTCCACTCTCCGATCCCGCGCACGGCAATCACGTCAGCGAGAACCTCGTCGTTGGTCATCCGTCCGTGCCTTGCCAGTTGGATGCGACCGTCGAGCGCTCGCGCCGCGAGATCCAGCATCGCGGCCGCCTTCGCGTTCGAGAGTCCCACGGCGCGCAGATTCGCGTGACCAGCTTTGGTAATCGACTCGGCACTGACGTCGCCGCCACAGAGGTCGATCACGCGCTGGTGAATCGTGTCGGCTGCCATCGTGGCGAGCAGTTGGAACGTGATGGACCTCGCCAGATGCCCGAATCGCTGGGCAACGGGGGCACTTGTGCGCCGCGGCGCCGGGCCGATTTGGGTAACGAGAAGCGCGAAGGAGGGGTCGTACTGCGCGATCGCGATCGCGCGTTCTGCCGGTGTCAGTGCCGCGACCACGACAAGGACTATTGCATATCGATGTCACGTTCAGAATGTGGGCGTCGAGCGCGGCTCTTAGCTCGGAGCAGTTTTGTTGGGCAGATAGACGGCGTCGGGCGGATTGGTGGCGTTCGCCACCACGTCCTGCAACAGGGCGTGAATTGCCCGCACGGGCGCCGACGGGAATCCGAATCGACGACTCGCCAGGACAACTCGCCGTTTGGCAATGTTCTCGATCGGCAGGGCGACGAAGTTGGCGCGCAGATGTGGCGAGAGCATCGTCGCGGGCAGGATCGAGGGTCCGTGACCGTCGAAGGTCATCGAGGCGATGGTGCGCAGGCCGTCGAGCTCCACGAGGGGATGGAGTTCGACGTGGGCGAGCCTCGCGGCTTCGTCGATCTCTCGACGTATTGGTGTGCCGCGCATCGGCAGCAAGATGTCGTGTTGGGCGAGGACCGAAAACGGTAGAGGGCCGTCGTACTGAGTGAGGGCATGATCGCGATGCGCGATCACCACGAGGTCTTCGGTAAAGAGGTCAACGGCACTGAGTTCATCGGCGAGCACGGGCCACGCCAGCACCGCTAGGTCGAGTTGTCCATTGACCAAACGCGGCTCAAGGGCCGAGTTCGTTCCCTCACTGATGCGCAAGTTGATGTGTCGAAACTTTGCGCGCACTCCCTCAAGCAGAAGGGGTACGACCCACCGCCCGGCGGTCCCAATCATGCCGAGAGTTACCTGGCCGCGGATCTCGGCGTTGAGTTCGGATACGTCCGACGCGATGGCCCGCAGTTCGCTCACGATTCGCCGGGCGCGCTCGACCACGATGACCCCGGACTCTGTCAAGGCCCCCGTCGTGCGATCCACGAGGGGAGTCCCTAAATCCGCCTCCAAGCGGGCAATACGGTTGGAAATATTGGACTGCACGGTACCCAAGGAATCCGCGGCGCTGGAGAAACTCCCGTGCTCGGCGATGCCAATTAGGGCCTCTAATTGGCGGATCTCCATGTATCAAGTATACAGATAGGAACTATTCATCGTATTCACTTGAAAGATACGAGGGAAGCGGGCATACTGGGCAGAGCCTGAGTTACCGACTACCCCCCCAGTCGGTAATCCAAGGGTTTTGCAGAAGGACCAACCACCCCCCGGTTGGTCCTTCTGCGTTTTCGGGGGCATTAGCGTTTGGCCAATGGTTCCCGCCCCATCCCTACGAGATGTGGTGGCGACCCAAGCGGTGCGCTCTCTCAATTTTCTCTCCCGCACGACCTTTGGTGGTTCGGGGACCGTGATCGGCGGGCGAGTGGGACTCACCCTGGCGCCACATCTTCTCCAGGATCTCGCTTCGACCCGCACGGTATCTCTCGTGAGTGGCACGAACGGCAAAACCACCACGACCGCCATGATGGCGGCCGGCTGGGGCGGGAAGGTCGCCACCAACGAGACGGGCTCTAACATGCCCGCGGGTCACGTGGCAGCACTCGCGTCGTCGAAGAGTTCCTCGGTCGTTCTGGAAGTCGACGAAGCGTGGCTAGCGAACGTGTTGGAGGCAACGAACGCGCGCGTCGTCACGCTCTTGAACCTGTCGCGCGATCAGTTAGATCGAGCCAACGAAGTTCGACAGATGGCCGAACGGTGGCGCGGTGCGTTAGCCGGGCGCGAGGGCGTCACCGTGGTTGCCAACGCCAACGATCCGCTCGTGGTCTACGCCGCCGAGTTGGCGATCGATGTGGCGTGGTGTGACGTGCCCACGCCGTGGAACACCGACGCCGCGTCATGTCCGCGCTGCACGCTTCCTCTGCACTTCCATAACGGTTCGTGGTGGAGTGAGTGCGGGTTCTCTAAACCGCTGCACGTGGTGACCTCGCTCGGCGAGAGCCTCGTCGTGCGCGAGACGCGGCTGACCTTGGATCTTCGACTACCCGGTGCGTTCAACGAATCCAACGCCGCCATGGCCCTGACCGCATTGTCGTATCTCGGGGTTGATCTCCACGACGCGCTCGCCAGGGTGAACGCGCTCGAGAGCGTGGCCGGACGATTCAGTCTGCGTCGCTGGCGCGGTCACACGTTGCGTCTGCTGCTCGCGAAGAATCCTGCGGGCTTCGCCGCGATGCTGGGCACGCTCAAGGACGATGGTGCGGACGTGTGGGTGAGTATCAACGCGCGCGTCGCGGATGGCCGAGATCCGTCGTGGCTCTACGACGTGCCCTTCGAGCTCCTGCGAGGGCATCGCGTGTACTGCTTCGGGGATCGACGTCTGGACCTCGCCACG
The DNA here is from genome assembly GCA_049801955.1 of Acidimicrobiales bacterium. Classification (GTDB taxonomy): domain Bacteria; phylum Actinomycetota; class Acidimicrobiia; order Acidimicrobiales; family RAAP-2; genus RAAP-2. The sequence goes on from JBARLO010000048.1 coordinate 64,094, forward strand.
CGCCTTGACTACGCCGGCGTGGACTACGTGGTGGTGCGTGATGAGTCGAAGCTGCCCGCCTCGAACGATGTCATCAACGTGCTGGGGAACTACACGGCCTTCCAGGACTGGCGCGAGAGGTCGGGACCGTGCTGAGAGTCGCTCTCGTCTATCCCGAGTTGCTCGGAACCTACGGCGACGGCGGCAACGCCCTGGTGTTGGCCGAGCGAGCTCGGCGCCGGGGTATTGACACGGACGTGGTGAGTGTCGGCATTGGTGACGACATTCCCGAGGCGACGATCTACCTGCTGGGTGGGGGAGAGGACGGCCCCCAACGACTGGGGGCAGACCTGCTGCGCGAGTCGTCGTTCAGCGCGCGCGTGCGCGACGGGGCGCATGTTTTTGCGGTGTGTGCGGGACTGCAACTGCTCGGCACGAGCTTTGCGGTGGAGGGCGATGACGAGTACGAAGGACTCGGCCTCGTCAAAGCGGTCACGCGACGCGGCCTGGTGCGATCGGTGGGTGAACTGCTGGTCCAGCGCGACCGTGATCTTCTCGTGGGCTTCGAGAACCACGGGGGACGAACGGAACTGGGCGCGGGACTCGAGCCCTTCGGTCTCGTCGAGCGTGGCCGAGGCAACGACGGGGTGGTCGACGGCTTTCGCACCGCGCGCATGTGGGCGACCTACGCGCACGGCCCGGTCTTGGCGATGAATCCGTGGTTGGCCGATGAGATTCTCGCAACAATCGTGGGTGGCGAACTCGAACCCCTCGCCACCGTGGCCGACGATCTCTACGCCGAGCGACGCTCGGCCGTCCTTCACTCGGCGGGATCCTCGCGTAGACCGTAGTTGGAGTCCCCACTTACTTCGCGCCCGAGGGCTTCGACGGCTTGTTCGATGCGCGCACCAAAGTGGCGCATGTTCTCGCTCTCGTCGCACTTGAGCGCCGGGCCGAAGGCGATGATCACGTGGTGGCGCTTTTCATTCGCCTCGACGTAGATGGGCGCCTTGGCGTACTTGGCCGCGTGGATGTAGCCCGACTCGTGAATGTACGTCGGAATGACCGTTGCCTTGGTGCGCTCGGCCAGGTATGCGGCCCCGCCCTTGAACTCCTGGATGTTCCCGTCGGGCGTGCGACCGCCTTCGGGGTAGATGACGAGGTTCCAGTCGTCTTCGATGAGCTCGAGGGCCAACTGGGCGCTGCGCCGATTGACCCTGAGGCGATCGACTGGGATGGCGTTGAAGTACAACACGGTCTTTATGGCTTGGCGATAGTCCATAAAGAAACTGTCCATGGCCGCAGCCACGACCGTGCGTCGACGCTCCTTGGCCGGTAGTGCGGTCAACAACAAGATGGTGTCGGAGTGACTGGCGTGATTCGCTACGAAAATGAAGGGACGCTCGCCGGTCACGTTCTCGCTGCCGCGTACTTCGAGCGTGGATAGCCAGCGCGCGTAAGGCCCCATGAAATATGTCTGGATCACGTCGCGAGCGAAGCGAGCCGCATATCCGCGTCCCCACTTCGTTGGAAAATCCAGTCCTAACTTGGCCATGACCTAGCGACGCTTGGGCGTGCGCTTCTTTGGGGTGTAGCGCTTTGAGGCGTCCGGTCCCTTCGGGCCGGGGTTCTTTGCGGAGGCGCGACTCGAGGTCCTCGCTGTTCCGCTCGAACTCGGCGGAAGTTCGAGATTCGGGGCGCGCCCCTCTCGTCGTGCTTGCGACATTTCTCGCGCCACTTGATTGGAGGCGACCATTCCCGACACCCCGTACTTCTGGAGTCGATAGGCGCGAATGATCAACCAGGCGCCCAGGAAGAAGAAGACCGCGCCCGCGCCAATTCCGAGCCCCAGGCCCAAAAAGATGGCGAAGCACGCGACGCCCGCGCGCTTGCGACGCAGCGAGAAGTACAGCAGGCAGAGCGCCACGACCAAGATAAAGAAGAACTTGACTTCCCACTCACCTCGCGTGGTTTTCACGACGTGTTCGCACAACGTGTTCCTTAGTCTTGGGTAGGCGCTGGGACACGCCTTGCCCTTCACATGCTTTTGCGTAGTGATGGTGGGCAGATTGCGCGACCACTCAATGGCGGTGACCAGAGCCAACACCAGGGCGATTCCGGCGCCGAAGAGACTGATACCGCGTTCGAGAGGGTCGAGTCCCATGACGACTTCGCGCGGGACCATCGATGTTCGCCGAGGCGCCCGACTGAAGAGCGACCGCTTGGGGGTCGCGTCGTTTTCTGGCACAGGTGCAGGCTACTGCGCCACGTGTATGCCGTTGTGCTGGCGCGGCGGTAGCATTGGCCCCTCGGGCGCTTAGCTCAGTTGGTTAGAGCGCAGCCTTCACACGGCTGAGGTCAGAGGTTCGAGTCCTCTAGCGCCCAC
>JBARLO010000049.1:0-37059 GCA_049801955.1 Acidimicrobiales bacterium
CCACCAATTGACAGCGACTCGGCGGTCTGTCAACATCAGAGGCGGCCGGCACGGGCAAAGGGACGAGGTGACCCCTTACTCGTGGCGGAAGGGTGGTCCCTTAGTAGTGGCGGGTGACATCCAACGATTCGCTTTCAGGCAATAGAGACACTGCCCCCGCACATTCTCGGCCAAATTCGGCCAATAGCTGGAACGTGTTGGACTCCGAGACTCTTATAATCCTGGCCATCGCGGCGCGCGATGGGCCCTCGGGTAGGAGGTTCTCGAAGAAGTTTCCTACGCGACGAGGTTGGCTCTTGAACTGGTCGCCGATCGGTAGGGACGTCGACAAGATGGCGCTGTTATCTCCCCACCTTTTGGCGGCATCAGGCAACCAAGAGAAACCGAAGAATCCGCGGTCGTTCGGTGGAGTCAGTACGCCGATGGGTGTGTCATAGAGCCAGACGACGAGTTGGTCAACCACGACTGTCCCGCCGACGAATAATTACCTCGCATCCGAGCAGGCGAAGCAGGCGGAGTGCGTGGCCGAGCGACGCTGACCCAATTTTCCCGCTTTCCAGTGATGAAAGGTACGACTGTCCGATTCTGTCCATTTCCGCAGCCTCTTCTTGAGTCTTTTCCGATTTGATTCGAAAATGCTTTAGGGCTGCGCCGAAATCAGATGCTCGATTGATGCGAAACTCGCTGTCTATTGCCATTCTGCAATAATAACCAAAGTAGTGCTAAACATCAATAATATCCAAGTATTGCTGATTAGCGATACTCTCATGTCCATGGCTGAATGGCAGTACATGAGAGGTCCTAAAGCGCCGGAAATGTTGGAAACATTGGGTTTTGACGGATCAATTTGCCTGGCAGTTTCCTCCTGTCGGAAAACCTCGCTCACTTCCTCGGAAATGCGATCTCTCGCGGCTTTACGAGGAACTTCGCGCGGGGGCTCGAAGTTGAGTGACAGACGGCACGAACAGCACGGCGATGATCAGGGCCATCATGGCGACGGCGGACACGACGAGGGTAGTCGACGTACCAATTCCTTCCGCGACAGGTCCAACTAGCGCCATCCAAATTGGCATCAGGGCCAGTGAACCGAACCAGTCGTAGGCGCTCACTCGCGAAAGAACTTCCGACGGAACCTCCCTCTGCAAAGTTGTACTCCACTGAACGGAGAACACTGTCACGAACGCCCCCGCCAGAAGTGAGACGAGCGCAATCACAAACGTGGGCGAGCGACCCGCCACGAGAAACAGGGGAACTGGAAAAAATAGAGTCGAGAGGGTAGCCGTCAAGAGTGGACGACTCGGGTGAAAACGCAGCATGACAATTCCCCCAATTATCGAGCCGATGCCGCTTGCCGCGAGAATTGTGCCCCACGCCGGAGCTCCGCCGAGGGACTGCTTCGCTACGACAGGCCCGAGCACAAGAAAGGACGCGTACAGCGCGTTCACCAAAGAGAATTCGATGACGATGACCCATAGCCATGTGCGCGACCAGAACTCGCGCCAACCTTGGCGGAGTAGAACAATGAATGGCTCAGAGTTTTCCGCCTCCTGCCAGTCGATACGGATGAGCGCGAGCGATACAACGCTGACCAGATACGTCAGGCCGTCGATGAGGATTGCCCACCCGGGACTCGACGCGGCGACAATGACCCCTGCAATGGCAGGGCCGATGATGCCGCCGCTTGACCCGGAGATTCCGTTGAGGGCGTTGCCCTGTTGAAGTGACTCATCACTCAACATTTGAGGAACAATGCCGGTCAGAGCGGGACTAAAGAACGCTTGTCCGATTCCCATGAGCGCTGCCAACGTCATGAATCCCCAGAGCGGCGGTCTGCCCGAAAGTACCCAGACACCGAGTCCGCACTCGGCGACCGTTCTCAAGGCGTCCGAACGGAGCATCAAGGTCCGTCGGCTCATTCGGTCGCCAACGACGCCTCCCACTAATAGCAAGATCACGAGAGGTACCGTTTCGGCGGCTAGCACGTAGCCAACATCGCTCGCGGTGCCGTGTGCCAACACCGCGAACACGATCGCCACCGGTGCCATGCCACTGCCAATTTGAGATGCACTCTGTCCGATGAAGAAGAGGCGAAAGTTCCGCTCTTTCAAGGGGGCAAACCACCGCGAAGAGCCCATCGAGAGAACTTAGTTCTCTGTCGCAATGAGACCATTGTTGCGCTGGGCTGCCGTCAGCACCTTTTTTGCACGCGCTCGTGGCGAAACGTCTCCGATGCTGACGTCCGTTCAGCCCACAGCGGGCAACGTGAGGAAGTTCTCGTTTTGGAACTCAACTGGTGGCGAGATAGTGACTTTCACAAGGAAAGTATTCATCGGCGCCTAACTGCCGGGTCACGCGCACCGATCCTAAATTTGGCCACAAGCTGCCGAACTGCATGAACGGCACAGCGTTACCGACCTCGCATGTTTGAATGGAGGGTAACTGCAGGGGACAGTTGGGCAGTAGGTCGGAGATGTTGTGCTGAGGTTGTGCTGGGACTGGCTAAGCCTCGGGAATGAGTTGAAAGTCCAATTAAGCTCCCGTAGCTCAGGGGATAGAGCATCGGTTTCCTAAACCGTGTGCGCAGGTTCGAATCCTGCCGGGGGCACTGCTGGGGGCACGCATTGAATCGTCATTTGTCCAAAAGAACTCGTTGAGCTGAACCTCGACGGCTTTGCTCACCGAGAGTCTGGGCGCTCGACTCGAATGCCCGCAGATGAGTGCTCGACGTTCATATTCGCGAGTCATTTGGGCACGGTAGCAGAGAGAACCTCAGTTCGGCACCGTGGCTTCGTCGCACCGCACCGGTAGAACAAGCACATGAGTTTCGCGACACGGCCGACAGGCTCGATGGCTCTGACAATTCAGAAATTCGCCCTAGGTGAAGACTCAGGCGACATTTCATACTGGCGGACCGTGTCGCAAGTTGAGCGCGTCGCAGCGGTGGAGATTCTTCGTCAACGCATGAGTGGGGGAAGCGATGCAACTCGACCCGGACTTCAGAGAATTTGTAGAGCTCTTCACCGCTAGCGATGTTCGTTTTCTGATCGTGGGTGGATACGCTGTGGCAGCCCACGGACTACCTCTCACGGTGACCTCGATGCTTGGATCTGGATAAATTCGGAGAACGCCACGAAAGTGGTTCGGTCGCTTGAAGCGTTCGGCTATTCGAAACTTGGCCTCTCTGATGATGACTTCAATCAACCTAAGCGCGTTGTCCAACTCGGCTACCCGCCGTATCGAATGGACGTATTGACCCCGATCGAGGGAGTCGAATTCATCGACGCATGGGAATGGCGTGTAGTCATCACGCTTGACGGTGTCGACGTACCATTCATTGGACGTGACGACTTACTTGCCAATAAACGCGCTGCGGGTCGCCCCCAAGAAATTGCTGACGTGGAGCGACTTATGAGTCAGGGAGCTGACGAGTGATTAGCCCGCTTCGATCGGAACGTTGACGAGATTTGAACGTGAACCCTTCCGCAAGCACCGACTGACGTAGCAGTTAGTGAGGACCGCTGCCTGTCACTCCGAACCGAAAACTACCTAGTCAGAGTTGTCTTTTGTCGAACGCGAGCGGGTGATCGGGCCAATTGACGGCATAGTCGGGTGAGCGGCCTTCGCATAGTCGGGCGTATCGCAGTAGTTCTGTCACAATGCCAGCGTTCCCCATCGCCCAGCCGGCGTGTGGTTCAAGGTCATTTGGTTGGGTACGGTGTTCGACATTCGACCAACGCGCTCCGGCGTCGTCAACGATGGCGCGAGCGGTTAGGTCGTCGATCAAGAGATCGGCAAACGTGAATTCGTCGGCCCGCTCCACGATTCGATCGCTGGCAAGAGCGAGCACACCCGCTGTTCCGCAGCACCGCCCGTTGTTGTCCCAGAAGCCCGGTCGCAGTCGCTGCGGCAATCCAGACTCGGTCACCGTGCGCCAGCAGCGATCGACGAGATCCGACCACGTCGACTGATCGGTGACGCGCTCAAGGAGGCGAAACACCTGGGCATCTCCAGCCGGTCCGTTACACCAGCCGTAGCTATAGCGTTCGATCAAGTCGGGTCGGTGCGGGGGGTCAGAGTGCGGAACCAGAAAGTACTCCGGTCCCGCGTCGCTGCGGCTCGTCACGTCGTTCGCTCCCAAGATGGCGAGCTCGACCATGTCGGTTCGACCTGCGGCGTCGCCCACATCGGCCAATGCGTAGACGATGCCCAGCGTGCCGTGGGCGATGTGATGGGAACGCGGCGGCGACGGCCGCACCGCCCAATTCACTCCGTGAGCAGTCACGTCTGCCTTGGTCCGATAGGGCTCCAACGCGCTGACGGCGAGATCGACGTCACCTGCGTGCAGGGCGCCCAACGCAATGCCCGCGTTTCCCATCATCAACTCGAACATGTCGTTCCAGCGCGTTCCGTCAAAGCGTTCGCGAATGATCGTGAGCGCTCGATCGGCCTCAGAGTCACGTTGCAAAGTGCGAAGCGCAAAGGCCACTCCGGCTAATCCGAGGTACAAAGAGCAGTCGTCAGCGCCATCAACGACGTCTGCAAGAACGTCGGCGCCCTGACGGACCGCTGACGTATACCGGCCGTTGCGAAAGTGCTGGTCCGCCTCAAACAGGCCAAGGACTGCACCAGCGAGCCCGTGATACAGCGACGGGTCGTCGGACATCGTCCCGACGCGCACGCTGAGCCAGTCGGCGGCTTTGCGTCCCAGATCCTCCGCTTGACGACCTCGCGCCAATCGGTCAATTTCCTCCACGAGATCAGGCTATTGGCCCCGCGACGTCCTCTTTGCGAAGCGGGTTGTTGTGCCGCCGCGGGCGACGCTCCTCGTTCGTCGCTGTGGAATAATCACGCTCATGTCCACATCCGAAGTCGAATACGATCAAGCCCTCTCGCGAGCCAGCGAGTACGCCCGAGCGTGGTTGGACTCAGTAGGTACCCGTCGCGTCTCACCGAGCGCGAACGCCGACGAACTCGTTGCGCTCTTTGGAGGACCGCTGCCCGAGGAGAGCACGACGGCCATCGACGTGGTCGATCTGCTCGCCACGGGAGCTGAGCCCGGACTGATGGCGATTGGGTCTGGGCGCTTCTTCGGCTGGGTGATGGGCGGAACTCTGCCGGCAGCACTCGGCGCCGACTGGCTCGTGAGCGCGTGGGATCAGAACGCCGGACTTCGCTACGCCACGCCCGCCGTGGCTGCGCTCGAGGAGGTCGCGGCCGCCTGGCTTCTCGAACTTCTTGGACTTCCCTCGGGTGCGGATGTTGGTTTCGTCACGGGAGGCACCATGGCCAACTTCACGTGCCTTGCTGCAGCGAGGTTTCAGGTGCTCGATCGCGTGGGCTGGGACGTCAACAGCAGTGGGCTCAACGGTTCTCCCCAAGTTCACGTACTGGTGGGGGCCGAGCGTCACGACACGATCGACCTTTCACTTCGCTACCTCGGCCTCGGTCATCCCACGGTGATTGACGCCGACGAGCAGGGCCGGGTCAAGATCGACTCGCTGGCCGTAGCGCTGGACGACGTTCCCGACGGTGCGCCGATCATCGTCTGTCTCCAGGCCGGCAATGTTCATTCGGGTGCCTTCGATCCCTTCGGCGAAGCGATTGAGCTCGCGCACCGTCGAGGAGCCTGGGTTCACGTGGATGGCGCCTTCGGGCTGTGGGCGGCGGCCTCTCCGTCCCTCGCGCCCCTCGTTGCCGGACTGTCGAATGCGGACTCGTGGGCGACCGACGCCCACAAGACGCTCAACGTTCCCTACGACTGTGGCATTGCGATCGTCAGGGACACTCGCGCCATGCGCTCGGCCTTTGGCGTGCACGGCGACTATTTGATCCTGGACGAGTCAGGAGTGGGGGATCCATCGGAGAAGGTGCCCGAGCTGTCGCGACGGGCGAGGGGTGTGCCCGTGTGGGCGGCGCTACGTTCGCTGGGGCGATGCGGCGTGGTGGACCTCGTCGATCGACTCGTGCACAATGCGCGCTCGATCGCCCAAGGTCTCGGCGCCATCGACGGCGCACAAGTACTCAACGACGTCCTCTACACCCAGGTGTGCGTTGCCTTCGAGAGTGATGAGCGCACTCGCGAGGTGACCCAACGCATCATTAGCGACGGCGCGGCCTGGATGTCGGGATCGCGCTGGAAGGGCCGCGATGTCGTGCGCGTGTCGGTGAGTAACTGGAGCACCGATGACGACGACGTTCGCCTCTCGATCGACGCGGTGCGCCGAGCCGCCGCTAACCAGTAGCTACTTGCCCGTGTAGTACTTGTCGGCGGCGCCGAGGGCCCGGTCGAGCCGTGCGAGTCCATCACGCGCTTCCTCATCGGTGACCGTGCAGGGTGGAACGACGTGAATGCGGTTGAAGTTGCTGAAGATTAGGAGACTCTCATTGCGGCAGGCTGCCAGGATCTCATTCATCGCGGGTGATGATCCCCCGTACGGGGCCAGAGGTTCCTTCGTCGCGCGATCGCTGACGAGGTCCAGAGCGAAGAAGACGCCGAGCCCCCGCACCTCACCGATGATGCGATGCTTGGCCGCGAGTTCCTGAAGACCGGGACGCAGGACCTCATCGCCGATGCGTCGAGCGTTGTCGATGATCCCTTCACCCTCCATTGCTTCCATGCTCGCCACGGCCGCCGCACAGGCAAGGGGGTGTCCCGAGTAGGTGAGGCCCCCGGGATAGACCCGATCGTTGAAGGCGGCCGAGATCTCTTCATTGATCACGACGCCACCCAAGGGGACATAGCCCGAGTTGACGCCCTTGGCGAAGGCGACGAGGTCGGGCTTGACATCGTGGTCGAGGTAGCCGAACCACGAGCCCGTTCGTCCGAACCCGCACATCACCTCGTCGGCGACGTAGACGATTCCGTAGCGATCGCAGATCTCCCGCACTCCGGCAAGGAAGCCCTTCGGCGGCACCATGATGCCCGCCGTGCCCGGAACCGTCTCGAGGATGATGGCGGCGAAGGAACTCGGACCTTCGAACTGGATGAGGCGTTCAAGATTGGCCAGCGCGCGCTCGCGCTCTTGCTCTTCGGTCGTTGAGCCGTAGGCCGAGCGATAAAGGAAGGGACCGAAGAAGTGCACGGCTCCTTCGGTGCCGTAGTCGTTGGGCCAGCGGCGCGGGTCGCCCGTCAAGTTGATCGACGTCGAGGTGGCGCCGTGGTAACTGCGATAGGCCGAGATGACCTTGTAGCGACCAGTGTGCAGGCGCGCCATGCGAATCGCGTGTTCTACCGCCTCGGTGCCGCCATTGGTGAAGAAGACTTTGGCGGCGCCGTCGAACGAGTGGTCCAGAATCAACTCGGCGGCGCGATAGCGAGACTCGTAACCGTGCTGTGGCGCGATCGTGCTCAGCACGCCTGCTTGGTCCTGAATGGCGCGCACCACCGCGGGGTGCTGGTGGCCGATGTTGGTATTGACCAGTTGTGAGGAGAAGTCGAGGTAGGTAGTGCCATCGATGTCGGTCACGTAGACGCCCTGGGTGCTCTTGATCATGAGCGGATTGATCGAGCCCTGGGCGGACCAGGAGTGAAAGACCGAGGCCTTCTCGCGTTCTTGGGGACTGAGGGACGATCGATCGGTTGACATGCCTTCCTTTCTAGTCCTTCGCGGGAGGCAGCCCGCACGCGCTCACCCCACGAGAAACTGGGTGCGAAGGATGCGCCAAGGGCCCGCGTGCCGTCGGGCGACGAGTTCCCAGATCACGCGTGCGGTCTAGTATCCAAAAATGTCGAGATGTTCGTGTGCGAACGATGGCAGTGAGAGTGTGGGGGTCCGATGAGTCCGAGTGAGTCGACAAGCGACATCGTGCGAGCGGCGCTCGTCCAGACCAAATGGACTGGTGACAAGGACTCCATGATCGCGGCCAACGTCGCCCTCGCGCGTCGGGCCGCCGCCCAAGGCGCCCAGGTCTTGTGCTTCCAAGAGCTGTTCTACGGCCCCTACTTTTGCCAGGTGCAGGATCCGGCGTACTTCGCCTACACCGAGACGATTCCGGGCCCCACGACTGAGCGGATGCAGGAGCTGGCTCGTGAGACCCACATGGTGTTGGTCGTGCCGATCTATGAAGTCGAACAAGAGGGCGTCTTTTACAACACGGCCTTTGTCATCGACGCTGATGGAACGTACTTGGGCAAGTACCGCAAGCACCACATTCCTCAAGTCAAGGGCTTCTGGGAGAAGTTCTACTTTCGCCCCGGGAACCTCGGCTATCCCATCTTTCACACGGCCGTGGGACCAGTGGGGGTCTACATCTGTTACGACCGACACTTTCCCGAAGGTTGGCGCGCACTCGGGCTGGCGGGAGCCAAGATCGTCTTTAACCCTTCGGCCACGAGCCGGGGACTGTCGGCGTACCTGTGGAATCTCGAACAGCCGGCCGCGGCGGTGGCGAATGAGTACTTCGTGGGCGCGATCAATCGCGTCGGCGTCGAGGATCTCGGGGACAACGACTTCTATGGCGGGTCGTACTTTGTCGATCCGCGCGGTCAGATCATCGGGGAGTCGGCCTCGGACAGCGCCGACGACGTGATCGTGCGCGACCTCGACATGGGACTGCTCACCGAGGTGCGCCACACCTGGGCCTTTTACCGCGACCGTCGCCCCGACAGTTACGGCAGCCTTGTCGCTCCCTAACGTTCGAGCAGGAAAGGTGTGGTCATGAAGATTCTCATCAGTGGCGGAACGGTCGTGAACTCGACGGGTCCCTTCGTCGCCGACGTGCTCATTGACGGCGAGCGCATCGCGGCTCTCGTGGATCCCGACTCCCGCGCCAGCGCGTCGTGGCGCGAATCGGCCGACCGCGTGATCGACGCGACGGGCCTCTACGTCGTGCCGGGGGCGATCGACTCACACACTCACATGGAGATGCCCTTTGGCGGGACGCACTCGGTGGACACGTTCGAGACCGGCACGCGCGCCGCGGCGTTCGGCGGCACCACGACCATCATTGACTTCGCGATTCAAACGAAGGGTCAGAGCCTTCGTGAGGGGCTTGATAAGTGGCACGCCAAGGCCGATGGCAACTGCGCGATCGACTACGGCTTTCACATGATCGTCTCGGACGTGAACGAGTCGTCGCTGAAGGAGATGGACCTCGTCGTGGACGAAGGGGTGTCCAGCTTCAAGCTGTTCATGGCGTACCCCGGCGTGTTCTACTCCGACGACGGCCAGATCCTCCAGGCGATGCAGCAGGCCTCGGGCAACGGTGCCACCATCATGATGCACGCAGAAAACGGAATCGCCATCGACGTCCTGGTGGCCCAGTCGCTGGCTCGCGGCGAAGGAGATCCGCGATTCCACGCCTCGACGCGTCCCGCCCTCTTTGAGGGGGAGGCGACGAATCGAGCCATCCAACTAGCACGCGTGGCCGATGCTCCGCTCTACATCGTGCACCTGTCGGCCAATGAGGCGCTTGAACAGGTGGTGGCGGCGCGCGACCGCGGCCAGAACGTGTTCGCCGAAACCTGTCCGCAGTATCTCTTCTTGTCCGAAGACGAACTCGCTCGAGAGGGCTTTGACGGAGCCAAGTTCGTCTGTTCGCCGCCCCTGCGTGCGGCCCACAACCACATCGACCTGTGGCGGGGGCTGCGCACCGATGACCTCAGCGTGGTGTCCACCGACCACTGCCCGTTCTGCTTTAAGGAGCAAAAGGAACTGGGCGTCGGCGACTTCTCCAAGATCCCCAATGGCATGCCGGGCGTGGAGCACCGCTTGGACCTCATCTTCCACGGCGTGGATCAAGGCAAGCTCTCCCTCGCGCGCTGGGTGGAGGTGTGCTCGACCACGCCGGCGAGACTCTTTGGTCTGTTTCCCAAAAAAGGCCTCATCGCCCCAGGGTCCGATGCCGACGTCGTGCTCTATGACCCCACCGCCACCCAAACCCTCTCGGCCGCGACCCACCATATGAACGTGGACTACTCGGCCTATGAGGGCATGACGCTCACCGGCCAAGCGGTGTGCGTACTGTCGCGCGGTGAGGTCGTCGTGGAAAACCACGCCTACGTGGGAACGCCCGGGCGCGGGCAGTTCCTTCAGCGTGGCCTCAACGGCTACCTGCGATAGTCGCCACCCCCGAGAGGAGAGCAATGGAATTTGGTCTCGTGGCTCAGACGAACGCACCGGCGCGCGACGTCGTTGAGTTGGCCCAACGCGCGGAGGATGCTGGCTTCACTCACTTTTGGACCTTTGACTCCTGTGTCTTGTGGCAAGAACCCTTCGTCATCTACTCCCAGATCCTGGCCACGACCTCGTCGATCATCGTCGGGCCGATGGTGACGAATCCCGTGACCCGCGACTGGTCCGTGACGGCGTCGCTCTTTGCCACCTTGAACGAGATGTTTGGGGACCGCACCATCTGTGGGATTGGTCGCGGCGACTCGGCCCTGCGCGTGACGGGCGGAAGTCCTGCGTCGCTTGACACCCTGGGTGAGTCGATCGGCGTGATCAAAGGTCTGGCCGAGGGCCGCGAGGTCACTTTCAATGGTCGTTCGGTCAAGCTCCCCTGGGTCGAGGACGGGACGTTGGACGTCCTGATGGCGGCCTACGGACCCAAGGCCCTGGCGGTCGCGGGGGCCACGGCCGATGGCCTCATTATGCAGCTGGCCGACCCCTTCATTGTGAGCTGGGCGAGTGAGCAGGTCCTGGCCGCGCGGGCCAACGCCGGTCGCACCACGAGCGACTATCGGGTGGTCGTGGCGGCGCCGGCCTACGTGGGAGACGACCTTGCGCACCAGCGCGACCAGGTGCGCTGGTTTGGCGGCATGGTGGGCAATCACGTCGCCGACATCGTCGAGCGCTACGGCGCGGAGTCCTCGTTCGTGCCCCAAGCCCTCACCGACTACATCGCCGGACGTAAGGGGTACGACTACTCACACCACGGCCGCGCGGACAATCCCGACGTCGACTTCGTGCCCGACGAGATCGTTGATCGATTCTGCGTGCTGGGCGACGTCCAAGCGCACCGCGACAAGTTGAGCGAACTCTCGGAACTCGGTGTGGACCAGTTCGCCCTGTACCTCATGCACGATGATCCCCAGGGGACTATCGACGCGTATCGCGACGAGATGATCGGCCAGGTCTGAGCTACGGGGCGGGGAGAGCGCCGTCGCGTCGGTACTTCACGACGATCGCGGCCGCGCGCGTAATCGATTCCGCGACAGCCAGGGCGATGCCGGCCGTGAGCAAGTAGGTCACAAACTCGTTGTGGAGATGCGAGATTGATGACTCGGCGATGCGCAACATGAGGAGCAGTCCGAGTAGCCCGTACTCCATCGCGCTGCGACGAAAGACCACGCTCTGGGACTCCTTCACTGCGCGAACGTACATCACCTTCGCTCGCGCCATCCCAATGGGAATGCCCGCGACGGCACCGATCGTGGCCGCAACGACGTGGCCATCGCTGCGCATCATGAGGCTCCAGAGTACCGATCCGATGAGCACGATGCTCACCAGTGGGTCGAGCATCGTGATGACCAGTGGGCGGAGTCGCTCGCCCTTGTTGAGAACGACGTCGCGGTTCTGGCGAATGCTGCGACTCCGCAGAATCGCGATGAGGATCAGTACGGCTAAGACGAAGTAACTGCCGTCGCCAGTACCACTGGAAGAACTATTCACTGAGAACGTGCGTCTTACCAGCGCCGGTCGGCGTGCAGATCTCGCACGGCCTTCCAGTGCTGGCGCCAGCGCACGGCGCGCTGATCCGCGCGCTGGCGCTCCTGGGCGGCCAGTTTCTTCGCGATCTTCTTGAGTTGTGGCTGCTCGGTGGAGATGTCGCGGAACCAGTTCGAGGCGATGACGAGGTCGTGCTGCTTGCCGAGATACTTCTGCATCACGTCAAGGCGCCGGGCGAACTCCTCGACCGGTGAGCCCACCACGTCCGAGAGGGCCTGGGCCGCGTAGAGCATGCGCTTGGCCGCGACGCGCGTCGCGTGCAAGTTTCGATCACTCGGCTTGCGCTTGGCCTGCTTGATCTCGGCGCGCAGTTCGCGCCAGGCGACTCGCAGTGCTCGGCGAGCCATGGGCGTGAGGGTTTCGGAGGATGCGAAGCGCGTGGGCAACGACGTGCGAAACTCACTGACCTCGCGCAGCGTGTCGTGGTACTTGTCGGACTTCAGTAGGTCGTCGGTCTTGTGCTGCAAATTCCGTCGTGATCGAGCCGCGATGTCCATCAGCTGGCGACCCTGAGAGGATGTCACGCGGTTCCCCAAGGCGCGGATGACACTGGCTTCGAGGACTTCGGCGTCGCGTAAGCGGCCAAAGAGTTTGCTCACGTCGCCCAAGCGCTCGATGAGGTCGTCGGCGCCCAGCGTTGGATCGATACTGGCCATCGTCGCCAGGCGGTACTGCACCCGGCGAAACGAGAGGCGGAGTTTGCGAGTCGACTCGGGATCATCGGGAGCCCCGTCGCCGCGGTTATTGCGCACGATGAAGTCAGCGAGCTTGATGTCACTTTCGGCCACGTTCAGAAGTTCGCGGGTGAAGGCCTTGACGACGTCGTGGTCGTGGCGGCGCTGTTGTTTCTTGGTCATTTTGACCGGCCCCCTCCCATCCAGTAACGCGTCGACCTCGTAGCGTAGGCAACTCATCGCGGTTCGCCGATACTAAGCGGAAAATGGGGAAATCTTCGATGGGCCGAGCCCGCGCGGGCAAGGTCCCTGGTGCCACTGCGCGATGCTGGTCGGCGGTCCTCGTCGCGCGCCCTGACTTCCACTGTTCAACGGTATCTTGGGGGCTTTGACGAATTCGCCATGCTCCGTGACGAGGGAGTGACGGCACTACTGTGGATGACTCGGCTCGTTGCCGATTCGAGTTGATCTGGAGCTTTATGCGTCGCCTTGTTCTCGTCGTACCGCTCATCACCCTTGTACTCGTCACGTCCTCACTCAGTGCGGGCGCCGCGTCCAAGACCGCCGCGCAGATTCTTCAGATCAGCGTGGGCTCGATGAAGACCGAAGGCAGCTTTCACTACGACTCCACGTCATCGATTGCGGGCAAGGTGGCCCTCAAGCTCTCTACGGACAGCGCCCTCACCTACGGCGTGCAGACCCAGCAGCTGGACGGTGGCACCGAGACCACGCGCCTGATTGGCACGACGCTCTACATGTACGCGAACGCCAAGGCGTACGCGCAGGACTTCGATGTCGCCAAGACCACCTTGGCCAACAAGTGGGTCAAGGTGCCCTTGACCAACAAGAACTACGGCAATATCGCGGACGCCATCTTGGTGAAGTCCGTCATGCAACAGCTGGTCGACATCGGTTCGGTTAGGGACGTGGGCACGGCCACCATCGACGGCCAGACCGCACTGGAGCTTCGCGGCGACGCGGGGGCGAGTGGTACCGAAACGATCTACGTGTCGGCCAAGGCGCCGTACCTGCCCATCGGCCTCTCGGCCGAGGCGACCGAAGAGGGTCACAAGATCATCAACGAATTGGTCTTTTCCAAGTGGGGCGAGAAGTTCAGCGTGAAGGTTCCCTCCACCTACGTCGTGGCGACCAAGAAGTCCTTCCCATAAGCCAAAGTAGGCAGGTTTAAGATTCGCCCGTGACCCAGGACTACAACGACGGAATCGTCTCGTGCGCCACCGAGGGCGTGGTCATTCGCGGTTACTACTTTCCCTGGGGCACCAAGCGCGTGCGCTACGGCGAGATCAAAGGTCTCGAGCGCGTCACGATGGGAGCGCTCACTGGTCAGTGGCGCATTTGGGGAACCGCGAACGTGCGTCTGTGGGCCAACCTCGATGCCAAACGACCCAAGAAGAAGATCGGATTCATTCTGGATCAAGGTAAGCGGGTGCGGCCCTTCGTGACCCCCGACGACCCCGACGCGTTTGAGTCAATTGTTCGCGAACGGGCTCACTTAGGTCCGAGCGACGGCGCCAGTCCGTCACCCTTTGTCTAGGGCCATCAAGCGCTCGAAAGATCACCTTGACGGCGCCACCGCACGCGGTGCATAGTCGTCAAGGCGAGGTCTCACACCGCGCAGCCCTCTCGAAAGGGGTCGGATGCGGCCAGTGATCATCCAAGAGTTCGTGACTCTCGACGGCGTCATGCAAGCGCCCGGCGACACGACCGAGCACCCCTTGGGAGGCTGGCAGCGTCAGTTCATCGGGGAGGATCATGTTCGGCTGATCGTCGAACAGATGCGCGAGGCCGATGCGCTGCTCCTCGGTCGCACTACCTACCAAGAGTTCGCGGCCGCCTGGCCAACACAACGCGACGACAGTGGACTGGCCGCGCGCATGAACGAAATGCCCAAGTTCGTGGCCTCCACCACGCTGTCTAGTGTCTCGTGGAATGCCACGCTGCTCAGCGGCGACGTGGCCCAGGCGGTGGGCGAACTGAAGGAGGCACCAGGCAACGGCCTGGTGGTCGTGGGCAGTCGAACGCTCGCCACGTATCTCTACCAGCATGACCTCGTCGACGAGTTCCGACTGTGGTTGCACCCGGTCATCGTCGGCTCGGGCGAGCGGCTCTTCGAAGAAGGTCTCAACCCCGCCACGTGGCACCTCTTTGACGTCGAGTCGACGGGGGAGGGAGTGCTCGTGGCGACGTATCGTCGCCGGCCCCGCCACTAGGGTCGGCGTAACGCGAGAGCGCGTTCGAAGACTGTTCTTGCACGCGACTAAAGGAGTGCGATGGATCTGGACGCGAGCACTATCACGGTGATCGGGGCGAGCTGGTGTCCCGACTGTCGTCGAGCCAAGGCCTTCCTCGCCGAACAGCGCGTCGCCTTTGACTGGGTCGACCTGGAGCAGCACCCCGAGGCGACCGAGATCGTCGAGCACTATAACGATGGTCGCCGCTCGATTCCCACCATCATCTTTCCGGATGGTTCTCATCTCACGGAGCCGGAGAACGACGAACTGGCCGACAAGTTAGGTCTGTCGCGGTCAGCCGAGTGCGACATGTACGACGTCATCATCGTGGGCGGGGGACCCACGGGTCTGACCGCGGCCATTTACGCTGCGCGCGAGAACCAGAGCGTGCTCATCGTCGAAAAGTCCGCTCCGGGAGGACAGGCCGGGGTGACGGAGCGCCTTGACAACTACCCGGGTTTTCCCGACGGCGTGCCCGGCTTTGAACTCGCCGATCGCATGCGCCGTCAGGCCGAGCGCTATGGGGTGGAAATCTTAGAGGCGGTGGCCGTTACCGACGTGGTGCGCGACGGCGAGTGGATCGCGGTCACGACCGCCACCAAAGAGACATACCGGGCGAGCGCGGTACTCGTAGCGACCGGTTCGATCTACCGGCGCACTGGCGCCGAGGGCGAAGCCGATCTCATTGGGGCGGGCATTCACTTCTGTGCGACGTGTGATGGTCCCTTCTATCGCGGCGCGAAGGAGGTGCTCGTCGTAGGCGGCGGCAACAGCGGCCTGGAGGAGGGATTCTTTCTCACGCAGTTCGCGGATCACGTGACCATCGTCGAATACAACGAGACCCTCGGCGGCAGCCGATTGCTCCAAGACGAGGTTGCCCAGAACCCCAAGATGTCGGTTCTCACCAACACCAAGGTCGTTCGATTCTCCGGCAACGACAAGGGCAAATTGGATCACGTGGATCTCGAAGATCGCGCCACGGGAGACGTTCGCTCGCACTCCGCGACGGGCGCTTTTGTCTTCATCGGTCTCGATCCCAACACCGAGTTCCTCCACGGTGCCCTCGAACTGGACGAGGGCGGTTTCATTCTGAGCGACGAGCAGTTCCGCACGAACGTGCCCGGCGTGTTCGTGGCGGGTGACGTGCGTCACGGCTCGACCAAGCAGCTCGCTTCTGCCGTGGGCGAAGGAGCTGCCGCATCCATTCAGATTCGCTATCTGCTCGACAAGATGGCCAAGGCCGAGCACGTGGGGGCTTAAGCGGGCGTCGTCACCCGCTCACCGACGGGGAACTCGCGGCGGCCCTTTGCGGTGAGGTGCCAGACGCTGGCGTGACCTTGAACCGTCCACTCGCTCGGACCCCCCACCAGTGCAGTGAGTTCGTCGATGCCATAGATCGAGGTGGTGGACTCGTCGGGCAGAACGAAGCGCGCGACGACATCGGGCACGCGCGCGGCGAAGGCGTCGAAGTGGGGGAGTATCCCCATGTGGGCGAGGAGCCCGAGTCCGGCCGTCGCGGTGCTGCGCGGGTGGCGTATCGACGGTATCCACGAACCGAGTGCCATCGCCCCGGCGCTGCAGCCCGCGAGTGCCGAGCCCGCCCGCCAGGCGCGTTCGATCGCGGCCCACACCAGGGTGTCGCGAAGAGTGTTGGCGAGATAGTGCGGGTCGCCGCCCGACAGGTAGATCAACCCCGCCCCCTCGACGAGTGCGGCCAAATCGGCGTTGTTCGCATCGTCGTGTGTGCTCACCGGTACGATGACGGCCTCGACGCCAATTCGTTGTGCTTGCGCGGTGCCCAACTGATGCCAGTGCTCGACGACCGTGGGGCCATCGTTGAAGGCCGCGGTCGCGAGTTGGACGTACCGCGGGGCACGACCTTTGATGAGTGCTGCCTCGACCTCGAGCATCTCGGGCAGATACTCACCCGATCCGACGAGGGCGAGGGGACCCGGATCTGTCTCGGTGCTCACGAACCCCTACCCCCTAACTGCGACGAGCCCCGATGGCGGCGCCGAATTCCATCAATTTAACGGCGTGACCTGCGGAGTGAACACGGCCCTTCACTAAGTTGAGTCGATGTCATCGACATCGAGAGCTGGCATTGCCTGGTTCCTCTTTGATGTGGCAGTCGTTCTGATCTTTGTGGTGATCGGTCGGCACACCCATCATCACGGCGAGACCGTGGGAGGGGTGGTCTCCACCACGTGGCCCTTCGCCGTGGGCCTTGTTGGGGGCTGGGCTGGCGTACTCCTCGCTCACCGACGTCCGTCATCGCTGGCGAGTGGGGTCGTCATCTGGTTGTCGACCGTGGCCATCGGAATGGTGCTGCGAGTGATCGCGGGCCAGGGTACGGCGGTGGCCTTTATCGGCGTCGCGCTGGGGTTCCTTGGCCTCTTCGTGTTCGGAGCGAGAGTGGTCGCAACGATACGAAGGTCGAGGCGGTCGGCGCCCTAAAAGAAGACCGCGCAGAGGTCGTAGATCTCACGAGGCACTTGGCGCCGACCGGTTGTCACGGTGGACAGTTCGGTGAGCACGACGGTGCCGTCGCGCACGACGGGGATCATTCCGAACTTCCCGGCCACCACCGCTTCGTAAGCGGCGGCGGCGACGCGGGTGGCGTAGATGCGGTCGTGCGCGGTGGGACTCCCGCCCCGCTGGAGGTGGCCGAGAACTGTGGTGCGAACCTCGAAACCGTGTTGCTCGATTTTGGATGCAACGAAGTGACCCACTCCTCGCGTGGCGTGTCGCACGCCGCTCACGCCGTCGGAGTCCTCGTGGCTCGCTGCGCCGCCCTCGAGTGAGTTGAGGTCAATTCCTTCGGCGACGACCACGATGGAAAAGACGAGTCCCGCGCGACGGCGCACTTCGAGGTGGGCGACAATCTCATCCATCGATAACGGGAACTCAGGGATCACGATCATGTCGGCGCCGCCGGCGAGTCCACCGAGCGCCGCGACCCAGCCCGTGGAGCGTCCCATCGTCTCGACCACGATCACGCGGTGGTGCGAGGCGGCCGTCGTGTTGAGTCGGTCGAGTGATTCGGCCACGATGCTGATGGCCGTATCAAAGCCAATGCAGTAGTCCGTGCCGGGCAGGTCGTTGTCGAGGGTTTTGGGGACCCCCACGACCGGTGCGTTGCGCTCGGCCAGCCAGTGCGAGATGCGCTGGGTGCCGTCGCCACCGATGGCGATCAAGGCATCGACGTGCTCGTCGATTGCGGTGAGCACGCTCTCGCGTCCGCCCACGGGATCGTCCAAGTTGTAGCGCTGGGTGCCAAGGAGTGTGCCGCCCTGGCCGATAATGCCGCGCAGGTCCTTGGCGGTGAGGGTTTCGCCCTCGAACTCGCCCACGAGTCCCGCCCAGCCGTTGGCGATGCCGATGACTTCGTGGCCGTCACGCATCGCCATATCGCCGATCGCGCGAATGGCCGCGTTGAGTCCCGGGGCGTCGCCGCCCGCGGTGAGCACACCGATACGCATGACGACAACCTCCTCACCCAACCCGTGTTCAGTCTACGAGTGACGAACCGGTGAGTGAAGGAAGCCCCTAGGCGAGAGCTTCTTCGCGGGACACGGCGCTGCGTCCGAAAAGAATCGTGGCGACGAAACTGAAGGCCAAGGCCACGATCACGCCCATGTTCGCGTACGCCCACGCGCCCGTCTTGCCGCCCAGTCCGAAGGGCGAGAGGAGATAGCCCTGCCACGTGAGCCACGACGCCGACGAATTGGTCACGAGCCCCCAACCAAGGAAGCTCGCGATCACCGTGATCACGATAGGTGAGAGGCGTACGTCGCCGTAGCGTCCGCTCGTCTCGTAGAGCTCTTTCTCGGCGTAGTTCTTGCGTCGCAGCGCGAGGTCGCCGAGGAAGACGCCGCACCAGGCGGCGATGAGGACGCCGACCGTCGTGAGGAAGCCCTCAAACTGAAAGAGAAAGTTCTTCGCGAAGAAGACGATGTAGATGGTCCCGATCAGCATGATCACACCGTCCACGCCAGCGGCGGCGTAGCGCGGGATGCGCAGACCCGCCGACAAGAGCGACAGGCCCGAGGAGTAGATGTCGAGCACCGCGCCGCCAATGAGACCGGCCAGGGCGACAATCACGAAGGGCACCAAGAACCAGGTCGGCAGCAAATTGGCCAGCGCCCCCACGGGGTCGTTACCGATCGCTGAACTGAGTGAAGTCGACGAGCCGGCGAGCAACAGTCCAAAGAAGAGAAGAATCACCGGGGCGACCGACCCGCCAAAGGTCGTCCACCACACGACTCCACGATTCGAGGCGCTGCGCGGTAAATAGCGCGAGTAATCGGCTGCCACATTGACCCAACCCAAACCAAATCCCGTCATCACGAACACGAGTGCACCAATCGTGGATTGGAACGATCCGGAGTGCACGTGGCTCACGACGTGCCACTGGACGTGCTTAAACGTGAGCGCAATGAAGACGATGGTGAGCACACCGGTGAGCACGGTGATGACCGCCTGCATGCGCATGATCAGGTCAAAGCCCATCACGCCACCACCGGTGATCAGTATGGCCACGACCAGCATGGCCACGACCTTGGTCGCGTCGCCGCCGTTCCAACCCAGGCGCGTAAAGACCGTGGACGTGGCGAGAACGGCAATGACGGTAAGAGCCGTCTCCCAGCCGACGCAGAGCAACCACGAGATGCCCGAGGGCAGACGATTGCCGCGAACGCCGTAGGCCGCGCGCGACAGCACCATCGTCGGAGCGGACCCCTTCTTTCCCGCGATCGCGATGACGCCGCAGAGCCAGAAGCTAAAGATGACCCCGATCGCGCCGACGATGACGGCCTGAACAAACGAGATGCCAAAACCGAAGACATACGACCCGTAACTGAGTCCCAGCACGGAGATATTGGCCCCAAACCAGGGCCAGAACAGTTCGCGCGGCTGACCCTTGCGCTCATTCTCCGTTATGACGTTGATGCCATTGGCTTCGACGCGCAATGCGCTGGAGGTAGCCGCGCTCGGGTTAGGACTCTCAACGACCTGCGTCACGTTCTTTTCATGCCTCCCGCGAGCGTCGGTGTGTCGCTTGGAGAAGATTGTACGAGGTCAGCGATGCACCGAGAGTGTGGGCAGCGAATACAGCGCCCCAAAGCGGCACTGTTCGAGAGGCCCCTAGGGTGACTCCATGGTCTCGGCGCGACTCTTCTGTGTGGACACGGTGCTGATCGATGTCGTCCTCACCGTGTCGTCTCTGCCGCAACGCGCCGGCGACGTGCGAGCCACATCCCAACTGATCACGACCGGCGGCGGGTTCAATGCGATGAGCGCGGCGGCGCGCCACGACGTCGACGTCGTCTACGCGGGTCGTCTCGGCAGTGGGCCGTTCGCCACGCTGGCCTCGGCCGATCTGGCGCGCGAGAGTATTGAGGTACCAGTGGAGACCAACCTCGAGGTCGACTGTGGGATCTGTGTCGTTTTGGTGGAACCCGACGCCGAGCGGACCTTCGTCACGACCACCGGGGCGGAAAGCACGGTGCGTTTGAGCGACCTGGCCGCACTCGATGTGAGTGCGGGTGACTTTGTCTTGATCTCGGGTTACAACGTGATGTACGCCGACACGGCCGACG
Organism: Acidimicrobiales bacterium; assembly: GCA_049801955.1. Classification (GTDB taxonomy): domain Bacteria; phylum Actinomycetota; class Acidimicrobiia; order Acidimicrobiales; family RAAP-2; genus RAAP-2. The sequence continues at coordinate 20,196 of JBARLO010000049.1, forward strand.
TTGTACTGAGGTGGCTGGAGTCACTTGACCCCGAGATCACCGTGGCCTTCGACCCCGCGTCGCGGGTGGACGACATACCTAGCGAGTACCTGACGCGCGTTCTGCGTCGAGCCAACTGGGTGTTGTGCAATCTTGCCGAAGCGAACGCGCTCGGCGGGACCGATGACGCAAAGACAGCAGCTGTGGAACTGACTCAGCGTGGCGAGTCGCTCAGTGCGCTCGTGCGCTGCGGCGCCGCCGGGTGCGTGGTAGCCGAGCATGACGCCGACGCGCTCAGCGTTGCGGGCTTTTCGACCACCGTCGTCGACACCAATGGAGCGGGCGACGTCCACAACGGGGTCTTCCTCGCCGAACTGGCTCAGCACGTCTCGCCGATTGCGGCGGCGCGATGGGCGAACGCGGCGGCGGCGATGGCCGTCGCCCTCAGGGGTCCGGCGACCGGACCTCGCCGCAACGAGGTCAAGGCGTTTCTCGAGATGTACGGCGGGGCCGCGACAACCTAGAAATAGTCCCGCCCCAGCTCGTCGCTCCACGGCGCGGCGCGTAACTCGCCGCGCGGTCCACTCCAGGAAAAAACGGGCTTGATGTCGAGTACCGGGGTGTCGTTGATGGCGTCGAGTCCCTTCACGACGAGGGAACGCGCCTCGACCCTCTCGATGGCAGCGATCGAGACCAACAGACGGTTCGGGCGATCCTTGTTGCGCTGGGCGAACACCCCGATATCGGGCCACTGGTCGTTGCCTCGGGGACGGCGGTGCCAAGGTCCGGGCGGAACGTTCTGGGCGAGCTCGGCGAGGAAGATGATTTCGACGTGCGAGAACTCCTCGAGTCCCCGCAGCGCCTCATCGGGAACGTCGTCGGTCAGTTCGATGACCGACGTGAAGTCGTCCCAGTGACCGTCAGTTACCTCGCGTCGCTCGTTACTCACTCGGGCGACAACCCGAAGAATGGGTTCCATCGGCTTCAATCTACCGAGCGGGGCTACGGCAGTGTCAGGGGCCTTCAGGCGGCGGGGGTATCGTGAATCGTTCGAAAGAAGAGAATGGCAGAACTGACCTTTACGTACGGGACGATGGCGTCGGGCAAATCGACGCTCGCCCTACAGCTGTGCTGGCAACTACGAGAGGGTCGCAGTGACGTTGCTTTGTGGACTTTCGGCGATCGCAGTTCCACCGGGATGGTGACAAGTCGCATCGGCATTGAAGCCGCCGCTGAGGCGATCGAGCCGGGTTCCTCACTTGAGCCCCACGTTGAGTCGTTGCTTGAGCGCGGTTTACACATTGTTGTCATCGACGAGGCCCAGTTCGCGAGCGTGGACCAGGTCGACGCTCTCGCGCGGGTGGTCGACGATCACGGTGTGGACGTACACGCCTTCGGACTCTCAGCCGACTTCCTGCTCAACGTGTTTCCCGCCTCGGCGAGACTGTTTGCCATTGCCGACTGGGCCCACGAACTTCCCCTCACGTCTTCGTGCTGGTGCGGGCAGAAGGGCCGATGCAACGCGCGAGTTGTCAATGGCGTGGTGGCCCGTGAAGGATCTCAGATCGTGACGGGCGACGTGAGCAGTGGCCTCGTCCACTATCAGGTCTTGTGTCGAACGCACTATCGCCGGGGTCAACTGAGCAGCGAAGCTTCCTCAGAACGATAAATAGGGACGGATTCCCGGTTTTCGGGGCGCCGTTGTTGTGATTGACGCCGGTCTTGGTCAATTTCTTTTTCATTTCACTTACCGAGTGACTTCAATTCACCTGCCGTTTACCTGGCATTCCTAGTTTGCAGATGGCGATACGTTCGACGTTCGAATCGTGGCGTCAAAACCTTTCTTTAGGAGGAAAGTTCAGCATGAAGAAATCACTCAGACTGATCATGGCGTTATCTTTCGCCGCGACCGGTCTCCTCGCCGTGGCGACAATGCCAGCGGGTGCCACGGCCAAAAAGGTCACGTGCTACCGCCTGGTCGACAACAAGGTGAAGTCTGCCAAATTCAACAACAAATGCCACAGTCCTTGGACGAAGACGAGGCCCAAGCCGAAGCCGGCGACCGTGTCGAGTTTGCAAGGTTCAAACAAGGCAGGCGACCCTGACCTCAGCGTGCCAAGCAACGTAACGCTTGCGATCAATGGATCTTCCTTCGACGCGCCGTTAGTTGGCGTGACAACCTCAGGTTCCTCGGCCTACAGCGCGGGTGGCAAAGTCTCCTTCAGCTCGTACCCGGCCGCGGGTTCAGGCTCGGGTCGTACCGGCATTACCAACGGCTCGCTCAACATCGGCTTTACGGACGTTCCGATGACGGCGGCTGCGGGCACCTTGCCCAGCGGCGTCACTGAGTCAAACTACGTGCAGGTCCCCTATCTCCTCGGTGGCGCCGTGGTGGCCTACAACCTTGGCGCGGGCTTTAACAACGTGAAGTTGACGGCCGCTGAAGTGGCCGGCATCTACAACGGCACGATCACCCAGTGGTCGGACCCGACGATTGTCGCGACCAACGGGGGCGCCAGCAGCGCGCTCGGCAAGGCGCTGACGACCCTCGGCACCGCGAACGAGCCCAAGGACACCATCAAGGTCTTCTATCGTGCAGCCAGTTCGGGCACGACGGAAGCCTTCACCTACTGGCTCTACCAGGCCGGCAACTCGGGCATCGCGCCCAGCGGAGGAGCGGTCATGGAAGGCGGCGGTGGAGCCTGGAAGGCCAAGAACATCGACGGCGTGGCGAACAACGCTGCGATGGCTCAGGGTGTCGACCAGACGCTCGGTGCCATTGGCTACGTCGAGTACAGCTACCTCTTGATCCCAGGCAACAGTGCCATTCAGTCGGCATTGCTGCAGGACAAGAACGGTCAGTGGCTCTCGGCCAACCTCACCGATATCGCGAACGCGGCTCAGGCGGCGGGTACAGCGGTCACCCCCGACAACTTCGCCATTACCAACGAGCCGGGCAGTGACGTGTGGCCCTTTGCGACCTACAGCTGGGCAGTCGTACCTGCGTCGATCTCTTCGGACGCCACCTGTCAAGCCAGCGTGAAGTACCTCGACTGGGAGTCACACTATGGACAGTCCGCCCTGGCCAAGGACGAAGGATACGTACCGCTGCCAGCCGCCATCCAGGCGTACGCGCGCACTCAGTTGTCCAAGGTGACCTCAGGTGGCACGGAGTGCCTCACTCAAAAATAGGTAGCAACTAGACAAGCAAGGAGCGATCAACAGATGTCTCAAGACCCGATCGTGGGCTTGCTTGAGTACGAGGAAATGGTGGCGGGTCCAGTGCCCGCCACCACTCCTCGTCGTACGTGGTACAACTACCTGCTCATCGTGGCCGCGCTGATCTTCACGGCAGTCAGCGTTACTTTCGTCGGTTCGATCTTTTGGAGTTCGTGGCCCGACTGGATTCACCACGGCTTTACCCTCTTGACGGGCAAGGGCTGGACGTCCCCCGACGGGCCCTTCGGCGGCCTGGCGATGATCACGGGTACCGCGGAGACGTCGCTGATTGCTCTCGTGATTGCGGTCCTTATCGGTCTGGGAACGTCGATCTCGATTGTCTTCTTTATTCCTCGCCGGTTCCGCACCGTTGTCGCGACGCTGGTGGAACTGCTGGCGGCCGTTCCCAGCGTGGTCTACGGCCTCTGGGGCCTCTTGGTCCTCGCTCCGTGGATGCAGAACACGGTGAACCCTTGGTTGAACAGCTGGCCCTTCGCCAAGGAGATCTTTGGCAACTCGGGCCAGGAGTTCGGCCCATCGTTACTCCTTGCCTCGATCGTGCTGGGCATCATGATCCTGCCGACCTTCGTCGCCATTAGCCGAGAAGTCATCGCGGTCGTTCCCCAGGACCTTATGGAAGCCAGCCTCTCGCTGGGCGCGACCCGGTGGCAGATGATTCGCGAAGTGGTTCTGCCAACCGCCAAGATCGGCCTCTTCGGCGCGACTTTCCTCGCCCTGGCTCGAGCCACCGGCGAGACCGTGGCGGTGGCGCTGGTCGCGGGCAGCGTCGCGAACGTGCAGTTCCACCTGCTCTATCCGGGAACTTCAATCGCCGCCTGGATCGCCACCGAGTTCGGTGAGTCCCAGGGCAACGAAGTTGCCGCGCTGATGGCGCTCGGCGTGCTGTTGATGCTGCTCAACGTCTGCCTCGCCCTCATCAGTCGTTCCCTCGTCAACCGTCAACGTAAAGTGCTGGCTCGCGTATGAGCGATCTCATCGAACTCGGTCCTGAGGACACCAGTCACGACATGCGCGACGAGATCCGCAAGACCGCCGATCGCAACCGGGCTCGCCGCCTCATCGTGTCGCGGGTCATGGTCGGGCTCTGCAGTGTGGCGATCATCATTGCCGCCGTGCCCCTCGTCATGCTGATGTACCAGTTGATCAAGCAGGGCGCGGGCCAGATCAGCTGGAAGTTCTTCACGACCCTGCCGACCACGCCGACGTTGATCGACCCCACGGCGACGGGCGGCATCTCGAATGCGATCGAGGGCACCTTGGCCCTCACGCTCTACGCCTCGATCATGGCGATACCGCTCGGAATCATCGTTGGTATCTACCTGGCCGAGACCCAGTCCAAGTTGGCGACCACACTGCGCGTGATCGCCCAGACCATGGCCGGTGCTCCCTCGATCCTGATGGGCCTGTTCGCGTTCTCCTTCATCGTCCACGATTTGGACGTGGGATTTTCGGCGATTGCCGGATCCTTCGCTCTCGCGGTCTTGATGATGCCGGTCATCATCATCTCCACCGAGATCGCGGTGCGCAACGTGCCCAACACGCTGCGCGAAGCGGGTCTGGCTCTCGGCGCGAAGTCGCACAAGGTCTCGCTCAAGATCGTTCTCCCCTCGGCATTGACCGGCGTCGTGACCGGAGTAATCCTGGCGATCTCGCGCGCGATCGGTGAGACCGCGCCGGTGCTGCTCGTGATTGCGGGTGGCTTCACCAATTCGTGGAAGCCGCTCTCGCCGGTTTCGGCGATGCCCCTGGCGATCTACGAGAACGCGAAGTCCGAGTGGCCCGCCCAGCGGGCCCAGGTGTGGGGTATCGCGTTAGTCCTGGTCGCCTTCGTATTCATCCTTAGTCTGAGCGCCCGCATTTGGGCTTCGAGAAAGCAGCAGGTTAGAAACTAATTATGGAACAGGAGATTGAAGCCATGGTTGAGGTGCAGACGAGGGTCGAGCCCGAAACGCCCAAGGAGCGAGGAGCTGTCGCCATGCAGCTCAAGGACGTGGCGGTAGCGTTCCACGGCCGCACCGCGGTGCGCGACTGCACCTTTGACGTGACCAAGAACAAGGTCACGAGTCTGATCGGGCCATCGGGTTCGGGCAAGACCACGTTGCTGCGCGCGCTCAACCGCCTGCACGACCTCACGCCCGGCGCGAAGGTGAGTGGGGCCATCTCACTCGAAGGCACGGACATCTATCGCGGCAACATCACCGTGACCGAACTGCGCACGCGCGTGGGCATGGTGTTCCAGCGTCCCAACCCGTTTCCGACCATGTCGATCTACGACAACGCGGTCTCGGGCCTGCGCTTTAACGGCATCAAGAAGAAGGCACTCCTCGACGAAGCCGCCGAGTCGTCGCTACGTTCGGCCGCCCTGTGGGACTCAGTGTCGACGCGGCTCAAGGTCGCGGCCTCCAACCTGTCGGGCGGTGAGCAGCAGCGCCTCTGCATCGCACGCGCACTGGCGCTCGACCCCGAGGTGCTCTTGATGGACGAGCCCACCTCGGCTCTCGACCCGATCGCGACCCTGCACATCGAAGAGCTGATGAAGACATTGAAGAGCCGCGTGACCGTCGTGATCGTGACGCACAACATGCAACAGGCTGCGCGCATCTCTGACGACTGCGCGTTTTTGCTTATGGGTGAAGACCGCGCGGGCGAGCTCATTGAGTTCGACACGACTGAGAAGATCTTCAATAATCCCGACGACACGCGCACCCTCGACTACACGTTGGGCCGATTCGGCTGATCGCGCGGGCATGACAAACTAGCCAGAGTTCAATCTGGGGGTGGTCATGGATCTGTGGCGAGAGTCCGCGCTGTCGCTCGCACAGCTCATTCGAAGCGGCGAGGTGAGTTCACGCGAAGTCGTCGCGTCGCACTTGGATCGTATTGACGCCGTCAATGACGACGTCAACGCTGTGGTGGAAGTGCGTCCCGATGAGGCGCTCGCCGAGGCCGATCGGGCCGACGCCGCGCTGCGTGCCGGCGGAGCGCTGGGAGCACTGCACGGTGTGCCCTTTACCACCAAGACCAACATCGACGTCGCGGGCTATGCGACGACCCAGGGGTCCTTTGCACTCGCTGACCTGATGGCGAGCGTCGATGCGCCACTGGTCGAAAGGATGCGCAATGCGGGAGCGGTCATGCTGGCGCGCACGAACATGCCCGACTTGGGCCTACGACTGAACACCGAATCGTCGCTGTATGGGCCCACGCACAACCCCTGGCGCCGCGGCTACACCGCCGGCGGATCGTCGGGCGGAGAGGCGGCCGCGTTGGCCTCGGGCTTAAGTCCCATCGGCTTTGGCAACGACATTGGGGGCTCGTTGCGCAATCCGGCGTTTTGCTGCGGCGTCGCCTCCATCAAGCCCTCGCGCGGTCGCGTCGCGGCGCAGGACTCCAGTTCGATTCTCGAGCGCGGTCTGAGTGAGCAGGTCATGCTCGTTGACGGGGTGCTGGCTCGACACGTGGGTGACGTGCGACGAGGCCTCGAAATCGTGATGGGAGCCCACCGCGCCGATCCTCAATCGGTTGACGTGCCCCTCCATGGCCCTCCGACCTCGAAGCGCGTGGCCCTGGTGCCTGAGCCCTTTGGGGGCGACACCGACCCCGAGATCGCCGAGGGCGTGCGTCGCGCCGGGCGAGTGTTGCAAGAGGCGGGCTACGACGTCGAGGAGATCGAACCACCTCGCGTTCTCGATACATACCTCACGTGGGCCGAGTTCATGACGACGAGCTTGGCGGACATTCCCATCCCCCTCGACATGGTGCTCGGGCCCGACGCCCTCCGCTTCCTCGAACTGAGTACCGAGGACTTCTCGGTGGTGCCCACCATGCGGGCTGCGGCCGTCCTGCAGCAGACTCGTTTTGGGATTGGACGCGCGTGGCGCGAGTTCTTCACGACGTATCCGCTCATTGTGGGGCCAACCTGGACGCTGCCTCCCTTCCCCCTGGGGTACGACATCCAGGACAAGGAGTCCGCGATGAGGGTGCTCGAGACGGTGCGCTTCGTGCTTCCGGCGAACCTCTTGGGACTGCCCGCCGCGTGCGTACCGGTTGGCTTCGCGAAGGATCTGCCGACGGGCGTGCAAGTGATCGGTGACCTCTTTCGCGAAGACCTGTGTCTCAACGCGGCCGAGGCCATCGAACAGGGCCTGGGTGTCTTCACGCCGATCGATCCTCGCTAGGCGATGGACGTCGTCGTTCGACCCATCGAGAGAGATGACATTCGAGCAGCGTCGCTCGTCGTCCAGGGAGGCTCGCTCTCTGCTCAGTTCGAAGATGAGAGCGACGTGCAACGGTACTGGGACGCGGTCCAAGAGACGCGCCGCCGCCGTGGTGACGTTCTTGTGGCGACGTACGGCAACGACGTGGTGGGTGTCTGTCAGGTCATGGTCTTTCCGCACTTCCAGCACACCGGAGGTTGGTGCTGTGAACTTGAGAGCGTGCACGTGCGCGCCGACCAGCGCAGCCGAGGGGTGGGCGCGCAACTCCTCGACGCCGCGGAGGCGTTAGCTCGACGCGAGGGCTGCTATCGAATGCAACTCACCAGTCGCAACGTGCGACTTGACGCGCACCGCTTCTACGAACGCCAGGGGTTCGAGGCGACCTCTCAGGGCTTCAAGAAATTGCTGTAGGCAACAGGGATTTCGCGCAGGGTGCCATCGTCGACGTCGTACACGAAGCCGCGGATCTCGGCGTCACTGAGAAACGGACTCTCGCGCAGCGTGCGCACCGTTTGGCGTACGTCCTCATCCACGTTGGTGTAGGCGCCCAAGCGAAAGTGCGGTCGCACCCGTAACTCATTGGTGATCTCGTCGAGCAGCGTGGACTCTTCGAACGTCTCAAGTCCGCATCGCGTGTGGTGGATCACCATGATCGACCGAGTGCCTAGGAGCCACTGGCTCAGTAGCAGCGAGCGAATCGCGTCATCGCTGGCGATGCCGCCGGCGTTGCGCACGAGGTGGGCTTGACCGAGGGAGAGCCCAAGCGCGTTGAACAGATCGATGCGAGAGTCCATGCACGTGAGGACCGCTAAGTGCAAGGCGGGCTCGGTCGGCAACACGCGATGTCCGTGAGACTGCACGTAACCCTCGTTGTGCTCAACCAGGTCGTCGATGGCGCTCACGCCATCATCATAAAACTGCGCGACGCTACGCCGAGAGACGAATCGCTACGCTCGTAAAAAAAGAGTGGAGGTTCGCGTGGAGAGTATGGACCGTATTCGCGAGGAGCTACGTCAACCGGCTCGTGATCTTCATGAGTTGATCCCCGACGTCATGCGTGCGCACGCCGAACTGTCGAGCGCCGCCATGGCCGAAGGAGAACTCACCGCCGCGACCAAGGAGTTACTCGCACTCGCCATCGCGGTCACCAGAGAGTGCGACGGCTGCATCGTGGCCCACGCTCGCGGCGCGTTGCGCGCGGGCGTGACGCGCCAGCAGGTGGCCGAGGCGATGGGTGTGGCGATCTCGATGAACGGAGGACCGGGCACCGTGTGGGGACCCCGAGCGCTGCGCGTGTACGACGAGGCCGTGGCGGCCCGCTAGGGCACGGGACAGCCCTTTTCCGGCAGACTGTGTGTATGGAACTCACCGACCAAGAACGCTCAGCCCGCCTGGCGGCGCTGAACTCGCTCATGGAGCTGATGCGCCCCTCGGTCCAGGCCGACGGGGGAGACCTCCTGCTCGTTCGCTGCGACGTCGAAACGGGCGTCGTCGAGGTCCAGTTATCGGGCGCGTGCTCCAGTTGCGCGATCTCCACCGACACCATCCAGGGCGGCGTGACCCGGATCCTGAAGGATCGCTTGGACTGGGTGACTGAAGTGATGGGCGACGTGGATGACACGATCGACCCCGAGGAATCGTCGTTCTTGGGTACGGGGAGCTACGTGCCCCGATATCGCTCGCTCTAGGGGTCGAACTCCGCGCGCTACGCGCGGGCGACCTTGGGTTCCTTGGGCAGACCGAGGGCGCGCTCGCCAATGATGTTGCGCTGGATTTCTGCCGTGCCACCCCAAATGGTTTCGGAGCGCGAGAAGAAGAACGACGCCTGCAACTCCGAGACTGGGTAGTCCTCACGTCCGCGCCGTAGCGCTCCCGAGGGGCCAGCGATCGCCCCCGTACCGGTGAGCACCTGAGCCCGCATGCCGAGAATATTCATGGCAAGGTCCATATAGTCGCGGTGCGTCTCGGACCAGAACATCTTGTTGCACGCACCCAGCAGCGCCGCGTTGTGGGTGTTGTTGAGGGCGTCGGTCAGCGACCGGTAGCCATTGATCTCCATGATCTTGATCTTGGACCACGACTTGACGAGGTCCTCGCGAACGAGTTCGTCGTCGCTCTTGCCCACGCGATGCGCCTCGCGAACGATTGTCTCCCACTCCTTGAGGAAGCGGCGATAGCCGGTGGTGGACGAGGAGCCGCGCTCAAAGCCGAGCGTGGTCATCGCGACCTTCCATCCATTGTTGACGCCACCGACGACGTTGCCCTTGGGACAGCGCGCGTTCGTGAAGAACACTTCGTTGAACTCGGCCGAACCGTCTACTTGGGTGATGGGCCGCACGTCGACGCCGTCCTGGTGCATGGGCACGAGGAGGTAACTGATGCCGGCGTGCTGTTCAGCGTCGGGGTCGGTGCGCGTGAGTAAAAAGACGTAATCGGCGTACTGCGCTTGGGTCGTCCACACCTTTTGACCGTTGATGACCCACTCGTCACCGTCGAGGACGGCCGACGTCTTCAGACTCGCCAAGTCCGAGCCGGAGTTGGGCTCGGAGAATCCCTGACACCACGTGATCGTTCCGTTCAAGATGCCCGGGATGAACTCCTTCTTCTGTTCATCCGTGCCCCACTGCAGGATCGTGGGGCCGACCAGAGTGTCGCCGAAGAAGTCGGCGCGCATGGGGGCATTGGCCTTGGCGAACTCCTCGTTGAGCACGACCTGTTCGATCAAGGTCAGACCCTTACCGCCGTACTCAATGGGCCATCCCGCACAGATCCAACCGCCCTCAAAGAGCGTGGTGGGCCAGGTCATGTTGAACTCTCGGCGCTCGTCGGGCGACAAGGAAAAGCCGGGTTCGAACCAACCTGTGGGCAGGTTCACTTCGAGCCACGCACGAATCTCCTTGCGAAAGGACTCGGCGTCGGGGGGATAGGTCAGATCCATATTTCGAAGCGTAGCCAGGATTCTTGGCCGGTTTGTGTGGCGTGTCGAAGTGCGCGAGAATGGACGACCGCCCTGACAAGGAAAGTTGACTCGTGGCACGTTCCATCGCTGACACCATTGCCGCCACCAAGGCGTCTTGGGCGCTCAGTCGCGCCATCGTGGTCCCAGCGCGCATTCCCGCGCGCGCGGCCGAGCCGGGCAAATTGCGCGTCGCCTTTTTGATCTACCGGGGCAACCCGCGTTGCGGGGGACAAGGCGTCTACACCCGTCACCTGACGCGCGAACTGGTCGCCCTCGGTCATAGCGTTGAGGTCTTTTCCGGACCGCCGTGGCCCGAACTCGATCCCGGCGTGGGCTTTACCCCCGTGCCCAGCCTCGACCTCTACCGGGATCCGGACCCCTTTCGAATTCCCGCCCTCTCGGAGTTCACGACGCTCGCCGACGTCGCGGAATTCGGGGTCATGATGAGTGCCGGTTTCGGCGAACCGCTCGCGTATTCGATGCGCTTGGCCTCGTACCTCGATGATCGGCGCGACGAGTTCGACATTGTCCACGACGACCAGTGCATGGGACCCGGCGTCCTTCGCTTGCACCGACGCGGCTGGCCGCTGCTCGAGACCTTGCATCACCCCATCACAGTGGACCGATCGATTGCGCTGGATCACGCAACTTCGTGGTGGAAGCGATACACGACGCGTCGATGGTTCGGCTTCTTGCGGATGCAGATCCGCGTCGTGAAGCAACTACCCGCGGTGCTGACCGTGTCGCACAACTCTAAAGCTGACATCCACGACCAGATGGGCGTCGCACTCGAGCGACTGACCGTTGTTCCGGTGGGGGTCGATCACGAGGTCTTTCGCCCGTACGACGACGTCGTGAAGAAAACGGGCCGCCTCATGGTCACCTCCAGTAGCGACGTATCCATGAAGGGCCTGGTCCCACTCCTCGAGGCGATCGCCAAGTTGCGCGTGGAGCGAGAGATCGACCTCATCGTCATCGGCAAACCCCAGCCCAAGGGGCGCGTGGCGCGCGCTCTCGATCGGCTGGGCCTGAGCGACATCGTCACCACCATCTCGGGCGTGAGTGACGAGGAGCTCGCTCGTCTCTACGGCCAAGCGGAAGTCGCCATCGTCCCGAGTCTCTACGAAGGTTTTTCCCTGCCGGCCATCGAGGCGATGAGCTGTGGGGTGCCCGTCGTCGCCACGACCGGGGGAGCGTTGCCCGAAGTGGTGGGAGTGAGTGGTGAAACGGGTCTACTGGTCGAACCGAACAACCCCGAAGCGCTCGTCGACGCCATTCGTAGTCTGCTCGACGATGCCGAACTGCGCGAACGGCTGGGTTCGGCGGGTCGCCAGCGCGTGATCGAGCGATTCACGTGGCAGGTGACCGCGCGGGGAACCGCGGCGTGTTATGAGGCGATTCTGGCCCACCGTGCGCTGCCCGAATCGATGAACTTCGACTGATGCTCACCGCTCAGTACGAACGCCTCGGACTGCGTCGCGATGACACACTGCTGGACCTGGGGTGCGGCTTTGGTCGCCACGCCTTCGAGGCGGCGCGCCGTGGCGCGTACGTGGTCGCCGTGGATGCGGGCGAAGACGAAGTAAGGGGCGTGGCGGCGACGTTCCGCGCCATGGTCGAGGCGGGCGAACTCGACACGAGTTCGCAGCGCGCCACCGTCGTCCAGGGTGATGCGCTGGCGCTGCCCTTCGCCGACGCCAGCTTCGATCGCGTGATCTGCTCTGAGGTCCTTGAACACATTCCCGACGATTTGGGCGCCATGCGCGAACTCACAAGAGTCCTGCGACCGGGTGGCACGATGGCGATTACCGTGCCGCGCTTCGGACCGGAGCTCGTGAACTGGGCGTTATCGGATGAGTACCATACGGTGCCCGGCGGTCACATTCGCATCTATCGAAAGGGCGTGCTCCAAGAGCGCCTTGGCTCGACGGGCCTCGTCGTGACGGGGCATCACTACGCGCACGGGCTGCACAGCCCGTACTGGTGGCTTAAGTGCTTGGTGGGCACGACGAACGACGAGCATCGTTTGGTCAAGGCCTATCACCGGTTGCTGGTGTGGGACATCATGAAGAAGCCGCGTACGACGCGGTACGCCGAGCGGATTCTCTCGCCCCTCATGGGTAAGTCGATCGTGCTCTACCTGAGGAAGCCGGCGTGAGTTCGACCCTCACCCTGCACGGCGTGCCCGATGTGCTCACGAGTGAGCAGATGGCGACGACGGGCGAGTACCTGAAGAACCTCCAGAGGACCAACGGTCAGATTCCGTGGTTCGAGGGGGGGCACTGCGATCCCTGGAACCACGTCGAAGTGGCGATGGCGCTCACGATCTGCGGTCACGTCGACAGCGCGCGCGCCGCGTACGCGTGGTTGGAGAGTGAGCAGCTCGGCGATGGTAGTTGGTTCAACTACTACATCGGTGATCGGGTGAAGGACGCGCGTCTGGACACGAACGTCTGCGCCTACGTGGCGACCGGTCTCTACCACTACGTCCTGGCGACCGGTGACGTTGACTTTGGCGCCGCAATGTGGCCGATGGTGCAGCGCGCCATCTCCTTCGTCTTGCGCTGGCAGCTCGATGACGGCACGATTCGATGGTCCCTCGACGCTCAGGGTCGCCCCGAGCCGTACGCACTGCTCACCGGCTCCTCATCGATCTTTCACTCACTGCGCTGCGCGGTGGCCCTCTCGGAGCGCCTCGGTTATGGGCAACCCGAATGGGAACTCGCCATCGGGCGCTTGGGCCACGCGGTGTCGCACCACCCCGGCGCGTTTGCGCCCAAGAACGAGTTCGCGATGGACTGGTACTACCCCATCTTTTCGGGAGCCTTGCGTGAGGCGCGCGGGGAGCGACGCATCGCCGATGGCGCCGAGCGCCACGTGATGGACGGACTCGGGGTGCGCTGCGTGTCGACCAACGACTGGGTCACCGCGGCCGAGACGGCCGAGTGCGTCCTCGCCCTGGACGCCCTCGGTCTGACCACCCAGGCGCTGGAGCTTTTTCGCTGTACGAACCTGCACCGCCGCGACGATGGGGCGTACTGGACGGGGATCGCCTACCCCGATCGCGTGACGTTCCCGCATCGAGAGGTCACCTCTTATACCGCAGCGGCAGTCCTGTTGGCTGCGGACGCCCTGACGTCCTCCTCGGATGCCGCCGGGCTCTTTCGCCACGACGAGCTGCCGACGCCCCTGGACCTATCGGAACCGGGTTGTCCGCTTCTAACTGCCTCTTCGGGAGACGACCGTGCTTTTGCGCCGCAATGAAACCTACGCTTCACGATCGTAGTTACTTCTTAGGAGGTCTACAGAGATCGGCCGCAATGGGATTCGGTGTATATACGACCTCAACCGCCTCTACTTTTTCAGCAGAAATTCTCAAGGTAGTAGGGGAACAAGGTTCCCGTAGTTTCTGCCGACCTGATGGATGTACATTGGGGACTTGTGGGGTCTTTAGACGGTTCCCTGGAAATCAAGTGTTTATTCGGAAGTGAACCACGCCCCACCTCAGTGTCAGCACACGAGAGATGGGATTAGTTACGTGTCGGCAAGCGGTTCGCGTGACTCGGACTTTCAGTCGCTAGTTCGACGAGTCCATCCCTTTCTCACTGCATTCGCCAGGCGCCGACTCATAGATCCCCTGGTGGCCGAGGATGTGGTCGCGGAGACGCTAGCCATTGCATGGAGGAAATTTGACGACATACCTGGTGGAGAGCGTGAATTGGCCTACATATACGGAATTGAAAAGGGAGTCATTGCGAACACGAGAAGGTCGTTGAGACGACGTCGCAGGCTAGCTGAACGGGTTAGGGCTGACCATCTTGTTCATAACGAAACCGCCGTTCTCTCATCGCCCGACATTGAAATCGCAACCGCCTTTGGACGCCTTCGACCCGCGGACCGCGAGATCCTAATGCTTCGCTATTGGGAGAGTCTCAGTTATCGGGAAATTGGAACGATCTTAAATTGCAGCGAATCGGCTGTGACATCACGACTAAATAGAGCAAGAATCCGCCTAAAGACTCTTCTGGTTGAGATGTCGGGCGACGGCCAAGAAGCGTCTGGAGAGACCCGTGACTGACAACGAGTCGCGTTTCGATGATGCGCTGAGGCGGGTGAACCCGATTCCGCCGAATGAAGTTGAAGGACTTGTCTCGGAGGCTCAGACGTCAGAACTTCTCAGAAAAATATACAGTCGTACCCGCACTTCCGCTAGCCGATCGATTTGGAAGAAGCTCTTGGCACGTCTGGGTTTGGGTTCTCTCGTCATCGTCGGGCTTGTCGGAGTTACTGCGACGGCGGCGCAACTCTCGAAGGCAACTTCAAATGATCCTTCCAGCGCCGGCTGTTACACGTCGACTTCAGGCGCTCTTTACGGGATAGACGTCCCTCTCAAGAATTCACCCATTCAGACTTGCGAAAGTTACTGGAAATCACACAGGACTTTGTATCGAGAGGCTGGCATCGCATCTTGCGTACTGAAAAGTGGCATTGTCGGCGTGTTTGCGCTTGGAAAAGATTCTGAACCTTGTGCGAAGTTTGACCTTTCAAGTTTTAGTGGATATTCAAATGGTGAACTTGTTCGACTCGAGACTTCCGCGCTGGCCAAGCTCAGGACGTTGTCATGTCCGACTCCCTCTCAAGTGCGAATGGATGTTGAAGCGAGCATGCGCGAGTACGGAATCAAGGCGTGGATAATTAGATCGAAACTTGGAGGGTCCAAATTGGGTCCAGGCGAGTGCGCGAGTTTCCGATTTGCTTCAGGCGAACCTCTTGCAATCCAGATTGTAAGCCATTACGTTGGCCCGGAACTTCCGACACCCCCGTGGGAGAGTTTCTCACGGAGTCTTTGGCAGGCATGGTCCGCGTCCCAAAGGAGCAAATTTACTGTTATTGATTGGAAACTTGAGCTTTCGACGCCTCTCTGTCGAGTTACTGCTTCGCATGTTCATGCGGTTAGGTCAAAGGGGGAATCTGGAATCCCAAAGGGAATAGAGACGGCGGCGGTGTCAGGGATCTCTTCGTGTAAGCCGTAGATACCTTGTGACATGGGAAAATCGCTCACTTCTCGAGAGACTTCGTGAAAGGAAAACTCACCGACAGGACATATACAAGGTTGGAGGTGCGAACGCATCAAACTTGCGCAGTTCTTCGGAGTGAGAAGGAGCACGAATGACTCGAATCAAATACGGATCACCTAAGCGACAATGGGTAGGGCGGCACGCGGTTGTTGCTTTGAGCGGACTGGTCCTGATTATGGGCTCACTGATTGTGTCAGGGACCTCTGTGGGTGCGTCGAACACGGTCTCATCGGGATCTCCGGCACAAACAATTCCGAATCCCCCCGCTCCTGGCGCTACAACGAACGCATGGGACTCATGGGCCGCCCAGCAAAGGCAAGCTATGCAATCCACAGATTGGTCAGAAGTGCTGTCGACTTCCGAATGTCAGGTCATCCAGGCGACAATTGACCCGATCACGTCGACGGGGCTGGACGGCATCCCGGCTGGTGTAGTTACGGATGCGGTCTCAGGCGTCTCTTCCTGTGGCGCGAATAGCGCTGCCGGCGTCATCCCGCTCACCTCGACCGATTGTCCGGTCCAAAATGACTACAACGATGGTGACATTACTGGTGGCGTCGCATGCATTGGCACTGCAACGGTTGACGGAAACGTGAATTACATGGGTGCTTCGTATTACCGCACAGCCTCTTCATCAACATTCGGTCATACCCAGTTAGGGGTACCGACAAGCGGTTGCAATTCGAGCGGCGCCCTCGATGATCAGTCGCCAGAAGTTACTCTCGACCAATACGACGCTGGCTTCGTCGTTTGGGGTCCGAGAGACGGCTCCGACACCTGGTCTTCAACTTGGTGGCAGGACAACGGCGGAGGAAACTACACCGACTTTGGTTCGGTGTGCGGTATGTACTAGAGGCTGGAAACTACTGATGCTATGCCTGACGTCGTTGGAGCACGCGTAGCGAGCCCTCGACCCCCACGTCGGTGAAGTTGCTCTCGTGGGCTGCGAGGTAGATCTCGTAGGGCGGTCGCCCACCGTCGCGGGGATTCTCGAAGACGTCGTGGATCAAAAGGAGCCCGCCCGGTACGACTTTGGGGGCCCAGCATTCGAAGTCGGCCCAAGCGACGTCGTGCGCGTGACCGCCGTCAATGAACACCAGGTCGAGGGGCTGAGCGAAATGGGCCGCCACGACGAGTGACGGTCCCACGAGTCCAATCACCGTCGACTCCAGATTCGCGTCCGCGATGGTCCGCTGCCACACGGGCAGGGTATTGAGTCGTCCGTCCGCGGGGTCGACGAGCGCCTCGTCGAAGTACTCCCAACCCAGTTGGTTCTCTTCGCTGCCGTGATGGTGATCCAGCGAGTAGAGCACGGCGTTGGTCTCCTCGGCGGCCGCGCCGAGGTACAGCGCCGACTTGCCGCACCACGCGCCGACTTCGAGCCACGTCCC
>JBARLO010000050.1:0-9522 GCA_049801955.1 Acidimicrobiales bacterium
GTACCACGTCGCGCTCGTCGGCTGCCCTCACTAGTGAGGGGGCCGACCGGTTAAGCGAGTGAGTCGCGCAGTTCGCGCTTGAGGACTTTCCCCTGGGGATTGCGCGGCAGCGGCTCCGCGCGAAAGACGACGGTGGTGGGCACCTCAAATTTCGCCAGGCGCGCTGCCACGTGTCGGCCGACCTCCTCCGCGTTCATGACGCGACCTGGACGCAGCACGATCACGGCGGCGACCTCTTCGCCTAGGGTGGGGTGGGGCACGCCGATGACAGCGCAGTCCTGCACGTCGGGGTGCTCAAAGATCGCGGCCTCCACAATCACCGAGTAGACGTTCTCCCCGCCGCGAATGATCATATCCTTGGCGCGATCCACGATGAAGATGAATCCGTCCTCGTCGATCCGTGCGATATCGCCGGTACGCAACCATCCCTCCTTGGTAAAGGTGCTGGTCGTCGCTTCGGGCTTGTTCCAGTACTCGCGGATCACGTTGGGCCCTTTCACCCACAGTTCGCCGAGCACGTCGGGGCCGCGTTGGACATCGTCGCCCGGGGCGTCGCCCACGTAGTTTTCGGGCACCACGGCCACCTCGTTGATGGGGTAGCACGGGCCGCAACTGGCCGGCTTGTTGACGTAGTCGAATCCCGGGTTCGAGGCGAGCGCCGCCGACGTTTCGGTAAGTCCGTAGCCGTTGCTCGGTAGTCCGAGGGGAAAACAGGTGCGCAGTCGCGCGACCAGTTCCGGCGGCGCCGGCGCTCCGCCGTACGCAATGCTGGTGACGCTCGACGTGTCGAAACGTGCAAAGTCGGGGTGATCGATGATCTGCATCGCCACGGTCGGCACGCCGCCAATCATCGTGACCCGTTCGCGTTCGATGACCTCGAGCGCTCTGCCGGCGTCGAAGTGATGCATCAAGACGATCTTGGTACCCGCGAAGGCACTCGGCACCAAAACGGCAAAGCAGCCCGTGGCGTGGAAGAAGGGAACGTTCAATAGTCCGACACCTTGGGTGCTCGGCGCATGGGGATCGGGTGTCACCCCGGCACGCAGCGCACCGCGATACGCCCCAAACGAGAGGTTCATGAAGTTCGTGATGACATTGCGGTGGGTGCCCACCGCGCCCTTGGGGTGTCCCGTGGTTCCTGAGGTGTAGAACATCGTGACGTTGTCGTCGGGGGCGAGTTCCACGTCGGGCGGTGTGTCGTGATCGATCGGACCTACGAACTCTTCGAAGGTGACAATGGGCACGCGGTCGTGGTGGCGCAGTTCGATGGGCCGGGCGGGATCGCCGAGAACGATGATGGTCCGTAGATCGGGCAACTGGTCGATCAGACCAAAGATCCGATCGAGTCGCTCCCCGTCGACAAAGAGGAGGGACGACTCGGAGTCACGAAGTCCGTAGGCGAGCTCTTCGGTAGTCCACCACGCGTTGAGCGGCGTGACGATGGCGCCGACCGAGGCCGCGGCCCAAAACGCCATCGCCCACTGGGGAAGGTTTCGCGACGCGATCGCGACGCGATCGCCCTGGGCGACGTGCTCGAGCAGTTGGTGGGCGAGGGTGGCCGCGATGTTGTAATGCTCGCGAAACGTGTAGCGCTGATCTTCGTAGATCAAGAACTCACTGTCGCCATGGTGGAGCGACGCGTCGAGCATCTGGCGAAGGTTCGACGGCGCGTTCTTCCACACGGTCATCTCGATGCCCTCGACGACTGAGCGTTCGGTCTCGAACATCTGGCCCGGCGCGGTCAGAATCGCGTCGGCTTCTTGGATGCTGATGGCGTGGTCGCTCATCGCGAGTTAGGCAGTCGTTTCGATCGGCTGAAAGAGGGTGTCACGGTAGTGGACGAGCTCGTTGATCGACTCTTTGATGTCGTCGAGCGCGCGGTGCGCTGAGTCCTTCTCGGGTTGGGCCGCCAGTGAGCTCGGATACCACCGTCGCGCCAGCTCTTTGATGGTCGAGACATCGACGTTGCGGTAGTGGAAGAACGGCTCGAGTTCGGGCATGTACTCCTGGAGAAATCGACGGTCGGTACCGATGGAGTTGCCGCATAGGGGTATCGAACGGGGCTCGCCAATGTGGGATTTGAGGAACTCGAGGGTCTGACGCTGCGCCTCGTCGACCGTGATGGTGGAGTCGATGATGGCGGGCAGCAAACCCGATTTGGTGTGCATGGCGGTCACGTAGTCGCCCATCTGCGCGAGTTGATCGGGG
This sequence comes from Acidimicrobiales bacterium, assembly GCA_049801955.1. GTDB lineage: Bacteria > Actinomycetota > Acidimicrobiia > Acidimicrobiales > RAAP-2 > RAAP-2. The sequence continues at coordinate 2,209 of JBARLO010000050.1, forward strand.
GTGGCGTGAATGACGAGATCGGGGCCTTCGGCGATGATATTGAGATGGTCGTCGGTGAGCAAAGTGGCGATCTCGACGATGACATGACGCTCGGGTTCGAGGCCGGTCATCTCCAGATCCATCCAGGCGAGCACGAGACGACACTACTTACTTGAGATGCAACCTGGTCTGTGTAGCCTTCCCGCTATGGAAATTCTCACGAAGCGACTTCACCCCGATGCCGTCATCCCCTCCTACGCCAACGACGGTGATGCGGGATGCGACTTGGTGGCGGTGGAGTCGTGCGTGCTACGCGCCGGGGGTGGGCGTGCGATGGTGGCGACCGGTCTTGCGGTCGCGATCCCCGAGGGCCATGGTGGGTTCGTGCTGCCCCGTAGTGGTCTCGCCTCGCGCCACGGTGTCACGTGCGCCAACGCGCCGGGCCTCATCGATCCGGGCTACCGCGGCGAGGTGAAGGTGGCTCTGGTCAACCTTGATCCCGAGCACGATTACGAGGTCACCAAGGGAGATCGGATTGCCCAACTGGTTGTTATGGCAGTTGGTCGCAGCGCCTTTGCGGTGGTTGACGAACTGCCCGAGGCCACGCGCGGCGAGGGCGGATTCGGCAGCTCGGGTCGATGACCAAGTTTCTCGACCCCCTCGACAGCGCCTTCATCCTCTTAGAGAATCCCGGTACGTCGATGAACATCGGCGCGGTGATCGAACTCGAGCCTCGCGACGAGGATCCGGCCGTTCGCTTTGAGGAGATCAAGTCCGTGATCGCGGACCGGGTGCACGAAATACCGGTCTTGACCCAACGAGTGGTTCGAGCCCCCTTCGACATGACCTGGCCAATCCTCATTGAGGACGATCGATTCGATCTGGATCGTCACGTCCTGCGCGTCGCGCTGCCCGATCCCGGCAGCGCGCACCAGCTCGACGAACTGGTCTCGGATTTTCTCTCGCGGACCCTTTCGCCGCAACGCCCGGCGTGGCAGTTGTTGGTGATCGAGGGCACCGATGACGGTCGCGCGGTCCTCGTGGTCAAGATGCACCACGCCTTGGCCGATGGGGTCTCGTTCGCCGAGACCATCGCGAACTTCTTTGATGTCTCGCCCGAGATTCGTGCACCGCAGGCTCGAGTCGACGCCATCGACGATGAGCCCACGGTGACGACATCGCTCTTTCTCCTGCGACAGGGACTGGCCCGTCTCCGCGACCAACCCTCTTTACTACTGGAGAGCCTCGGGTCTTGGGGCGGTCGGTTCTACGAGATCGTGCGCGCTCTAGCGAGCGTGGTCGCGGTGCACGGTCGTCGACACGCCACGCCCGACCAGCCGTCGATCTTCGAGGCGCAGCGCACGTCGCTAAATGGAGCGGCGGGTATCGAAAAGACGTTCCTGCGCACCCGTATCCCCTTGGCTGAGGTCAAGCGTGCGGCGAAGGCCCGAGGGGCGAGCGTGACGGACTTCGTCATGGCGAGCGTGGGGGGAGCGCTCAAACGACTCCTCGACGAGCGCGGCGAGGCTGCGACGAACGACCTCGTCGCCTTCGTGCCCATCAACGTGCGGTCCGGCGACACGGCAGAACTGGGCAATCAGATTTCGGGGATGCTCGTGACTTTGCACACCGATCTCTTGGACCCAGAAGAACGACTGCGCGCGATCTCCGGCGACTCGGCAAAGACCGTCGCCGAACAGCGCCTTCGTCGAGCCCGGATATTCCAAGACGTCCCGAGGGTGCTCGGACCAACGCTGTTGTCCCTGGGCGGCAAACTCCTCACGACGTTCGGTCTCTTTGATCATCTCCCCATGGCGAACGTCATGATCTCTTCGGTGCCTGGTCCACCGGTCGCTCTGTGGTTGAGTGGACGGCGCGTTCTCTCGGCTGCTCCCTACGGACCTCTTCTTGGACCGATTTCGCTCAACATCACAGTGCTGGGATTCGAAGAGAATCTAGAGTTTGGCCTGCTCGGATGCGCGGAACGAATGGCCGATATGGAACGCCTCAGCGCCTTCATCGCAGAAGAAGCGACCGCCCTAATCGAGTCGACTCCCGCGTAGCGTCGCCTGGACGTCGCGGTGTCGTCGGCTACACTCGATATACCTCGCGGACGTAGCTCAGTTGGTAGAGCGCGACCTTGCCAAGGTCGAGGTCGCCGGTTCGAGCCCGGTCGTCCGCTCCAAAGGACTCGCAGTTGGACCGCTGGGTACTCCGTGCCCGCGACATCTATTTGGATGTGGCGTCACGACGTGACGAAAAACTCGAGAGTTCCCTCTAGTAAGGACTTGACCGCCCCGTAGAGGCCCGGCGCCTCACTTTCGCGAGGCCCCGCCACGTTCAGCACCGTATCGCCTTTGAGATCTGAAAAGAACACCGAAAGGCGTTCAAGAGCATCGAGGGAGTGCGGATCGAGAACGAGGGTCGGACGCTTGAGGACACTCGCAATGTCGAGGGTCTGGGTCACGCCTCTCGAGCGCACCGAGGCCGGCGCAAAGACGACGGTCGCGTTGGTGTCACGGACGTTCAGCGACGTGCGCACCTTGACGTCAGATGATTGGGTGGGTATGAAATTCGCATAGCGCGCGAGGAGCCCGGGCGGTTCGCGCAGATCCTCAGCCCACCCGCCGGGGGGCACCCAACCCCCGTAGGCAACTTCATGCTCGATGGCAAAGTCCACGGCCGCGCGGTCGGCCCCGGTTTCGCCACCGCTGAATATCTTGGCAATTAACTGCTCGTGAGGCGTCGTGGTCTCACCCATGAATATCGAACTCCCGGACACAAACTTAATGGTCATTAGGAGAAATCCCAGCAAGGTCTTGGCGAGTTGCGGTCACGGTGGGCTGCGTGACGTTGCCTAATGTGTGGTCAGGAGGCGTCGTGATCCACTCAGCGTTCGAACCGTATCTGCGCGCCGCGCGCGAGAATCCGGAGCCTTCGGCGCTGGACGCCCCGGCTGACCAGCGTCGTCAGGCCTTCCGCGACGAAGCGCTGCGGTACCGGGGTGAGCTTCCGGGCGATGTCGACGCGCGCGAGACAGAGATTCCGCTGGTGGGACGTGCGCTTCGTGCGCGGTTATACGTCCCCGAGATCGACGATCGTAGAGCCTTGGTGGTGTACTTCCACGGCGGCGACTTCGTGATGGGTGATCTTGAGACCCACGACTGGCTGTGTCGGCGACTCGCACACGACACCCGCACGAGATTTCTCGCGATCGACTACCGCCTGGCCCCCGAGAATCCGTTTCCGGCCGGTCTTGACGATGCCGTGGAGACCTTGCGCTACGTGTCGGTTCATCGCAGTGAGTTTGCGACAGCGGAAGCGCGCCTCGTAGTGATGGGGGATTCGGCGGGGGCCAACCTGGTCACGGTCGCGGCCACCCTCTTGCGGGACGAGGAACTCGATCTCGCCGCCCAAGTGCTCATTTACCCGACACTGGGACCCGATCTGGTCACCGAGTCGGCGCACCGATACGGCTCGGGGTTTCTCTTGGATCTCGACTCTCTGCGCTACGACTATCGCCAGTACCTGGGTGATTTTGGTGACCACACCGATCCGCGCGTCACGCCCCTGCTGGCCAACGACCTGAGACGCGTTCCTCCCGCGATCATCGTGGTGGCCGAATGTGACCCACTGCGCGACGAAGGCGTCGCCTACGCCGGGCTCCTCGAGCACTTTCACGTGCCCGTCGAACTCCTCGAAGCCGAAGGAATGGTCCATGGTTTTCTCGAGATGGGCGGTGTAGTACCCGTAGCCCTCGCCATCGTCGACGACATCGCCGCACACTTACAGCGGGCCGTCGGCACTACCGCGTGAACGTTCTCTTCATCACGCTCGACCAGTTTCGCGGCGACGCCTACGGAGCCGCCGGTCACCCGCTTGTCCGCACTCCCACATTGGACCGACTAGCGCGAGAGGGCGTGCGCCTCGCTCGCCACTTCTCCCAGGCCGCGCCCTGCGCGCCGGGGCGTGCCGCTCTGTATACGGGGATGTACCAGATGAACAATCGCGTGGTCGCCAATGGCACACCGCTCGCGCGAGGATTCGACAATCTGGCCTACGGTGCTCGACGTGCGGGCTACGACCCCACGCTCTTTGGGTATACCGACCAAGGACTCGATCCCGCAAATGCGAATGGTCCCGACGACCCGCGCCTGAGTTACTACGACGGGATCCTCCCGGGTTTCTCGGTGGGCCTCTACCTGCCTGAGAGTCAGGCGGGCTGGGTCCAGCACTTGCGCCAGAAGGGCTATGACGTGCCCACGGGGTGGCGCGGACTCTGTGAGGGAGAGCCACTCCGTCGCGCCGAAGACTCGCTGAGCGGGTTTCTCACCACTCGCTTTTTGGAGTGGCTCGAGTATCAAGAGTCGGGATGGTTCGCGCACCTGAGCTACCTGCGCCCCCATCCGCCCTATGCGGCGGCGGGGGAGTTCGCGCACATGTACGACCCCGCTGACGTTGAGCTGCCCATCGCGCCGGTTGACGAGTCGCATCGTCATCCGCTTCACGAGGCGGCTCTGGGCTGGCCCCAGGTGGCCGCACCCCGCGACGAGGGCGATATGCGTCGGCTCAAAGCGCAGTACTTCGGGATGATCAGCGAAGTGGACAGTCAACTTGCACGCGTGGTGGCCGGCATCGAAGAGCGCGGCGAGTGGAGCGACACGCTGGTCGTGGTCACGTCGGACCACGGAGAACAGCTCGGTGACCACGGGCTACTCGAAAAGATGGGTTTCTTCCCCCAGAGCTACCACATTCTGGGAATTTGGCGAGATCCGCGCGTACACGGCGGGGTCGTGATCACGAACTTCACCGAGAACGTCGATCTGCTCGCCACGCTGACCGACACCCTGAACATTGAACAACCGGTGCAAAGCGATGGCGAGTCCCTGGCGCCGCTCTTGCGAGGCGAGGACGTTGCGTGGCGGCGTGCCGCGCACTACGAGTGGGACAGTCGCTTCATGTTGCTCAGCGCCGGAGTCGCACCGGACCGCGCCACCTTGGCGCGGCGAAACCTCGCCGTATCAGTCGGCGAGGACCTCGCCTTCGTGCAGTTCGGCGACGGCTCGATGAAGTGCTTCGATCTCGGGGTCGATCCGACCTGGCGCACCGAGTGTGATGACCTCGAGCGGGTCCTTCTCGCCACGAGAGAGCAACTGCTGTGGCGACAGGAGCACCTTCGTCACGATCTCACCGACATGCTGCTCAGCCCTGATCGCAAGGGATGGTGGCCGAACGAACTACGCCTCGAACTATCGCAGGCCGCGTCGTAGCGTCTCTAAGAGCATCAGGTAAGCATCGTCAGCGTCCAGAGCGAAGTTGACGCTATGCATGTCGAGCGAGACGTAACCATGGCACGAAGCCCAGATGACTTGGGCGGCGTCGCTCGGACGTGAGTGAACAAAGAGTCCGGCCGTCTGACAGCGCTCCACGATCGCGACGAGTGCTTGGAATGTTCCTGCGGCAACCTGAGCGCTCGCGGGGGAGGGCTCGAAGTTTCGAAACGTCTGGAGAAACATGATGCGATAAAGGCCGCGATTCTCGAGAGCGAAGCGCCGGTACGCCAGTCCCGCGCTGAGGAAGTCACCCTCGACGTCGCCGCTGTGGCGAGTAATGGCCACGCGCAACATTTCGAAGCCACGGTTCCAGAGCTCTTCAATGACGCCGTTGATGCCGCCAAAGTGGTTGTAGATCGCCATGGGTGCAACGTTGGCTCGCTTAGCAATGGCTCGCACCGTGAACCCATCGAGTCCCTCGTCATCGAGGATGGACACGGCCGCGCTCAAAACTTCGGGCGCGATGAGGAGGGAGGAGGTTCGAGTATTTGGCATCATTGACGAGTATAGAACATCGTACTACTGTTGTGGTACATCGTTCTATAGGAGTTGCCCGATGCCCGTTTCGACGCACGATCGCCGTTGGTGGATTCTTACGGTGCTCTGCCTGGTCGTTTTGATCGTGGTTATTGATAACACAATCGTGAATGTCGCACTTCCCGTGATCTCGCGGGACCTTCACGCGTCGAACTCGTCTCTGCAGTGGATCGTCGATGCCTACTCTCTTCCCTTCGCCGGACTCCTGCTCGCCGGGGGCGGGATGCCCGACCGTCTCGGTCGAAAGCGGGTCATGCAGATTGCACTCATCAGCTTTGGGGCGTTTTCGCTCGTGGCCGCCTTTTCACACAGCGTGCCCACCCTGCTAACGGCCCGCGCGTTGATGGGCGCGTCGGCCGCGTTCATCTTTCCCGCCACGCTCTCGACTCTCACCGTCGCCTTCAATGACCACAATGAGCGGGCGAAGGCGTTTGGTATCTGGGGTGCCGCCAGTGGCGTGGCGATCGCCATCGGCCCGGTGGTCGGGGGACTTCTGCTCGTTCACTTCTGGTTTGGCTCCATCTTTTTGATCAACGCCCCCCTCGTCCTCATCGCCGTGCTCGCGTCGAACGTGGTTGTTCCTGAGTCGAAGAGTCCGGTGCGGCGACGCCTGGATTTTGCGGGACTTATTCTCGGCACCGTCGGGATCACATGTTTGACCCTCTCGATCATTGAAGGACCATCGTGGGGCTGGCACAGCGTGACGACACTGGCATTATTTGGTGCCGCATTGGCCACGCTTGTTGGCTTCGTGCTCTACGAGATGCGCCGAGTCGGGCCACTCCTCGACGTGCGGATCTTTTCCAATCGCAGGTTCTCGGCGGCAGCGGGTGCGGTCGCCACGAACTACTTCGCGCTCTTCGGATTTATCTTCCTCATTACTCAGTACTTCCAACTCATTCGGGGATATTCCGCACTCTCGGCCGGTGTGCATACTTTGCCCTTCGCCGTCGTGGTGATGGTGACGACTCCACTGGGAGCGATAGCGGCACTGCGCCTAGGTACCCGCAACGTCGTGGCGGGCGGACTGCTCATCATGGGCGCGGCTCTGGCATGGGGTGGAACGATCGCGGCGGACGCCGCGTACGTCGGACCAGTGGTCGCGGTGATGATGATCCTGGCCCTCGGGTTCTCGTTGGTGAACGCGCCCTCGACGGCCGCGCTCATGAGCACCCTGCGACCGGACCAGGTTGGCGCCGGTTCCGCGGTGAACGAAACCACGCGCGAGTTGGCCGGATCCCTGGGCGTGGCGGTCGTCGGATCGGTCTTCTCTTCGCTCTTTGGCCCGGGCGTGCGTTCCGCGCTGGATCACTATCTCGGACACGGACTCACCTCGGTCGAGTTGAACGTGGCCGCGAGCTCCACTCACGCCGCGCAAGTGACGGTGTCGCACTTTCCGGCGGCCCTGCGCGCGGGGCTCGATGAGCGGGTGACGAGCGCGTTCATGGCCGGTCTGCATCGGGGG
>JBARLO010000051.1:0-87012 GCA_049801955.1 Acidimicrobiales bacterium
CCATCGCCTCGCTCACCGCGTCGCGACGCGGCGCGGACGCGGCGTGGTCGAAGTAGTACTGCGGGCTCATGCGACGAAGAACGACTTCACGTTGGTGAACTCGCGTGCGCCGAGTGCCGAGAGCTCTCGACCGAAGCCCGAACTCTTGGTCCCACCGAAGGGCAGTTCGTTCATGGAGGCGACCATGGCGTTCGCGAATACGGTCCCCACCTCGAGCCCGGCAATCGCATCATCGATCTCACGCTCGTCCATCGCCCAGACGGATCCGCCCAGTCCCCAGGGCGTGTCATTCGCAATGCGAATCGCATCGGGTAGGTCGCGGGCTTGGATCACGACCGAGACCGGGCCAAAGAGTTCCTCACAACTCGCGCGCGAATCGCCCGGCACGTCGGTCAGGACGGTGGCGGGGTAGAAGTACCCTCGGCGCTCGGGCGTTTCGCCGCCCGCGAGCACCGTGGCCCCGGCCGCAATCGAGGAGCTGACCTGGCCCGCCAACAGTTCTCGCTGTGTCGCCGAGACGAGTGGGCCGAGCTCGGTGGCGGGGTCCATCGGGTCACCGAGGCGCACCGCGCCCATCGCCTCGGCGTAGCGAGTGAGGAACTCATCGGCGCGCTCGTGGACCACGATGAAGCGCTTGGCGGCGATGCAGGCCTGGCCGTTGTTTTGGATGCGCGCCGTCACTGCCATCGAGACGGTGAGATCCATATCGGCCGACGAGGCCACGACGAAGGGGTCCGATCCCCCCAGTTCCAGGACGCACTTCTTTAGGTTCTTGCCCGCCTCGGCGGCGATGGAACGTCCCGCGCGGTCCGATCCCGTCAACGTCACGGCCACGATGCGCGAGTCGGCGATGATCGAGGGCACCTGGTCGATCTCGACGAACACGGTCGTGAGCACGCCCGCGGGAAATCCCGCGCGGATAAAGAGGTCTTCGATGTACCGAGCACACCCCGGCACGTTGGGCGCGTGCTTAAAGACCACGACGTTGCCCGCCATGATGGTGGGTACGGCCATGCGCACGACTTGCCACAACGGGAAGTTCCAAGGCATCACCGCAAAGATCGCGCCGATTGGCTCGTAGCGCAGTCCGCTGCGCGAGCCCTTGGTCGGGAGGTTCTCGCTCTCGAGCATGGCTTCGGCGTGCTCGGCGAAGTAGCGCATGGTCACGGCGCACTTCATGGCTTCACCCTTGGCGGCGGCAAAGGTCTTGCCCATCTCGCTGGTCATTAACTCGGCGATGACCGGAATCTCACTCTCGAGCAGCTCGGCCGCGCGAGCCATGTAGTTGGCGCGCTCGGAGAAGCTCGCCCCGCGCCACTTGAGGTACGTGCCGTGGGCAGTGTCGAGGGCTCGCACGATGCCCGGCCCGTCGAGGACCGGGTACTCGGCAATGATCTCTTCGGTAGCGGGATTGATAGCGACAAAGGGCATGGCCCTAGTCTGCCAGCAAAAAGAGGCGCTCAACCGGGCTGGCGCGCCCGCTTACTCTTCGGCGTCGCCCTGATTTCGTCGGGGGCGAAAGGCGAACCACCACACCGAGATGATGGTCGCGAGCGCGCCCAACACGCCAATGCTCGATTTCACTTTCGACATCCGCCCATCGTACTAACGAAGAAGCCGGGGGCCACACGGCCCCCGGCTCTCTCACGGTGCGCGGGTGAAACTAGTCCTGCTTCAGCGCTTCGATCGTGAGTTCGATGACGACCTTGTTGCTCACGACGAGCCCCCCGTTGTCCAACGTCGCATTGAAGTTGACGTTGAAGTCGCGCCGGTCAATGTCGGTCTTGGCTTCGAAGGCGATCGCCGTGACGCCGGGCTGCATGCCGGGGCTGGTGCCCAGGTACTCCAGGTCGAAGGTTACCGACTTGGTGACGTCCTTGATCGTGAGGTCCGCGACCATCTCGTAGTCGTCGCCACCCTTGGACGTGATCTTGGTCGACTTCAGGACGAGCGTCGGGTAGGTCTCGAGTTCGAGGAAATCCGAGCTCTTCAGGTGGCCGTCGCGCATCTCGTTGTGGGTCGTGATGCTGGCGGCTTGGACGGTCGCTTCGACGCTGGAGTTCTCAATCGTGTCGCCGAGGGTAATCACACCCGTAAAGTCCGTGAAATTACCTCGAACCTTGGACGCGACGAGGTGTCGGGCAATGAAGTCAATGTTGGTGTGGACCGGGTCGACCGTGTACACACCGGGAGCGGGAAGGTTGCTCATGGGGTTTCTCCTTGTTCTAAAGGCACTGTGTGTGCTCGGACCAGTATAGTTGCTTCAGCAACTACTTGTCAAGAAGTTACTGCATGAGCAGTTTCTTCTCCTATAATGGTTGTGTGATGCTCTCGACCTCCTGCCCCTCGAGTGACGAAAAGGTCGTCCTGTTTGGACTGCTCTTAGAGACCAACGCCCGGCTGTCGCGCGACTTTGGCGCCGAGCTCGAAAAGTGCTGCGACCTTCCCCTCGCCTGGTTCGACGTCCTCCTGCAACTTCATCAGAGCGACAACGGACGCCTCAAGATGAACCAGATCGCCCAGGCCATCGTGCACTCCAGCGGTGGCACTACGCGACTGGTCGATCGCCTCGAAGAGGCCAATTTCGTGCGACGTGAGCACTGCGCGGCCGACCGGCGCGCCATCTGGGTCGCGATCACCGACAAGGGCAGCGCGAAGTTACAAGAGGCGCTGGCGGTGCACCTGCGCTACCTCGAGGAGAACCTGGCCACGCGCTTAGATGACACGGAGCGTCAGACCCTCCGTGAACTCTTGGCGAAACTCAACGCGCCGCGCTAGGCCTTCACGACCCAGGCCACGGCGTGGCGCTCGTCGTCGAGGTCCAAGACTGTCCCCTCGCTCACGCCCGGCGTAGTTTCTACCCGCGTTGCCAGAACCTCGCTCGCCAACGCGGAGAACTCGTCGCGTAAGTCATCGAGTCCCACCACGTGCAGCACGATGCGATCAGAAACGTCAAGGCCGGAGTTCTTGCGTAGATCCTGCACCTGACGCACGACCTCTCGCAAAAGACCGCGACGACGCAGTTCGTCAGTGAGCGTGAGGTCCAGGGCCACGACCTCGGCGCCGTCTCGCGAAACCGCAAAGCCCGCTTGACCCTTGACGCGTAACTCGACGTCATCGCCGGAGAGTTCGAACTCTCCACTCGACAGGGTGACCCACACGCTCGACCCGGACTCCAGCGTGCTCGCGGCACTCTGGGCGTTTAGAGCCCCGAGCGCGCCGCGCAACTCCTTGACCGCCTCACCCAGCCGCGGTCCCACAGCGCGAAAGTTCGGCACGAGTTCAAAGGAGAGCACGTCGGCCAGTTCCGAGCCGTACTCCAGGTGGTCGACGTTCAACTCCTCTTCGACCATCCCCTCGGGCGGCTGAGGTGAGTTGACTGGCAGGAACACCAGCGCGCGCGCCAGGGGCTGGCGGACCCTAACGCCCGCTTCGGCGCGCGCCGCGCGACCGAGCGAAGTCAGGCGTCGAGCGAGCGCCATCGACGCCTCGAGCTCTTCGTTGCGTCGCTCGGGCAACGACGTGGGCCAGTCCTCTAAGTGCACCGAGTCGAAGTCGCTGACCCCGAAGAGCTCCTGGTAGAGGCGCTCGGTCAGCAGCGGGCAGAAAGGAGCCAGTAATAAGGTCACGCGCCGAAGCACTTCGAGCAGCGTGGCCTGGGCCGCTAGAGCCTCCGAACGCGGGGCGTTCGGGTCAGTGCGCCAGAAACGACGGCGACTGCGCCGCACGTACCAGTTTGATAGGTCGTCGATGAGCTCTGCAAGCGCGTCGGTGCCCCCGAGGGGTTCGTACCCATCCAGGGCCGCGGTCATCACTTCGGTGACGTGTTCGAGTCGCGAGAGGATCCAGCGGTCGATGGCGCTGCGTTCAGTGACGGCCGGAATCTCGGGATCGGAAGGATCGAAAGCGTTGAGCGACGCGTACGTCGTAAAGAAGCTGACCGTGTTCCACAACGTGGCGAGGGTCTCGCGCATCGAGGCGTCAATCGCGCCAAGACTCGCGCGCGTCGAGGTCCAGGGAGATCCCTGGGAGAACATCCACCAGCGAAGGGCGTCCGCCCCTCGGGTATCGAGCACCTCCCAGGGGTCGATGACGTTACCCACCGACTTACTCATCTTCTTGCCGGTCTCGTCCACGATGTGCCCCAGGCAGAGCACGTGCTCGTACGGCGTCTCGCCAAAGACCAGCGTGTTGACCGCGAGCAGGGAGTAGAACCACCCGCGGGTCTGGTCGATCGCTTCGCAGATGAACTGGGCCGGGAACCTCATCGCCTCGGCGCTGCCCGGCACGTGGGGATAGCCCACCTGAGCTGAGGGCATCGAGCCCGAGTCGAACCACGCGTCGATCACCGGCTCGACGCGACGAGCTTCTTTGTCACACGTCGGACAAGAGAAGACCACTTCGTCGATTTCCGGGCGGTGCGGTTCGAGGTCGCTCAGATCGCGCCCGGTGAGGGCCGAGAGCTCATCGCGCGAGGCGATGCACGTGATGTGACCGTCCTCGCAGCGCCAGATCGGCAGCGGAGTACCCCAGTAGCGATCGCGCGAGAGTGCCCAGTCGACGTTGTTGGTGAGCCACTCGCCCATCCGCCCGTCCCGGATGTACTCAGGGTGCCAGTCGATGCGCTGGTTCTCTGAGATGAGTTTGTCCTTGAGTTGACTCGTAGCGACATACCAACTCGGCTTGGCCCAGTAGATCAGAGCCGTGCCGCAGCGCCAGCAGTGCGGCAGGGAGTGGACGTAGTCCAGGCGCCGCATCAACAACCCGCGCCGCTCGAGTTCGTCGTTGATCTCGTGGTTGGCCTCGCGCACGTGCTGGCCCACGAGCCAGGGCACCGAAGAGTTGAAGGTACCATCGGCGAGCACCGGATTGAGGATGGGCAGATCGTTCTCACGGGCAATCTGACGGTCGACCTCACCGAAAGCGGGCGCCTGGTGCACCAGTCCGGTGCCGTCGTCGGTCGTCACGTAGTCGGCTCCCACCACGTAGTTGGCGTCGACATCCTCGGGCAGGGGCACGTCGCTGAAGGGACGTTCGTAGTGCAGGCCGAGCAGAGACGAGCCGGGGAACGTTGCCGTCGCCCTCGCGCCCTCGCCAAAGACGCTCTCGACGAGGTCTTCGGCCACGACGACACCGTCCACGACCGCGTAGGTCACCTCGGGATTGACCGCAACGGCGACGTTGGAGATGAGTGTCCAGGGCGTCGTCGTCCACACCGCCAGGTGCGTGGGCGAACCGAGGTCGGTGCGACCCTCGGCGTCCGTGAGAAGAAAGCGCACGTAGGCGCTCTCGTCGCTCTCGTCGTAGTAGACGCCCGGTTGGCCGAGCTCGTGCGACGACAGGCCGGTCTCACAGCGTGGACAGTAGGGAATGACCTTGAAGTCCTCATAGAGCAGACCGCGCTCGAAGAGCTGCTGTAGGTTCCACCACACCGACTCCACGTAGCTGGGGTGGTACGTGAAGTACGCGTGCTCGGTGTCAAGCCAAAATCCGATGCGCTCGGTGAGCCGCTCGAACTCATCGACGTGTTCGAGCACCGACTCGCGACACAGCCGCGTGAACTCGGCGATCCCGACCTTGTCCTCGATCTCTTTTTTACCCGAGATCCCCAGTTGTTTTTCCACCTGGACCTCGACGGGCAAGCCGTGAGTATCCCAGCCGGCCTTGCGCGGTACGAACTCGCCCTTCATCGTGTGGTACCGACAAAACAGATCCTTGTAGACGCGAGCCCAGACGTGATGTAGTCCGGGCAGGCCGTTGGCGGTGGGGGGTCCCTCGTAAAAGATCCAGGGTTCGGCGTCTTCGCGCAACTTCACCGAACGTTCAAACACGTAGTTCGCCTTCCAGCGGGCGAGTTCGGCCTCCTCGATGGCTACAAACTCAAGATCGGCGCTGACCGGGCGAAACATGGGTCTCCTTAAAGAATCCCTCCATCGTAGTGAAGGAGTTCGCCGCCAAAGTCCGGCCTCTACTGTGTCTGGGTGCCCGAACTCACCATCGACGACGAGCTCATCACCTCTCACGGTGCGCTCAGCGTGTACCACGCCTCCATCGATGAGTTGAATCGTCGCTACGGCGGCAGCGACGAGGACCGACACTTACACGTCGAAGAACTGATGGCGCCCCGAGGAGTCTTCCTCGTCGCGCGACTGGATGCCCACCTCGTCGGTGGCGTGGGCCTTCGACCGATTAGCGATCCGGCTCTCAACGTGGGCGAGATCAAACGCCTGTGGGTCCGACCGGACCAACGGCGCGGCGGCGTGGGCGCGGTGCTCATGCGACGTGTCGAAGAACGCGCCAAGGAAATTGGCTACGCGCGTCTCTACCTCGAGTCGGGTTACGCCCAGCCCGAAGCGTTAGAGCTCTATCGCACGACCGGATGGGTCGCGGTGGCCGAGTACCCGCCCGGCGCGCACTCGTATCCGCTCGCCAACCGATTCCTGAAGGACCTTTAGCGAAAGCGCTCATCGAGCCACGTCGCACTTAGTTCCTCGAGCGAGGAGAGCACGAGGTCCGCGAGAGCGAACTCGGGGCGGTAGAGGTCATCGGGCGTCGGAACCGCCACCACGGTCATCGTCCCCGACTTGGCCGCGAGTACACCCGCCGCGGAGTCCTCGAACACGAGACACTCATCGGGCGCCACGTTGAGCGACGCGGCGGCACTCAAGAACACCCCGGGATGGGGCTTGCCGAAGGGCTCGTGCTCGGCTGAGTGAATCGCCGCAAAGCGATCGAGCAGTCCGAAGTGCTTAAGGCAACGAATGATGAGATCCATGGGGGTGGAACTCGCGAGAGCCAAGGGGCCGCGTTCACCGGTCAGATCCAACGCGCGCAGCGCCCCGGGCATGAGCACGCCTTCGGACTCGACGAGCTCCGCCACTCGCTCGAGAAGCAGGTCAACCACAGCGTCCTCACTCGGCTCCCCCCAGGAGTACTGAGTGTTCCAGTAGGTGACGACCTGATTGACGTACATCCCCTTAGTTGAGCGACCCATCGCTTCGCTCTGCGGTACGCCGAGGGACCCAAAGATCTCCACTTCGGCCTTGTGCCAGAGGATTTCGGAGTCCAATAGCAACCCGTCCATGTCAAAAAGTGTCGCGCGCAGAGTCACCGCTCCACCTTTGCATACGCGACGGTACGGTGAATTAATGATCGTGCGTCACGTTGAGTCGGGCGACATTGATCGCATTGTGCGCCGAGCGAGCGTGCGTCTCGCGAACGACGCCGCGCGCAACGACTTGGTCAATCCCACCTTCGCAGAAAGCCACTTCGCCGACGCCCTCGCGCGCGCGGCTGGCCAGACCTGGGTCGCCGAGGAGAACGGCGTCATGGTGGGTCACCTCTACGGTGCCCTCCTCGAAAGCCCCGAGTACGGCAAGGGAGCGTGGGTCGGACCCGACGGCGTGTCGTTCGATGAACCCTCGGTGCTCGACGCCCTCTACGCCGAGGCCGGCTCGTCGTGGATTGCCCTCGACGCCATAGAGCACTACGCCTGGGTCTTCGACGACCCCGCCGACACGACGCCGTGGTACGAACTGGGATTCGCGCGTATGCACGCGCGCGGAGTGATCGCCCTCGACATGCGCCGCCCCGTCAACTGGCCGCTTGGCTACAGCGTGCGACGCGGCGACCCCGAGGACCTCGTGACCGCCCTCGAGCTCGATCACATCTTGGACGCCGCCCAACAGCGCGGTCCGAGCTTCTCGCTCTTCGTCGAGCACGGTTCACGACCCGAAGAGATGCTGGACACCCTGGATGACCCCGACGTGCATCACTACCTCGTCGACTATGACGGCAAGTCGATCGCCCAGTGCATCACCTTTCCCCTCGACTCGCGACGGGGCTCCTTTGGCGACTCCCTTCACCTCAGCGCACTCTCGGTTCGGCCCGATCACGAGCACAAGGGCATCGCCCAAGCACTCATCGCCCACGCGCTGAACGACGCGCTCGACTCGGGGTTTCGATACGCCGAAGCCAACTGGCGCGTCACCAACCACCGCGCCGCGTACTTCTGGCGTCACTTCGGCTTTCGCGTCACCTACGTGCGACTGCATCGCACGATCGGCGCCGGTTAGCTCAGATCGGTCTCGATCGCAATCAGCAGTTTGGGATCGTCGGGCGTCACCTGAGGGGCAAAGCGCATCACCGATCCGTCGCGACCCACCAAGAACTTCTCGAAGTTCCACCGCACGTCGCCGGTGTAGCCGTCGTCTTGGTCGGGCACTTTCTCCAGTTCGGCGTAAATGGGACTCTGATCCTCGCCATTGACGTCAATCTTTTCGAACAGCGGGAACGTGACGCCATAAGTGGTCGAGCAGAACGTCTGGATCTCCTCGGCCGTCCCGGGCTCTTGCCCGGCGAACTGGTTGCAGGGAAAACCCACCACTGAAAACGCTCGCGCGCCGTAGGTCTCTTGGAGCTTCTCGAGCCCCTCGTACTGGGGGGTGAGTCCGCACTTGGACGCGACGTTGACAATCAAGATCGTTTCGCCCTTGAACTTCTCGAGTGAACTGGGATCGCCGCTGAGGGTATGAATGGGGGTGTCGTAGATAGTCATGCCCTGACCTTAAACGCCGATGCACGCGGTCCGCCACCTAGGCTCGGCCCGTGCGCGCACTCGCGATCTACGACAATTCACTCGTATTTAGTGACCGGGCGGCGCCCGAGCCGGGTCCCTACGACGTCGTCGTCCAGGTGAAGGCTGCCGGCCTCAACGCCGCTGATCTCATGCAGCGAGCGGGCTTCTATCCCGCGCCGCCCGGCTGGCCCGAAGACGTTCCGGGCATGGAACTGGCCGGCGTGGTCGTCGGCGTGGGCGACCGCGTCATCGAACCACTCATGAATCGGCGGGTGTGCGCCCTCGTGGGTGGCGGCGCGCAGGCCGAACTCTGCGCCGTCCCGGCCGAGCACCTGTTGTTCGTACCCGACCACGTCTCATTTGACGAAGCCGGCGGTTTCGCCGAAGCGTTCGCAACCGCGAACGACGCGCTCGTGTCCCAGGGACATGTGAGAAGAGGTGAGCGCGTGCTGGTTTCGGGAGCCGCCGGCGGTGTGGGGGTGGCCGCGGTGCAGATCGCCCACGCACTCGGGGCTGAAGTCGTGGCGGTGACGAGAGACGACCAGTTCCACGATCAACTTCGCGAGTTGGGGGCCCATGAGACGGTCACTCTCGACGACGTGACGTCAATTAATGACGTCGACGTCGTGATCGAACTGATCGGCGCTGCTCACCTCGCCCACGCCCTCGAGGTGGTCAGCCCCTACGCGCGCATCGTCACGGTCGGCGTGGGATCAGGGAGCCGGCTCGAGGTCAATTTGCTCCAGGTGATGCAACAGCGCCTCACGCTGACGGGAGCGACGATGCGATCGCGCACCCGCGAACAAAAAGCCGAGGTGACTCGCCACGTCGCCGACACTCTGGTGCCGCGCTGGCGCGACGGAGAGATCACCGTGCCACTCGCCAAGGTCTTTCCCATCGAGGAAGCGAGTGCCGCCTATGAGTACTTTGCTCAACCCGGCAAATTCGGCAAAGTCGTCCTTCACCTCGGCGACGACACCGACAACTAGATCAGTTCCTTGAGCGGCGTGTAGTTCAGGTTGAGCGCCTCGCCTACGGGTCCGTACGTGACCTTGCCGTTGACGACGTTCACGCCTTCGGCCAAGGCGGCATCGGCCAGCACAGCTTCACGCCAGCCGTGGCGCGCGAGCTCCATCACGTAGGGCAAGGTGGCATTGGACAGCGCCCTCGTCGAGGTCGCGGGCACCGCGCCGGGCATGTTCGCTACGCAGTAGAAGATCGAGCCGTTGACGACAAAGGTCGGGTTCGAGTGAGTCGTGGGTCGCGTGGCTTCGAAGCAGCCACCTTGGTCGACCGAGATGTCGACGAGCACTGAACCCTCACGCATGCGTGACACTAGTTCGTTGCTCACGAGCTTGGGGGCCTTCGCGCCGACCACGAGCACGGCACCGATCACGATGTCGGCCCAGATGCAGGACTCCTCGATAGCGAGCGTCGAGGACGCAATCGTCTCCACCCGGCCGTCGAAGTGAATGTCAACTTGACGCAGGCGCTCGAGGTTGCGATCCAGAATCCTCACGTTGGCGTGCAGCCCCGCCGCCATGGTCGCGGCCGCGAGTCCCGACACGCCCGCACCGATTACCGTGACGTTGGCCGGGGCGACGCCGGGCACGCCCGAAATCAACGTTCCGTGACCTCCGCCCGGACGCATCAAATGGTGCGCACCCATGAGGGTGGCCATGCGGCCCGCAACCTCGCTCATGGGCGTGAGGAGCGGCAAGGAGTTGTCGGCCAGTCGCACCGTCTCGTAGGCGATCGCTACGTTGCCGGCACTCACCAGAGCTTCGGTGCACTCGCGCGACGCGGCGAGGTGCAGATACGTAAAGAGAACTTGATCCTTCTTGGCGGAGAGACGCTCGTACTCCGCTTCGATCGGCTCTTTGACCTTGAGGAGCAGTTCGCTCTCGCGCCACACGTCATCGACGCTGTCGATGATCGTCGCACCGTTGGCCTCGTAGTCGGCGTCGCTGATCGACGATCCCAGACCGGCGCCACGCTGGACCAGCACGCGGTGTCCGGCACCACTCAACTCCCTCGCGCCCGCCGGGGTGAGGGCGACGCGATTCTCGTCGGTCTTGATTTCGGTAACTACGCCAATGATCATCGTTGATCTCCTTCTGTCGGCCGGCACCACGCTAACAATCCGGCACTCGTTTGTCGCGAGGCTAAAACTCGATGTTGTGCATCACGTGCTTGATGCGCGTGTAGTCCTCAAAGCCGTACACCGAGAGGTCCTTGCCGTAGCCCGACTTCTTGAAGCCGCCGTGGGGCATCTCAGCGACGAGAGGGATGTGTGTGTTGATCCACACGCAGCCAAAGTCCAAGTCCCGCGAAAAGCGCATGGCCCGACCGTGGTCGCGCGTCCACACCGACGACGCGAGGCCATACTCCACCCCGTTCGCCCACTCCAGGGCCTGGGCTTCGTCGCTGAACTGCTGAACGGTGATCACCGGGCCAAAGATCTCGCTTTGAATCATCTCGTCGTCCTGGTGTAGGTCGGCCACCACCGTGGGCTGAATGAAGAAGCCCTCCCGTTCGAGCGTCGAGCCGCCCGCGGCCACACGCGCGTGTCCGGGCGTGCGAGAAAGGAAGCCCTGGACCCGCTCATACTGCGAGCGATTGTTGACCGGGCCAAAGAGCGCGTCGTCATTGTCGGGCGCACCCACCACGGTGTTGTTGGCCTGCTCCACGAGAGCGTCGACGAAGTCGCCGTAGACGCCCGAACCGGCCAGCACGCGGGTCGCGGCCGTGCAGTCCTGGCCCGCATTGAAGTAGCCGGCAATGGCGATCGCCTCAGCGGCACTGGCTACGTCCACGTCGTCAAAGACGACGATGGGGGCCTTGCCGCCGAGCTCTAAGTGCACGCGCTTGAGGTCCTTCGCGGCCGAGCCCGCGACCTCGGTGCCCGCGCGCACCGAGCCGGTGATCGAGACCATGGCGGGCGTGGGGTGCTCAACGAGAGCACGACCGGTGTCCCGATCACCACAGACCACGTTAAAGACGCCTTCGGGCAGAACTTGGGCCATCAGTTCAGCCATGAAGACCGTCGAGGCCGGAGTCGAGTCGCCGGGCTTTAAGACCATCGTGTTGCCCGCGGCGATCGCCGGCGCCCACTTCCACACGGCCATCATCATCGGGTAGTTCCACGGCGTCACCGCGCCGCATACGCCCACCGGCTCGCGACGCACGTAACTGGTCATGCCCTCCATGTACTCACTCGCGCCGCGACCCTCTAAGAGCCGGGCCGCGCCCGCGAAGAAGCGAATCTGGTCGATCATCGGCGGGATCTCTTCGGACATCGTGACCGAGAGGATCTTGCCGGTGTTCTCGGACTCAATGGCGACGAGCTTTTCGGCGTTCGCTTCGAAGAGGTCAGCGATCTTTAGCAGTGCGAGCGATCGCTGTGAGGGCGTCGTGCGCTTCCACGACGCGAAGGCCTTCTTCGCCGCGCTGTAGGCGGCATCCACGTCGGCCGCGTTCGACACGGGCATCTCGAGGTAGGCCTGACCCGTCGAGGGATTGATCAGATCCACGTACTGACCGCTCTGGGGAGCAACGGACTCTCCCCCAATGAAGTTGGCAAGACGCGCCATTTTCCCCTCCTCGACGAAGCTGCATCGTTGCAGCGCTCTTAGTCACTCTGCCAGAAAAGACAAGGACTTTGCAACCGACGAGAGAAGGATTGAGTCACTTCTTAGAAAAAACTCGCCTCATATCGTCGTCACATCTGCATATACTGTCAAAAACCGCAGCATGGAGCCGCTTGGCTACCAGCTAAGGACCATCCAATGTCAGCAACCAAAGCGCAACGAGAGAGTGACAAGCAAGTCACCGACGAACTCGTGAACTCCGCGCCGGGGAGTCTCGACTCGCTCGATCGCAAGATCATCACGCGACTGCAGCGGGACGGACGGCGCGCCTACGGCGCGATCGCCGAAGAGATTGGACTCTCCGAGGCGGCCGTGCGACGACGCGTGCAACGTCTGAAGGACTCGGGCGTGATGCAGATCGTGGCGATCACCGATCCCCTGCAACTCGGCTACGGCCGTGAAGCGTTGATCGGCATTCGCGTGCACGGCGACGTGCGGCTGGTGGCCGACAAGATTGCGGCCATCGACGAGGCCAACTACGTCGTGATGACCGCGGGCAGCTTCGACATCATCGCCGAGGTGCTCGCCAAAGACGACACCGACCTGGTGCACCTGTTGAACGACGCGATTCGTTCGATACCGGGTGTCACCGAAGTCGAGACGTTTTTGTATCTGAAGTTGGCAAAGCAGACCTACGCATGGGGGGAAAAGTGACACTCAACGAAGCGATCACGGATGGCATCACCGTGACGAACGAAAAACAACCGAGCCATCAGTACTCAGAACGTGCGCGGCGCAACTTGTGGTTGCAGATGTCGCGCATGGGCGCCTACGACCACGACAAGGAGATTCCGATCTTTGTGCGTGGCGAGGGAACCCGGGTCTACGACGCGAATGGCACCGAGTACTTCGACGGCCTCTCCGGACTCTTTACGAACGCCCTGGGCTATGGCCGCAAGGAACTCGGTGAGGCGGCGGCCGCCCAGATGGATGAACTGGGCTTCTTTCCCTTGTGGACCTACGCGCATCCCCGCGCCATCGAACTGGCTGAGCGACTCGCCAACCTCGCCCCCGGCGACCTCAATCGCGTCTTTTTCACCTCCGGTGGAGCAGAGGCGAATGAGAGCGCCTGGAAGCTCGCGCGCAACTATCACAAGATGCGCGGCGACATCGATCGCTACAAGGTCATCAGCCGCGAGATCGCCTATCACGGCACGACGCTCGGTGCGCTCACGATCACGTCGCTGCAGCCCTACCGCATCCCCTTCGAACCGCTCGTGCCCGGGGCCATCAAGGTGCCCGCGACCAACTTCTATCGCGCCGAGCGTCACGGCGACGATCCCATCGCCTTTGGTCTGTGGCAGGCGCGCCAGATCGAAGAGGCGATCCTGCGCGAGGGTCCCGAGACGGTGGCCGCGGTCTTCTTGGAGCCCGTCCAGAACGCCGGCGGCTGCTTCACGCCGCCGCCCGGGTACTGGCAGGAAGTGCGCGAAATCTGTGATCGCTACGGCGTGCTGCTCGTCTCGGACGACGTCATCTGTGGCTTTGGGCGCTTGGGCAGCTGGTTCGGTGGGTACAAGTACGACTACGTCCCCGACATCATCACCTGCGCCAAAGGCATCACCGCGGGTTACGCCCCCTTGGGTGCGATGATCGTCTCGGATCGCATCGCCGAACCCTTCATGGAGGGCGACGCCGCGTTCTACCACGGCTTCACCTGGTCGGGTCACCCGGTGTCGTGTGCGGTGTCCCTCAAGGTCCTCGACATCATCGAAGAAGAGGGGATCTTGGAGAACGTCGCCAAGAACGAGTCGTACTTCCACGATGGCCTGGATTCGTTGCGCGACATTCCGATCGTGGGCGACGTGCGTGGTGCGGGGTACTTCTGGGGTATCGAACTCGTCAAGGACCAGGACACCAAAGAGACCTGGTCCGGTGACGACGCGGAACGGCTGCTGCGTGGTTTTGTCTCGCCCGAGATGTTCCGTCGCGGGCTCATCTGTCGTTCGGACGACCGAGGCGACCCGGTCGTGCAACTCGCCCCGCCGCTGATCTCCACGCGCGACGACATCGACTTCATGGTGGGGATCCTGCACGACGTCTTCAGCGAGGCGGCCAGGCGCGGCATCTAGTGCGACCGCCACGTTCGCTGTGGTGGGAGGGGTTGAGCCATCCGCTCACGCCTCGAACCTCGCTTTCCACGCACCTTGACGTCGACGTCGCCATCGTGGGCGGAGGATTCACCGGCCTCTGGACGGCGCGGGAACTCAAACGACGCGACGGGGCCCTGCGCATCGCGGTACTCGAGCAGTCGGTGTGCGGCTTTGGCGCGTCGGGGCGCAACGGGGGCTGGGCGTCGTCCTTCTATCCCTTGAGCGACGAGTCGATCGTCGCGCGTCACGGCATCGATTCGTTTCGACATCTGCGCCACGTCCTCCACGGTGGCGTGAGGGCGCTCGGAGAGGCCCTGGCTGAGGACGGCATCGACGCCGATTTCGTCCAGGGCGGCACCCTCGATTTCGCACGCAGCGAGCTACAAGCACAACGCCTGCGCCAACACGTCGAGGACTCCCGAGAGTTGGGCTACACACCCGACGACCTGCGTTGGCTCGACCAGGGCGAGGCCAACGAGCGCGGGCGCGTCGTGAACTCACTGGGCGCGACGTATTCGCCCCACTGCGCGCGCCTGCACCCCGCCCGCCTCGTGCGCGGACTGGCCGAGGTGAACGAGCGACTCGGCGTCACCATCTTCGAGAACTCGAAGGTGACCCGGATCTTGGCGGGCACAGCGCACTCCGAGCCCGAGGTCGTCACGGCCGCAGGCAGCGTGCACGCACGCTTCGTGGTGCGAGCGACCGAGGGCTTCACCCCCGAACTGCCCCACGAGAGGCGCAGCGTCGCGCCGCTCTATTCGCTCATGATCGCCACCGAGCCCCAGAGCGACGACTTCTGGGCCGAGACGGGCTTTTCTCGCTACGAGACGTTCGCCGACGCCCGGCATCTCATTATCTACGGCCAACGCACGGCCGACAATCGATTCGCCTTCGGCGGTCGAGGCGCGCCGTATCACTTCGCCTCAACCGTGGAGCCGCGATTTGATCAGAACCCGAAAGTCTTTTCGCTCCTAGAGGCGACGCTGCGCGAGCTCTTTCCCTCGTTGGAAGGGTCCATCACCCATCACTGGGGTGGGCCACTGGCGATGGCCCGTGACCAGTCGCCGTCAGTGATCGTGGACTACGAGAGTGGTCTCGCGAGCGCCGGGGGCTACACCGGAGACGGCGTCGTGATGACCCGCATCGCGGCGAACGCGCTGGCCGACCTCATGGTCGCCCCGGACGTCGAGACGGAGTTCACCACCCTCCCCTTCGTCCAGCATCGCAGTCCCCACTGGGAGATCGAACCGCTGCGCTGGCTCGGTATCAACGCCGCGCTCGCTGCCGCCAACGCCGCCGATCGCGCGGAGTCCAAGGGGCGCAGCAGTAGTCGCGCGGCCCGGCTCCTCGGGCGCCTCACGAACTGATTTAGTGCAGGATGTTGATCGCCTCACCCGCGACGATGGCGATGGTGATGAATGAGATCAGGGCTTCGCTGGCGAAAATACCCTTCATAGAAGGACTCAGGGGCATCGCGTCGGCCGGGGCAAAACTCGTGCCATTGGCAAAGGACGTATAGAGGTAGTCGGGGAAGCGCGGGTGCCAGGGCGGATCGGTCTGTTCCACCGTCATCTGTGGGAACTGCAGATCGGGCGGCCCCGCGTCCGGACCGACGCGCAGGTGCGGACCGCCCCGATCCAGCTCCCAGAACCACAGGCCGAAGACGATCACGTTCGTGGTCCAAATCGAGGCGGCTGAGTACAACAATCCGAGCGCGTCGATGTCGTGCGACGAGTAGAAGACGTGGCGGATGAGCAGGACAACCGAGATGACGTTCGCGAGGGTCACAACCACCACCAGTGAGATCGCCAAACGGCGAATCCACTTAAAGTCGTTGGGATGCCGCCGACGCCGGATGGTGAGGGGAACGAGCAGCATTACGATCAGTCCCGGCAAGATCCAGCGCGGCCCAATCACCAAGCGATTGGAGAGCAACACGTAGAGCCCCGCGCAGACCAGCACCGCGAGGTCGGCGGGCCAGCGAGGTTCGATCGTCGTCGCCATGAACTAGCTGATCGACGTCTGACCGAGCGAGCGAAGAGCACTCGGAATGAGTAGGGAGTTGAAGTTGACTTCATCGAGGATGCTGGACAGCCCGCCCGTCGAGAGGGACTGCGAGTTGGCCGACGTGGGGATAGCGATGTGCGCGGGCTGGTTGTACGAGAGCACCGTCGCGGTGATCGTGGTCGACAGGTGGCGCGCGTGCTCGACGAGCGTGCTCGCCGTCACTTCGCCCTGACTCCCCACCGTGATCGTCCAGCGAACTGACCCCAGAACCGAATAGGCGCTCGCTGGCGCGAACACGCTCGAGAGCGGCACGTTGTCGCGCGTGAACACGTAGGTCGTGGAGTATCCACTCTTGGTGACCGACTCGTGGAACCCCGTAATGAGATCGATATCGGGTTTGGTGAACTCGAGGGAGTAGCCAAAGAGCGGGGGCGTAGTGACCGACGACTTGAACCACGGGCCGTTCTGGACGTCGGCGGACCTCGCGAAGAGCTCATTATTGGCAAAGACCAGATTGACCGACGCGGTCGTGATGACGAGGGGTACGCGCGCCACGGCTGAGATCCGATTGGTCTTGAAGTTCACGTTGACCGTCGCGTCCACCGTGACGTCCGAACCCGTAGAGACGGTGACCGCGAGCTGGGCCGAGGTGGGTGGGTAGCCATTCAACACCAGGCCATCTTTCGCCAGATCGCCCGGATTCGAGTCGGTCGCGGCGATCACGACGCCGGTGACGGTCAGTCCCAGAGCAACCACCGCCAGCGCGATAGCCATCACGCGCGTCTTGAGCATTCGTTCCACCCTACCGTTTCGATTTTCGCTCCCTAAGGGCGTCTAGTCGAGCGGTTCGCTCAAGAGTTCGACGAACAACTCGTGGGCGATGTTGCGCCCACTCACCACGAAGCCGATGCGCGACGTCGCGTCTCCCACCAGGTCCGCGGCGATCGCCGCAAACGGTGCCGCGGCCGAACCTTCGATCACCAGTCCCGAGGTCTCAGCGACTTCGCGAACGCCCTGGCGAATCTGGATCTCTGGTACTAAGACCAGCTCCACGCCGGACTTCGCGATGAGCTCATTGGTTACCGCGCCGTCGTCGCCGCCGCCCGCGAGACCGTCGGCGATCGTGGGTCCGTGCTGCACTTCGGCCATCGTCGCACCACGCAGCACGTGATAGAGAGCGGCACTCACCTCGGGTTGCACACCCGTGACGCGAATGTCGCTGCGACCGTGCGCGGCGCGCGAGAGAAGGGTGCCCGACATGAGCCCGCCACCCCCGACGGGTATCACGATGTGCTCCAGTTCCGGCGCCTGGTCGAGCACTTCATCGAACACGGTCGACTGACCGGCGATGACGTCGCTGTCATTGAAGGGCGAGATGAAGCGAATGGAACGCTCGTCGGCCAACTCCATGGCGTGAGCTTGCGCGTCATCGTAGGACGTCCCGAACTGGATGAGTTCAATCTCAAACGTCGAGAGTTTCTTGACCTTGGCCACCGAGGCGTTTGCGGGTACCACGACCGTGGCGGGGACTTTGAGCAACGTAGCGGCGTAGGCGATACCCAGTCCGTGGTTGCCCGCCGACGCCGTGATCACCGCGCCGCGCGGATCGTCGCGGTGGGCCGCGTCAACGGCGGCCAGGGCGCCACGAGCTTTGAAACTGCCGGTGACTTGCAGGCTCTCGAGTTTGGCGAAGACCTGACGACCGCGCAGGGAGATAGTGACCGTCGGGGTGGGTGAGAGATAGCGACCAATGATCTCGCGCGCGTGGGCGAGTTGCTCGTTCGTGGGGGGTAATACGGGACGAACCATCAGGGCAAGACTAGTTCGGCCCTCCCTCGTCCATTCCTACCAACAAGTAAGGTCACCAGGTGCACAGCATCATCGGCGCGGTCGCCGTCGCGATCATCGCCTTCGCCGCGACCACTTTCGACGGACTCTTTAGTTTTGCGGGACAACTCGCCCTCACCAACGAGTCGCGCATCCGTCGCGTGTGCGTCGCGCACGCTTTGGCCATGATCGTCTTGCTCGGCGTCAGTGCGGCGGTGGCGGCATCTCTCTCTCCGGTGTCCGAGCGGTGGGTCGGCGTCGTGGCACTCGCACTGCTCGGACTCGCCATTCACGCCGCGCAGCAGCGCGGCGCCCCGCGCGAGCAGTTCGCCCGCGGAGTCCTCACGACGTTCACGATGACGCTCGTACGCGGCGCCACCATCCTCCTCACGTGGACCGCGCTGCTGCGCGCGAATGGCGTCGCCCACGGCGCCCTCATGGCCGTTACGTTCGGTGTTCTCGAGGCGGGCTTTCTCGTTCTCGCGCACGCGCTACGACATCGAACCCGGCTCATCGCGTGGGGGCGCGCGCACCCGAACGTCTTCGTACCGATCGCGGATCTAGTGCTCGCCGTGCTCGTCGTGTGGGAGTGTCACTCGTTCTAGAGCGATCACCTCATTAGTAGCGTGGGTGTCGTGGCCCGAAGCACTGCTCAGTCGACTTTGCGCCGCCTGACGGTCATCGTGGCCATCCAATGGATGGGCGCCACGCTCGGCCTACCTCTTCTTCCGCTCTTTCTCGAGAGGCGTCACGGCACCCCCAGCGAAGTCGGTCTGGTCATGGCCGCCTTCTTCGTCGCGGGCATCGCCACGCAGTTCGGTTTCGGTCACCTGGCCGACAAGTTCGGGCGACGACTCCTGCTCGTCGCGAGCCTGGTGGTCTACGGAGTGGCCAGCGCCACGTTTCTTCTGCACGTAGGCGCACCGTGGTTCGCGCTCACGCGCGCCGTCCAGGGTGCCTCGGCCGGCGCCATCGAGGTCACGTCTCTCTCGGCGGTCGCGTCGCTGTTCCCTCAAGAGCGACGCGGTCGCGCGATCTCCCAGATTCTCGCGGCGCAGCTGCTCGGGCTTGCCCTCGGACCGGTCGCCGGTGCGGTCGCTACGGTGGGCGATCTCGGTTGGGCATTCTTCGCGGCGGGCGTGGCGAGTCTCATCGCCGCCGTCGTAGCCCTACGTACCGACCTCGGCGATCGCGAGTACGACCCCACGCCGCTGCCCAAGCTGCAGTGGAGCTCACAGTTGACCGGCGCACTGTTCGCCGCCAGTGCCTCGGGTCTGGCCGTGGGGGTCTACGAAGCCTGCTGGAGCTTGTTGATGCACGCCCACCACGCCAGCACGCTGCAGATTCGCCTCAGTTGGACGTTCTTCGCGCTGCCCTGGGTTCTGCTGTCGCGCCTCGGCGGATGGTTGGCCGACCACACCAATCGTCGGATCGCGGCACTGCTGGGCCTCATCAATGGCGCATTCTTCCTCGCCCTCTACCCGCACATCCACAACAACGATGTGATCCTGGGACTCGGCTCCCTCGAATCGATTGGTACGTCCCTCTCGCTGCCGTCGATCTCCTCCCTGATGAGCCAGGGCGCGGTCGATCGCGAACTCTCACGGCGTCAAGGTCTCTTTACAATGTCGAACACTGCGTCCCTCGCCTTGGCGGCGGGGGTGTCGGGGTTCCTCTTCGCCGTCAATCCGGCGTTGCCCTTTACGGTGATGGCCGTCATCTCAGTCAGTATGGCCCTTACGACCCTGTACTGGTGGCGCCGCGTGCGAGGCAACGTGACAAGTCTGGCGACACAGCAATCCGGCGGGGTGCGCCCCGCCGGATCACCACATACTTAACGCGACTGCGTTACTTCGAGAGCCAGATCTGGTCCCAGCGCGCTGAACCACCGTCCGGGCTCAGGCAGCGCGTGGTGCCGTCGGCCGCCGTGCCGTAGCCCCAGTTCTGCACGTAACTCTTGGCGGCCCAGGCGTTGATCAACTGGTCCAGCCACAGGTACGGGATGTCCTTGGCGAACTGGTCGTTCACTGTGCGCCACCCGCGAACTTCAGTGGCCGATCCGGGCTTTGCCGCGAGGGCCGAGAGCATCGCGTCCTCAACGACGGGGTCGGCCTGGTGGGCGAAGTTGACCGCACCGGCGATGTTGGTGCCCGCCGGCAGAGCCGTGAGACCCAGTCCCCCGTCGGCCAGCGACGCCGTCGCGGAGAGCGACAAGAACCACACGTAGTTGAGTGACGGGTCGACGCCACCGAACTGGTTCCAGGTCGCGCAGTCGTACTCGCCATAGATCACGTTGTTGATCAGCGTGCTCTGGACGAGTTCGCGCGGCGTCGTGGTGATGCCGATGGCACCCAGCTGCGACTCGAAGAATGAGTACGCCTGCTGAGCGGACGCGTCGTCCTGGAGGATGTCGATCACAAAGCCCACGCTGGTGAGATTGTTCGCCGACTTGTACGCCTCGACCAGCGCCTTGGCCTTGGTCGGGTTGTAGGCCGGGTAGTTCGGGCTGGTATAGAACGGTGAGGACTTACGATATAGGCCGTCCGCCACCGAGCCGACGCTGCCGTCGATCAACTTGAAGTAGGTAGCTCGGTTGATCGCCATGGCGCAGGCCTGGCGGATTGACAGGTTGTTGAGCACGGGCTTCAGTGTCGGGTCCCACGCCAACGTTGAGGGGTTGACGGCGCCGGCCGTGCCGAGCCAGTCGGCGTCCTGCACCGCAGTCGGTACGGGCATGCCCTTTTCAATGTACGTCGGTAGTGCTCCGGGGACACCGATTGATGCAAACTCACCGGCCCAGCAGAAGTACTGGTTCAGGGTGCCGGTCGTGTTCACGATCAAGCAGTTGATCGGCGGGTCCAGTGGCTCGGTCTCACTCGTGATCACCGACACTCCCGACATCTTCTTCAACTGCTTGATGTTGGTGCCCGTCTCCTGGAGGATCATGTCGACCGATCCAGATTGGAGGGCCTCGTTGCGCGAGGACGGGTCCACGATGGTCTTGAAGTTGATGGCGTCGAGGTAAGGCAACCGGCGTCCGGCACCGTCTTTGCGCCAGTACTTGTCGTTCTTCGTGAACTGGGACTCCACGCCCACACTCCACGACTTGAACTTAAAGGGACCGGTGCCGATCGGACGTCCGGCGTAGCTATTGCCCAGCGCCGAAGGAGCGGCCATGTAGGCAATCTGCTGTTCGGAGAGCTGGAACGGGAACGACGCCATGGGCACGACCAGCGTGTACTCCACGGTGTAGGAGTTGACCGCCTTGACCGAGGCGATGATCGGTTGGATGGCCAGACCTACCGTGGCGTTGGCGGCGGCGGCCGTGTAGTTCGCCACCACGACCGAAGCGTCAAAGTTCGTACCGTCGTGGAACTGCACGCCGTGACGCAGCGCGACCGTCCAGACCTGGTAGTTCGCGTTCGGCTTGGCCGAGAGGGCCAGCATCGGCAGCCAAGTCTTGCCATCAGCCGCGGTCACGAACAGCGGGTCGTAGAGGGCGTTCGCCACACAGAAGCCCGAGTCGTCCAATTTGCCCGATGAGCCGTTAAAAATGTGGTAGTTGGGCACGTCCGACAACAGGCCCACGGTCAAAGTGCCGCCCAACTTGGGCTTGCCCTTGGCTACCCCGGTTGCGGCACCCGCGACACTCGCGAGCATCCCGTCCACCACGGAACCGGCCATCGCGACACCGCCGACCGTGACTGCGGAGTGAGTGAGAAACGAACGACGATCGATCGTTGACGACATCTTTCCTGCTTTCCCCCGAAGAACCCCCCGTTGGGTTTCTCCACTGGGCGAAAACTTAGCAAGAGTTTGATTACTTGCCAGTACAGATGGCGAACTTTGTGAGAGCAAGTTCAGCAAGCCCACGAGGTGTTTTCCAGGACCCGGGCGGAAGGGAGGGGCCGCCCGGGTCCTGAAAAAATCTGTCGGAACGAGTTGCCGTCTCCCCCGAAGGAGGGCCCCCGTTCCGGATCGGGGTGTTGTGACTTTGAAAGTGCGTACCAGGCAGAGCGTGCGCTCGTTCTTTCATCGACCAACGCCAGCAATTCTGGCGGGCGAGTCTGAGGTCGCGATTGGAACAAGGTAAGGATCGCCTAAATCGTGAATTGTTACGTGGGTGAGAAATCGTTAAGGAAATGTCGTCACGAAGATTTCACATCGGCCATACTGGCAGCGACAAAGAGCGTGCGTCGCGCGTTCATGGGGCCAATCAACGAGGGGAATACCAGAGTGGCTACAACATTGGACGCACACAGCCAATCGGGGGCTGACGACGCCTTTCGCATCGAAGCGCACGGCATCGATTATGTACCGCTGGACGAGCGCTGGGCGACGCCGCGCCACGTAGGGGGCATGTGGGCTGGCGCCAGCGTGCAGGTCGAGTACTTCATCTACGGCGCCATTCTCATGTCGTTTGGCTTCAACTTCGCCCAAGCCCTCTTTTTGATCATCGTCGGCAACGTGTCGTACTTCCTGCTCGGGCTGGCCAGCTTGCAGGCCCCCCAGGCAGGCACGACCGTCTTTGCGATCAATCGGGCGAGCTATGGCACCAACGGCAGTCGGATTATTTCCTTCTTCAACTGGGTCACCCAGATCGGCTTCGAGGTAGAAGGACTCATCCTCATTGTGGGCGCGGGACTCGTGCTCAGCCTGAAGTCGGGCTTCGCCCCGGGCGACGCGTCCAAGGTGATCTTCGTCGTGGTCGCCATCGTGATTCAAGCGATCATGCCCGTGCTCGGACACGCGTCCATCGTCAAGACCCTGCGGATGCTCGCTCTGCCCTTCGTCGTCATCTTCGGCGTTCTGCTCATTTACTCGATCTCGCACGCCACCACCCACGGAGTGGCCCACGGGGCCGACTGGCAGACCATGATGGAGGGCCTCGCCTTCGTCATCACGCTCTCGGGCCTGGGGTGGACCGAGTGCGGCAACGACTACACCCGCTACTGCGCGCCGGACTCCTCGAAGAAGGCGATCGTGGGCTGGGTCTTCCTCGGCACCGCGGTGCCGGAGATCCTGGTCATGACCTTGGGTGCCGTGGTCGGCACGTTCCTGCCCGGCATCGGCGGCGCGAACCACGGCTATGGCTCGCTGTACCCCTTCGCGCACACGAGCGACCTGCCCTCGTGGCTCGTGACCGTCTTCTTGATCTTTGCGATCGTCCAGCTCTTTTGCATCAACTCTTTGGACATGTACTCCTCGGGCGTCACGCTCCAGGCCATGGGCCTCAAGGTCAAGCGCTATCAGGCGGTGCTGGTTGACTGCGCGGTGGCGTTCCTCGTGACCCTGTACGCGGTCTTTAACTCCTCATTCAGCACGTACCTGTCCGACTTCGTGGACGTCGTGATCGTCTGGATCGCTCCCTGGTTCGCCATCTTCATGGTCGACTGGGTGCTGCGGCGCTTTCGCTACGTGCCCGCCGAACTCCAGCGCACCGATAAGGGCAGCCTCTACTACCGCAACGGTGGCTACTTCTGGCCGGCGATCATCGCCCAGGTCGTGGGCATGTACGCGGCCTTCTCGGCCCTGTCGACCACCTTCTCGGTACCCCACTGGTTGAACCCGATCACCTGGGCGACGCGCGACAGTTACGGCTACGGCGCCGACTTCTCCATCTTCATGGGCGTCGCCGTGGGCGGACTGCTCTACTGGGTTCTCGCGGCCCGCGCCGTTCGCGCCCAGGCCATCCGCCAGGACGAGATCCTGGCCGGGTCGTCGAAGGAGTAGTTAACCGTTCCAGTCCTCGACGAGTCCGCCGGACCCGTCGGGACGAAAGACCGGAATGGATCCGAGCGCACGCACCATCTGGGCGTCGTCGCCCAGCGCGTCACGCCATAGTCCGGCTTCGGTGACGAGGGTCCCGATCACGACGACCTCGGCCCCGACGCCGCGCAGGAGGCGCAAGGTCGCGCCCGTTGAGGCCCCAGTCGAGATCACGTCGTCGACGATGGCGACCCGCTTGCCCTGCACGTCGCCGATGCGGGCGCGATCGAAGAGCAGACGCTGTTCCGCGTCGGTGGTGATGGAGCGCACGGGCTCCTTGATCGCGTCAGCCAGGTGGATCTTGGGCGTCTTGTGCAGCACCACGTACCGGTCCAGTCCGAGGTGACGAGTGACCTCGACCGCGAGGGGGATGCCCATGGTGGCAACGGTCGCGACGACATCGACCTCGTAGGGCTCGAGTACCTCGGCCAGTTCTTTGCCGGCCCGCTCGAGGAACGCCACACCGATGTCGACGGTAATGAGGAGCGCGAGAGCCAGGTTGTCGTTTAACGAGACGATCGGTAGCTCTAGTTGTTGTGAGCCAATGTCGACGACGTACGTACCTCTATTCACCGCAGGGAGCATACTTATCTCCATGACCGAGTCCGACGCACCACTGGACCCCGCTCTCGCGCGTGAGATGTTGGCGACCGCGCTCGCCGAGGCGCGCGCCGGACTCAGCGAGGGTGGCATTCCCATCGGCGCGGCGCTGTTTCACCGTGACGGCACGCTCTTCGGCGCCGGGCACAATCGCCGCGTGCAGGAAGATGACGCCTCGGTGCACGCCGAAACCGACGCGTTTCGACGCGCCGGTCGACGTCGCGACTACCCCGAGTGCGTCATGGTCACCACGCTCTCACCGTGCTGGTACTGCTCGGGTCTGGTGCGCCAGTTCAACATCGGTGCCGTCGTCATCGGCGAAGACCGAAACTTCCACGGCGGTCACGACTGGCTGGAGGACCTCGGGGTCGAGATCATTGTGCTCGATGACCTCGAGTGCACCGCGTTGCTCGGCACGTTCATCGCCGAGCACCCCGAACTCTGGCATGAGGACATTGGCCTCTAACGATTAGCGAGCGGGAGGCCCGAAGAGCCGATCACCGGCGTCACCCAAGCCCGGCGTGATGTAGCCCACCTCGTTGAGTTCGGCGTCCAGGGCGGCGGTCACGATGCGCACGTCGGGGTGTCGCGAGACCACGAAGTCAACACCGGGCTGGGCCGCGATCAAACACAGCACCGTCGTGGCGTGGGCCCCACGCTCGCCCAACATCTCGAGCACCCGGTCGAGCGAGCCCCCCGTGGCGAGCATGGGATCGCAGATCACCACGTGCACCCCGACCAAGCTGTCGGGCAGGCCATCGAGGTAGACATCGGGTTGCAGGGTGTGCTCATTGCGACGTAGGCCCACGAGGCACACCCGATGCAACGGCAACACTTCCTGGACGGTGGGGCTCATGCCCAAGCCCGCGCGCAATATGGGCACGATCAGGTATTCGGTGTCGATGCGTTGGGCGGGCGCACCCTTCAGCACCGGTGTATCGACCGTGGTGCTCGCCAGCGGTGTGTCGCGAAACGCCTCGTAGGCAACGAAGCGAGATATTTCGCCGGCGAGCCGTAGGAAGTCGGCGTTGGACGTGCGCACGTCGCGCAACTGGCGGATTTTGTCCGCAACGATGGGGTGATCTACGACGAAGAGAGAATCCACGCGCTCAGACTAGGTCGCGCACACTCACAGTGCTCTGGGGGATCCCCCCAACCACGCGCCGAGTAGTTCTCCCACTCGCGTCGCGTCAGCGTCGCGCATCTCTCGCGGCACGGGAGCCAACAGGTCGTCCCAGATCGCCAGACACGTGCCACGCAGTTGCGTGAATCCCTCGGGTCGAGCGAAGAAGAAGATGTGTAAATGTGCCCCCCCGTCCCCCCACCGCGAGACGTGCGCCCGCGCAATGTGCTCCAGCGACTCAATGGCTCGGGCCGTTTGAATCACGATGAGTCCGAGTTGGGCCGCCAACTCCGCGGGAAGGTCGGTCACGTCGTAGTGCTCCTTGGACATGAGCATCAACACCAACGGCGCGCCCGAGGGTTCAGGCAGGACCGTCAGGCGCCACGCGTCGTCCTGCCAGATGACGTGGTCGTCCCCCGCGCGACACGCCCGGCACGACTCCGGGTCACTTCCGGAGCGCGGCACTTCCGGCAGGACCGGTTCGCGCAACGAGACAACGTGCAGTCCCTCCGATTCGAACGGGAAAATCTCCCAGCCCGTCATCCGGGACAGACCCAGACGACCGTCGTCGCCCACAATGGAGGTCGCGTTCTCGAAGAAGTCGTCGGGTGAGAGCGGCATCGTGGCATGGTACCGCCGCGGTGTTGGGCCTTGCTAGACGCTGGTTAGGTCGTCACACGTGGTTGGTAGAATCGATGAGTGTCGTTTTCCCTTTCCGATCGTTTCGCACGAGTCGGAGAAGGTGAAACAGACACCCTGGGCGGCCCCGCCAACCCCCTAGGCGGGGTCACCTCGAAGTATCCCGGGCCCAGATTCGAGATCTCGCGCGACCAGAGTCTCTCCTGGTGGCGTCGCGTTCTGCCCGTCATCCAATCACACCGCGGCACCTTCATCACCGCTATCGTGCTCTCGTTCGTCAGCCTGGTCTTTCAGGTCCTCGTGCCCAACATGCTGAGCGACGACATCGACAACACGTTCGTCAAGCACATTGCCTCGCTTCACACCGACGTGATCTCGGTCGTGATCGTGGGCGTGCTCGCGGGCATCGCGGGCATTATCTCGCGTCAGTTTCTCTACAACACGGCCTACAACGTCGAGGCCGACCTTCGCTCGCTGATCTACCAGCACCTCACCTGGCTCTCGTTCAGTTTCTACGACCGCGTGCAGTCGGGACAACTCATCAGTCGCGCCAACAGCGACATCCGCAGCGTGCAGATGTACTCGATCTTCGCCCCGCTCATCATCGTGCAGTGCTGCATCGGGCTCGTGGCCTTTTGCTTCATGCTCTCGATCAACTGGGTCCTGGCACTCATCGCCATGATTGTCATGCCCATCCTCTACGTCGTCGGCATGAAGATGCGCCGGGTGATGTTCCCCATCTCGTGGGTCACCCAAGCGCGCCTGGCCGAAGTGGCCACCGTCGTCGACGAGAACGTGAACGGCGTGCGAGTCGTGAAGTCCTTCGCCCAGGAAGAGGCCGAGATCGATCGTCTGGCCGACGCCGCCGAAGGAGTGGCCTGGGCGTACATCAAGGACGCCAACTTGCGCGCCATTTGGTCGCCGTGGGTGCAGAACCTGCCCCAGTTGGGGCTCGCTCTGGTCCTCTTGTGCGGTGGGTGGATGGTCCTACACGGCGATCTCATCTACCCCCAGATTCTCGCGTTCAGTCTGTACCTCTTGATGATGCAAGCACCCTTCATGATGCTGGGCCAACTCGTCATGATGGGTCAGCGCGCCAAGGCCAGTGCGGCACGCATCTTCGAGATCCTCGACGAGAACCCCGAGATCGTCGAGCGTCCCGGCGCGTACGACCTCGTTGACGTGAAGGGTCAGATCGACTTCACTCACGTTGATTTCTCGTACGACAACGGAGCCGAGATCCTCAAGGACTTCGACCTGCACATCGCGCCCGGCGACACGGTCGCGCTCGTGGGTCGCACCGGCTCGGGCAAGTCGACGGTGGCTCGCCTGCTGGATCGCTTCTACGACGTAAGCGGTGGCGAGATCGCCATCGACGGGCACGACATTCGCGACCTGACGCTCTACAGCCTGCGCGAGAACGTCGGGGTGGTGTTGGACGAGCCCTTCCTTTTTTCGATCTCCATCCGCGACAACATTGCCTACGGCTGGCCCGACGCTCCACTCGAGGACATCGAAGCGGCGGCTCGCGCGGCCAACGCGCACGAGTTCATCGAACACCTCCCCGAGGGGTACGACACGGTGGTAGGCGAACGCGGGTACACGCTCTCGGGTGGCCAGCGCCAGCGCATCGCGATCGCGCGCACGCTGTTGATGAACCCACCGATTCTCATCTTGGACGACGCGACGAGTGCCATCGATGTCCACGTCGAAGCCGGCATCTACGCCGCGCTGCGCGACCTGATGAGTAAGCGCACCACGATCATCATCGCACACCGCATCTCGACCATCGCGCTCGCGCGTCGCGTCATCGTGCTCGACGACGGCAAGGTGTTCGCCGATGGAACGCACGAAGAGCTCCTTCGTAACGAGCCCCTCTACTCCGAGATCCTCGCTCAGACCACGACCGCGGAGGACCTCTAATGGGCTGGGGCGGCGGCGGGGGATTCGGCGGTGGCGGCGGGATGATGGGGCCGGGCGCTCACGCGGCGGCCGGGCGAGCCGGGCTCCCCTTTGGGGGTATTCCCGAAGAGCTGATGGAAGGGGCCACCAAACTTCTCGCGAGCGAGCCCGAACACCCTAAGTCACAGGTGCACTTCACGCAGCTGCCCAGCGCCAAGGAACGCGAACGCCTCACGCTGCCCAAGATGCTCTTCGCCTACCCCAGGTGGGTGGTGAGTGGATCGCTACTGGTCATCGTCATCAGCCTGACCCTTCAGGCCGGTCCGCTGCTCACGGAGTACGCCATCCGACACGGCATGGAGAGTCACAAGAGCCTCTCGGTCATCGTGGTGTGTGCGCTGCTCTACCTCGTGCTCGCCCTCGTCAGCGTTTACTTCCAGCGCGAACAGGTCGACGTCACCGGCAAGCTCTCCTCGCGCATCATGCACGACTTGCGAATCCGGGTCTTCACCCAGTTCCAGCGCCTCAGCCTCGACTTCTTCACCGAAGAAAAGGCCGGCGTCCTCATGAGCCGCATGACCAGTGACATCGAGAACCTCCAACAGCTCATCCAAGACGGCATCAGCCAGTTCGCCCTCCAGGGCCTCACCATGATCGTGATCACGGTCATTCTCTTTCTCACCAACGTCGAGCTCGCCGCCTGGACGGTGCTCATGATCGTGCCCCTCTTGGTGGTTTTTTCGATCTGGTACCACCACGCGTCGGAAAAGGGCTACCTGCTCGCGCGCGATCGCATCGCCCTGGTGTTGGCCGACTTGTCGGAGTCCCTCTACGGGATCCGGGTCGTCACCGCCAACAATCGCCAGCGCCGCAACATCCGCAACCACCGCCACGTGGTGGGCGCCTATCGCGACGCCAACGCCTACACCGGTCGGGTGAACGCCATCTACGGTCCCGCCACGTTGATGATCGGCATCCTCGGCCAAGCCATGCTGCTCGGGATCGGTGGCCACATGATTCTCGAGCACCAGCTCAACGTGGCCGAGCTGATTTTGTTCTTCCTGTACCTCAATCGCTTCTTCGCCCCCATCCAGCTCCTGGTCCAGCAGTACACAACGCTCCAACAGGGCCGCTCGTCGGTGATTCGCCTGCGTGAACTGCTCGAAACCACTCCCAGTGTGGACGAACTGCCCGACGCGACGGTGCTGCCCACCATCGAAGGACGCATCACCTTTGAGCACGTGGACTTCGGGTACCTCGAGGGCGATCTGGTCTTGCACGACGTCAACCTCGAGATCGCGCCGGGCGAGTCCGTGGCCTTCGTGGGACCGACCGGCGCGGGCAAGTCGACCATGGCCAAACTCGCCAATCGCTTCTACGACCCCACATCAGGTCGCGTCCTCGTGGACGGCATCGACGTCAAGACCGTGACCCTGCGATCGCTGCGCTCCCAGCTAGGCGTCGTGCCCCAAGAGCCCTTCCTCTTTGCCGGATCGATTCGCACGAACCTGGCCTTCGGTCGACCGAGTGCCACCGAGGACGAGATCAACACCGCCATCGACGTCGTCGGACTGCGCGAGCTCGTCGATCGCCTTCCCGAGGGGATCGATACCGCCGTGCACGAACGCGGCCAGACCCTCTCGGCCGGTGAACGCCAGCAACTGGCCTTGGCCCGAGCTTTCCTCGCCCGCCCTCGCGTCCTCATCCTGGACGAAGCGACGTCGTCGCTCGACCTGCAGAGCGAAACGGTCATCGAGCGCGCACTCGATCGAATACTGGAGGGGCGTTCGGCGATCCTGATCGCGCACCGCCTCACCACCGCTCAGCGCGCGGACCGCATCGTCGTCATCGACGAGGGCGGCGTCGTGGAGATGGGCACGCCCGATGAGCTCCTCGCCAAGCGCGGAGCGTACGCGGTGATGTACGACGCGTGGCTCGCCTCGGGCGGGCGTGACGCCACTCGTACGGCCTAAGCCATCGCCTTCACGGCCTCGATCAGCGAGGTCGTGCTCTGGTCGCCGACGGGGATCGGCTGGACTTGGAGGTGGGTAACGCCCGCGGCGCGGAAGGCCTCCACGCGTTCTTTCACGTAGCTCGCGGGACCACACAACGTCGTGAGCTCGAGGAACTCCTCGGGCACCGCCGACTCAGCCTCCTTCTTTTTGCCGTCCAAGTAGAGGTCTTGGATGAGCTCGGCCTCCTGTTCGAAACCGTAGCGGGTGGCGAGCTCGTTGTAGAAGTTCTTGCCCTTGGCGCCCATGCCGCCGACGTAGAGCGCGACCATTGGGCGCATCAGTTGGCGCAGGGCGATCACGTCGTCACCGTCACCAATGGCGAGCAGTCCTCCCGCACTGATCATGAGTTCGCCCAACTCACTACTGCGCTTGCTCGCTCCGTCGCCCAGGGCCGAGCCCCAGACATCGTGGGCGCGCTCGGGGATAAAGAAGATGGGCAACCAACCGTCTGCGACTTCTGCGGTGAGCGCCACGTTCTTTTCACCTAACGACGCCACCCAGATGGGAATCTGGCTGCGCAGGGGGTGGGCGATGATCTTGAGCGGCTTACCCAGGCCGGTGCCTCGATCGGGAGGCAGGGGCAACGTGTAGTTCTTGCCCTGGTGAACGACGGGGGCCTCGCGTTTCCACACGTCGCGACAGATCTCAATAATCTCGCGCGTGCGGCCCAACTGATTGTTGTAGGGAACACCGTGGAAACCCTCGATGACCTGGGGACCCGAGGCGCCCAGACCCAAGGAGAACCGCCCATCGGAGAGCACGTCGAGGCCCGCCGCCGTCATGGCGATCAGCGTGGGGGTGCGGGTATAAATGGGCAATATGCCCGAGCCGATCTCCACCGTCTCGGTCTTGGCGGCGAGATACCCCATCAGGGAGGGGCCGTCGAAACCGTAGGCCTCGGCGACCCACACCAGGTCGAGGCCGGCCTTTTCTAACTCGGCGACCTCGGCGACGGCCGCCTTGAAACCGCCGGCATAGCTCAGATTGGTCGTGATCTTCACGCAGTCCCCCTTCGCGTCATCGTCACAGTACTGGAACGAAGCCTCGGCACTTCATGGCCCATGAACCCTCGCGCCACGCGTAACCTGGGAAGCGAAAGCAACGGCGCTTTCGAAAATCACAAAGGTTGGTGACACGTGGTCACGCGTCCTAACGAAGCCCACTCTGACGAGTTCAATCCTTGGCTTCGCATCAGTTCTCTTATCGAACAAGCGGGTCACATTCTCGGTCTCGACGAGGGAATGATCTCTCGCATCGTCACACCCGAGCGGATCCTCGAAGTTGCGGTTCCCGTGCGCATGGACTCGGGCGACATCCACGTCTTTACCGGGTGGCGCATCCAGCACGACTCCTCGCGCGGCCCGGGCAAGGGCGGCATCCGCTTTCACCCGAGCGTGAACGTCGACGAGATCGCGGCGCTGTCGGCCGACATGTCCATCAAGTGCGCGGTCGTGAACATCCCCTACGGCGGCGCCAAGGGCGGTGTGAAGGTCGACCCGACTGCCCTCAGTCGCGGTGAACTCGAACGACTGACGCGTCGCTACGCGTACTCCATCGCTCCCATGATCGGACCGGACCGCGACATCCCGGCCCCCGACATCAACACCGACACCCAGGTGATGAGTTGGATCATGGACACCGTCTCGATGTTGGCCGGACACAACTTGCCCGGCG
This sequence comes from Acidimicrobiales bacterium, assembly GCA_049801955.1. Classification (GTDB taxonomy): domain Bacteria; phylum Actinomycetota; class Acidimicrobiia; order Acidimicrobiales; family RAAP-2; genus RAAP-2. Next base: position 31,878 of record JBARLO010000051.1, read on the forward strand.
TCGTCACGGGCAAGCCCCTCGCCATTGGCGGCACGCTCGGTCACGCGGGCGCAACGTCGCACGGCGTGACGATCTGCACCATGGCGCTGCTCCAAAAGCTCGAGCGCAGCCCCTACGAACAGCGCGTCGTCATCCAGGGATACGGCAAGGTCGGCGCACCCCTCATCAAACTGCTCGGCGAGCGCGGCATGAAGGTGGTGGGTTTGGCCGACATTCACGGCGCGGTCCACGTGCCCGAGGGCATCGACGCCGAAAAGATGGCCCACCATTACGCCGAGTCCGGTTCGATCATGGGGTACCCCGGATCGTATGAGGTCAACCCCGACGAACTCTTCTTCATCCCGAGCGACATCGCGATTCCCGCAGCCTTGGGTGGGGTGATCACCGAAACGGTCGCCACGAACATGGCGGCCACCATGATGGTCGAAGCGGCCAACGGTCCCACGACCGGTGAGGGTGCCGGGGTGCTCGCCGCGCGCAACATCCCCGTGGTGCCCGACGTGCTGGCCAACGCCGGTGGCGTGGTGGCCTCCTACTTCGAGTGGGCCCAGGATCTCCAGGGCTTCATGTGGGAGCCCGAGCTCTTCCACCAGCGCCTCGAAAAGACGATGCACGCAGCCTTCGACTCCATCTGGGAGCGCCACCAGCAACTGGATCTCGCCCTGCGCGATACCGCGCTCGTGGTGGGCGTGGAGCGCATCGCCGAAGCCACCCGCCTGCGCGGTCTCTTTCCCTAAAGTCGACGCTCGCGCACGACGATGGTACCGGCCGCCTTGTCGTGCAGGGTTTGGTGACGTCGGTCCCACAGAGCCCACAGGAGTTCGACGTAGTGGGGGATCTGTAGCAGTAAGAAGATGTAGAGACCCTGAGTGGGAATCGTCACGTGGTGCGTGCTCGAGTTGATGTAGAAGCGCAGCGGATGCAAGAACGGCAGCAGTATCCAGACGCAGTAGAACAGCGTGCGGGTAAAGATCTGTTTCGACGTGATGGGCAGTCCGTCCACACTGGTGCAGCGCATATGGCACATCGCCATGCCCGGCGACCAGCCTCGGTAGCGAAGCCAGAGCCCGAAATAGGCCGCGTTGAGCGCGACCGACTCGAGGGCGAGGGCCCAGGTCGGGATAGTGGTGGCGCCACTCTGGAGGAGGCCGATCAGCACGTTGACGATGAAGGAGTCAATGACGAAGCTAAGAACGCGCCACCAGAACCCGGCGATGTACTCCCCCGCCACGACGCTGGCGCGGCCGCTCGCGCCACGACGGGACGTCACCCGGGCGGCTCCGGCGTCACCCGCCCGAGGGCTTAGCGTTCCACACGAACCACAGAACGTCTGACCGGGCACCGACAGTGCTCCGCACGACGCACAACTCACCGCATCCGCGCGGCGCGTCCCACACGAGGAGCAAAAGTTAGCGCCCCCGGTTTGCTCGACCCCACAGACCTGGCAGTACGGCACGAAAAACCTTCTCCCGTTGAATCTTCACCACACTACAAATGGGCGCGAATCCTCAGGAGATGGCTGGCGCACGACACCATCGTCTCGGCCGAACACGCACTGGCGTTCGGCCGAGACGATGGCCGTAGGACTAATTCGCGCTGGGACCGCCCGACGCCGTCACATCGGCGGTCTCGGCGATCCCCGCCGACTGATCGACTGACTTCTTATCGGGGCGCGCGATCGCCTCGTAGACCGCGCCAATCACCACGATGAGGAACATCACGAGCAACGTGATCCAGCCGTAGTTAAAGAGCACGCCACGTCCACTGGAGAGCGAACTGGGCCACACGATGTCGAGCAGCATGACCAAGAGGTAGGCCCCGCCGATCACGGTCACGGGCGTACTCCAGCGGCCCAGCGTGAACTGCCCACTGGGCTTCCAGCCGCGGCGCTCGGCGACGAACGAGCCGAGCACCGTCAAGAAGAATGACAGGTAGATGCCCGAGGTCGCGAAGGACACTAGCGCAAAGAGGGCGTTCACGTTGGCCGGATAGTAGAACCACAGCACGTGCACCGGCTTGGATGGGTTGACGAGCACGAGGAGCAAGAAGAGGAACGGTATGACCGTTGCCACAACGATGGCGTTCCTCGGCGTGCGGCGATGCGGCGTGACCTTACGGAGAACTCTCGCTCCGGGGATCGCGCCGTCTCTCGCCAATGCGAACGTGACGCGAGATCCCGCTCCCATGACTGCCGTGCCGCAACTGAAGAACGCGATGATCACCATCACCAAGAAGAAGTCCTGCAGCCAGCTAGGTAGCTGGGCCAGGATGACCGGGATGCCTCCAGTCACGACCGAGTCGAATCCGGTCTTGGGAATCGCGAGCAATAGTCCGAGCACCAGTACGAAGGACGCGACGCCACCGTAGAGAATGGCGTTGCGCATCGCGCGCGGGACCTGGCGGCCCGGGTCCTTGGTCTCTTCGGCGATGTCGCCGGCTGACTCAAACCCGTAGAAGATGTAGACGTTGGCGAGAATTGCGACGAGCGCCGCGCCGGTGAGCCAGTGGCCGCCGAAGTTCACGCCGAACGGGTTGGTCTTCACGTACTGCACGCCCTGGGTCGTCGTGAGAAAGCCCAGGCCGTGGTGAAAGCCCTTAATAGCAAGGGCGATGAAGACGCCGAACGTGCCGATCGTCTCGACGTAGACGCCATAGCGCGCCACGCGACCGAGAATCTTGGCACCGACCGAGTTCATGATCGCCGAGAGAAGGATGACGATCGCCACGACACAGAAGATCGTGACGTGGTTGGCGGGATTCAAGTGGGTCTTGAACCAGATGTTCATGAGGTCGGTGACGTAACTCACGATGCCCGAGTCCACGGAAGCCACGGTCGCCAGCAGCGCGAAGCCGTAGATCCAGCCCACGAACCACCCATATCGCGCCCCGATATTGAACTTGCCGTACTGGTAGAGCGCACCGGAGAGCGGATACTCGCTGGCCAACTGACCAAAGACCAACGCGACGAGCGTCATGAACAAGACGACGACCGGAATCGTCCAAATGTAGGCCGGGCCACCCGCGCCCGCTCCGATCACGAAGATCGAATAGATACCGACCACCGGGCTGAGGTAGGCAAAAGCGACCGAGAAGTTGTCGAAGAGCCCCAGTACTCGGTTCAGTTCTTGGCGATACCCGAGCGCGTGCAGTCGCTCGTGGTCCTTCGCCACATGTTCATCTACCGGCATGTCCACCCCCCAATGGCCGCGCGTCACTGCGCGGCTCGCACTCACGATAACCAGAGACGCAGTGGAACGCGGAGTTTCGCGATCACGCGGCTGTGCAAGTCTTAAGTAATGACGGAAGGCGACCGAGTCGAAGATCTCGAGGCCTTAGTTCGCTCACTCAGCGACGAAGTGGAACGGTTGAAGGCCGAACTGTCGCGCCTACGCCGTGACCAGCACGAACGCCCACCGCACTATTCGTAGAGCTCGCCAGGCGTGATCACGATGCGCTGGCCGAGTTCGGCTAGTACGAACAGAGCACTCGGAGCAGCACGTTGCGCCAGTCTCAGATGTTCCGTCGCGTCGTGGTGCGGTGGCACGTGAGTAATCAGTGTGGTGGTCGCGTCAATCTCCCGGGCGAGTTCAGCGACGTCCCCGCTCGAGAGGTGAAACGGCCAAGTTGTCTCGTTGCGGCGCGCGTACGTACATTCGAGGAGCGCGAGATCGGCTCGTCGCCACGAGATCGGGACCCGCCACCCCGGTCCCGTGTCCGCGCCATAGACCACGTGGCGCTCATCGAGCGATACGCGAACGCCGAGCGTCGGTATCTGATGGGTTGTCGATGAGAACTCCAGCGAAAAGGGATCCAGCCAGACACGACTGTCGTCGTTGACGACCACGCGCTCTACGCGCTCGATGTCAATGCTGTTAGCCAGTAGGCCAAAGGTATCGGCGGACGCGACCACCACAATCCTTCGACTCGTCGCCGACGCCCAGGCCAGGTAGTCACCCAGGTCGCCATAGTGGTCACGGTGCGCGTGACTGAGCACGATGGCGCGCACCTCACTTTCGCGAGCGAGTTCTTGAAACGAAGCAAACGTACCGAATCCGCAGTCGAGTATCACGGACGTCGCGCCCGATTCGAGCAGGTAGCCCGAACACGGCTGTCGCAGATCGGGGTCGTAGGACGAACCCACACACCCGAGAACCGTCAGTACAAACTGGTCACCTCGCTCTGAGAGGCGAGCGCCATCAGTGCTGCTCGTAGGTCCCCACGATGACGGCGCGGCCCAGGGCGTGAGCAAACAGGTTGAAGCCCACGTACGCGGGCGTCGCGTTTTCCGGCAGGTCCAACGAATCCACGTCGAGGGCGTGCACGACGACGTAGTAGTGGTGAACGCCGTGACCGGCCGGCGGCGCGGCGCCGATGTACCGCTTGACGCTGGCGTCGTTGAGGTGTTGTACGCTCCCCGCGGGCAGGCCGCTACCCGCATCGTCGCCCGCTCCCGACGGCAAGGACGTCGTGGTCACGGGAATGTTGACGACCGACCAGTGCCAGAATCCCGACGCCGTCGGCGCATCGGGGTCATAGACGGTCACGGCAAAGCTCTTCGTGTCCGGCGGAAAGCCGCTCCACGAAAGCTCGGGTGAGACGTCTTTGCCGCCGGCACCCATGATGCCGCTCACCTGGGCCATCGCCAACGGTTCTCCGTCGCGGATGTCGACCGACGTGACAGCGAATGACGCCACCGATGGAAGTTCGGCATAGGGATCTCTCGACACAATGTCTCCTCTCGACTCGCGACCGCTGGTCTCCATTCTTGGTCGCTTGGCCACCATAGTGACGCCCCGACACGTCCGCAACGCTCCGCGAAACCGCATGCACCACTTCTATGATGTAGCGCGTGAACTCCGCGTCTTCTCCGCGATGCGTGATTGTGATGGGCGTGTCGGGTTCGGGCAAGACCACCGTCGCACGCCGCATGGCCGATTCGTGGGGTGATCTGTACATCGAATCGGACGACCTGCACTCGGCGAGTGACATTGAAAAGATGACCGCGGGCATTCCGCTCGACGACGAGGACCGCCTGCCGTGGCTGCACGCGATCGGTGTTCTTCTTGGTACCGAGGCGCAGCGCGGACTCTCCAGCGTGACTGCGTGCTCGGCTCTCAAGCGTTCGTATCGCGACGTCTTGCGCACCTACGTGCCCACGGCCTTCTTCGTCGACCTCGATGGACCGATCGATCTGATTCGGTCTCGCATGGTCAGTCGACACCACGATTTCATGCCGCCGTCGCTTCTTGAGTCCCAGTTCGCCGCTCTCGAGCCACTCCAAGACGACGAGCGGGGCATTCGCGTGGATGCAGAACTTCCCCTGGAGACGATCATGATGCGCATCGAAAGTGCCCTGTCCGATGTCCCTCGCCTCGCGGGTGAGTAGGTAACTGCGCGCCGGTAGTTCCCGCCGCACCCGCCGCTACCATGATGATCTCATGTCGACCTTGATGCCCGCCGCGTTCATTGGACACGGCAGCCCGATGAACGCGATTGAAACGAATCGCTACACCGAGTCATGGTCGACCTTCGCTTCCTCCACGCCCAAGCCGCGGGCGATACTCGTCGTTTCGGCGCACTGGTACGTCAACATCACCGCCGTGACGGCTATGCAACTGCCTCGTACGATCCACGACTTTTACGGCTTTCCCCAGGCACTGTTCGACGTCCAGTACCCGGCTCCCGGCGATCCGGAGCTGGCTCAGCGCATTATCGACGTCGTCGAGCCAACCTACGTGGGACTCGACACCGACAGCTGGGGCATCGATCACGGCACCTGGTCGGTTTTGAGCCACATGTACCCCAACGCGGACGTGCCCGTCGTCCAACTGTCCATCAACGCAGATCTACCCTTTGATTATCACTTCAATTTGGGCGCGAAGCTGCACGGACTGCGCGCCGAGGGCGTTCTCATCATCGGCAGCGGCAACGTGGTCCACAATCTGCGCTTGATCGACTGGCACTCGCCCAACCAAGGCACGGACTGGGCCCACCGGTTCGACGATGACGTGCGCGAGATCATGACCCACGACGCCAACGACCTGGGCACCGCGAGCGCACACGGCGACTACGGCATCGCCGTTCCGACCCCTGACCACTTCTTGCCCCTCGCCTACCTCGCCGGTCTGTCGGCCGCCGCGAACACGCCGACCACCACCATCATCGACGGCTACGAGATGGGATCGCTCTCAATGACCGCCTACGAACTGCCGGCCGCCTAGTTCCGGTCGCGGCGGCGCAACTCATCGTCGACCGCGGCCGGATCGAGTCCGCGACTGCGCAACAGCAACAGGGTGTGAAACCACAAGTCGGCGGCCTCGCTCACGACTCGCTCGTCGTCTTCGCTGAGGGCGGCCACGGCCAACTCGACAGCCTCTTCACCGACCTTGCGCGCATTGATCGCGACTCCCCCCGACAGTTGGGAGTGAACGTAGGAGTCCGGTGAGGCTTCAGCCTCGCGCCGAAGAATCTTGCGCCAGAGCCACGGGGTAAAGCACGAGGTGGAGCCGTCGTGACACGCGGGACCCTCGGCGTGCACGCTCACGAGAACGGCGTCCTCGTCACAGTCGAGTTCAACGTTCGTCACGTGAAAGACGTGGCCCGAGGTTTCGCCCTTCTGCCAGAGGCGCTGGCGCGAACGCGAGAAGAAGTGCACCAAGCCCGTTGACTTCGTGAGAGCGAACGCCTCGCCGTCCATCCACCCGAGCATCAACACTCGCCCGGTCGTTTCATCCTGGATAATGGCCGCGCGCAGATCCTCACTCATCGGTACTCCTTCAGGGGTCGCAACGCCACGCCCAACTCTTCGATCTCACGACGCAGTCCGACAATCCCCTCGGGATTCTCGTGGACGATCGAGGCGACCAGTGCGGCGTCGGTCACCCGCAGGGCGTCCGCTACGTGCTGGGCGCACCCCGCGCCCCCCGAAGCGATAACCGGCACGCTTACCGCGGCGCGCACCGCCGACGTGAGTTCTAGGTTGAAACCGCTGCGATGCCCGTCGTGAGCAATCGAAGTGAGAAGGATCTCTCCCGCGCCTCGCGCACAGGCCTCCACCGCCCAGGAGATCGTCTCGATCTCCGTCGCGATCCGAGCGCCGTGCGTGTAGACCACGCGATCACCGGCGTCAATGGCGACGACGACGGCCTGTGATCCGAAGCGATCAGCGATGTCACTGATGAGACGCGGGTTCGCGAGGGCGGCTGAATTGAGAGACACTCGGTCCGCCCCTGACTCGATGAGCCGCGACGCGTCCTCGACCGAACGCACGCCACCGCCCACGGTGAAGGGAATCTCGACGACGTCGGCGACACGCTCCACGACGCTGGTCATGGTCGAGGTCTCGTCAGGCGTTGCCGCGATATCGAGGAAGACCAATTCATCGGCTCCCCCGCGGCTGTAGTAACTCGCCAGTTCGACGGGATCGCCGACGTCACGAAGATCGACGAAACTCACGCCCTTCACGACGCGACCCTGCGCGACGTCGAGGCAAGGGATTAGACGAGGGAGAGGCACTGATCGAGGAACTCCAGACCGGCCGGGCCGCTTTTTTCAGGGTGAAACTGTACGCCGAAGAACGAGTTTCGCCGCACCGCTACCGTCACGTCGCCCACCCGTGCCACCTCACGGGGCGAGCGCACGGCGTAGGAGTGGGCAAAGTAGAAGGCGTCGCCCCACGGTCTCACGACGGACCAACCGAGCCGCGGGACGCGACCCTCGCGCAGCAGCACCACGTCCCCCTCTAAGAGACCGAGTCCTTCAACCCCGCCGCCCTCTTCGCTGCGCTCGACCGCCAACTGCATGCCCAGACAGATGCCCAGTATCGGCAACTCGTCCTCGAAGCGCCGTCGCAATGCGTCCGCTGCCCCGGTGTCGTTGAGGTGCGACATGGCACTCTTGGCCGCGCCCACGCCGGGCAAGATCACGTTCTGCGCACTCCGAATGGCGTCGGGATCGCTCGTCACCACGCTCTCGCGCTCGACGTGAGTGAGCGCCGCACAGACCGAGCGCGTGTTGCCCGCGCCGTAGTCAACAACCACGACCGCGCTCACAGCGAACCCTTGGTCGATCGCACGAGCGCACCGTTCGTCGTGAGGGCTTGTGCCAGGGCCCGACCGACCGCCTTAAAGGCGCCTTCGGCGACGTGGTGGGCGTTCTGCCCCTCGGACGTGACGTGCAACGTGATGCGCGCGGTCTGGACGAGAGACTCGAACGCGTGGGTCACCATTCCCTCGTCGGGGTCGATGGAAATCTTGGCCGTCGCTCGCCCCGAGAGGTCAACCACCGCGTGGGCTAGCGCTTCGTCCATGGGGACCCGAGCCTCGCCGTAGCGCGTGAGGCCCTTGCGATCTCCCAGCGCCTGGTCCAGCGCTTCGCCGAAGGCGCGCATCATGTCTTCGACCGTGTGGTGATCACCCGTCTCGAGATCACCCACGCCTTCAAGACGCAAATCGAGACCCGCGTGGAAGGCGAGCTGTTGGAGCATGTGGTCATAGAATCCCGAACTGGTGTTGACGTAGACCCGACCCTCGCCGGGTACGCGAAGACGAATGCTCAGTAGCGTCTCGGCGGTGTTGCGCTCGTAGCGCAGATACTGCTGGGGCATCGGGGCATCGAGGAGAACCGCGCGCAGAGCGTCGAGCAGGAAGTCATTGTCGATCTGGTCGCGCACGCTCACGCGAAGACCGCCGGGGTAGGCCCGCACCACGGCCCCGTAGTTCAACAATTGATCAACGAGCTTCTCGGGGTCGTCCATCGGAATGAACAAGAAGTTGGTGTAGGAGCGCAAGGGCGCGAGGCCCAGTGTCTCCAGTTCGCCCGACAGGCGATCGCGTTCTTCGAGCGCGCTCGTGATCTCGAGAGGAGAGGAGATCGCGGCGAGCGCCAGGGCGGCTGATAGGGACGACACGGACAACGGCGCCTGCCGCGAGGTGATCGCCTCGATGAGATCCGCTGTGGCGAGGGCGTAGCCCACGCGCGCCCCCGCGAGCCCGAAGGCCTTGGAGAACGTGCGCAGAATGATGACGCCATCATCGAGCCGATCCAGTGCGTCCACCCCGGAGTACTGCGCGTACGCCTCATCGACGACGAGTTGCCCAGGAACATCGGGAATCTCGCACAGTTCGCCGGTCGGATTGTTCGGTCGACACACGTAGACGAGGTCGGCGGAGGCAGGATCATCCACCACGCTGGCCCCCGCCATAATCGCGGCAAAGCGGTACATCGAATAGGAGTAGGCGGGCACAGTCGCGATGGAGCCACCGGCAGCGAACATGTGCGCGAGCAACACGATGAACTCGTCACTGCCCGCCCCGAGCGCCACGTTCTCGACCCCGAGGCCGTGGTATTTGGCAATCGCCTCGCGCAGAGGCAGATAGCGTCCGCGGTCATATTCGTTCACCGCGGCCAGGGCCCGAGCCAAGGCGGCCGGACGCGCGCTCGGTGGAGGTGCGGCCGCGACGTTGCCATCAAATCGCACGATTGAGCGTGGGTCGATGCCTACGCGGCTCGCGATCGCTTCGGTCGAAGGCGGCCACTGATAGGCCTCGAGCGCTGCGGGCTTCATCGGCGGGCCGTGGCCTTGTGAGCGCTCATGCCCTCGAGTTCGGCCAGTGCCTCGATCGTGGGCGCCAGTCGCTCCAGTCCCTCCTTGGTAACGCGCTGTACGGTGACGGTCTTCATGAACGCTTCCAAGCCCAGGCCGCCGGTCGACTTCGCCCAACCACCGGTGGGAAGGACGTGATTCCCACCGGTGGCGTAGTCGCCCGCGGGCACCGGCGAATACAGACCAACGAATACCGCCCCGGCGTTGCGGATTCGTGGAGCCAGCGACTCCGCGCGCTCCCCGAGCAAGAACACGTGCTCCGCGGCGTATCCTTCGACTTCGGCGAGCGCGGCTTCGAGGTCACTCCCCACGCGCACGACAAAGCCCCTCGAGTCGGGACCGTGCTCCATCTGGGCGGCGATCTCCTGAGCGATGACCTCCTCGTCGACGCCATCATCGGCCACGACCACAATCTCGCTCGGACCGGCGGGAAGGTCGATGGCGACCTCCGAACTGACGATGAGCTTGGCAGCGTTCACCGCCGCGCTCCCGGGACCGAAGATCTTGTCGACGGGGGCGATGGATTCGGTGCCGTACGCCATGGCGGCGATCGCCTGCGCGCCGCCAATCGCCCACACCTCGTCGATACCCAACAGCGCCGCGGTCGCCGCGACGGCGGCCGAACCGTTGGGCGGCGTGCACACCACGATGCGCTCGACTCCTGCGACCTGAGCGGGCACTGCGCTCATAATCAGCGAGGAGACCAGACCTTTGGGCACGTAGATTCCGACCGAGCGCAACGGCGTCCACCGTCGCTCGAGATTGACACCCGGCGAGATCTCCATCATCAGATCGGCGGGACGCTGAGCGGCGTGCCACGTGCGCACGTTCTGGGCCGCGGCCAGAACGGCCGCGGTGGGGATGTCCCCGTACGCGACGGCCCGTTCGGGCTTGTCTGATGTCGTGGCGTCGAAGAGTTTCGACCACTCGACCAACGCGTCGTCGCCGCGTTCGCGAACCGAGCTCACAATCTCTTCGATCGTGACGGTGCGCTCGGTCGTGGCCGGCGCGCTCATGGAACCATCCTCTCGACTGGCAGAGTCAGGATCGAACTGGCCCCGGCCCGCTCGAGTTTGGGCAAGAGCGACCAGATATCGGCGGCCGGCACCAGGGCGTGAACCGCGACGACGCCGGGTGTCGCGAGGTCCATCACGGTGGGTGAACCCGCGGTGGGAAGAACGGCGGTGACTTCATCGAGTCGGCTCTTGGGTACGTTGCACAGCAGGTACCTGTTGGCGCGCGCGTTGATCACCGAACCGAGCACCGTCGTGAGTGTGCGGCGAGCCTCGGAGTCCCTGGCGTTCACCTGTCCGATCAGCACCGCCTCGGACTCGAAGAGAACACCGATGGAGCGCAGGCCATTCGTGCGCAGAGTGCTGCCGGTCGAGACGAGGTCAATGATGGCGTCGGCCAGTCCGAGTCGCGGCGAGATCTCCACCGAACCCGCGACCGTCACGATCTCGGCGCTCACGCCTCGATCGGCCAGCGCCTTGGCGGCGATCCGTGGGTGCGACGTGGCGATCCGTCGGCCTTCCAGGTCCTCAATCTGACGGGCGGCGTCCTCATTGGAGACGGCCGCTTGAAGTGAACAGGCACCGAAGCCCAACCGCAGGAGAACGTCGACGTTGCACTCACGTTCGTTGATGAGGTCGAGTCCCGTGATGCCGCAGTCCACGACGCCGTCTTGGACGTATTCGGGCACGTCGTCGGCGCGCACGAAGAGTAGGTCGATATCGGCGTTGCGACAGTGGGCCTGGAGCATTCGCTCGCCCGCCTCTTGCGGGGAGACGCCACTGGCCTCCAGCAGTATCCACGAGGGCTCGCGTAGACGCCCCTTGGATGGCAGGGCCATGGTCAAGCGACGGGTCATCGTCGTCCTTTCTTCAGGACGGCGCGGTAGCCGCCTTCACCGTGGTGGAGCCACTGCGCCACCCGTGTAATCGTGGCGGTGGAGGCGCCGGTGCGCCGCGAGATCTCTTGATAGGAAACGCCCTCGTCCACCAGTCGAGCCACCTGAAGGCGCTGTCCCATGGCGTCGAGCTCGGTGGTCGTACACAGATCGCGCAGGAACGCCCGCACGACGTCGGGGTCACGCAGGTGAGCCATGGCTTCGACGAGTTCGTCGAAGCGCGACGCGGTCTCAGGACTCGCGTCAGCAGGAATTACTTTTCCACTGGTCATGCTTGCATGCTAATATGCTAACTCGCTACTATGCAACTCATCCCCGCCCTTGACGTTCTTGGCGACGACGCCGTGCGCCTGGAGCAAGGCGACTACGACCGTGTCCTCTTTCGTCAACCGCTCGAAGAGTTCATGGAGCGAATCGTGGGGACCGGTCCCCCGCTCATCCACGTGGTGGATCTCCAAGGTGCGCGCGATGGAGCACTACGGACGGACGTGATCGAGCGGTGCCGGCGATCGGCCCGCGGGATTCCCCTGCAGGTCTCGGGGGGAATTCGAACCTTACAGACTGCCCGCGACGCTCTGGAATCGGGCGCGCAGCGGGTGATCGTGGGCACGGCGCTGTGGAGTAGCGATGAGGCGCTCGACGCGTTCGTCGGCGCGCTCGGCGATCAGCTCGTAGCGGCCCTCGACGTACGCGATGGTCAGATCGCGGTGCGGGGCTGGCGCGCGAGTGTAGATCTCACCTTCAACGAGGCACTGGCCCGATGTTCGGACTCAGGCGTGACGCGTGTTCATGTCACAGCCATTGAGCGCGACGGGACCATGCGTGGACCGGACCTCGACCTCTATGCCGAGGCGTGTCGCAGCAACCTTCTCGTAGTGGCCGCCGGAGGTGTGCGTGACGATGCCGACGTCGCAGCGTTAAAGCTCGTGGGTTGTGAAGCAGCCGTCATGGGGGTCGGCTACCTCGCGCGAATTGGTCTCTAGTTCGTCCCATCCGGCCGGTCATCCGACCTGCCTGTGCGAAGAGCAGGACTGAGATCCCGAACGCAGATCGAACACCTCGAGTGTTTGTGACTGGCTCGGGTAGTTACCGGTCACAGTTTGAACATATGGTTTGACCAGTGCCCTCGCTGGAGTCCTTACGAGACCGGTGGCCGGACTTTCCCGGTCTGGAAGCCTCGGTAGAACTGACGGATCAAACAGTTGTCGCCGGGTCTACCGGGCGCGGTCATGTCCTTCTGAGGAATGCGGAAGGTGACCTGATTGAGTTCGATACCGATCGGCCCTTCGTTGCGAAAGTCCTGGATCCGTCTACGAAAGAAATTGTTGCAGGCAACCCGGGTCCGATGCTGGCGACCGGTCTTCCAATTCGTCTGAAACCAGGCGAGGAAACCTCTGTCCGGTTCGTGTTTGGCACAACCACTTCCAGGGACAGCGAGGCGATAGCCCTTGCCCCGGGCGACTACCTCGTCAAAGTCGACCTTCCCGTCCATGAACGGCGACCCGACGGTGACGGAAGTGAAAAGAGCTATCTCACGATGCCCTTGACTCCCGCTCGACTGGTACGGGTGGAAACGTAGCCTCGCATGTCTAGCGCGACGGGCTTCGAGTCGCATCTCGTGAGTTGAGTTGCTTCGGTTCCTCTATTCGCTGGTGATTCGGTACCCAAAATCTTCGAACGCTCGAATAACTGTCTTCTTGGTTGATTGAAATTCCGCCCTCAGTTGCGAACCATCATTCATAAGCACGGCAACCCTTGTTGTTCCGAACTTTTTGACGACAGATATCGACTTCACGTCATCGAACTCAAACGCACGATTTTTCACCCACCAAGAAAGAAACAAAGAGTGAAGGGTCAATGCTTCGGCACTGATATCCAGGATTCCAAATGGCCAGGGCAAGGATTTCCGGCCGCCCGTGGACGCCGTGACTCGGAACTGCTTCCTATCTAACCTCAAGTATGACCCCTCGTCTCCGCGACTTAGGGCTCGTCGGACGTAGCCGCCGCCTCCGAGGGGAAGTTGCCCGAATCAGCACCCATCGCTTTGCCGATGTTAGCGACGTGCAGGTGAATCTCGTCGAGTAAGTCCGTTGCCTTTTTCACCGCTTCGGTCAGTTCCGTGTTCTCCTGTATCAACTTCTTGATGTCGTCCGTGTTGGTGAAGGTGTGCAACGCGACTTCAGACGAGATGGAGTCCGCTCGCTTCGCGGCGATAAGTAGCGCCGCCGCCTGTACGCCGGCCATCATCGACAAGAACAGGTTGAGCAAGATATACGGGTACGGGTCGAACGCCTTGTGGTGCAGTACGTGTTCAAAGAAGAACGTGTTGACGACTGCCCAAAGAATCATCACCGCGAAGAATCCGAAAACAAAGCCCCACGAGCCCATGATGTTGCGCATCCGGTCCGCCGCGCGTTCGCCTCGAGAGAGGTCTTCGCCCGAGCGAACACCGGGGTGCTTATGCCAGTGGCTTTGAAAGGGTCGAGACGTCACGGTCAAATCGTTGCACACCCGCGAACGGTGATTTAGATCTCTTCCACGTCCGAGTTTGAGCGGTCGCCAAGGACCGAGAGTAAGGTTCGCGAAAGAGACGATCTGATGGCGAGGCGCGGTGCTAAAAGTCCATCAAAGCCGGATCTCGAAATCAGTGAGAGCCAGCGTCAGATGGAACAGCGAAGGGGCCAATGAGATTCGGACGTAGAAAGAGGATCAAACTCAAGACCCTTATCAGGTTGGCCGTGCTCTGCCTTATCGTCGTCATCATCCTCAAGCTACTTAACGTCGTATAGAGCCCGTCCGCCAGCTGGGTCGCGCGACTCCAAACGCGACTCAATCTTGGGCGCGTGACATCTCGCCACGTCTTTCGACATGACCCGGATTGAGCGTGAAGTGACCGACCTGCAATTCCGCCCGTGTGAAGCGATTAGGGCGTCACGCAGCGGGCTCTGCCGGTGGCGAGCCATGTCACAGTCTGGTGGCTGATTCCGACCGTGAGATTTCGGCCCAAGCCCGCGATGTGGCGGGCCGACACTGTGCCGTAGTAGTTCCCAATATTGAGGACGCCGGTGACCGTCGACTTCGTCCAATGCGTGACGAGATTGAAGTGGTCACCTTTCACCGTCCCCGTGAATGTACCAGTCGTGTAGCCGAGTGATGCGGCTTCGCCCGACGGGTTGACGGATTTTCCCGAGATTTTGGTGCCATGTTGCACGACGTGAAACGTTACGTGGTAATTGTTCGATTGGGCTGAGGTCCACGTTCCCGCGACGTTCCACTGTGCGCAGGCGGCAACGAGTGGTGTCGCTCTCGATTGAGGCGCCGCAGAAGCCTGAACTGCGGTAGCTCCGAGTGGCACAAGCGCCGTAAACATCATGGCGATAACGGCACGGCTCTTGACGAGCATGATAAGGCTCCTTGGTTCGCGGATCGTTCCGATTGACTCACGTCAATTAGTCCCGAGAATCCGAAACCTAGGGCGACCTGAGGTTCGCGTACGTTACCACTTGCTCATTGACTTCGCCGATGGGCGATTCACCGCCGTCTACCAACTAGACACCGACGTCGGCACCTGGCTCCGTTAGGTGACGCTACTTAGTCGAGATCGGCGAAGCGCGCAACGGTAAAGGCAATCGTCGTTGGGACACTCAGTGCGAAGATCACGAGCATCAGCGTCACGACAATGAGTGACGCTCCTCGCGTGTGATCGCGGACAAAGGCGAATTCGATCATCCCTGAGGTAACGACGTAGGCGAGCAATGCCCACTTAAAGACGTTCCCAAATGTCTTCCACGAAAACGCGCGAAGGCGGGCAAGCAGTACGCCAGCCGTCGCCAGCAAAACGGCCGCAACGCAGAGAAGTGCGGTCGCGAGCGGCAGTGGCGCGATACGCGGCGCGTACGAGGCGAGAATGATGCCTCCCACCACGACACACGCGAGCGCGCCCGAAGACAACCAACCGATGGGCGGATATGGGCGATCCGCGTCGAGAGAATGGCTGGGGGGCATCGTCGCACTCATCGAGAGGCCAATCGGGTCATGATGATGAGCGTCGCGACTTGCATCACGCCGGTGACGCCCGCGGTATAGATGAACCGCTTCATGAGTCGTCCAATTCGCTCGCCACTCGGGGCGGTTTTATTCATTTCGTACAGGACTGCGATGTTCGCTGGCTCAAGTACACCTAGTGCGATGACCGCCATGATGCCCACTACGCAGAATGAGACGATGAGCAACGCATGATTGGGGCTGGATGCCGCAAGATTCCCGGCGTTTCGAGCAACCTGAAAGCCCGTGGCGAGGGTCATCATGACGACGGTTGGCATAATGACGACCATCTTCGGCATGAAGCGAGCAGAGAACTCAGCGCGAGCCGGTATGGAAAGGCGACCGAGGATCGGACCAATGACGAGTCCGACGAAAAGGTCGATACCCGTCCACAATCCGCCGCCCACAACGTGATTGAACATCAAGCCCCATTGCCAGTTGAAGCCGATCGAGAGGGCGACGAACAACACAGCGGCGCCAACAACGGGCAGCGCTGCCAACGGTACGACTTGAATTTTCTGGCGTGATGGCGCGCTCGTAACGACGTCGCCTGTTGCCGTATTGTCCATGTGACCCC
The DNA here is from genome assembly GCA_049801955.1 of Acidimicrobiales bacterium. Taxonomy (GTDB): domain Bacteria; phylum Actinomycetota; class Acidimicrobiia; order Acidimicrobiales; family RAAP-2; genus RAAP-2. The sequence continues at coordinate 48,012 of JBARLO010000051.1, forward strand.
CAGACGAGAATCTACCCTGTCGTGTTCTCATCGCAGAAACATTTATGAGGGTGGAGCACCTCGCCCAAAGAGGTATCGAATTGACGCGAACATCCCCGCGTTCCAGGTGCCGACCAACTCCCAGGCTCGGCCAATGCCGATGAGCAGAGAGGCGATAAGTACGTCGCCCACGATCTCGAGCGGGCCGCGAGCCGACGGACTGTGGATCAGTCGCAACCCATAGACGATCTGGAATCCGAAAACGACCAGGAGGCCGGAAATCAGGAGCACCTGGTGCCAGCGCCGCTGTTGGTGGACAGGTTGCGTGAACGTCGTGCGGATTCCCGCCGCGGCAAAAAGAATACCGATTACGCCCATGATGAAAGCCGGGTACCCGACGCCGTTACCTGGGACTAGGCCATAAAGCGAAACGACGAGGGCGTTGGTGAAGGCGAGGAGCGAAGCGGCGGCCCGGAACTCGCCGATCTCCTGTGACTTTTCCTTGCTCCGACCCCGAACAACCGTCACCGCGACGAACAACAAACCAATGAGCGTCCCCGCCGACTCTGCAACGACGACGAAGAACTCTCGGAAGCTGCTACCCATCGCCACCTCCTCTCACGCGGACGAAGATCGCCCTGTTAAGCCCCACGACGGGTAGTGACCACCGTTTTGCGCCAAAACGTTTTACTTCGATGCACAATTCATCAGAGCACGACAACGCGAACCCTACAGGACCAGACGCTTCATAACCGCCGGCTTCACAACCGCTTCAAGTCGAGCAGACCGCGTGACTCGTACTTGGAGAGAACGCAGATGGCCACTAATAGATAGAGCGTCAACTGATGATCCAATCCCAACAGAGGACATCACCATTATGAGAGTTGCTTCAGGTCTCCGGCGTGAACCCGCTCCATTAGCGTGACATCGTGGGGTCTGGTCTCGAGTCTCAGTTACGCGCAACGTGTCGGGCGTTTCCCGGGGCAACCGAAAAGCTCAGCCACGGCTCCCCGGCGTTTTTCGCAGGTCCACAGTTCGCGATTCTCTGGATGGACGGACATCACGACCACACCTTCGCCCACCTGTGGTGCGCGGCACCCGAAGGAGCCCAGGGCGCCCTCATCGCGAGCGATCCCGACCGGTACTTTTACCCGCCGTACGTGGGATCTCGAGGATGGCTCGGAGTGCGCCTCGATGGAACGGTCGACTTCGAGGTACTGGAAGAACTCCTTGAAGACGCGTACCGCTGCGTTGCATCCAAACGCCTCGTCGCCGAACTCGACAGAGGACGTTAGGGAGTTGTCACTTCGCCGGCGCACACTGCGCATCGACCCAGCACGGCAAAGTGCCGTGGATCGACCACGAACCCATACTTCTTCTTCGCCGCCGTCGAGAGGTCGTGAAAGAACTCTTCGGGGGCTTCCATCTCTCCGTCGCACACCTCGCAGACCAGGTGGCCGTGCGTCTCGGTGGCGAGATGGTAGGTGGCGGGACCGTGACCGAGGTGTGCGTGAATGATGACGCCGAGACGCTCGAGTTCATCAAGGTTGCGGTAGATCGTGGACAGGTGGACGTCGGGAGCGATCCTCTGCACCTCTTCGGCGAGTTCCTCAGCAGTGTGATGAGGGCCCGATTCGAAGAGACAGCGCAGTAGGACTCGTCGCGAGGTCGTGACGCGACCGCCCTTTTCTCTCAGTAGCTCCAGAACATCTTCGACGGGGTCACTATCGACCGTCACATCGTGGGTGTCGTGTGTATGGACCACGGCCTCACCTTAGTCAGCAAATACGTGCTATTCCTTCTTGCGTCCAGTTCGTGTTTATGTCATGATCTCTACAGCGATCGGGGGCGACCGTGTTACGACATTTTCGACGAGTTGATGCAGCTATCGCGGAATAAATGACCACGCTCCAGGATCCCCCCACCCGACGTCAACGACTTCGTAGTTCGCTCTCTCCCGCCGAGTGGCGTCGCGCGCAGTGGATGTTCGGCTCCATCATCTTGTTGCACGCACTCGGATTCGGTATCTTCATCGCCTTCATCGTGCCCGGTCACTACAAGGGTCTCGGATTCGGGGTGAGCATCCTCGCCTACACGTTGGGTGCGCGACACGCCTTTGACGCCGATCACATCTCGGCCATCGACAACACCACGCGAAAACTGATGGCCGACCGCCAAGGAGTACCCGGCGCACGACGGCCCCTCAGCGTGGGCTACTTCTTTTCCCTCGGACACTCCACCATCGTGGTCGCCATCGGCCTGGGCCTCGTCATCGCCGAGAAGGCGGTCTATGGAGCAGTCTCCAACAACGGCTCGGGCCTCGAGCAGTTTGGCGGAGTCTTTGGCACCATCATCTCAGCGACCTTTTTGTACCTCATCGCCCTACTGAACATCGTGATCCTCATGGGCATCCTGAAGGTCTTTCGCTCCATGCGCGACGGTTCGTACGACGAAGCGGAACTCGAGCGCCAGCTCAACAACCGCGGACTGATGTTCCGCTTCTTTGGCAAGTGGATGCGTTCGATCACCAAGGAGTGGCAGATGTACCCCGTGGGGGTCGTCTTCGGGCTGGGCTTCGACACCGCAACAGAAGTCGCGCTCCTCGCCACGACGGCACTCCTCGCCTCCAAGGCTCTGCCCTGGTACTCGATCATGTGTCTGCCCATCCTCTTTACGGCCGGCATGTCACTGCTCGACACGCTGGACGGCTGCTTCATGAACATGGCCTACGGCTGGGCGTTCCTCAATCCCGTTCGCCGGATCTACTACAACCTCACCATCACGGGCCTGTCGGTCGCCATCTGCTTTTTCATCGGCACCATCGAAGTCCTGGGGCTGCTTCCCCATGAACTTCACTGGAGGGGCGGCTTTTGGCACTTCATGGAGAACTTCAACATCAACGCGGCGGGATTCATCATCGTGGGGATGTTCATCCTCACCTGGGGCGGGGCGATGGTGATCTGGAAGTACGGACGCGTCGAAGAAAAGTGGTCATCGAAACTGCGACCGCTGGGCGAACTCGCCGACTGACGCGACGTCAGCCAACTCCGCCGTTCTCGCGCAACGGGAACTGCAGTATCACCGTCAGGCCACCCCCGGGCGTGTCGTCGAATCGCACGTGTCCGTGGAGCAACTCCATGAATCCCTCGACGACGCTGACGCCGAGAGCCGCGGGACGCTCACCATTGAGCCGCGCCATCGGGTCAAGGAGCACGGCGCGCTGGCTAGCCGTCAACCCGGGGCCCTGATCGATCACCAGAATCTCCATGAAGTCGCCCGCCAGCCCGGCGGTAATGCGGATGGGCGCGATCGCGGGAGAAAAGCGACACGCGTTGATAATGACGATCGCGAGCGCGCGTTCGGCCAGCAGCGGATCGGTCGTCACGGGTGTCAGGTCACTCGCTACGTCAATGTCGAGTGAGTGGCCGATCGTGTCCACATCCGCTAAGGCGTGCGTCACGAGCGAGCCCACCGTCACCGATGATTCGCGCACCCTCACGCTGTCGGTCTCGAGGTGACCGAGATCGACCAAGTTGTTCACGATCTGAGTCATGCGCTGCACTTCGTTGTCGACCGCGAGTAGTCGCTCTCGTTGTACCCGCACCGGCGCGGTCGCCTCGCCGTCCAGGAGCGAGGCGACCTTGAAGTGAATGCTGTCGAGCGAGCCACTCAATTCGGTGGAGACGGCGCGCATGAGACCTGATCGGGTGACCTCCACGTCAGCCAGATCACGCAACTGCGACGCCTCTCGCACACTGCGCATCACGCGTAGCCCATAGGCAACGCGCACCGTGAAGGACGACACGAGTTGGCGATCCTCGCCATCGAGGTCGACACCTTCAATGGCGAGGGCGTAGTGGTCTTCGATCGGGAATTGACTGGCCGGTGTGATATCCGTGAGAGAAGCACCACTCACGACGTCAGTGCACCACTCGCCGTCACGGTCCGTGATGATGGCCACGCTCGTGGCGTCCAGCACGGCTCGCAACGAATCCAACAGCGGCAGGAGGTCGTCGTGCGACGTTCCCGCTGTCGCGACGGCACTCGCGAGGATCTGAGCCTCGGCACGAGCTCGCTCGGCTTCACTGGATCGGCGCGCGAATCGGCTGACCAAAAAACTCGCAGTGGTGGCGAACACGAGAAAGGCCACTAGGGACACGACATCGTCGGGTCGAGCGACGGCGAAGGAGTGCAGGGGCTGCGTGAAGTAGTAGTTCTCGAGAGTGAAGGCGGCTATCCCGGCCACGATGCCCACCACCACGCCACCGAGCGTGGCCAGTCCCAAGACGATTACGAGATAGACCAGGATGTCCGTCGACAGCGACAGGCTCGAACGCGCTGCGGTGAGAATCCACGTGAACATGGCCAGCAGAACGGCGCCGCACCCAAGCGTAATGACGGCCCGTGACCACGAGATGGCGTTCTTTCGGCGCCGGCGATGTTCGTGTGCGGGTAGAGCCGCCTCGTCGACCGAGATGACGTGGACGTCCAAGTCAGGCGTGTGGCGCAATAGGTTTTGGATCACGCCGCCAAAGGGTCGACACCACTTTCGTGAGTGACTGGAACCCACGATGATCTGCGTGCCGCGCTCGGAACGGGCAAAGGCGACCAACGCTGTTGGCACATCGTCGTCCACGATCTCGTGGTACGTGCCTTCGAACTCGGTGATCAACTCCTTGGCGAGCGTGGGGTCGACGTTCGCCCGCCGCTCGGAATCAGCCGGAATGATGTGCACGCCGATGATCTCGGCGCCCGTGCGCGATGCGATGCGCGCCGCCCGGCGAAGGAGGACCTCGTCCGAGGAAAGACCCTGCACACCGACGATCAAGCGCTCACGGGTCTCCCAGGTGTCGGGAATCTCGTGCTCGTCCTGATAGCGCTGGAGTGCATCTTCGACGCGATCGGCCAGCCACAGCAGCGCAAGTTCTCGCAGCGCACTCAGGTTGCCGACGCGAAAATAGTTCGACAGCGAGGCGTCGATCTTGTCGGCGGTGTAGATATTGCCGTGCGCCATACGGCGTCGGAGCGCTTCGGGCGTGACGTCCACGAGTTCGATCTGCTCGGCTCGGCGCACGACCGCGTCGGGCACCGTCTCTTGTTGGGTGATGCCGGTGATCTTGGCCACGACGTCATTCACCGACTCCAGGTGCTGGATGTTCACCGTCGTGATGACGTCGATGCCGGCGTCCAACAGAGCCTCGACGTCCTGCCAGCGCTTTTCGTTCACGCTGCCCGGTGCGTTGGTGTGCGCGAGTTCGTCCACCAACGCAACGTCCGGATGGCGCGCCAACAACGCCTCCACGTCCATCTCTTCGAAGCTCGCGTCTCGGTAGGTAAGGACCACGCGCGGCACGATCTCGAGATCGCGCACCTGAGCGACCGTCTTGGGCCGATTGTGAGTCTCGACGTATCCGACCACCACGTCCGTGCCGCGCTCGCGCCGGCGCCAGCCCTCGTCCAACATTCGGTAGGTCTTGCCCACCCCGGGGGCCGAACCGAGATACACGCGTAGCTGGCCACGCATTAGGTGCTCTCGCGCTCGCTCGCCAGAGTCGCCGCGACGATACTGGCCAACACGACGGCGACGCTACGGCGTTCCTGACTAATGGGATCGCCCGGTGTCGGCGTGATCACGAATCGCCCCAAGGTGCGGCCCCGCCAGACGGCCACGACCTGAGCCTCCGGTCCGGGAATACCCATCGCGTCGACCGGCCACGCCATGCCCACGTGCGCCACCTCACCGTCCGCCAAAATGCTCGCCATCGGGAGATCGGCGACCTGGCGGTCGAAGCGACACGCGCGCAGGTGAAGAAGATCGACCAGCATCGCGTCGGCGCGCTCGATGAGCTCCGATCCCGACGTCGTCTGGGCGACGTCGGTGAGTTCGCGCACCATCGCCACATACTGGGACTCTTCGTGAGAGACCCGCCGGTGGTGGCGACTACGAGCGGCGAGTTCAGTAACGCCAAGTCCCACGATCAACAGGCAGATTGTGATCTCGCGGGGGTCCCGCCCGTGGATGTCGAAGCTGTTGTAGGGGTGGGTGAAGAAGAAGTCGAACCACAGCGTCGACGAGAGGCTCGCGAGGTAACCTCCGCTCCGGCTGCCCAAACTGGCGATCGCCACGATAACCGCGACCAAGATGAGTGCGGCCGCAGCATTCGTCAGACTGTGACGAAAAGGAACAAGCACCGCCGCCACGGCGAGGGGGGCCGTGACGGCGAGTGCGACGATGACGTGCTGACGGTGGTGAGTAATCCACTCCATGAAAGTCCCCTCTTCCTCGTCCTACTTCTTCAACGCCGCCAGTCCTTCGTTCAACTGCAACACGTCGATGTACTGAGCACCCAGAAAGCCCCACTGGGCCGGGTGCGTGTAGCTGACGATCAGCGTACGGAGCCGATCGGGTGAGATGCCGGTGGCCTTAGCCACCATCGGGATCTGGACGATGGCGTCCTCTTGGGAGATGTCAGGGTCATATCCCGATCCCGACGTCGTGACGAGATCTGGCGTGGGGTCGACGCCGCGCGCGTGCCAGTACGTCACCAAGATGTTGGTGTCGGTGAGCAGTTCCTTCGATCGCGGACCCAGGTTCGTGGCACCCGAACTGCCCGCCACGCCGTTGAGCTCGTAGGGGTCGTCGCCCGGGTGGCCGGCCGGACTGGGATCCTTCGCGTTGGTGTCGGCGTAGGGACCGAGGTCGTCCGGACGGCCCTGAAAGACGCAACTACCCAAGGGGTGACCCGGACACTTGGTGAGGTTCCAGGGCTGACCGATCAGCGTCGAGCCGTCGGCGGTGATCGAGCCATCGGCTTGGTGCTTGAAGAGCACCTGCGCGACGCCGGTGCCCGCGAAGGCGTAGACGAAGCCGAAAAAGACCATGCAGATGATGGCGAAGATCAACGAGCGGCGAAGGTGTACCAACATGTCAGTTCCTTTTAATAAGCGTGGAGCGCAACGAGGATGAGGTCGATGAGCTTGATGAAGATGAAGGGCACGATGATCCCGCCGACGCCGTAGATCAAGACATTGCGCCGAAGGATCACCGAGGACTTGGACGCCCGGAATTTCACCCCGCGAAGGGCGAGGGGAATCAAGGCGATGATGACCAAGGCATTGAAGATGACGGCGGAGAGCACCGCGCTCTCGGGGCTGTGCAGCTTCATGACGTTGAGTGCGCCGAGCGGCTTGTTGCTCAGCCCGTAAGCGAAGACGAACAGTGCGGGGATGATGGCGAAGTACTTCGCCACGTCGTTCGCGATTGAAAAGGTGGTGAGTGATCCCCGCGTGATCAGCAGCTGCTTGCCGATCTCCACGATGTCGATCAGCTTCGTCGGGTTCGAATCGAGGTCGACCATGTTGCCGGCCTCCTTGGCGGCCGTCGTGCCGGTGTTCATCGCCACGCCCACGTCGGCCTGGGCCAGGGCCGGCGCGTCATTCGTACCGTCTCCGGTCATCGCGACGAGCTTGCCGCCTTCTTGTTGCTGCTTGATCAGAGCCATCTTCGCCTCGGGCGTCGCTTCAGCTAAGAAGTCATCGACCCCCGCCTCCTGGGCGATGGCGGCCGCGGTGAGCGGATTGTCGCCAGTGATCATCACTGTGCGAATGCCCATCTGGCGCATCTCTTCAAACTTCTCGCGGATGCCTTGCTTCACCACGTCCTTGAGTTCGATCACCCCCAAGATGTCGGGTCCGTCCGCCACCACGAGTGGCGTCGAACCCTCGCGAGACACCCGCTCGATGATGACGTCGAGGTCTGGGGGGACCGTACCGCCTTGTTCTTGCACCCAGCGTTTCACCGAGTCGCCCGCCCCTTTTCGGATCTGGCGGGCGCCAATGTCCAGACCCGACATGCGCGTCGTGGCGGTGAAGGGAACAAAGAGGTGATCGCCTTCCATGGGGCGCTCACGAATGTCGTAGAGCTCCTTGGCCAGCACCACCACAGATCGACCCTCGGGCGTCTCGTCGGCCAGCGAAGCCAGTTGGGCGACGTCGGCCACCTCCTGTTCGGTGTGGTGTCCCACGGGGTAGAAGCTCGAGGCCATGCGGTTGCCCAGAGTGATGGTGCCGGTCTTGTCGAGCAGCAGTGTCTGCACGTCACCGGCCGCCTCGACCGCGCGCCCACTCATGGCGAGCACGTTGCGTTGGACCAGTCGGTCCATGCCGGCAATGCCGATCGCCGAGAGCAACGCGCCGATCGTCGTGGGAATGAGGCAGACCAACAACGCCACGAGGACCACCACCGAGACCGAGGCGCCGCCGAAGTTCGCGAAGGGAACCAGCGTCACCACGACCGGGATGAAGATGATGGTGAGCACCGCCAGGAGAATCGTGAGGGCGATCTCGTTGGGGGTCTTTTGACGATTGGCCCCCTCGACCAGGGTGATCATGCGGTCAATGAAGGTCTGGCCCCGCTCGGCCGTGATGCGCACCACGATGCGGTCACTCAGCACCTTGGTGCCACCGGTCACGGCCGAGCGGTCGCCCCCCGACTCGCGGATCACCGGTGCGGACTCCCCGGTGATCGCCGACTCGTCGACCGAGGCGATGCCCTCGATGATCTCACCGTCCGAGGGGATCACGTCGCCCGCCTCACAGACGACGACGTCACCCTTGTTGAGGGAGGCGGCTGGCACTAACTCTTCGGTTCCATCACTCTTCAGACGGCGCGCCTCGGTGTCCGAGCGCATCTTGCGCAGCGTGTCGGCCTGCGCCTTGCCCCGACCCTCCGCCATGGCCTCGGCGAAGTTGGCGAAGATCACGGTCAACACGAGCCACACGGTGATCGACCAGGTGAACGTGCTCGGGTGGGCGCACGCTTCGATGAATGTAATCACCGAACCGACCAACACCACGAACATGACCGGGTTCTTCACCTGGATACGCGGGTCGAGCTTTCGAATCGAGTCTTTGAGGGCCTGGCGTAAAATAGGACCGTCAAAGAGGCCCCGCGACTGGGCCACCCCGTGAGGTTGGGCCGGCTGACTGGTGGGCTGATTGAGAACGGTCGTCATTAGAAGAACCTCGTGTGGACTAGTTGCTCGACGACGGGGCCGAGAGAAATCGCGGGAAAGAACGTGAGGCCACCGATGATCAAGATGACGCCAATGGTGAGTCCGACGAACATGCCGTTGTCGGTGCGGAACGTGCCGAGGGACTCTGGTACGACGTCCTTCTCGGCCAACACGCCACCCAGGGCGAGGGCCGGGATGATGATCCCGAAGCGGCCAATCAACATGGCGATCGCTCCGGCGATGTTGTAGAAGGGCGTGTTGCCGGTGAGTCCGCCGAAGGCCGAACCGTTGTTGTTGGACTGGGAGGTGAAGGCGTAGAGGATCTCGCTGAAGCCGTGCGGTCCCGCGTTCAGTGGACCCGCGCGCCCGGCCACCGTCGATACCGCGATGCCCGTGAGGACTATGACCGTCACGGGCATCACGAGTGAGGCGAAGCCGGCGAGTTTGACCTCCTTGGCCTGGATCTTTTTACCCAAGTACTCCGGGGTTCGTCCGATCATCAGTCCGCCGATGAACACGGCCAGAATCGCGTAAATCAGCAGGGTGTAGAGCCCACTGCCCGTGCCGCCCGGGGTGACCTCACCGAGCATCATGCCCGTGAGCAGCCCGAAGCCGCCCAGGGGCGTAAAGGAGTCGTAGGAGGCGTCAGCCGATCCGGTCGACGTCTGGGTGGAAGCGGTACCAAAGAGGGCAGTCGAGGTATCGCCAAAGCGCACCTCCTTACCCTCGGTGTTCCCCACCGTCGAGTGGATACCGGCCGCCTGGATCGCCGGGTTGTTCGAGTGCTCCGCGCTAATGGTGATGGCGGCGACCGAGGCAAAGATGATCACCATCGCCGCGAGCAGTGCGGCACCGTGCTTGATGCTGCCCACCATCTTGCCGAACGTGTAGGTGAGGGCGACGGGGATGCTGAGCAGCAGGTACATCGAGAGGAAGTTGGTCAGACCGGTCGGATTCTCGAAGGGCGTGGCCGAGTTCTGATCGTTGAAACCTCCGCCGTTGGTGCCCAGTTGCTTGATCGACTCCATAAAGCCGATCGGTCCGCGAGCGAGCGTCTGGGTGATGTTGTTGAGGACGTCATGGAAGGTGGCCGTGCCCGCCAGAGTCTGGACGGCGCCTTCGCCGACGAAAATGATGCCGAAGACAAAGGCGATGGGCAACAGGATGTAGAGCATGCAGCGCGTCATGTCCACCCAGAAGTTGCCGATGGTGGGCGACTTGCGACGAGCGAATCCGCGCACCATCGCGATCGCGACCGCGATGCCGACGGCGGGCGAGACGAACTGCTGGACCGTGAGGGCGCCCATCTGGGAGAAGTACGACATGGTCGTCTCTCCCCCGTAGTTCTGCCAGTTCGTGTTCGTGACGAAGGACGCTGACGTGTTAAAGCTGAGGGCCGATCCCACCCCCGGTTCGTTCTGCGGGTTGAGGGGCAGATGTCCTTGGATGCGCAAGATCACGTACGTGAAGACGAGCGAGACGAACGTGAAGATCACCAGAGCCCCGGCGTAGCGCTTCCACGTCTGCTCTTGCTCAGGAGTGGTACCGAGCGCGCGATAGACGGGACGCTCGAGCCAGCTCAGCCAGTGGACGCGGCCGTTGAACACGGCCTCCATATACGAACCGAGGTAGCGCCACGTGAGCGCGAGGGTCAACACCAGGGCGACGAGAGTGAGAAGTAGGCCCACTAGAACTTCTCGGGCTTAAACATGGCGTAGCCGATGTAGAGGAACATTGCGACCGAGATGATCAGAAGAAGGATCTGGGAGTAACTCATACCTTGTCCAGAACCTTGATCAGGCCGAGCATCGCGAGCGCGGCCGCGACAAAACCGAGAATCGAAAGAATATCTGCCATGACTCCATCGTCGTAGCCAGCCTCTGAACAGATTCTCTAAAAGTTCTTAGGCATCTTCATTTTCTCTTCATTTCGTTCGAACCCGGAGCGATGAAACGTTTGGGGCGATACTGAAGAGATGCAGAAGCGGCTTCTCGGATCGCTGATCGGCGTCGCGAGCGCGGCCGCTCTGGGTGGCGCCATGTACCCGCTGCGTGATCACGTGAGCGTCTCGACGAGCGCGTTAGTGCTGGTGATCCCCGTGGTGGTGGGCGCGATCATTGGTGGATTCGGCGCCGGAGCGGTCAGCGTGCTCGCGGGTTTCGTGGTGTACGACGTCATCTTCATCCCGCCCTACAACACGCTCAGCGTCGGGACCGCTCAGAACTGGACGGCGATCATCGTCTACGTGGTCGTGATGTTGCTGGTCGCTCGGGTCGTCGATCGCCTCGACGCGAGCCGCGTCGAGGCCGAACGCAACCGCGACACGGTGCGCCGGGTCTCTGAGGTCTCAGAACTGTTGGTCGGTGATCGGCCCATCGACGAACTTCTGAGAAATATTGTCAACACCGCCCAGAGCGTCTTTAACGTGCCCGGCGTCACTCTGCTCGAAGAAGATCACGGCGTCCTCGTCGTCAAGGCGAGTGCCGGAGAGCCCCTCACCCCCGAAGAACTGTCGCAACTCGACCCGCACTCCGGTCGACCGGTGCGCGTGGGAACCATCGCGGGCGACTCGAGCGAGTTGCGCACCATCGCGCTGTCGGGTTCTGAGCGCGCCCTCGCCATCCTCGCCATGCGCGGCGTCGCGATCGCCGAGACCGACCGAGCCCTGCTCAACACGTTCGCCAACGACGCGGCGCTCGCCCTGGAGCGCGCGGAGCTGCGCGAACAGGCCCTTCGCTCACAACTCCTCGAAGAAGCAGATCGCTTCCGGCGCGGACTGCTGGGCGCGGTGTCTCACGACCTGCGCACGCCGCTCGCCACCATCAAGGTGGCGTCCTCGACTCTTTCGAGCCGGGCCGAACTGCTCTCCGTCGAGGACCGTACCCTGCTCTATCGACTCATCGAGATTGAGTCGGACCGCTTGACCAGGCTCGTCACGAATCTCTTGGATATGACGCGCATTGAAGCCGGCGTCTTGACGCTGCATCGAGAATCAGTGTCGCTCGAAGGTCTCGTGAACGACGCCCTGTCGGCGATGAGTACGTCCCTCAGTGATCACGCGGTTGAACTCGCGGGTCTGGACTCGCTCCCCCTCGTTGACGTGGACCCCGTCCTCATGGGTCAGGTGCTCGTCAACCTGCTCGATAATGCGGCCCGCCACGCCCCCGCCCGTAGTGTGATATTCGTGGAGGGCGAGCGCCGAGGCACCGAGGTCGTTCTCAGCGTCGCCGACCAGGGCCCGGGAGTACCTCTGGCGGATCGCGACTCCATCTTTGACCGGTTCACCCAACTGGGAACTGGCGGACGCGCCGGCTTAGGGCTCACCATCGCCAAGACCTTCGTCGAGGCCCACGGCGAGCGCCTCTGGTACGAAGAGGCCCCCGGCGGTGGTGCACGATTTGAGTTCAGCCTGCCGATCGTGCCCGCGACTCGACTCGCCTAGCCGTGGCCCACATTCTCGTCATCGACGACGACACGTCACTGCTACGCGCGCTGCGCCTCGGGCTTGAGGCCGAGGGGCACGAGGTGTCGAGCGCCTCGAACGGCGAACACGGTCTGTCCCAGACCGCCCTGCTCTCTCCGGACATCGTGGTGCTGGATATCGGTCTGCCGGACATGGACGGCTTGGTCGTCACGCGGCGCCTGCGCGAGTGGAGCGACGTACCGATCATCATTCTCTCGGCGTCGGGCGACGCCGAGCGCAAGATCTATGCCCTGAATAACGGCGCCGATGACTACGTCACCAAGCCCTTCTCGATGGGTGAGTTAGAAGCGCGCATCCGCGCGGTGCTGCGAAGTCGCGGCACCGACGCCCCCGACACCACGGCCGATCTCGACCTCGGATCGCTCCAGGTCGACTTCGTGCACCACGACGTGCACCACAACAGTGTAAAAGTCGATCTCACCGCGAAGGAATTCGGCGTGCTCGCCTACCTCGCGAAGAACGCCGGTCGCACCTGCACGTACCAAATGATTCTGCGCGCGGTGTGGGGAGTGGGCTACGGCGACGAGGTGGCCTACGTTCATGCCTACGTGCACCGACTCCGCCAGAAACTGGGCGACGAGAGCGGAACCCTGATTCAAACGTCGCCCGGCGTGGGCTACAGCCTGCAGCCGACGCCGGCGCGAATCTAGAGCGCCGTGGGCTCCAACAGGGCGGCGCTCACAAAGTCCTTGAACTCGGCGACGTCGATCACCACGTCCAGTTCACTGAAGCTGGGCTGCGGGCTGAGCACGATAAGGCGAGACCCTTGGGACTCGGCCACTTGGCCCTCGACGTCGCGCGCGTCCCGAGCCAGTGCCGCGGGGTCTTCGTCGCTCGCGAGCTCGGCCACGAGAGCCGTTAATGAGGATCCGGTGACGTCTTCCGCCACGAAACTCAGACAGCCAGTCGTCGCCACGTAGGACCCGGGTGTGGTCTGAGCGAACATCATCGCGGCCAACTGGTCCTGGCCGATTGGTCCCACCGTCACCTTCGTGGAGGCATCCAACGCATCGGCCAGGCTGACGCTCAGTTGGGCCAAGTTGGTGGTGGGCTCGTAGGCAACGTAGTTGTCCGCCTGGCGCGGCGCCCCCCACAGCCCAAACGTCGGTCGCCCCAGAAACGCCAACGTCTCGAGCAGACCCACTCCATAGGTCGTTGAGACTTCGGCCATTCGGCACTGGGCGAGTTCGTGAACTCGGTCCATCGACTCGAGCACCAGGTCACATCGCGCCAAGCTCTCAGGGTGCAGATCAACGAACCGGTGAACCATCGAGTCCAGGTCTCCCCCGATACCTCTGGCGATGAACATCGCTGACTTCACCCACGAGTCCCAGGGCACGTCTCGTTCGTGAGGTAACAGCGCGCACGCGTCAAGGGCCTCGTAGATCGGACCGAGGGAAGAGAGCCGACGCCCCAGCACCACGCGACGCATGGCAAAGAGGCGCAGTGTGTCACTCGCTTCGTCGCTGAGGGTGTGGCGAAAGAGGTCGCCGCCATCCTCGCCGTCGGCCACCACCGATCGCACCACACCTGCGACTAGGTCGTCGTTGTCTTCCGCGCGAAAGCGAATGAACTCTGCCGCCTTCGACTGATACGGGTTCTGCTCCAACTGGCCCAGTTGGGCGGCCATCCGATCGCTCACGCTCACGGGGCGTCCTGGCGGGTTCGGCGTGGCATCCCACCACCGTACCCACCCACCCGACCCGTCATAGAGTGCCGCTATGGATGAGATCACGCCCCAGATCGCCCAGATCACCATTGACACGACCCACGCCCGGGCGAGTGCAGAATTTTGGCGCGCGCTACTCGGCCTCGTGTACCGCGAAGGCCATGAGCCGCGCGCGGACGGTGAAGACGATCCCGCCGGTCACGACTGGCTCAATCTATATTCACCCCTCGACCATCGCACCCTGGCCTTCCAGCAGGTGGACGAACTGACGCGCCCGACGTGGCCCGACGGCAGCGTCCCTCAGCAGATGCACCTCGACCTGAGCGTGCGAACGATCGAGGAGTTGAACGCGGTGCACGGACGCGTGCTGAACCTCGGTGGATCGCTACTGCTCGATCGCGCGCAAGACGGCGAAGAGCCCCTGCGGGTCTACGCGGATCTGGACGGCCACCCGTTTTGCATCTTCGTCCTTGACGAAACCTGAGGAAGAGGGATTTAGCCCTCGCGACGGCGAGCAACAAAGACGGGAATCGTGCGCGACGTCTTTTCTTGGTAGTCCGCGTAGGGGGGATAGGCCGCGACCGCCCGCTCCCACCACTGCGCGTACTCGTCGCCCTCGATCTGACGCACCGTCACCGCGTAGGGCTCGGAGCCGTCTTGGAGTTCGACGTCCTCGGGATAGGCCACCAAGTTGTAGTACCACAGGGGGTTGTCGGGGGCGCCACCCTTGGACGCCACGAGCGCATACTCGCCGCTGTGCTCGACCTTCATAACCGGCACTTTTCGAATCTTCCCGCTGCGATGACCACGCGTGGTGAAGATCACGATGGGCATGGTCGAGTCGCCCAACGTATTGGCGCGCGTGCCACCCGAACTCTCGTACTCTTCGACTTGGTTGCGCACCCACTCCGAAGGACTGGGCTCGTACTCACCGGCTAGGGCCATGGCGACATCCTCTCAACGATCGATCCGTCGCTGACCCTACCGGATCGCCGGATACCCGAACTTAGGCCGCGTGACTCGGCCCGCCCTGAGCGACGAAGTCCTTGGGTCGGATAAAGACGAACGCGCACAGCGCGCCCGCGAGCGCGAGAATGCCACTCACGACGAACAGGTCGTTGAGCGAGTTCGCAAAGGTTGAGCGAAGTCCCGAAAAGACGACGCCGTGAGCCGACGGGGGAACCAAGTGAAGGATCCGCGAAACGTACCCCTCCTTGACGTTCAGCACCAGTAGGTTCATGTCCGCCGCCGAGAGGTGCAGCGGCGCGAGCGACGAGTGCAGACCACTAGTAATCGTCGAAGTGAAGATCGTCCCGTAGGTCGCGATGCCCACCGCGATCCCGATCTGGCGGAACGTCGTGTTCACGCCCGAGGCCATGCCCGACCGTTCCGGTCGCACCACGCCCACGGCGGTCGAGGCGAGTGGCGGGTTGACCATGCCCGAGCCGAAGCCGGCGATGACGAATCCAAGTATGAGGTGGGTCCACGTGGTCGTCGCACTGAGCCCGGTCATGAGAAGCAGTCCAATGCCGACCAGGGCGAGTCCCGGGCCGATGAGCCACCGAACGGGAACGTGACTGCTGAGACGTCCAGCGATCGTGGCCGACACCAACGTTCCCCCACTCAAGAACAACAATCGCGCACCCGTGCCCAGGGCTGAGTACCCGAGGGCGTACTGCAGGTACAGCACGAGATACACCAACATCGCGAACAAAGAACCGTTCATCGCAAAGGCGACCGCCAGGCCCCCCGAGAACGTGGGTATGCGAAAGAGTGATAGATCAAACATCGGGTGCGCCACGCGACCCTCGGTCACAATAAAGGCGACGAGCAGCACGACCGCGATCCCCAAGCACACCCACACTCCCGTATCGCCCCAGCCCTGCTCGCTCGCGCGAATCAGTCCGTAGACGAGCGACACCAGTCCGAGCGTGAGGAGAATGAAGCCCGCCCAGTCAGGTCGCGAGGCGTCGGGGGTCTTGGACTCCTCGACCTGCCAGAGAGTGATCACGATGGCGATGATGCCAATAGGAATATTGACCAGGAAGATGGCGCGCCAGTTGATGCCGCTCGTGATCACGCCGCCCAGGATGGGACCGAGCGCGACAGCCACACCGGTAATCGCACCCCACACGCCAAAAGCGACCCCGCGATCCTTGCCCCGAAAACTGTGGGCCAGCAGGGCCAGCGATGTCGAAAACAAGATCGCGCCGCCAACCCCTTGCGCCATGCGCGAGAGCGTCAGCATCAAGGGTGACTGGGCGAATCCGCAGAGCAGGGAGCCCAAAGTGAAGATCACCAAGCCAATGGTGAACAAGAGACGTCGCCCGTACCGGTCGGCGAGGGAACCCGCGGTCAAGAGCAGCGACGCCAACGTCAGCGCGTAGGCGTCCACCACCCACTGGACGTCGGAGAAGCTCGCGTGCAGTCCTCGCTGAATCTCGGGCAGGGCCACGGTCACGATCGTCACGTCGAGCAGCAACATAAACGTCGCCGCGCCGACCACCACCAACGTCCACCACTTTCGCTCCACAGCCCCTCCTCGTTTAGACGTCAGATCATCGTAAGGTCAGTCAGTGACATGAGTCACGTCTGCGCCACCTTATTCGTCGCGTCCCGCGCTTTGTGTCAGCAATCTTCGAGGGCGGCCGTCATCTGAGCGTTAATGGACCTCATCTGATCTCGGTAGGGAACGAGTACGGCGTCGACGTCGAGGATCTGGCCCTTATCGTCCACGTCCTCATCGGTGATGCGCACTTCGAGGTGGTCGGACAGTTCCTTCATGTGCAGACCCTCCAGAACTCCCTGAATCTGAAGCGCGGCTCGTGAACCCCCATGATTCCCATAGGTCACGAAACTCACCGGCCGGTCACGCCACTCCCAGTACAAGAAGTCGAGCGCATTCTTGAGCGGCGCGGGATAACCCCAGTTGTACTGGGGAAAGACGAAGACGAATCCATCAAAGGAACGCACCAGTTGGCTCCACGCGCGCGTGTGCTCGTGCTGATACTGATTCAGAGCCGCCGGGACGGGCTCGTCCAGGAACGGCAAGTTCACCTCGGCGAGGTCGACCAGTTCGTAGCGCAGCGAGCTCTCCTCTCCCGCCAAGTCCGCGAAGCGCCCGGCGATGCCCGCACAGATTCGCCCGGGTCGCGTACTGCCAATCACCACGGCAATTCGTCGCCCCTCTCGTTCGGTCACGGTGACCATTACTTCGAACCTCCCTTTCGCTCGTGCGCCATCGTGGTCTGGCCCGCTTCGAGATCGATACCCCGAGCGTCGGCGTCGAGGTACACGAACTTGCTGGCCAACTGGGACAACCGTCGCCGCTCGGGCGCGCTCAAGTCACCAACGACCGCGTCGATCTCGCGGGCAACTTCCAGGATCACGCGATCGGTGATCTTGCGACCCTGAGCGGTGAGCGAGACCCGAATCGAGCGCCCGTCCTCGCGCGAGACGGTGCGCACGACAAATCCTTTACTCTGCGCGCGATCGACCAGTCCCGTCGTACTCGATTTGTCGAGGTTCAAGAGCCGAGCGATCTGGGCCATGGTCAGTTCGCGGCCACGCAGTGCGCCGAGCAGGCGAGTCTGGATGATGGAACTGTCGTAGCGACCAGTCACGCCTCCGACGATTCCTTGTACCGCAAAGGACAACTGCACGAGACTGTCCACGATTCCCAGATCTCGGACGGTAGTGGCGCGCGCGGCGGAGTGATTCACTGTGGTCATGGGCCACATCGTACATCATTTTAGTACGTACTACCAACTATCTTGTTCGTGTCACGAACTATCATCCCGCTCGAAGTCGTCACGGACCACTCGGGGTAGTGTCGGAATCGAACAGACCCGACGACGTAGGAGGATCAGGCATGACGAAGACCACAGAACCGACACCGTCACAGTTGATCGACGGGCGCATCAAAGAACTCGGCGACTGGCGCGGCGAGTTACTCAGTCGCCTACGTGGACTGATCAAGGAAGCCGTACCCGGAGTGGTTGAGGAGTGGAAGTGGCGTGGTGTGCCGACCTGGTACGACAACGGGATCATCTGTACTGGTGAGACCTACAAGGAGATCGTCAAGCTCACCTTCGCCAAAGGCGCGACCCTCGACGACCCGGCCGGTCTCTTCAATTCGAGCCTCGAGGGCAACGTTCGACGGGCCATCGACTTTCACCAGGGCGACAAGGTCAACATCCGCGCACTCAAGTCACTGTTTAAGGCAGCCGCGGCCCTCAACCACGCGAAGTAACGACGCACGGTGTCCGCCGAGTCATCCATCGAGGGCGTGGGAGCGAACTACTCAGTCGGCGCAATGCTCGATACGCGCCGTCGAACCCGACGCGCGTTACACGCCATCGCCCGCCGGATCGAAGTTGGAATGTCCGAACACGACGCGCGCGCTATGGCCCGCGACACTCTTGAAGAGATGGGGCTTCGTCGCGGCTGGCATCCGACTCTGGTGCGCTTCGGGCCCAACACCGTGCGTCAGTTCCTTGATCGTGAGGGCGGCGAGGTGGTGCTCGGCAAAGATGACATCTTTTTCGTCGACATCGGTCCGGTCTATAACGAGGTCGAAGGAGACGCTGGCGAGACGTTCACGACCGGTCACAATCCCGAGTTCCTGCGGGCCGCTCGCGACGTGCTCGAAGTGTGGAACGAGGTGCGCAACGCGTGGTTCTACGACAGCTTGAGTGGACGGGATCTCTACGCGTTTGCCGAGCGCGCGTGCCATGAGCGCGACTGGCGGCTCAATCTTGAACTCACCGGCCATCGGATCTCGGACTACCCACATAAGGCGCACTTCGGTGGGTCGATGTCCGGTGTAGAGATCGTGCCCTCACCGGACCTCTGGGTGCTGGAGATTGGCCTCGCCCACCCCGATCGCACGTTCGGCGCCTTCTACGAAGACACGTTGCTCGACGACCAGTCCTTCGAGGACGCAGCGACGACGACTTAGAGCGTGGGAATGGCCAGATGGTACGTGGGTGAGCGATACGAGCGACCCGACCATCCGGTGTAGGTCGAGTAGACCGGCACGACGCCCGACGGTGCGGACCGTGGATGAATCAGACACTCACCAAAGGGGTTGGGCGCGCAGGTGGTGAGCATCGGGCCGATGTAGACCTTCACCTTCGTGACGGGATAGAAGCCACTCGCGTTCGCAGTGATGCCGGTGAGTTGCAGGGCACTGGGAACAGCAGCCGCGAGGTCGGGATGAGCGGCGATCGCCAGGCTCGAGTTAGCGACGGGAATGGCGAACTCGGGGTCGGTGGGGGCCGAGAACCCGAACCGGTTGTACGCCTGGGCCGTCACCCAGTACACCTCGTGGTTCGTGAGGCCCTTCACGACGCAGTCGGGCTGATAGGTCGCGGCCGCGTGACAGTAGGTGGTGCCGGAACTATCGGTGATCGCAACCCGGTACCCCTGCACCGGAGCGCCGCCGGAGCGCTCGGAGGGGTGCATGTACGTCCTCACCTCACCGCTACGCACGTTGCCCGAGACTTGCTGGGGTGGCGAGGGAACAGCGTCAGCGCAACTGGTCGCGGGCTTGGCGGTAACGATGTCGCCGCTGTTATCCACCGCGACGTACTGATTCGCGCCGTAGGCGACCGATGTCCACGTCGACGCCGTGGGGGTCGTAACGGCGGCCGCACCCCAGATCGCACCGGTGACCGAGGTGAGAATCGAGTTGGCGGACCCCGACGAAGCGCCCGCCGCGATGAAGGAGCCGCAGCCAAAGGTGGCCGCGTCAACCTGTTGGGCAGGCGAGTACTGGTGCAACGTCCAGGTGTATCCGAAGTCTGACGTGGCGACGTAACCCGCGCCCGAACTCGAGTCACCAAAAGCCACGAAGTTCCCGTTGCCGTAGGCAACCGCGCCAAAGTGAAGTCCACCCGAGGGTGCGGCGGTACCTCCGGTCAAGGGTTGAAAGATGTCGCTCCACTTCGTCCCGTTCAGCGACATCAAGACGTTGCCCTGATGAGCGTCGACCGCGATGAACTTGCCGTCGCCGTAGGTCACCGACGTGAAGTCGTCCAGCGGACGCCAGAAGCGCTCGGTCCAGGACAGTCCGTTCGGTGACGTCGCAATGGTGCCCACGGAGCTCACGGCCACGAAGAGACCGCCTCCATAGGTGATGCTCGTCCACTGCCCGCTCTGCACCGCACGACCAGCCTGCTGGGGTGTACCGGGAGGACCCACTTCGCTCGTCCACTGAACAGCGTTCGACGAGATGATTTCGTTGGGAACGACGTCCGCCGAGGAAAGGGCGACGTAGTGACCATCGCCGTACGCGATGGTCTGCCACGATCCAGAAGGGGAACTCTGCTCGGTCCACGTCGACGCGTTGGTCGACGTCGCGACCTCGCCACCGCGGCTGAGCACGATCCATTGACCGTTCAGATAGTTGACGGACGACCACGGCACCGAGGGACTCACGGCGGGCACCAAGGTCCAGGTGGAGGGCGTCACGGCCGAGGACGTCGACAGGGGAATGGCCACGGTCGCGCCAATCAGGACGGCCAGCGCCGCCGCCCGGTTGCACCACCCTCGTCGAGGGAGTCCTGTCATGTGCCCTCACTTCCCTTGTGCCCTAATTCTCACGAGGTCAACGCACACGTCCCCCTACAAGTAATCAAGATTTCCTCAATTCCACGAGAAAAGACTCACCCACTAATGTGCCGTTGATGAGGGAGAACTTAGATACCATCAATATAGAAATCTCAATGCCAAGTGAGTTTTCTCGCATATCGCTGAATAAACACTCGATCAACTCGCCCATCCGATTGCGACCAGTAGCGTCGTGATTCCAGATCGAAATGAGAAGGACAACACATGGCCGGGCTTTTGATCGTTGTCATCCTGGTGCTGACGTTCGCCGTTCAAGCCGTCCTCGCCAGTCGCTTCGACTGGCGCTGCGACAAGTGCGGAAAGACCTTCTCGATTCCCCCGCTCAAGGCGGCCCTCCTTCCCCACCGCTGGGGCGGGCAGAAGTTGATCAAGTGCCCCAGCTGCGGCGTTCGCTCGTGGGTGCGCCGTGTACCCAAGGAGACCCGAGCCTCGGACTGACGCTCGGTAACTTGAAGTCATGGGCAACTATGGCGACTGGCAGTACGAGATCTACCTCAACGGCCTCTCGGGCGAGCGACCCGACCTGCCCATGAGCTACGACGAACTCGAGCGTCGCGCCGAAGCGGTTATGCCCGAAGAGATGTGGTCCTACGTCGCGGGTGGTGCGGGAAACGAGCGCACTCAGCGCGCCAACATCGTGGCCTTTGATCGCTGGGGATTCATGCCCCGAATCCTGGCGGGAGCGAACTCGCGCGATCTTTCCATCGAACTCTTCGGAAGGAAGTTGGCCACGCCACTCATGTTTGCGCCCGTCGGGGTGATCGGCATCTGCGATCCCGATGGTCACGGCGACGTGCTGACCGCGCGCGCCGCGGCTACGAGCGGTGTGCCCATGATCGCGTCAACCCTCACCCAAGACCCGATGGAAGTGGTCGCCCAAGAATTTGGCGAGACGTCGGGCTGGTTTCAGCTCTACCCACCCAACGACGTTGCGCTCACCGAGAGCTTCGTGCACCGGGCAGAGGCCTCTGGCTTCTCGGCCATCGTCGTCACCCTGGACACGCTGACCCTCGGGTGGCGACCGCGTGATCTGTCGATCGCGAGTTTTCCTCAACTGAAGGGGCTCTGCCTCGCCAACTACTTCTCCGATCCAGTCTTTCGCGCGAAACTTGCCTCCCCGCCAGAAGAGGATCCCGTCGCAGCGGTCGGAGTATGGACGTCGCTCTTCGGTAGCCCCGGCCTCAATTGGGACGACCTCGCGCGTCTGCGCGCGCTCACTGATCTTCCGTTGCTCCTCAAGGGTGTCTGTTATTCCGAGGACGCTCGGCGCGCGGTTGATGCCGGCGTCGACGGCATCTACTGCTCGACCCACGGCGGGCGCCAGGCCAATGGTGGTCTCGCAGCCTTGGACTGCCTGCCTGACGTCGTTGATGCGATCGGTGAGCAGGTACCCGTGATCTTCGATTCGGGTGTGCGCAGCGGCCCTGACGTTCTCACCGCCTTGGCACTCGGCGCGTCAGCGGTGGGGATCGGACGGCCCTACGCCTACGGACTCGCCGTAGGGGGACAGCAAGGAATTGAGCACGTCGTGAAGTGCTTCCTGGCCGAGATGGACTTGATGATGGCCGTGGATGGCTATCCCAACATTGCGGCACTCACTCGTGACACGCTTCGTCGAACCAACGCCTAGATCACGTATCTCTCAGCTCCAGTAATAATCGACCTATGAAGAAAATTGGCGTGCTCGGCGGCATGAGTTGGGAGTCAACCCTGCAGTACTACCGACTGCTCAACGAGGGAACGAGAGATCGACTTGGCGGACTGCACTCGGCACGCGTGGTCATCTCGTCAGTGGACTTTGCACGGGTCGAGAAGATGCAGAACGCGGGAGAGTGGCACGCGGCAGGCGAACTCCTGGCCAAAGAGGCAGTAGCGCTCGAGGGGGCCGGAGCGGAACTGATCCTCATTGCCACCAACACCATGCACAAGGTCTACGAACAGATTTCAGACGCCGTGTCGTGCGACGTTCTTCACCTCGCCGACGTGACGGCAAGGGCGGTGCGTGAGTCGGGACTGAATCGCATCGGGTTGCTGGCCACGCGCTACACGATGGAAGACGACTTCTATCGCGGTCGGCTCACGGCGAACACTGTTGAGTCGCTCGTTCCAGAGCTCGCCGATCGCACGGAGTTGCAGAGAATCATCTACGAGGAACTGTGCCTCGGGGTCGTCACTCCGACCTCTCACGACAGACTGATTGATATTTCTCGACGGATGATTCAACGAGGCGCCCAGGGAATCGTGCTGGGGTGCACCGAGCTCGAACTCAGCGTGAGTGACGACGAACTCCTCGTTCCCGTTTTTGCAACCACGTTGCTTCACTGCCGAGCCGCGCTCGACCTGGCTTTGGCCGGTTGCTGAGTGTAGCTCTAGCGCCAGCCTCGTCCGCGTTTCACGCTAGAGATGAAGATGCTGGGTGCCACTCGACAGACGGACTTCGGCTGCGACGTCAGTCGAAAATAGAAACTGGAGGGACTTCCGAAGGCGACGTGTAGTACGCGGACCCGTGCGGCTTTACACGATGACGGGGGGTGGATGCCAATGGTTGGGTCGAAATCCATCGAGACATTTGCTTCTCCACCCTTCGCCTCGAGAACAACGAAGTCTCCATTTGAGTTGATGAGCTCGGTTGTGAGGGACGGCCCGACGCCGACACCCCCGACGTTGAGAGGCTGAACGTTCGGGGCACCGTCGAGATAGCAGGGCTTGTCAGAAGTATTAGTGAAGTCTGCCTTGAGGGTGTCCAGACCGGTTCGCGTGACGACGTGAACACTCGACGTGACTTTCCGGTCCGTGCAGATTGACATCCCCTTGTAGGTGCCCGCCGGCAATTGAGGCAGCATCCGCCACGTGTGACCATTTCTCGTCACGTAGGCCGGACCTTGAAACACCTGGTAAATCGAATCCGTCGGCCCAAAATTTGACAACGATCCCGGTGACCCGCTCGTATCACTGAAGAGTCGATCACTGGTCCAGTCCGTACCACCGTCCGTGCTCGTCATCAGTCCGCCCGCGGGGCCCATCATCGCCCCGTAGAGGATCCGGTCGTCGCCGTTGAAGAAGAGGTACACCGGCGTGGCCCCTAGATCTCCCAATACGTCCTTCTGGGGCGTGTCGTCGAGCACCGTGGTCCATGTCGCCCCCTGATCTGAAGATCGAAAGATTTGGGCCGTGCCGTGATACATGCCGTAGTCGTGAAAGCACGACAAGAGCCACTGGCCGTTGTTCTCGACGATCATTTGCTGGATCATCGAACCGCTGCAGGGGTTGTCCAGGGTCTGCCACGTGAGACCATCGTTTCGAGTTAGCTGCAGCGACGACGCCATCGAGAGGTTGTCGTTGGATAAATCGATCACCTGCGCGGAGCCTGATCCCACTGCGAGCAGACCGATACCCGACCCGTAGTCGACTCCCTTCGTGGGAATCACCCGAGACGTCTCTGCCGTCGCCGAACCCAAGGGGTACTCGCTCAGAACTCCACGACAACTGAGCGGTCCACCGGAAGTGCACGAGTCGGTCACGACACTGGTGGTATCCCCGCTCACGCCGTAGCTCGAGGTAACCCTTCGAGACGCGATGCTCTTCCACGTACGACCTCCGTCGTCGGTGACGTATATCAATCCGTCCGTTCCATCGACGTATCCGACATTTCGATTCGCGAAATAGATGAACGGGTCGCTGTCATCCGTGTCGAAGTCGGTGAAGATCGGGTAGCGATCGTCGACGCCCGGAATCTCACTGACCACCGTCCACGTACGGGCGAGGTTGACGGTTCGAACCAGGTAGTACTGATAGCCGCTCTTACCCACCGTGCGCGTGGCCAAGGCATATCCCAGTGACGGCGAGAGCATGTCGATCTGATCGAGTTGACTGAAGCTGCCCAACGCGGTGTTGGTCAACTCAGTTCCAAAACGGACATCGCGTGCTGGTTGCGCAGCACCAGATCCGAAGGCTCTCTGACTCAACATGACCGGGCTCGCCGTCAGCACCAATGCCGCAACCACAACGTACAATCGGCGCTTCACAGTCCGAGCGTACTAACGCAGACTCAAACTCCTGATGGTTGCCCGTTACTGGCGCTCAACGGGTCGTACCTACCTAAAGACCAAGACCACAGTCGTTGTTCCGAGCCTTCAAAAACTTCTCGAATGCTTGCAGGACTTTCAAATCCTTTACACGGCCGGCGGCCCGTTTCGACTGCGCGATGTCCTCGATCGATGCAACGCGAGTTTCGGTTCTCCCCACAATTAGATGGCAGATCCGCTATCAACCCAGATTCATGACAGCTGCCACGAACTTCCTTGGCTCCCGTATGGTCCTCGACGTGTTTACGCCTGTTTGAAGACGCGCTTCGAACCAATGAGCATTCGATAATTGGGTCGCTCTTGAAACTCGTCCAACGCCCATACCGTCGGTCGGCCCACTTCACGACAGAGATGGAGAACCTCGTTCGCGCTCATGAATAGGCCGATGTGAGCGCCAAATGGGTTTCCGTTCTTATTGAAGAAGAGAGGATCCAGCGGTTGCGGTAGGCGACGAATGTCCCCTCACTGTCTTCCCAAAGTCCCACGAACGTAGCGAGCGCAAATGATCGTCCGGAAATACGGACCTTCGTCACTCATCCGATTCCGTCAAGAGCTCTTGCCAATTGGCGGGAACCTTTCCTGCTGGTCCTGGCACGGGCTGGTCGAGCGGATGGTGGAGCGGCGGTGCCAGTCGTGGACCGTTCAGAAATTTGGTCGAGCGATAGTCCCAAAACCAATCCTCGCCCGGCTCGAAGCTGGCGATGATGGGGTGACCGGACGAACTCGCGTGTGCGGTTGCGTGCTCCCCGGGCGAGTCATCGCAGCACCCGATGTGGCCGCACTGTGCGCAGCGCCGCAGGTGAAGCCACCATGCCCCCAACGCCAGACACTCGACGCAACCCGTTCCACTTGGTGGCACTTCTGGATCAATGAAATCTGTCATGACCGCACCTCCTGTACATCGTTCACGGATTGAGGCAAGACGCCAGCGCCCGGCGTTGAACCGAAGGCGAGGTACTGGTGCACGGATCGCACAGACGCCGAACCCTCGCCCACGGCGGTGGCCACGCGCTTCATAGATCCTGAACGCAGGTCACCAATGGCAAAGAGGCCGGGATGGCTGGTCTCGAACGGGAGTGGTGAGCGATCGAGTGACGCCCACTCCTCGCCGAGCTGATCAGGAGCGAGAGAGAGGTCGGTCGGCACAAAGCCGGCGTCGTCCAGGGCGGCACAGCCATTGAGCCAACCCGACGACGGGTCCGCACCGATAAAGGAGAACAGCCCCGCGCAGGGAACGACGAGCGGGCCCTCGGGTCCCTCGAGATGGATTGCTCGTAGGGTCTCGTCCCCCTCCAGAGCGACAACGTTCGTTTGTGCGCGCAGCGTGATGTTGGAGTCCGCGTCAATTCGTTCGATCAGATAGCTCGACATGTCGCGACCAAGATCCGAGCCTCGGATGACGAGCGTGACCGCACACCCGTTCTGACTCAGAAAGATGGCCGCCTGACCGGCAGAGTTACCACCTCCAACGATCACCACGGGTGAGGCGTTGCAGATGCGTGCCTCCATCTCGGTGGCGGCGTAGAACACGCCGTTGCCCTCGAAGTCGCTCAGTCGTGAAGCCGGCAATCGCCGGTAGGAGGCGCCCGTCGCCGCGATGACCGCGCGTCCGGCTACCTCGCTTCCGTCGCTCAGTCGCACGGTCAAATGCCCTGCACGATGTCCGAGCGACACGGCCGTGCAGGGGGCGGTGAGGCTTGCTCCGAACTTTTCGGCTTGAATTATCGCACGCTGAGTGAGTTCCGCTCCCGAGACACCCATCGGAAACCCCAGGTAGTTCTCGATGCGTGAACTCATCCCCGCCTGCCCGCCGGGAGCGGTCATTTCTATATTGAGCGTGTTCAGGCCTTCAGAGGCTCCATACACCGCGGCCGCCAGACCGGCGGGGCCACCCCCGACCACTACCAGATCGAAGCAACGATTCGGCAAGCTCTCGACGGTGAGTCCGAGATAGTTCGCCACAATACCGGGGGTAGCACTTCGCAGCACGGCGCCGGTGGTGATAACGACCGGCAACTCCGTCGCGGCAATGTTGAACTGCTCCAAGAGTGCGCTCACTTCGGGATCGTGATCTACGTCCAGCCACTCGTGGGGCACGCGGGTCCGAGTCAAGAACTCTCGTATGTGGAGGGACTCCGGCGAGAACTGTGATCCCACGACTCGGACCGTCGGCGCGGCTCCCGCCATGAGCAGACCTCGCCGCGCGATGAACGCGGACAGAATGATGTCGCCGATGCGAGGATTTGTCGACATCAGTTGTCGGAGGCCGTCGCGGGAAATAGCGACCACCTCGCCCGCCGTCACGACTCGGGCCGAGACGAAGACCCTCAGACCGCTGAGCATGTTCAACTCGCCAAGAAATCGTCCGGGGCCGTGGCTGACGATGACCCGTTCCTCGCCGCTGACTCCAATCACGACGTCGATCTCCGCGCTCACAACGACATAAAAATCGTTGGTGACGTCGCCTTCTCGGTAGAGATACTCCCCCTCTTGGACCTGACGTCGATCCCCGAGCCGTATGATCAGCGCCATGTCCGCCGCGTTCAGCGTCGGGGTGGCCTGCTCTTCATCTCCCATAGTGCCCCCACTCCTAGCCAGCCGCTTGAGTCGCACATCAACACGACCGCGAGAACGCAGTGTATAGAGACGGCGAACTCGCCGCCACGCCCATCTCACGCGGCGACTACGCGGTTGTCGCTTCCAACGCACCGTTGTCGGTGACTATCAGTCCGTGCGGCGCTGGCGTTGATCACAACATGGAACTGATGTCCGATGCGCTGGTCGGATAGGCGTAGACCATGTCTTTGAGATCACTTGCGCTCAGGCCCTTTCGAATGGCCAGGCCGAAAATGTTGATGATCTCGTCGGCATGGAGCCCAAGCACGTGTGCGCCCAGGATGCGTTCGGTGCCGTCCTCGACCAGCGTCTTGTATCCGGTGTAGGCAAGCGCGACGCGTCTCGACGAGTACCAGGCGGACGTGTCGTCGTGATGCACGGTAAATCGGAGGCCCAGAGCGCGCGCGGCAGTCTCGTCTAGACCCACCCTCGCGAGCGGGGGTGTCGTAAAGACGACGCTCGGGACGCCCTCATAGTTCGGCGTGCGCGTGTTGCCCTCCAATAGATTGGCGGCCACGATTCCGCCTTGCATCCCTGCGACCGGCGTGAGGGGAAGGCTGCCGCTGGCCACCGCATCGCCGGCCGCGTAGACGGAGGGGTTGCTGACACTCTGGAGGTACTCGTTGACCGCAATGCCACCCTTGTCGACCCGCTCGACACCCGCCACATCGAGGGCCAAGTC
Organism: Acidimicrobiales bacterium; assembly: GCA_049801955.1. GTDB lineage: Bacteria > Actinomycetota > Acidimicrobiia > Acidimicrobiales > RAAP-2 > RAAP-2. Next base: position 76,174 of record JBARLO010000051.1, read on the forward strand.
GTCGATCTCGGGCACACGTCCCGCGGCGTGAACCACGAGATCGCAGACGATCTCGCCTAGCTCGTCCCCGCATCGAGTCCGCACGATGAACTCATCCCCTCGCTTGTCGACGCCTACAACTGTGGTGCGCACCTGCACGTCAATTCCGAGATCGCGCGTGGTCGCAAGAAGTTGACCCACGAGATCTGCGTCGAAGCCCTCGAGCGGACGATCGCCGCGGTGAAGCATCTGCACCGCGGCACCGCCGCGAGCCGCGACGTGCGCGAACTCAAAGGCGATGTACCCGCCGCCGACGAAGGCCACGCGGCGCGGAAGCTCGTCCAACTCCAAGAACCCGGTACTTGTGAGGAGGTCCTCTTCTCCTGGGATGCCGAGAGGAGCGTGCCGGGCCCCAGCGGCAATGACCACATGACGAGCATCGTGCGTCTCACCCCCCACCCGGATGCTCCTTGGACCCACGAACTGCGCGCGCCCCTGCACGGCCAGGATCCCGGCGTCGCGCAACTCTGCTTCGGTTGAGGTGGGGATATTTTCGATGAAGGTTCGTTTGAAGCGAATCATGTCGGACCAGGCCATTGTTGTGGCCGGAGCGCGGAGCCCCTTTCCCTGCATGCGCCGCGTCCAATCGACGAGTTCAGAGATGCCGACGAGCACCTTCTTTGGATCACAGCCGCGCTGCGAGCACGTGCCACCGAACGGGCGCGAGTCAACGACCATGACGCTCCACCCCGCATCGCGACACGGGTAGGCCACACTCTGGGCAGCCGATCCGGTACCCACCACGATGAGATCGACGGTCACGATCCGAACTCGGCCAGATGAGCGCGCGCACCAAATCGAAGGCAGCACTTTCGGATCAGCATGGCACGGTCCATCCGCGATCGGTGACGGGCATGCGCCACGAAGAGCGAAATACGACAGGACATTGGTCGTTCAGGGCCACGACCGCCACGGTATACCGATCAAGGTGATGAGCATTGGACTTAGTGGCGGGGGCAAGATTTGAACTTGCCACCTTCGGGTTATGAGTTCTTCTGCTCATTTCGTTCCGTGTTGCGCAGTCCGTCCCGTAGTACCGATTTGAGCCCTGACCCGCGAACGGTTAGGTCAATTCCGCCTGAGTTCATCCAGTCTGTGACCAAACCGTGACCACGGATCGGTGGGCTTAGAGTTGTCATCTTGATGCTAAAATGTATTTATGGCAAAGACGAGAACGACCCTAACTGTCGAAGACGAGGTCCTGCGAGCGGTAAAAATACGCGCGGCCCGGACCGGAAAGGGTGAGAGTCAAGTCATTGAAGAAGCCCTGCGACGCGACCTCGGGCTCGATTTACTTGATCAGATTTGGGCACACGGGGCGATGAACGAGGAGGAGGCGATGGCACTCGCTATCGAAGCACAGCATCACTCTCGTCAGAGTCCACGCTGATTTGCGCGCGGTCCTCGATCCAAACGTCATCGTCTCGGCGCTGTTGGCGCCGTCGGGTTCACCAGCAAAAGTGCTTCGAGCATGGCTCGATGGCGACTTCGAACTCATTGCGTCGCCACTGCTGCTCGCGGAACTAACGCGAGTATTCGACTACCCGAACCTACGTTCGCGAATCAGCGCAACTGAATCACGGCAGTTCATCGAACTCCTCAAACATCAAGGCGAGATCGTTGACGACCCCGACCTTTCACTCCCCATCCGTTCGTCGGATCCTGACGACAATTATCTCATCGCGCTAGCGGCAACGACACGCTCCGTTATCATTTCCGGCGATCATCATCTTCTCGACCTTGCCGAACTCCTACCGGTGTACTCGCCCGCTGCATTTTTAGAACTGTTGTTCGGCGATCACTACTGATGCGAGAGAATGTGCCTCACCGAATTGGCGGTGGCCTACCTTCGACGCTGGCCAGTAGTGCCGAATCCCAATCGCAGACAACGCAGGCATGGCTGAATGCGGAGCGGGCAAATTGGACTCCAGCCGCATGCGGGTCGGGACTAGAGCAGACATCGGCCCAGTCGAGGATGTACTCACCGAGGGTCGCATTCCAGTAGGCCGGCGGCGGGGAGAGCGTGGCCGTCGCAAACGTGTCCGGCGCGGGGCTTGCGTAAGCGTAGAAGGCCGCTTTGGGGTACTTCTGATCGCCCGGCCACCAGCCGACAGCCACCTCCTGGGCGTCCATGGCATTACGCATGATGAAGTCATTGGAGGGTGGGCTGGCCGGGAGGCCGGAGAACAGACTCACCGCCAGGTCGAACGATCCCCACCATGCGTTCACCGGGGTGGAGCGCCCCCGAAACGGCGCACGGTATTCAGCCAGGATGAGCGCCGCCTGAGTGGCGGTGGCGAAATACGACGCGACCTGTTCAGGTTCGTAGTGTCCGTGCTCTTGGTCCTCATCGAGCGGCACGCTCCAAGGCACCTCTTGTGGGTTCGGATTGATCTCGACGGAGCCCACGAGGTTCGAAATCGCGTCCAGCACCTCGCGGGTGACCACGCCCACGGAGCGATCGGGGACCAGAGCCACCGCACGGACGCCGCCATTGCTGGTCTCCACCACCACCTCATGGGTGCGGAGATCGATCAAGGTGACGAACGTGCCCGAACCGTCCGGCGCTGGAAGGGGCGCTGTCTCCCAGCCTCGAGCCGTCAGACGTAACGCCGCGTGTTGAAGTTGTGGCTCGGGCGGTGCAAGTGCAACCGCAAGCTTGCCGAGGAGTTGCGTGTGGGCATGCAACGTGTCGCAGGTCTCGTTCCACTGTTCGTAGGAAATGGCCGACCACCCAGAGGTCACTTTTTCACGTTAGCAATCGAGCAATGTTCGATTCACCCTGTCAGACAGGCGGATCGGCAGCGTTCCAATCAGGTCCCACTTCGTCGGTTACCAAAGTGCGACGATTACCAAATTTGAGACAGGAGGGCCGGTGCTCTCGCACCGACCCTGACCTGCACTTCTCTTCGTGGCGGGGGCGGGATTTGAACTTGCGACCTTCGCGTTATGAGCCCGCCCCTGTCAGCTCCAAGAGAGGGTCCGTGTTGACGCCTCATCTCGTCTTTCGATTGAAGACCCCTCAAACACCGGATTAGGTCGCAATGTCCTTGCGACGGACTTCGCGTTCGACGTCATTTCACGACGCGGATCTGTGTCGTTGCGTGTCCATCGTGTGTCAAAAGGCTCGACCGTATTTCCCACTAAATCCAGAACGATTCAGGCGACTCAGTGCAAACTAATTGCATCGAGCGCTTGGGCCGCAACGATGACTCCAGGTCTCAGAGTGCAAGGTGGAGACGAAGCGCCTCATCGAGTTCAGCCATCAAATCTTGAGGGATCTCTCCAATCGCGTATCCAAGTCGCTCCACCGAAATTGACCGCACTTGCTCGGCCTGGGCCTTGGAGTCGTGCTCCAGTCCGGTCACGTTTGCAGGGAGCAACACTTGAAATGGGTAGATGCGCGAGATGTTCGAGGTCACTGGCACGACGGTTATGACCCCCCGGCCCGTTCGCTCGGCGGCAACGTTCGCCCCATCGTTACTGACAATGACGGCGGGTCGTCGCTTGTTCGCCTCTCCGCCCTTCACGGGTTCAAGGTTGACGACGCGGATCTCGCCTCGACGCACTATTTCAAACCATCTGAGGCGGTGGGTTCCCAAAGTTGCTGGTCCTCGTTTGACCACTCGGCCCACGCACTTTCGTAGGCGGCACCGAGGCCCGTCGCTCTGAGCAGTCGGACAGCCTTGTGCAGGGCAGCCGACCGAGAAGGGAGCCCCTTCTCGGTTACGTACGCGTCGAGGAAGATGACGTCCTCTTCAGGCAAACTCATGCTTACTTTCATACTTGAATGCTACCACTGGTATGCACCTTGGAGGTCACAACGGGATTAGTAACGCATCGAGTCGGATCCGCTGTCAAAGACGCCATGAGAGCTAGGAACTTCCTCAGAACCCCCCGCTGGTGGCGACGGTTTCACGCCTCTTTGGAAACCCGCTTCGCGCCAATGAGCATCTGGTAGTTGGGTCGCATTTGGAACTCATCCAACCCCCACACGGTCGGATCACCCACTTCACGACAGAGATGAAGCACGTCGTCCTCCGCCATCAGTAGACCGATGTGGGCGCCAAATGGGTTCCGGTCCTTATTGAAGAAGACAAGATCTAGCGGCTGCGGAAGATCAACGACGAATGTCCCGACCGCGTCGTCCCAAAGTTCCGACGAACGTAGCGATGGACAATCGAGTCCGAACAATGTGAGAACGCCGTAAGCAAAGCGTTGACAGTTGGAACCCTGCAGCCAAGACGGTGGGGAACTGGACCCCGGAATCGCGGAACTCAGATACGGAACCGACCAAAGTCCGTCCGGCCATCCTTTAGATGGAGTCGGCCAGGGGTCTCGAAACACGATCCCATTCTGACCGGATTCCCGATAATGCCGTGATCGCCTGACATGAAGCAGAAGAGCCGACCCTTGCGGACCGGCTTTTCTGCCCCACTTCTCGTGGCGGGGGCAAGATTTGAACTTGCGACCTTCGGGTTATGAGTTCGTCCAAATTCGTTTTGTTTGACGTCAACCAGTCCGTAGTGTGCTCCTGACCTGGAGGTTTGCAGTTCGTTCATGTCATTGGATCCGTTGTGATTCACGAGGTTCGTGACCAAACCGTGAATCAAGTTTGAGTCGACGGAGCGTTGGTGAGCACTTCGCTAAACACTGGACCCGTCGGAAGATTTGCACCAGGTGCGTATGGGGGCTGGGCAATCGCCAAACAGGACTCTTCCGACGTGCAGTCGACCTGGTTGACCGACCCGAGCCCCGAAGGGAGCGGCACCGTTGACCACGATTGCCCCCCGTCCTGTGTCACGTACATAACGCCCTTGGACTCCGAAGGATCGGTGGTCGACCGCACGTGACCTGAAGCCCAGCACGTGGTGTCCGTCGGGCACGACATCGACGTGAGCCCGTCCCAACCACCGTCGTAGGTCGGGAACGGCTGTGGAGTCGTCGACCAGGTTGCTCCACCGTTGGTCGTTGATATCACACCCCACGAAACCACGTTCAGCGTTTCGAAGTTAACCAAGGCGTAGCAGTTGCTTTCATCGGGACACGTCAACTCCCCCGCGTTTCCCTGCACGTTTGCGACCCAGCTCGACGACCACGTTGCACCGCCATCCGAGCTGTTCAACTCGAGCATCGATCTCGGCTGTCCTGAACCGTTGGGTTGCCCGAGCACCACCGCGAGACCCAAGCACGTGGTTTGCGAGGCACACGTGAACACGGCGTGCTCTTCGTTGGACCACGCCGCAGCGCCACTCGGCGTCGTCGACCAGGGAATGACCGTCGCATTCCACGTGGCACCGCCATCTTGTGTCCGAAGCGCCACTGTCGGCGAGACCCCGTTGGCAGGCACTTCGCTGGTTGGTTCTTCTAGTTCTAGTTGATCGGACGGCACATTGCCGAAGGCTACGCATGACTCAGCGCTAAAACATTGGAGTTCGTAGATCGTTCCCGTCGAGTTGACGATCGACGGATCTAACGCTGCATCGCTGCCGGTAATGGATGCCATAGGTATCGCCTGGCTCGTCCAGGACGATCCCCCGTCAGTGGTACTGAGAAGCACCTGCCCCGCGTTCTTTCGGTAGTTAACCAACCGCGCTCCGACCATGCAATCGTCGGCACCGTAACACGAGAACTGAGTATCCAACGTCAAACCAGTGGGAATGGTCAGAGGCGACCAGGTCAGTCCGCCGTTCGTCGACTGGTACGCGGTCGTGACGTAGCTCTGAGGCAATTGCGATTCCATGTAGCAGATCTGACTCGTCGGACAACTCAATTCGTTGTAACCCTGAGGGCCACCGTCAATGGAAGCAAAGGCGGATGGTGCCGTATCACTAAGGAGAGACCACGTTGACAGCGTCGATGGATTGTTGGCGTGGACCTGAGGTGGCGAGTTGCTAAAGATGTGTGCCCCCAGCACAACCACGAATCCAACAATGAGGACAGCCGCCATCGCTACGGGGGCCAGATTACGTCGCGGCGCGATAACAACGCCAGTAGGCGCAAACTTTAAGAAGGCGCGTACTGAGCGCTTCTTCATTGGCTGTCGCAGCTGGAATGCGGACCAGGCGTTGTCAACTGAGTACATGGAATCGTCGGTCTCGGGATTGGCCGCTTCGAGCAGCTCGATCGCAGACATGTCTCTCATGGGAGTATTCCTTCTTGGGTCGGGGTACTAGGAAACGGATTGATCTCACTCTCGAATTTCTTGAGAGCGCGGTGATATCGGACGTTGACTGCATTGTGTGTAAGTCCGAGTACCTCGGCGATGTCGACGCGGCTCAGGCCGTCCCAGTGGACGAGTCGAAGCACCTCTTGGTCTGTCCTTGACAATCGGGTCAACGCTGATCTAACGGACTCGCCGTCGAAATCGTCCGCACCGACTTCGGCAAGATCGTTGAGAGAATCAACACGAATATCGCTTATCGTGCGACGCGCCTTTCGCTCAGCGTTTGACACTTCGAAACTGGCAATACGAATCATCCACGGCAGTGACGGGTTTTCAACCTTTGTGAATTTTTGCCAGGCAATCGTAAAACTCGATGCCACGACATCGTCGACCCGTGATGGTGGCACGCGACGCGCAACATACTGACGTACTCGCCTGTAGTTGTCGCGGAACAACGTCTCGAACCGAGCCCGGTACTCGGCCTCGGTCGCGAATGCAGAAGAGTCCATCACCTATATACGTCGGATGCGAACCTCAGAATTACGACGCCGCCAAAAATTGCTTAATTCGCGTAGAATATGGAGCCGTCCCATCGAAATTCGAACCCTCTCATAAGCGCCAGCAAACATCTTCAGTTCACAATTCCTGGACATGGAAATGGGAACCACACTCGAAGAAGGTAAAGACAACAAAGGTGGACGCCCCGGTGATCGGGTCGGCTGGCCGCAATCTCAGGCAAATCTACCGTCCTTTGCCGAGCAAACTTTGCAGCGTATTTGTCGCCCAAATTTGTACCCCATGACAAATATGCGCCGCGACCAATTTGTGACCAAGGACGTTCAGACAGCATCAGAGCCGGCCCTTTCGACCGGCTCTCACCTGCACTGCTCTTCGCGGCGGGGCAAGATCTGAACTTGCGAACTTCGGGTTATGAGAGCAACCATGCCCACTCCTGGGAAGTTCTCTGACAACCCAAAGCTTCATCCTCGAGGCGCGAAATGCCAGGAAAACACTGACCTATCGAACAACCGACGTTTGACCTCGCACTGATTGCCTGTTTCCTTCGCTGCACTCATTCGTATAGCTGCGTGTCAATCGCGTGTCAAAACGAGCCGCCGTGATCACTCCACCAGGCCTCGCACTCTCACTTAACGTCAACGTGACGGCCATCCACGTCCGGGGACTTAACGAGTCCGTTCATTTCCTAAAACGCGTGTATGAGCCGGTTCGTTTTGGTAAGGCGCCCGCCAACGTCTGCTATCTGTTAGGATAGCAATGTGACCACGGCCAGTTCGGTGATCGTGAGGCTTCGAAAGACAAACGGATTGACACTCCGTGCGCTTGCGGGCCGCGCTGGCACGTCGTCGGCGACTCTTTCGAACTACGAACTTGGCATCAAGGAGCCTCGGCTATCCACACTCGAGCGCTTGGTTGAGGCAAGTGGTTCGAAACTCCTAGTTGAAATCATCCCGGGCACGATCAACGGTCGCCAGGACGATGCTCGAGCCAATGCGGCCGTAAGTTCGCGGCGGGTAGCCATAGCGATACGAGACGTCCAGGAGATGCTCGCTTTTCGGATCTGTCTAGAACTCATCGACGACTTGAAGTCGGTCACGCCGTATCGCCTCGCGCAACTCACTGAAGATGCCCCGCCTCTCACGGGCGACTCTCGTTACGACGCTTTGATTGCAGCCATTGTCGAAGATGCTTGCGTCGCTGCTGGTGCTCCCACTCCACTGTGGGTTTACGAGACCACTCGAGCGGTCGAGAAGTGGTACCTGACGGATATCGCATCGCTGCACGAAGAGGCTGATCAAGAAACACCTCCGATATACCGCAGGCACGGCGTGTTCATTCTCAAAGGCGAGTTATCCCGCGCCTAATGTTCACTCGAGGAGAGGCCCAAGCGGCACTGAATGAACTCGTGGCAGAACTTGGGCAGCGCGAATACAAGTCGAAGATCTATATCGTTGGCGGTGCTGCACACATGCTGGGCTTTGGAGTCCGTGACGCCACGAAAGACATCGACGCCGTCGTCACTCCTCGCTCCGAAATTATGCCGGTGGTATTGGACATTGCCCGTCGATGAAATCTCACCGGCGACTGGCTAAAAACGGCGGCCGCTATGTACGTACCTCCATGGCCGGATGATCCCAATCCTCATATCATCATTTCGACCGAACACGTAGAGGTCTCAATCGCTTCGGCCGACATGTTGTTGGCATGAAAATCCACTCGAGTCGTGGACGTCAGGACATTGAAGATTTGCCGTTCCTGCTCACCGAAGTAGGGATCGACAGCTACACCGAGGCCGTTTCCCACTTCGAACGCTTCTACGAGACCACCCGATCAAAGACCGAGCGCTCAAGATACTCTTCGATATTTTAGGTGGCTCCGAATCAGAATCCTAAGTGAGCCCGCCACTGGTTCGGCAAATCACTGTTGCGGTTCAGGTCTCGGCCGGGTGATTGTGGTTACTCGCGCAGTCTTGAACCGGCAACATTCGCTTTGTGTCGTTCTTCGACTTGCAGTTTGCATGGCCGATTCACGGGAGTGCACCCGCTACCGCTGCTCTGCTCGACGACGCGCCGAACCGACCTCGATTACGGGGTCACGGCGGGACAACCAACATGTCCGGCAGCAATCCCCGCTATACGATCATCTGCGCCCGTTCGCGGGGGGCTTACCAAATAACCGTAGACCAATACGCTTCCGGAAGTGTGCCAAGATCCCCCCTGGCGGGCCGAGACTCTGAAACCAGGCCCGTAGAGTTTCCGCGCTGTGGCGACGGTGTCACCGACTCGAAGACCTTTGCTCGTTTCAAACTCGGTCAGCGGCTTCGCTGAATATCCGGTGTTGTAGCCGACAAACCTTCCGTTGAAAAAGAACACTTGCATGTGCGGCCATGTGGCGACGACGTCTACTCCGCAGCGCATGTCGCTGCCCAGCGACTTAGGTCCATTCACTTTGCCAAGTACAGTCTCCAGCTTGGCTAAAGCGCTCGACTCGGCGGTTCCGAACTCAGTCGAATCCAAACCCGACCCACGCAGCACGATTGGGGAGTGAGCGGCTTCCGCAAATCCCACACTCGACTGGGCACTCAAAACCATTACTCCAATGGCAATGCCACCGAGCAACTTTGACAACATAGCTATCTCTTCCAACATGTCATTGGCAACACGAGTATCGCACTATGCAAACTGCCTACGGAAGTCACCCCAGGGCGTGAATGTCGCCTTCACCATCGCCCCAGGAGCGGATTCGCCACTCGGATTGTTGTGTTCGGCCCCCGAATCCTTATGGCATCGATTCGATTAACGAGATGATGTCACTGCGCTTGTAGCCATTGACTCTCGCGAATGCTAAAAGTTCTGAGAGCTTCATAATCACGGCGCCCTTCGACGGCGAACCAGTCACCTTCACCCCCCGTCCTCTTGTGAAGTCCACAATTCCCTCGTCACGAAGAATGCGAAGCGCTCGAAGCACAGTGTTCTGATTCACACCAAGAACTGTCGCCAGGTACTTGGAAGACGGGAGAGTTTCACCGGCTACCGCCTCACCGTCGGCGATTGCCTTTCGAATCTCCGCCGCTACCTGATCGTGGAGCGCCACCGCTTCTTCTCGATCAACTTTGAACTCCAACATGGTGCTACTTAGAGTAGCATTGTCGCAGACCAAAAGGAGCAGTCTTGACGACGGATATTACCGAACCGATAGTCCAAGACCTTTCGACGGACCCGAACTCGATGCTGATCGAAGAGGCGCGGAAAATTCAACAGCAACATCGTCGGCGCTGGGCAATCACACTCGTGCTGGTGGTCGTCATCGCGGCGGTATTGGTGGTCGTCGAGGGAGGTGGTCGGACTCCAACACGCAGCCCAGTCGTCAACTCCGCACGACCTTCGCCCTCGAGTCCCACGAGCAATTACAACGCCTCAGTGCGCATTCGTTCCCAAGTACCTCAACTGGTTATCAGAGCCGGCACGTCCAACGTGATTTACGTTCTCTACTCCGCGACGTGCGGCGGCAGCCCCTGCTATCGACTGACACGGTCTGCGAACGGCGGACGGACATTCACTAAAGTGACCACTCCACCCATCAGCAGCGGATACGCATATACGGATTCTGGGACCGGGTCTCTGGGCCAACTCGTCTTCGCAAATGCTGAGGACGGTTACGCGACCGAGAACATCTGGGGAAAGCAGAGCAAGCTCTACGCAACTTTTGATGGTGGACATTCATGGCACCGAGAGCACATCAAGGGCGCTCAATTCATTCAATCCCTCACCACGTCACCCACCGACTTTTATGTCATCTCCGATCATTGCGACTCGAGCCACAACAACTGCACGGACTGGCAACTTGCGCACACGCCCTTACAAACTTCGAACTGGACGAGTACGCCTGTCCCGGAGAACTTTCTGCGTGATGGAACGCCGTCGTGGGGACTTCAAGTGGCCGCCTACGGAGCAAAGACTTGGATACTCGAACAGTCCAAGTCTTCTCAAAAACTGGCGATATCAACCGACGGTGGGAAGTCGTTCTCGGTTCGTCCTGAACCTGGGCTCACCGGTGCAGCTACCTGCCAACTGAGCGCGAAATCGACGACATCACTCTGGGCAACGTGCGCCCAA
>JBARLO010000052.1:0-3862 GCA_049801955.1 Acidimicrobiales bacterium
CCCCCACCAGGGGGCGCTCGGCCGCCTCAAGAACCACGGGGCGAAGACCGCGCGCGGCGAGCGACGTCGCCACTTCTGCCCCCACGAAGCCTCCCCCAATCACCGCGACCGCAGCACTGGCGTCGAGGCGAGCGATCGTCTCATTGAGCCGGGTGACGTCATCAACGGTGCGCAGCGTAGGAAGCACGCCGCTGCCTTCGAAGCTCAGAGCCCGTGCGCGCGTGCCCGTCGCAACGACCACGTGAGAGCCCGCGAGCACCGAGCCGTCATCGAGTTCAACCCGTCGGGCGTCCGCCTCCAGTCGCACCGCACGACGTCCGAGGCGCAGGTCAACATCAGCCGCCTCGAGTTTTACGGCGGTGGCGAGAGTGGCCCTGTCGAGGTCCCATTTGCCCGAGAGGACCTGCTTGGACAGAGGCGGCCGATCGTAAGGAGCGTGGGACTCGTCTCCCACGATCGTCACGGCACCGCGGTAACCCAGCTGACGCAGGATCTCGGCGAGGCGCCAGCCCGCGAGGCCAGCCCCCACGACGACGACGTGGTCGTCGGGGCCCAGTGGGCTCACGCCGAACCGAAGATCGTGAGCCACTGCTCACGAGTGGCCGGCGCGAAGACTCGGTTGCGTGAACGCACCGCGCCGAGCGAGAGTGACTCCTCGGGCGAGTACTTGTGACCGGGAAAGACTTGCGTGTCGTCAGCGATCGGCGCGAGTCGCTCGGTCAACGTGCGGTACATCTCGTCCGCGTCGCCACCGGGAAAGTCGGTACGCCCGCAGCCATCTACGAAGAGTGTGTCGCCGCTGAGCAGTCGACCGTCCACCAGCACGCACTGACTGCCCGGGGTGTGTCCCGGCGTGTGGACCAGAGTGAGGTCGATCTCACCCACGCGCACCTGATCGCCGTTCTCGTGGGCCACGAGCGCACTTGGTCGAAGGTCGGTGTGCTCGGTGATCCACCACACCTCTTCGCCTTGTACGTGCACCGGAACATTGGTGAGTTCAATCAACTCCGCGACCCCCGCAATGCGCTGATTACCAATGAAGGTGCCCCCGATGTGATCGGGGTGGTAGTGCGTCGCGATCACGCCCACCAGGGTCATGCCGTCATCGCCGAGCGCGTCCAAGAGTTCCTGCGGTCGATAGGCGGGGTCGACCAGAACCGCCTCGCCACTTTGACGATCGCCGATTGCGTAGGTGAAGTTGCGCATCGAGAGCGCGATGGCGTCGCCGACCGCGAAATCGGTGCCGGAGAGAAACTGGCGAAAGTACAAGTGTTCGTTCATTCGTCCTCAACGATGCGACTAATGCGAGGCGTCAACTCGTCCACTTTGGCCTTGGTGAGGGCCAGACGCTCCTCGAGGGCTTCAATAATCGTGGTAGCGCGTTCAAGCTTGGCAAAGAGCTCATCGACCGAGACCTCACCTTCATCAAACGAGGCGACTATCGCGTTGAGTTCATCGGCCGCATCGTTCCACTCACTGACGCTCACGTACCCTCCTTGCCTGTCACGTGTGCGCCGAACGTTCCGTCGCTCACCCGAACCCGAACGTCGTCGCCGACCTCGATGTCCCTCAGAGACTTTACGACGGCTCCCTGGGCGTTCGTGACCACCGACCACCCCTGGACGAGGCGACGAGAGGGGTCGTAGGCGGTTAGGAGCTGACGATTCGCCTGGAGCATGAGTTCCGCCGAGCGCAGAACGCCGCGACTCTGGACGAGCAAGCGACCTCGCGTCGTCACCAAGTGCCGCTCCTCGGCGCGCAAGCGATCGCGCACGGCGAACATCATGGTGCGGCGTCGCTCGGACAGGTACGTGGAGGCTTCATCGACGACGTCGCGCGAGTAGTCGAGCAGCCGCCGTGAGGGTTCCTGGACGTTCGCCTCGTACCAGCGCGCAACGATCCCCACCACCTCTTCGCCGAGTTTGGTGGGGGTGATTGCGCGCGTGTGCGCCACGAGGTCGGCCACCGACTCATCCCCGGTATGACCGATGCCGGTAAAGACGGGCGTCGTACAGTTCGCAATCGCTCGGGCGACTCGTTCGTCGTCGAAGGACGCGAGGTCGCCCTTGGACCCCCCGCCGCGCACCACGCAGATGATGTCAGCGCCGTGCTCGTCGAGTGCGTGGAGCGCGGCGGCGATCTGGGCCGGCGCGCCCTCCCCCTGGACCAGAGTCTTGACCAACGTGACGTCGAAACTAAAGGGCGACTGCAACAGCTGACCGGTGAAGTCGTTGTAGCCCTCGGTGCCAGGACTGGCCACGAGTCCCACCCGCAGGGGAACCGCGGAGAGCGTGGTGCGCTTGTTCTTCTCGACGAGCCCCTCGCTCAGGAGTCGGGCAATGAGCTCCTGGCGTCGACGTGCGACGTCACCCAAGAGGCCCTCGACGTCGACGTCGGTGATCGTAAAGCCGATGCGACCTTGGGGGGCGTAGAGATCGACGTAGCCATAGACGTTCACGACCATGCCGGCCTGGAGGACCACGCCCTCTGCGGCGAGGCGCTTCTTCAAGGGACCCCACGGGGTCGCCCAGCAGTGCGCGTTGAGTACCGGTCGCTTGGTGTCGCTGTGCGTCCCCGCGTCCACCATGTCGAGGTAGACGTGGCCCTTTTCGTAGACCTTGGCGATCTCGCCGCGCACCCAGCGCGGGCGACGACGCCCAAACCCTTCTTCGAGGTGAGCGGTCAGAAGTTGGTAGAACTGGGCGACTTCGAGGATCTCGTCACTCATCTCGACGTCCATCACCATGGCGCGAGGCTACCGCGCGGCTTGTAACAGAATTGTCGCTTGTCGCCGGTGGGCCGATGTGCCAAAATCAGTGTGGATGGTGAGTCGACTGGGTGGTCGCACCGCGCTAACGCGCGGTGAGGAAAGTCGGGGCTCCACAGGGCAGGGTGCTCACGAAATGTGAGTCGCGGCGACGTGCAGGAAAGTGCCACAGAAAACAGACCGCCGATGGCTTGGGTAACCAAGTACAGGTAAGGGTGAAACGGTGCGGTAAAAGCGCACCAGCGCCGTGGGTGACCATGGCGGCTTGGCAAACCCCACCCGGAGCAAGATCAAACATGGGAGGCGGCCCGCGCACCTCGTAACAGAGGCACTCCCGAGGTAGATCGCTGAGATGGATGGCCGCCCAGCCTTCGCAAGAGGGTGGACAGAACCCCGCTTACAGGTCGACTCACCATCCTTTGACCACTCACCACACGGATTTGAAAGGACATGACGTGCCCCATCTGCCCTACCGCGAACTGCCGGTAGCGGACCCCGGCACGCCCAATACCGACTCGCCCGGGAGCTACCTGCGCTGGCTCGCCGGACATCAGCGTTGGTTACTCGGTCTCAACGCACTCTTCGGCATCGGCTGGATGGTGGCCCAGGCTCTCGTGTGGTTCGCCGTGGGAGCGGCCATCGACCAGGGCGTGGAGCGACATAACACCGGCCAGCTGTGGAAGTGGGTCGTCGTGGTCGTGCTCCTCGGCGCCATTCAGGCGGTCTGTGGATCGCTGCGCCACCAACTCGCGGTCACCAACTGGATGCAGGCGACCTATCGCACGATCCAGGTGGTCGGGCGACACATCACCACGACCGGCACGGCCCTCACCGATGAGATTCCCTCGGGAGACGTCGTCAATACTGTCGCGGCCGACGCCGTACGGGTCGGCAGCACCTTTGACAGTTTCGCTCGATTCGCGGGAGCCATCGTGGCGTGGATCGTCGTGTCCTTCATCCTGCTCTCGACGTCGGTCGAGCTCGGTCTCGTGGTGCTCCTCGGCGTACCCGTCCTCGGATCGCTCACGGTGCCCCTCATGCGACCACTGCACCGCACCCAGGCCGCCCAGCGTGAGGCCGCGGGCCGCCTGGCGG
>JBARLO010000053.1:0-85240 GCA_049801955.1 Acidimicrobiales bacterium
CCCACTTCTCTAGCGTCCGGGCAGTTCTTCGAGCATGGCGACGAGGTCGTCGCGCTGATAGCCGTGTTGTCGCGCCACGTCGACCAACTCTTTGAGTTTGAGGGCGACGACACCGCGCTCTGGCTGAGCGGTCACGCGAATCGACCGGCCCCGTCCCATCTCGATGACCCCCTCATCGCGCAACACGCGCAGGGCGCGCAGCACGGTGTTGGTGTTGACGCCGAGTTCGCCCGCCAGGTCGCGGGCCTGGGGAATCTTCTCGCCGGGTCCCGCCTCGCCCTCCGCGATCGCTCGACGGATCTCTGCGGCCACTTGCTCGTGGAGCAGAGTAGGGTCTCGACGGTCGAGTCGTGGCAGGTCGAGCGTGGCTTCGTCGTCATTGGAGTCCAACGACTTGTTAACACTCATGAAGACAATTATAGTAGCTTCATGACCATTCACACCGACGCCCCTCGAGAGCTCGCGCCCGACTCCTTCGAAGCGAACCAGATGCTCGAACTTCTCTTTAAGGAGGCGAGGGCGCGTCAGCGCCGCCGTCGCCTTCGCTGGGTGACGTTCGCGCTCGCGGCAGTCGTCGCAATCGGCGTGGTCGTGGGCGTGACCTATCGAGCGGGCGGCTCAGCGCCACGCGGATCCATCGGCGAGGCGCCACTCGTGGTCAAAACCGGTGCGAAGGTGCTCACCTGTGCGGGTGCTGATGTGGTTCGCCCGGTCAACTACATCGTCACGTGCGCCGACGCCTACACGCAGCTCACCAAGACGACCTGGACGACGTGGAGTTCGAGCCAAGCGATCGGCACCACCGACTTCGCGATGAATCTGTGCAAGCCCTACTGCGCGGCGTCAAAGATGACGTACTACCCGAACAGCACCGTGCACTTCGGCGCTCCGGTGGCGACGAAGCACGGCACTCTCTTCTCGCTGCTCACCGTTCGCTACGAGTCCAAGGGCGCGGCGCGTCTCTTTCGGTTCTCCTTCAAAGGAGACCCCTCCTTCGCGAAGTGATCTACGCGGGGAGTTCCCAGCACAATTTCGGGGCTTTCTCAAAAACCTATGTTTGCTATAGGAATCTTTTGGGCTAGCGGGGTGCGTTCGTTTCATGGTGCGCAGCGATGACCCACCTCACGCAGGACATTCGAAGAAACGAGCGGATGAACGGGGCCGTGGGTGGTCCGGGACGTCGTGGCCCCGGATCCACGCAGGCACATCGAGGCGGCGAGTCCGCTCGGCTATGCCGTCCAGCCCCATTTGGAAAGACTGTCCCAGTCGGAACGAAACCGCGGAGCAGGGTCTTCCGGGTCGGCCAGTTCGTAGACGGTGGGACCCTTGAACTGGAGTGTCTGGAGCGTCGCTCCTATCGCAGCGAAATCAATCTCCGCTCGGCCCACTTGAGTGTGGGCCCAACGATCGCGCCACGAATCGCTGATGTGAACCACGCTCACTTTTGCAAATTGTTCATTCACTTCCGTCACGGAGTCACATCCGATGAAGTGGAGGTTGGCACAGTCGAGGGTGATCCCGACGTCAGTCAGGTCGAACTCATCGATGAACTGTGCGATATCGGTAGCCGTCTGGAGGAAGCCATAGGGAACGGCTTCGACGCTCATGGTCACTCCCAGCTTTTGTGCGACGGGTACCAGCCGGTCCAGCTGGATTCGTAACAGGTCCTTGGCTTGATGCTGTGGCATCGGAACGAGTGGGCTCATGCGCCCAGATATCATCACGACGTTTGGCGCGCCCAGATCGGCGGATAGTTCAATGGCTGCGCGGTACTGGCGGTAGGACGCTTCGGCAAGTTCGGGATTCGCAGTGATGGGATTGAGTTCGAGCGGATTCGTTGAGACGCATTGCAGCCCGTACTTCTCGAGTTCGAGCCTCACGTCTCGACGCACGTCGGCTCCCATTGCTGAGAGGTCGAGGTGTGGAGGGCCTGCTGCCAATTCGACCAACTGGTATCCCGCGGCGGCGATCTGACGTAACGCGTCATCACGACCGCAGCGATACAGGAATCCGAAGGTCGTGGCCGCGAGTGGGAGGTCGGCGGGTTTAGAAGTTCTCATAGACGGTCACCGTTTCCGTGAAGAAGTCGCGCGCGGCCCGGCCCTGCTCGCGCGGTCCATAGCCTGAGCCCTTAATTCCCCCAAAGGGAACGTGAGGTTCACCGCCCGCCGTTGCTGCATTGATTCTGATGATTCCGGCTTCAATCTCTGATGCAAATTGGTGAGCCGCGCCAAGATCCTTGGTGAAGATGGACGCGGACAATCCGAACTCGGGTCCGTTGGCCCGAACAATCGCTTCGTCGAGGTCTGAGAATCGAAAGATCGACGCCACGGGGCCGAAGACTTCTTCGCACGCGAGAAACGATGTGTCACCGACGTTGTCAAACAGCGTCGGGGTGAGAACGTAGCCGTCGAGGCCCTGTCGTGCCCCGCCAGTCAGCAGCGTTCCACCCTCAGATTTGCCTCGATCTACTGCCGCGAGCAGCATGTCCAACTGGCTTGAACTGACGACTGGCCCGACTTCCGTTGCCGGGTCGGATGGATCTCCAACTCGAGCTGAGGAAATGCGCGCGACGAAGAGCGACTCAAACTCGTCGTATGCATCATCCTGAACGTATATTCGGCGAGTGGCTGTGCACTTTTGGCCGGCCGCCCAATAGGCGCCAGCAAACGCCGCGTCGCTCGCACGACCCAGATCGGAATCGGCCATGACGACAAGAGGACTGTGGCCACCTAACTCGAGTTGGACACGCTTGCCTAGCGGCACGGCTTCATTGCGGACCCGTTGTCCCACCGATACCGACCCGGTGAATGAAAGGGCACGCACATCAGGGTGCGTGACAAGGGGCTGACCGGCGTCTGGTCCGCGCCCCACGACGACATTGAAGACCCCGGGGGGGAGTCCGGCCTCTTCCAAACACGCCGCCAGGTGAAGTCCCGTCCGCGGTGCTTCATGAGCGACTTTGAGTACCACCGAGTTGCCATAGGCCAGAGCGGGGGCCGACTTCCACAGGGGTATCGAGAACGGAAAATTCCACGGAGTGATCAGCCCGACGACCCCGACCGGTCTGTACATCACTCGAATCGGGTTATTAGTTGCTGTTTGGCTGAACGTCTCGCCCTGGGGGCGCCACCCTTCACCGGCGTAGAAGCGCAACGTGTCGACACCGCGGGCAACTTCAATCCGGGACTCGCGAAGAGGTTTGCCCATTTCCTTCGTCATGTCCATTGCAATCGCGTCGATACGCGTGCTAACAATCTCCGCCGCTCGGAAGAGAATCGCCCCGCGCTGTTGCCCGGTCAGGCGTGCCCACGATGGGAATGCCTCGGTTGCGGCACTGACCGCGGCGTCAATATCCCTTCCATCCGACAAGGGAAACGTTCCCACTATTTCAGAGGGGCGGTACGGATTCGTTTTTCCGTACGTTGCACCCGAAGCGGCCGGGGACCACTCTCCCGCGATGAAGTTGGCGTCTTTCACCGTCACTGGCCCATCTACTTCTGAACGATGTGCAGATCCATGTACTGCGGATAGGTTTCGGCCCACTTGTTGGGGTAAGACCGCTCGATACCGGGCGTGAAAAACGTCGGCGGAGATGGGTCGGTCACTACGTCTAGCACGTACGGTCGGCGACTCGTAATTGCTCGGCCGAGGGCGGCCTTGAGGTCCTCCGCTTTTTCGACACGTTCGCCCGTAGCACCATACGCCTCGGCCAACTTGACAAAGTCGGGATTGTACGGTTCGCCTGTATCTTTTCGCACGAAATGAGCCCATGGATGCGTTCGACCGAACAGAAGTTCCGACGACTTGCGCTCGATTCCGAGCTCGCAGTTATTCATGATCACCCAAATGGCGGGCAGGTCGTATTCAACTGCCGCACCAAGGATGTTGGCGACCATATTGAAGGCGCCATCGCCCGTGACGGCGATGGCCGGTTGCGAAGGATCTGCGACTACTGCCCCGAGTACGCCTGACGCCGCGGAACCCATCTCCGCCATTCCCGGCATGATGCACCAAGATCCGGGACGGTGAATCGTCATGTACGCCTCGGCATAGGAGATTGAGTCTCCGATGTCGATATAGACGCGACCAGTTGACGAGATGGCCTCACCAACCTCGGCCATGACGCGTGCCGGGTGAATCGGACTGGCCGACGAGGAGGTCAGGGGGGCGATCTCTTCCAGCCACGCCTTCTTGAGCGTCGAGAGTTCAGAGACCCACGCGGACCATCGATTCTCGAACGCACTGTTCCGAGTGGCCACGCTGAGATCGCTCAGTACTGCTTCGGCGTCGCCAAGGATTCCCACCTCAACGGGATAGGTTCGCCCGATTTCAGAGATATCGACGTCGACTTGAACGATTTTTGTTTTCGGGATGTCGTAGACCCTCCCCGCCCTCCAGTTACTCGTGTGCCCGTCCGCAAACCTCGCTCCGATCGCCAGAACGAGATCCGATTGTCGCGTCGCCGACGCTGCGGCCGCACTTCCCGATCGACCAACAGGGCCGAGTGAGAGAGGGTTGTCTTCGGAAAGTACTCCCTTAGCGGTCAATGTCGTGACGACGGGAATTCGCACTTGCTCCACAAAAGATTGAAGGGCAGAAATTCCTCCGGTCGAGTGCCCAATGCCACCGCCCGCTACGAGAACCGGTCTCTCGGCCTCACCAAGAAGATTCACAACCTCATTAATGCTGGCCTCGTCTGGTCGTAACCGTGACGTGACGCCGCGCGGAGCGACGATCTCGCGCTCTGGTTCAACTTCGACTTGGAGGATATCGAGTGGCAGATAGATAAACACCGGGCCGGGACGGCCAGTCGTGGCGATCTTGTACGCCTGGTTGAGGGTGTCGAGCACCGTGTCGGGTCGCACCTGCAACCAGGCCCGTTTCACGACTGGTCGCAGGACGTTCGCCACGTCTTCGAACCCGTGTTGGCTCAACTCCTGCAAGCTCTTTCCAAAGTGATGAGTCGGCGAACCACCCGCAATCAACATGACCGCTGACGTGTCGTGTTGAGCGGTCGCCAAACCGCCGACGCAGTTCAGAATGCCGGGACCTTTGGTAACAACTACAGGGGCAAGACGCCCCGTGATCCGGTAGTAGGTATCGGCCATGTGGACCGCATGCGATTCGTGCTTGGGTTGAATGCCCTGAATCTCTGGGTGTCCAACTAGTCCATCGAGTAAGGGGAGCACCGCCGCACCTGAATAGCCGAAGTAGTGCTGAATCCCGCGCGCGGCGAACCAGTCGCCTATGGCATCACTTACCCGCATCTATTTTCCTCTCGTAGGGGAGAAGTTGCATTCTCGTTTCGAGATACCTGCCTCCCGGGCACCAGTATTGACGGATCGAACATCGCAAACCCTCTGACGACGCGATGCGTTTTATCTAGCCGAACGCGATCGATCTACGCGTTTTCTCCGCCCGTCGACTCGTCAAGATGGACTGTCGACGCTCGGAGTCCTCGGTCAATGACGCGTGTCCGAGGAGAAATCTTCGACCGACTACGCGCGTCGTTAAGCGGATCTATTCAACGGTGGAGTTTCAATGGAACTTATGTTTGTCGGAAACGAGAGATGCGCGAGCTCATCGGGGGCGACACTCGAGATAATTAATCCAGCGACATCCGAAGCTCTCGACTATGTGCCCGATGCGTCCCCGGAAGATGTAGGCAGAGCGCTCAGCGCTGCCGCGGATAACAAAGTGACGTGGGCAAAGACGCCGCTTCATGAGCGCATCGCGATAATTGATCAGTTTCTTACGGTCATCAAAGAGCGCCAGACGGAGCTGGCGCGGCTTTTGACACTGGAGACGGGAAAGCGCATTCGAGAGTCCGAAGATGAAGTCGAAGACACCTACCGGATCTTTCGCGGTTTCGCAGAGAGAGTCGGCCCCGCGATGTACGGAATGTCGACAGAACTCGATCTTCAGCCCGGACTACCGGGCGACTATCTGATAACGAGGCGCGAACCTCTCGGGGTGGTTGCAGCGATTCTGCCATTCAATTTTCCGCTGGAGATGTACGCACACAAAGTGGCCCCCGCTCTCTTATCTGGGAACTCTGTGGTCGTGAAGCCGAGCGAAGAGGCGCCGCTCGCAACACTCAAACTCACCGAGTGGCTTCTCGAATCCGGAATGCCCGGGTATGCGTTGCAGTGCCTCACTGGAAGAGGCGAGATCGTCGGGGAAGCACTGGTGACGGACGCGCGCGTCCAAGCCATCTCGATGACCGGGAGTACTGAAGTCGGTACGCATATATACGAACGAGCAGCAGGACATCTTTCACGAGTGTTTCTCGAACTAGGGGGCAACGATCCGCTCATCGTTCTGTCTGACGCGGACCTGAACTTGGCGGTCGACATGACAGTTCAGGGCCGCACACTGTGCGCCGGGCAGTGCTGCTCAGCCAGCAAGCGAATGATCGTTCACCGTGACGTACTTGGTGAATTCGTTGATCTCCTCGTAAAGAAGCTCGCGGAATACAAATCGGGCGATCCGTTGTCTTCCGAAACTATGTTGGGAACGGTCATCAGCTCTGAAGCCGCAGAACGTGCCAATCTTCAGGTCGAGCGGACAGTAACACAGGGAGCTCACATCGAAACGGGTGGCAGCCCGAGTCGAGCCTTCTTCCCGCCGACGGTGTTGCTCGACGTCACTCCCGAAATGGAAGTGGCTCGGGACATGGAGATTTTCGCCCCGGTCTTCCCGATTATTTCGGCGAGATCAGATCAAGAGATGATGCAGATCGCCAACAACACTTCGTTTGGTCTCAGTGCAGGTGTCTTTACCAAGGACATGGAGAAGGCGTTCACGTTCGCCGCAAACCTAGAGTGCGGACTTGTCGTGATCAACGGGAACTCGCTCTACCGTCCCTACAACCACCAACACGGCGGTTACAAGCGCAGTGGAATCGGCAGGGAAGGTTTCGACGTAACCATCCAAGAACTCACGCAGAACAAGGGAATCGCATTTCGCAAGGTACTCACTGATCGCGCGCCGCAGTCGTGACGGACGAGAGAGAAAATTCGCCGCTAAAGGGCGTACGAGTCCTCGATCTTGGTCAGATTTATTTGGGCGGCTACGCAGGTTTTCTTCTGGCCCAAGCGGGCGCCGATGTGGTCAAAGTCGAACCTCCTCGGGGCGAGAATCTACGAAATCGCCCCACCATCCATGGAGCCGCATATCCGTTTTTGGCCTTGAATATCAATAAGCGCAGCATCTGCATGGATCTCAAAACTGCGTCGGGCCGCGATGAGTTTCTTCGGCTCGTCGGCGCTGCAGACGTGGTCTTCGACAACTTCTCGTCCGGTGTTATGAAGCGATTGGACCTCGACTACTCAGTTCTGCGGGAGACTAATCCGCGAATTGTGTATGCGAGTGGTTCCGGATACGGCGCCGGAAGCCGTTACGAGGACTACCAAGCAATGGACCTCACCGTTCAAGCAATGGCAGGAGTCATGAGTGTTACTGGCTTTCCCGACTCTCCGCCGGTGAAAGCAGGAGTTGCGATATCTGATTTCATGGCCGGTGTGCACCTGTATGCGGGCATCGTTACCGCACTTTTGCAGCGCGAGCGAACTGGTTTCGGTTCGCTGGTCGAGGTTCCGATGCTCGACGCCACGCTGCCGACACTCCTGTCGAGTTTGGCAGTAGTGCTCGGTACCGATGATGAGTTCGCTACGAGGACAGGAAACCGCCACGGTGGAATGGCAGAGGCTCCTTACAACGTGTACAACGCGCTCGACGGACACGCCGCGATCATCTGCGTGAGTGAACCGCAATGGGCGGGGCTTGCTGAGGCGCTGGGCGCGCGGGAATTGGCAAACGATCCACGTTTTCGTACGCGTGCAGCAAGAGTCGTGAATATGGCTGAGCTCGATGCCATCATCAGTGCGTGGACGGCAGATAAAACTCGAGATGAGTTGGTACGTTTGCTGAGAATTCAGGGCGTGCCCGTGGCTCCGGTTCGCACTCTTCGCGAAGTGGTTGACGACCCGGACCTCGTCGAACGCGGAACCCTGCAGGATGTTGTCGACCCCGTGTTGGGTCGAGTTCGAGTCTTGAGTTCTCCTATTCGGTATAACCGAACGCCACCAATCATGGCGAGTCCGGCTCCCGCGCTTGGTGAAAGTCGCGCGGACGTCATGTCCGATTGGCTCGGGGAGAGCAGCCTCGCACTCGATGAATGCGCAGAGCCAACGAGTTGATAGATCACTCTTCACCCGAAGAGCGGCACCAGAATTTGCTCGATTCGCTCTCATCGATGTGCTCGAATTAAGAACAAAGGTGCGCCGAAAATTCGCGGTCGTTACGTGATCTGAGTCGAAAAAGTTGTTAGTCGCGTGTGCGATGTTCGCCTCATTAAAACAGGGCGACGATAACGCCATCCGGAACGCTGCAAGCACTGTTTCTGTTCAATCGGCGTAGTTATACTCACCCGGAGCCAAGCAGAAACGAAAGAGGGTGAACCCTTGTCGATGAGACGTGGTTGGGAGATTCTAACCGAGGCACTGCAAAATTCGAAACTCGATCTCATCGTGTGTACGCCCGGCAAACCCGTTACGCCGGTTCAGGATGCCCTCGTCAAGTCGGGTCACGCGCGCTGGGTCAACCACGAAGCAATTGCGGCGCAGTATGCGCTGGGAGCAAGTGGTTGCGGAGATCGAGCAGTTCTCATCGTGAAACAAGTCGGATTGAATGCAGCGACCGATGTGCTGGCGTGCGCCGCACCTCATAGAACCGGCGGCGCGATGGTCGTTATTGCGGGTGACGATCCCGGTGCTACGTCATCTCAGGTTGAAGGTGACAGTCGGAGACTTTCGACTGCCATGGAAGTGCCGTGTTTCGAGCCGGCTGGATGCGCCGATATCCCCGATACTCTCTTTCGTGCGTTGGAAGTTTCAACACTTCTCGAAATTCCCGTCGTGCTCAGAGTTACTGGTCCCATGATGGCCAGCGTCGGTAGTGACGAGGGACTTCGAGCCAAGAGGATTCCGTCGCCTGCAAAACCGTTCGATCCCTCGTTTTGGCACACTGACTTCGTCGGCCATCGTCGCTTGATGCTGGAAGCGATGTATGCACTCCCCGAAGAGCGTGACTTCACCGTGCGAACAGGAGACTCCTCTTTTCGCGTCGTCGCATCCGGGCAGCCGGCCGCCGACGTACTGGCGGAGACCGATTATGACCTATTCATTGTTCGAAGGGTCTTTCCTCACCCCTCAAGGGCCCTAGCGGAATTCGTCGCCAGTGCCGACTCGCCGATTCTCGTCCTTGAGGAAAGTGGGGTTGTGGTCGAAGACGACGTTCGCGGCCACGCAAGTGGGCAAGTGATACTTGGCCGACGATCCGGCCACGTGCCGTGGGCGGGCCCCATCGACGTTCACGAGAGTGTCGGCGCGGCGCTTCGTGAGCGTCCGCTGGATCTGTCCGAACCCGCACCGTACCCGGGCGATCCTCACGCTGACCTAAGTCCGTTTGGCACTTTGTGGGCGGACGCGGAAGAACTCGGCCTGACCCCCATCGCAACCGACGCCGGTCACAACGGTGCGGCGATCAATCTGCAGGGAGACCCTGCGCCCTTCTCATATGGTCTCGGCAGTTCCATTGGCGTGGCGGCAGGAATCTCTCTTTCCAAAGGACGAGCGGCGATTGCGGTGATCGGCGACATGGGAGCGTTCCACAACGGACTTCTGGGTCTAGTACAAGCAGTGCGAGATCAGATTCCGGTCATCGTGTTTGTGGATGACGACGGGGGAGCCGAGACGACCGGTGGTCAACCGACCCCAAGTGCGCCCGCCAAGTCGGGCGAGTGCCAGGAATCGTTTGCCGACATCGCCCGAGCGGTCGGCGTGACCTACGTCGATACGGTGACGAAGGAATCGATGACGAGCGAAGTTCTCCTCGTCAAGTTGAAGGAGCTCGCCGGACACCCGGGCCCGAGCGTTGTCGTCATCGACGGGAAAAAGTTGCAATGACATTCGATAATCTCCGGTCCACCGATGAGTGGCCCGTTCCTCACGCTAAATCCAAGGCGATGTTCGAACAGGCCAAGTTCCTTATGCCGGGCGGTGTCGATGGGCAGAGCCGATTGGATAGCCCGCACCCGATCTTTATGTCGCGTGCTGAAGGGGCGTTTATCGAAGATGTTGATGGTAACCGCTTCGTTGACTTTCACAACGGCTTTGGTTCGGTTCTATTGGGTCACAACGACCCGCGGATACGTGAGACGATCGGCAAGACTCTCGCGAGCGGTGGCGTGCACTTTGCAACGGCCCATCCTTTAGAAATGGAGCTTGCGAGCCGACTTCAGCAGGCTCTGCCAAGCGCGGAGCGGATGGTCTTTGCGTGCACCGGAACCGAGGTGACGTATCACGCGGTTCGACTGGCGCGCGTACATACGAACCGTCGACGCGTGATCAAATTCGAAGGCAACTACCACGGTTGGCACGACTACCTGTATTGGAGCGTTCGATTTGACCCCTCCGAAGCAGGCCCGGTCGATCATCCAATACCCATTGCGCAATCGGCGGGAATGGGTGCGGAGGCTGAGTCGGAGATCCTCACCTGCGAATACAACAACATCGAACAGCTTCGAGCAATCTTTGCCAGTCATTCCGCGGACGTTGCAGCGATAATTGTCGAACCGATCTTCCACAACGGGGGAGCGGTGATGCCAGCACCCGGCTTCCTCGAGACGTGCCGAGAACTGTGCAGTCGCTACGGATCCGTCTTGATATTTGACGAAGTCATTACGGGCTTTCGGCAGTCGATGGGTGGGGCGCAGAAGCTATTCGGGGTCACCCCTGACTTGACAACTTTGGGCAAAGCAATGGCAAACGGATTTCCCATTTCGGTGCTCGCGGGGCGTAGCGAGGTGATGCAAGATCTCTCGCCACTCGGCCCGTCGTATTTCTCGGGGACTTTCAATGGCCATTTGTTGAACGTTGCCGTTGCGAATCGCTGTTGCGAAATCTTGGAGTCCGAGCCGCCGTACGAATCGCTGTCGGCGCTGGGTTCGACGTTGCGCCAAGGAATCGAAGAGGCCATTGCGGATACTGACGTGCCCGCGCGCATCGCTCAGTTTGGCTCGGTATGGAGTCTTCACTTTTCGGCGGATCCCATCGGTAACTATCGAGATCTTGCACGCATAGGCGACCCCAGGGCGAAGGCTGCGGAGGTCGCATACCGGCGCTTCATGATGACCCGCGGGTACTACATTCACCCCCACACCGTGATTCGCGGCTATCTGACGACATCTCATACGCGAGATCAGATTGACGGCGCCATTGACGCCACACGTGAGTTCTTCGAGGGGTACCGAAAGAACTTGCTGAGATAAGTCCCGGGCACTTGAGTCCTCACGACCGAGCACCGCCGCCGCATCATTCAATGCTTTAGGCGGCCTCGAGTACGACTGCGATACCCTGCCCGACGCCAATGCACATCGTGGCCAAACCGAAGCCTCCACCACGATTGTGCAGTTGCCAGGCCAACGTGGTCAACAATCGAGCGCCCGACGCGCCCAGAGGGTGACCGATGGCAATGGCGCCGCCCGAGAGGTTCACGACTGCGGGGTCTAATTGGGGCATCTTGCGCAGACACGCGAGCGCTTGAGCTGCGAATGCTTCGTTCATCTCGACGACTGCGAGGTCGTCCCAATGTATTCCGGCTCGCTCGAGGGCGCGTTCGGTCGCCTCAACGGGACCAAGACCATAGAGCTGAGGCTCCACTGCGCTCACGGCGCGCCCCGCCACTCGAGCTAGGGGCGTCGTAGCCAGTTCGGCTAGGCCCTCGTCATCAACAAGAAGTAACGCGGATGCGCCGTCATTCATCGGTGATGCGTTGCCGGCTGTCACGGTTCCTCCTTCGCGAAAGACCGGTCGCAGGGATGCAAGTTTCTCAAGGCTCGTATCACGAATCGACTCGTCGCGAAGTAGATCGACCCCGGGCACAGCAACTATTTCGTCATCGAACGTGCCAGTGTCCCACGCATCTGAGGCCAGTCGATGGCTCCGCAGAGCGAACTCGTCTTGCTGTTCGCGGGTGACGTGAACGAGATCGGCGAGGATTTCAGCCCCTTCACCGAGAGACACCGTCCACTCTGAGGGCATGGCGGGATTGACCATCCGCCAGCCCAGGGTGGATGAATAGAGCTTTCCGTCGCGCCCTGACCGATCGACCTCGGTGACAGGCAGGATCCACGGTGCGCGACTCATCGATTCAACGCCTCCCGCAATGCACATGTGGCTGTCGCCGACCTCAAGAGCTCGACTTGCTTGAACAACTGATTCCATGCCCGAACCGCACAGGCGCGTCACCGTCGAGCCGGGCACGGAGGTCGGTAGTTTTGCCAGGAGCACCGCCATCCGAGCGACATTGCGATTATCTTCTCCTGCCCCATTCGCGTTGCCAAACGTCACGTCATCGATGAGCATCGGGTTCACATTCGAGTGACGTTCTATGAGGGCGCGCACGGTTGACGCCGCAAGGTCGTCAGGTCGAACGCCCGAGAGAGCACCGCCGATACGACCAAAGGGGGTACGCACGGCGTCGACGATCCACGCGGAGCGAGTCACGTCTTTGCCTTTGGTGCGGGCGACAGTTCACCGGTCAGGTTTCGCAGAAGACGCAGTTCTGTGTCGGTGGGCTCGGGCGATGTGTTCACCGTGTCGTTCACCTTCACATCCCATCCGGTGGCCGCACGAATCTCGCCGACGGTGCGACCTGGATGGAGTTCAGACACTGTCATCTCACTGGTTTTGGGGTCGGGGCGAAAGATGCCGATATCGGTAATGAGAGTCTGCGGGCCGTCTCCGATCTGGCCTAATGCGGCCCGACCACCGAATCCGTCGGCAAATCCGACGGTGGTGCGAAAGTCGAGCGTCTCGACGAAGGACTTCTTCGATTGGCGCATCACCACGATGACTCGAGGACAGGCCGCCGCAATTTCTGGCGCTCCTCCGCTGCCGGGAAGACGAACTGCGGGATGGTCGTATCGACCGATGACGGTGGAGTTGAGATTCCCGAACCGGTCGACCTGAGCGGCGCCAAGCATGCCCACATCAATCCTGCCGGGCTGGAGCCAGTAGTTGAATATCTCTGGAACCGAAACGACCAGGTCTGCGGTCTCTGCCAACTCGCCGTCGCCGATTGACAGCGGCAAGTGAGTGGGTTTCGCGCCGATCGTCCCCGATTCGTACACCAATATGAGTCCTTTGGCGTGGTGCGACCGCGCCAAGTTCGCCGCGGTGCTGGGTAACCCGATCCCTACGAAGCAACTCGCGCACCCGGTCAGCTCGCGTGCGGCCGCAACGGTCATCATCTCGTCGGTGGTGAAGCGATCGGGACTCACCGCTGTACCTCGCGGTAGATCGTTTCCTCCAACCACCGCTCGAAGCTTTGGCGATCGCGACTGATCGCGTCCCACGCTTCGTAGTAGTCGTTGTCTCGCTGAGAGTACCCCGCCGCGTACGAAGGATGACAGCCGCCCGGGGCGTGAACGACCGCCGACACCGTCCACGACGGAAGGACCGTGGCGTCACGGTCGTTCTCGAAGCGAGGGACAATCTCTTCGACGGTCACAATTGAGTGCTGGGCTGCGAGGACGGCCTCCTTCTGCACGCCGGAGATGCCCCACAACCTCACGTTGCCGTCACGATCGGCCTGTTGTGCGTGAATAATGGCGACGTTCGGTCGGAGTGCTGGAACCGCCGCCAACTTCTCCTGCGTGAACGGACATGTGACAGTAGCGATGGTTGAGTTATGAGCCGGTAGATCTGTCCCCGCGTAGCCCCGAAGGACGGCGAATGGCAGGCCAGAAGCGCCGGCGACGTAGCGGTTGGTGAGCCCCGCGTGACTATGTTCGTCGAGCTCCAGGGGACAGGGCCATCCGTGTTCTACTGCATCGCGAAATCGATGAAGTGATCCGATTCCTGGATTGCCTCCCCACGAGAACGTGAGTTTTCGTGCGCACCCCGCTCCGATCATCTGGTCATATATGAGATCGGGCGTCAATCGGATGAGGATGAGGTCTCGGCGCCGTTGCCGAATGACTTCGTGACCCGCCGCAAAGGGAATGAGATGCGTAAAACCTTCGAGGGCCACTGAATCACCATCGTGCACGTAGGTGGACACGGCCGATTCGAGTGAAACGATCGCAGCCATTTCTCCCTCGGTGACCATCTCGACATCACGACGACCTACAGATTTTGTCAGCGATTCGGCGACACGATGTCGAGTGTTGTCGAGCGGTCGGTGATGCCGAACGGTGCCAATGTTGCCACTCGTGCTCACTCTTTACTCGTGTAGCGTCTCGCCTTAATTGCTGGCACGGACGCCGCAAGGTCCAAGTTTTATAGGGGGAACAAATGCGCAGGTTGAAATTCCTACTCGCGTTCGCGACCATGCTTTCGGCTCTGATGAGCTTCGGTGTATTGAATTTCGGGGGCGCGGCACCGGCAGGCGCAAGCTCGAAGATCACGCTGACGCTTTGGGATAACTACGGAGGCGACAACGAGGCGGTGGCGACAGCGGCGCTGACCAAGGCGTTCACGAAGCTGCACCCGAACATCACTTTCAACATCGTTAGCCAGCCAGGATCGAACTACTTCTCGCTCTTGAGTGCGGCCGCCATCTCGGGCACCGGACCGGACCTCGCGGTGGAGTGGACGGGTCAGTTTGACCTCCTGCGCCAAAGTTATGAGTTGAACCTGAAGAAGTACCTGAGCGCTTCGGAGATTGCAAGCATCAATGGGGCTTCGTACGCCGCGCTGGACTTCAACACCTCGAAGGGACTCTTGGTGGTGCCGTATGACCACGACTCCTACATCGGCTACTACAACAAGGCTCTCTTCGCCAAGGCGGGAATCAAGACGATTCCTACGGACTGGTCGCAGTTGTTCTCCGATTGCTCCGCGCTGAAGACAGCCGGCATTCAGCCGATGGTGTACGGGAACACCGGTGCGCTCGTGCTGGGCGAAGAGTTCTACCCCTGGTACGACATGACGTATCTCATTGCGGGCGAGTATCCGCCCAGCGGATTTACCAACCTGTACTCGGGCAAGCTTGCCTGGACGTCGCCGACGATTGTGGCTCAACTCAAAAAGTGGGATTCGCTGCAGTCGAAAGGATGTACCAATAGCGACGTCTTGACAAACTCGAATACGCTCAGTGAGTTCGTTAAGGGTAAGGCCGCAATGATTATTGACGGGACGTGGGACTCCAAGACGCTGATCCAAGGTCTTGGCAGCAAACTGGGAGTGTTCGTGCCCCCCTACTCCAATACCCCAATCCACAGCATCGTGCAGTACCCTGGCGATGGCTACTCGGTGATGAAGTACTCAAAGCACATTCCTCAGGACATCGAGTTCGAAAAATTCATCCTCACGGAGCAAGCGGCCAAGATAATTGAGTCGTCGGGGGTCACGCCCAACCGAGTCGGTTTCGTCTCGGACAACCCAGTGGTGCAGGACATCGAGAAGTTCATTCAAGGAGACCACTACACCGTGTTCCCGATGCTCGACAATATCGCCCAGACGAACGTTGTCAACACGGGATCGCAGGACCTGGACGCAACATTTGCCGGGGACATGTCAGCGAACGCGGCGCTGAAGGCCATGGCTCAGACGTGGCAGCAGCTACCCACTAGTCAGAAATAGTGTCCTTGATTGCTAGGCCCGCGCCCGCCGACGACGGCGCGGCGCGGGCCCCCCCCAAACGAAAACGACCGGGACCACTGGTCCGAAAGCGGCGTCGGGCGGGAGTGCTATTTGCACTTCCGGTTCTCGCCGTTCTTGGACCGCTCATGTTCTATCCGGTGGGTCAGACTATCTATCACAGCTTTACAAATTGGGACGGCATTCAATCCCAGTGGATCGGGACCGCGGGCTACTCCCAACTCTTTCATAATCCTGAGTTCGTGCAAGTGCTTGAGAACAATGCGCGCATGATCGTCGCGGTGCCCGTCGCCATTGTGGCGTCGCTCGGCGTGGCGTTTCTCATTAACGGTCGACCACGCGGATGGAAGTTTTTCCGCTCCATTTTCTTTCTCCCTACCGCGGTGTCGTGGGTAGTCATTGGCTATATATCCGTGTCGTTTTTTCAGAACTACGGGATTCTGCAGGACGCCCTCGGAAGGGTCGGCCTTGGATTTCTCCATCCGAACCTGCTCTCTCACCAAGGTGGCGCACTCGTTGCAGTCATGTTGACCTTCATCTGGGCGCTGTTTGGAGTGAATCTCATCATCTTCCTTGCTGGTATGGCGACGATTGATCAAGAGATCTATGACGCGGCAAAAATTGACGGCGCCAGTTCGCTTACGGTCATGTGGCGCATTACCCTGCCACTCCTTCGGCGATTCATTCAGTTCGCGCTCATCTTCAGTCTTATAACGGAGTTCAGCGCGCTGTTTAGCCTGATCTACATCATGACGGGCGGTGGGCCCGCCTTTGGCACCACGACGCTCGAGTTTTTCGTCTACGAGCAGGCATTTTCTGTCGGCAATTTCGGTGCCGCCGCGACGGCCGGCGTCGTCCTGTTCGCCATCATCTTCACGATCAGCATGATCCAGTTCCGCGTGTTGGCGGGTGATGAATGAAAGCGAGTGGTCTTCGCGAGAGTAGAAATTTCGTGGTCTGGAGTCGTCGTGGAACAAGGACCCTCACGTACGGCGTACTGATCCTCGTCGCGGTCATCATGCTGTATCCCTTTTGGTCGATGTTGATGGCGTCGCTCCATTCGGAGACGCAGTATGTGAATGGTCGCGGCTGGTCTCTTCAGAGTTGGACCGCTCTCTTCCAGTCTTTGCCGGTCGTTCGCGAATTATTGAATTCGACACTCCTATGCGTCTCCTCAATTGTCCTCATCCTCATCGTTAGTCTGACGGCGGGGTTCGCGCTGGGCACGCTCCGATTTCGCGCGTCGGGGTTCGTGTTCCTTCTGGTGATCTCGGCGATGATGGTTCCCGTCCAGTCCATGATCATTCCCGAGTTCGTGAACCTTGCTCGCCTCGGATTCATCGACCAGTATTACGGCGCAATCCTGGTGTACGCCGCCGTGGGGATACCCTTCGCCACGTTCCTGTTGACCGCCTACTTTCGGCGTCTGCCAGAAGACGTTATTGAGGCGGCACTCATGGATGGCCTCGGATACGGGAAGATTTTCATACGGATTATGGTGCCGATGGCTCTCCCCGCGATCGCCACCATCATTGTTCTGCAATTCATCCAAATATGGGACGATCTCCTGATCGGGCTACTGTTCCTGCAGACGCCCCAGCTGCGTCCCATCACGGTTGGATTGGCCACGCTGAGTTCGCAGCACGGGGCGGACTTTCCGTTGATAATGGCCGGATCTTTGCTGAGTGCGCTGCCGGCAGTCGCCGTGTACCTATTCTTCCAGCGGTATCTGATTAGCGGCCTGACGATGGGGATGAGTAAGTAGGTCGGAGGCCGTCTTCTGGCCGGACTCCGACAGGTGCATAGCAAGCCTCACAAGTATTCAATCGGCGCGACCTGGGCGACTCGGAGCCAACCGACTTTTGAAACTGAGCAGTGATTCGATGTGCGCGGCCGCGCGCAACAGATGCATGTCGCCGTCGATGTGTGCAGAAAGCTGTATTCCGACCGGCAGTCCGCCGCGGTATCCACAGGGAAGCACAAGCGCTGGCGCACCGGTGACGTTATAGATACCCGTGAACCTTGGCTCAATCTCCCCTTCGGGCGAGTCAAACGTCGGCATAGTGACTGGCGCCACGTACGGCGCGACGGGGGTGATCACCACATCGAGACCCTCATAGATCGCTTCGGTTTTAGGGAGCAACTCGGATCGCATTGCTAGAGCATCTTCATAGGCACTCCGCGAGACACTCGACGACGCCTCAAGAAAGCGCAATGTCTCAGGACCATAGTGTTGGGGATTTTCCCGCGCTCTTTGGCCGTGGGTCTGCCACGCCTCAAAGAGAATGATGTCATCCCAGGTCGCCCGGATCTCGGCAAACGCCTGACCGTCAATGTCGAAGACATCTGCTTCTTTCGCAATTCGTGCAAGCGCCTCGGTCATCACCTCGCCAACTTCGGGCGTGATGACCGGATCGAGCATCTGAACACGGTCAACTCCAACCCGTACTTGTCGCGTTGATTCGGGTACAGTCGCCCTGCCCGTAAGTGCGGAGAAGACTTGCTCCACGATGTCGACATTGTGGCCAAAGAGTCCCACGTGATCCAGTGTTGGAGCAAAAGGCTGAACACCCTCACGGGACAGCGCATCATACGAAGGCTTAAATCCCACAACACCGCAATAGTGAGCGGGTATGCGAATCGATCCGCCGGTGTCCGTGCCAAAGGAGATCTCACATCCGCCGACGCCAACCAGCGCGGCAGAACCACCACTTGACCCACCCGCCGTGCGAGCGTGGTCGAAGGGATTCTTCGCTTCCGATATGTCTGGGTGCATCGCGACGGCCGCGTATTCGAGCATCGTGGTGGTGGCATAGACGTCGGCGCCTGCCTCTCGCAATGAGGCGATCACGGGCGCGTCGACTGCCGAAGGTTCCCCCGCCATGGAGGAGGGATTCCCATGGCCTCGCGTCACGCCCTTGATATCGATAAAGTCCTTCACCGCGATTGCAGTGCCGTGGAGGGGTCCGTCTTTTCGACGCAGCGGCGCCTCTATAAGGGAATTGACTGAATGAAGCGGCGCTCCGAGTCGTTCGGTGCGTTCGTAGGTAGCAAGCAACTCCAAGTTGGCCGCATCAACTCGTCGTTCGCCACCTTCAATTGCCGCAATCAGATGGCGGACATGGGAAGTGAGTGGACCGCGAAGTTCGTTCATCATGTTCTCAAGGTCAAATAGATGTCGTCGATCGGCGCCGTCATCCTCGAGGCCTAGATCCCAATCCTTAGTTTGATGAATCAGCGAGACCATTCGATTCAGCATGACGTCGAGTTCATCGCTTTGGATTTGATCTCTCGGCGACAACCGTTCTGCGATTACTTCGTTGGCGATGGCCGCCAAGAGAGTACGGAATCGAGGATCGGAGAGGGAATCGGCGACAGGTCGATCCGAGATTGCACATGCGACCACGATCGCTGCACAGGCGCCACTGTATAGAAGTCGACCTAGCCCGCCATTCGTGGCTTCCGAGCCGTCGAGGACCGAAACGACCCGTTCAGCCCGTTGCCACGTTCGTTGATCAGATGGCGTCGCCGGATTTGGAGTCGAAGACATAGAGCCGATCAGTATTGACCCGGAGAACCAGTGACGCTCCTTCTCTCGCCGTCGTCTCGCGGGTAAGACGAGCAGCGAATGGCACGATGAGAGCTCGAGGCTGTTCAGCCGTCGAACTCTCATCCTGGGTGGCCGCGGTGACGGCATCGTGCTTAAACGGCGGTATACCGAGGTCGAAGTGAATGAGAACTTCGGCACCCATGTCTTCGCGCAAGGTGGGAACGACGTTGAGTGTTGGGGTGCCAGCCTCGTTCCGTTCCATCGCGGCATCGGAGAGGTCCTCGGGCCGTATACCAAGGACAACGCGCGAACCTACTCGAGAAGTGAGTTGGGGATGTTCTGAAAGGACACGATCACCCAGCGGGAGAGAATAGGTACCGAACTTGGCAACAACTCCAAAGTCAGTGTTTTCCAGGTTGACCTCGAGAAGGTTCATCTTGGGAGAGCCGATGAACTCAGCGACAAAGAGATTCCTTGGGTGCTCATAGAGTTCCTGCGGCTTGGCTACTTGCTGTAGCACACCTGAACGCATCACAGCTACCCGATCACCCATTGTCATGGCTTCGGTCTGGTCGTGCGTGACATACATTGTCGTCGTCTTGAGACGCCGTTGAAGGTGCAGAATCTCAACGCGCATCTCGACGCGCAGCTTTGCGTCAAGGTTGGACAGTGGCTCATCCATAAGAAACGCTTGCGGCTCTCGCACGATTGCGCGCCCCATTGCAACGCGTTGTCGCTGGCCTCCAGAAAGGGAACGTGGCTTCTTGTTCAACTCTGATTCAAGTCCGAGGGTTCGCGCTGCATCGGTAACGCGACGCTTTATCTCATCCTTGGTTCTGTGACGTTGGCGCAGGCCAAAAGCCATATTGTCAAAGACGGTCATGTGGGGGTACAGCGCGTAATTTTGGAACACCATTGCGATGTCGCGCGATTTCGGGAGCAGATGTTGAACGTCGCGACCGCCGATCTTGACGGCGCCGTTCGTCACTTCCTCGAGCCCGGCGACCATCCTCAGAATGCTCGTCTTCCCACAGCCCGATGGTCCCACGAGCACCATGAACTCTCCATCGCCGATTGTGAGGTCGATCTTTTCAACGGCTTGCGTACCGTCCGGATAGATCTTTTCCAGCTCGACAATTTCAATTTCAGCCATCGAGACCCCCGGTAATTTGGGCCCACCACGTCATATTGAACACACCGCTGCGGAGCATTTCGGTGTCATAGGCGCAATCCATTGGGGAAGCGTATCCGAGACAAATTGAGTATTGATGAGAATGGTGGGCTCAGAACGCAGTTGCGAGGACTGAAATTGAACACGTTCGGCACTGGAGAACGCAATGGCACGTGACTTGTGTCCTCTGAGGATTTGCTCTATGTCACATGAACTCGCCGACACGACCGAACTCAGGCGGAGTCACAGTCATCGGCCGCATTGGCGCGCTTGAATTTCAACTATCAACGGGTTGAACGTGCGTCAAGATACGAAGGACGATGAGAGCGGCCGACGGAATGAGCACCACGCTCGGCAGCGAGACTGCCGGTTGATGAATCGTCAATCCGTACACGCCCCAACATATCGACGCGCCTAGGGCCAGCAGCCAGCTCAGGAGCGAAAGACCGCTGATTGATGCCGAGCGCATCACGTGCCTCAGTTGAGGCAAATAGAGACACACGGCTCCGGAGACCGCGAGGAATGAAATGATCGAGTGTTCGTTTGTCGCGATGCTCACAACGGCAATACCGGACGCAACAATAGTGCACAACAGAATGCTGGAAGCGGAGTTTCTCATTGTTCGATGGTGAAGCGCAGCCAACACGAGAATTAACACCGCCATGAGACAGTTGGGCACGTTCGTTACCACTTCAGCTGGTACGTGATAGAGAAATCCGTAGACGACCCAGAGTTCCGCGACTCCGACGACCAGCAGCCAGCTAACTTGCGACACGCCTTCGGCGCCCGAACGAATGATGCGAATCGATTGGGGAACGCTCCGTGCCAAAGTAAGGGTCGGAGCAAGGATGCTGAGGGCGCTCGACAGCGGACTGGCGCTATCGAGCATCAACTTCGCCTTCCATCATTGGCCGAGCCATGGAGCAACTCACCTGGTCGGCACACTCTGATACCTCGAGGAATGGGCGGTGAATGCCAAGGTGTGAAGTCTTGTCATCACCAGTTATCTGGGCCTCTCTGAGGACTGTTCCGCGAAAGCCGAAGCCAAAGCCTAGTTAAGAACGTCGGATCCATCGGCCGCCAGCAGATCAGTTGCGCGATTGAAGCGATGTGCGCGGTACTCGTTCGCGCTACCCGAACGGAGTCACTCGATCGGAATCCACACGAGCACACCTTTATAAGATCGTCAAAAGTTTCCGTGCGGTTACCTTCCGATCTGAAGTTGCCGCGCATCGGCAGCGCGAGCTTGGACGGTTAGACATGTCAATCGACCTCGAGGTCATTGATCACATTGCGGTCATTACGATGAATAGGCCTGAGAAACTGAATGCACTTGATGCGGATGCGTATGGCGAACTCTCCGCAGCGTGGATCCGAGTTCGAGATGACGATGACGTGCGCGTTGCGGTCGTAACGGGAGCAGGCAACCGTTCATTTTCGGTGGGCGCGGACATGAAGTCGTTCGTCACCAACCAACGCAGTCTCGACCAGTTCTGGAAAACTCAGCAGCACGTCCTGCTCAACCGTGGTCTAGACATGTGGAAACCGGTTGTGGCTGCCGTGAATGGGTATTGCCTCGGGGGTGGGATGACCCTTCTGTTGGCAACCGACATTCGCGTGGCTGTTGCTGAAGCGACATTCGGCCTGCCTGAAGTCAAGCGTGGAATATTGCCAGGAAACGGCGGCACGCAGAGGATCTTGAGCCAGTTGCCGTACGCAATTGCCATGGAAATGCTCTTAACCGGTGAGCCATTTGGCGCAAACACGGCCTTGAGGTGGGGCCTCATTAATCGAGTCACGGACGGCGCTGACCTTATGGACGTGGCATTCGAATACGCGGAAAAGTTGGCCGCGAATGCCCCCCTTGCGGTCCAGGGAGCGAAGGAAGCGGCGCTTCGTAGTCGAGAGATGAACCTCGCAAGTGGTCTGCGTATGGAGCAAGCACTCAATCGATTGCTGTACTTCACCGAAGACGCCAATGAGGGACCCGCCGCGTTCGCCGAACGGCGAGAGCCCGAATACTTTGGGCGCTGAATTGCCACGGTTCGCCGGCGGGCACGTATTTGATCGATCGACGTCGCGGGACGTCGCCTCTGCGGCGGTAAGTCGATGACGACCGAAAGTCTGCGTGAAAAGTACGTGATCGCGGGTATCGGACACACGAAATATGGCGACCTCGGCGGCAGGAGCACCTTATCGATGAACGTCGAGGCATGTCGTGGCGCACTCGTTGATGCGAACGTTGAAAAGTATGCGGTCGACGCCCTTTTCGTAAAATATCCCACGTCGAACTTCCAGAGTATGTACGGCCAGAAGGTTGCAGAACGTCTTGGTCTTCACCCCAGAGTTGGCGGAGTGTGGGATCAGGCGGGAGCCTCACCATCTAGCATGATTGCCTTTGCGGCTATGGCCATTGACGCCGGACAGTGCGAAGTGGCGCTGGTAACTTTTGCGGACAATCCTCGAAGCGTCAGTCGTCACGCCTACGCGCACGCGCTCGGTCCGTATGGGCCATACGGCTGGTTCGGAGTCGTAGCGGGGTACGCCATGATCGCTCGGGCGCACATGGAGCAGTTCGGCACGACGGGAGAGCATCTGGGCGCCGTGGCGGTGGCGTGCCGAGAACACGGAAGCCGTAATCCAAATGCTCAACTCCAACGCTCGATTTCGCTGGAGGATCACGAGGAGTCCCCATGGGTCGTCGAACCGCTGCGCCGCAGTGACTGTTGTTTGATCTCTGATGGGGGGGCAGCCGTCGTCGTAATGTCTGCTGCGCGTGCCGACGAACTTGGTGTCTCAGATGCCGTTCCGATATTGGGCTTTGGCCAGGGCCAGACGTCATGGGAAGTTGCGCAGCGACCGTCCTTGGTCGCCACCGAAGCTCGTCGGTCGGCGGAAACCGCCTTTGCCATGGCCGGCATTACGCCGGCCCAAATTGATGCCGCGCAACTTTACGACTGCTTCACGATCGCCGTCCTGATGACAATTGAGGCGTACGGGTTCTGTGCGCCAGGACAAGCTGGACCATTCGTCTCTGAACCGGGTGCGCTGCAAGTTGGGGGCTCCCTTCCCCTGAACACCAGCGGCGGATTACTCTCTGAGACCGGCATGCCGGGCCTTCAATTGATCCTCGAGGGTGTGCGCCAAATACGGGGCACCTCAACGAGCCAGGTACCCGCCGCCAAAACGTGCGTCGTCAGCAATCAGGGTGGGATTATGCAAACTCATTCGACGTTGATATTAGGAAGGTGCTGACGTGCCGATTCCGGCGCCGGAGATAGATGAGACCAATCGATGGTATTGGGAAGGACTCGACCTTGGCGAGCTGCGATACCAACGTTGTCGGTACTGCGGTCACGTGTGGCTCCCGCCAACTGAAGAATGTAGTCAGTGTCTCCTCGCGGACTGGGAAGTCCAAGTCGCGAGCGGCGACGCAACGCTTGTCAGTTGGGTCCGGATTCACGTTGCCACCCACCCGGCATTTGCTGATCGCATCCCGTTCAACGTGGCCGTGGTGACACTTGCAGAAGGCCCGAGGACGGTGACGAACTTGATCGACGTCCTTGACTGGGACCAGGTGCATGCGAATATGGCGCTGCAACTAAGGATTCAAGAAGACGACGGCATATACCTGGCCCGCTTTGCGCCAGCACCAGGACACAATTGATGAGCGTGCGAATGAATTCGCCGTGGCTGGACTTCAATGCCTCTGAAGTAGCGGCAATCGGCGGCTACCTCGGTGTCTACGAAGTGCGCACACGTGACGGCGAGATTGTGCGCATCGGATATGCCGGTGGATTATCTCAATTTGGCCTTCGCGGAGAACTCGAGAACCTGTTAGCGCGATATGGCAATGGGTTCGTCCAATTGAGAGTCGAGATTACGTCCTCGTACCTGAGTCGATATCAGGAACTGGTGGCGGTGCACCTCAATGATCATGGACGCATGCCTTGCGACAACGTCGATGACCCAAGCCGATTTGGCGTCGTGACTCCCGCCTGAGCGGCGTACTGATTACTTCGGCCCAGAGTGAAAGGTGGTTTCGTGGATCTTGAATTGAGCCAGGAGCAGGTCATGATCGTCGACGGGATTCGTCGATTTGTACGAGAGGAGATCGTTCCTCTCGAAACGGAACTTGACCCGGACGCGGACGAACTGCCACCCGAAAAACTGAACCGCCTCGAAACGATGGTGAAAGAGATGGGGTTCTACGGACTGGACATTCCAGAGGAGTTTGGCGGACCCGGCATCAACCTGGTGAATCGTACCTTGATGGCCATCGAGATGTCGCAACATCGTGCCGGCTTGTACGCGCCCTGCTATCGAGCGTTTGGCGGGGCCGGATTGGCCCAACTGTACGAAGCGACCGAAGAGCAGAAGGAGCGGTACCTGTATCCCACGCTGCGAGGTGAGAAGCATGGCTTTTTTGGGCTCACCGAGCCATCCGGTGGCAGTGACCCGGCTCGGGCGATACAGACGACAGCGATTAGGGATGGCGGAGATTGGATTCTCAACGGAACGAAGCTGTACATAAGTGGGGCCGACCGCGCCGACTTCGGTATCGTGTTCGCAAGAACGGGCGATACCGCGGGCCGCGATTCAATCTCGTGCTTCATCGTGGACACCGACATGGAAGGGTTCTTCGTCCGCAGGATCGTCCACACGCTTCGCAACTCTCACTACGCAACGGAACTCCAATTTGAAGACGTTCGGGTGCCGGACCGCAATGTGCTGGGCGAGGTCAACAAGGGCTTCGCGATCGCGAACGATCGCCTCGTGCGTCAGCGCATTCCGTACGCCGCCGGGTGCATTGGAGTCGCCATTCGTGCTCAAGAGATGGCCATTGACTGGGCAAAAAGTCGCGAGACATTTGGTGCGCTGCTCTCGACGCGACAATCGGTCCAGTGGATGATTGTCGACAATGAAATCGATATCCGGGAAGCTCGCTGGCTCACCCTCGAAGCCGCGGCCAAGGCAGACAAGGGACAACCTTTTAAGGCGGAAGCCGCTATGGCGAAGTTAGTCGCAACTGAAGCCGCCGGGCGCGTGGTCGATAGGTCCATGCAGATACACGGCGGGGCGG
This sequence comes from Acidimicrobiales bacterium, assembly GCA_049801955.1. Taxonomy (GTDB): domain Bacteria; phylum Actinomycetota; class Acidimicrobiia; order Acidimicrobiales; family RAAP-2; genus RAAP-2. The sequence goes on from JBARLO010000053.1 coordinate 25,476, forward strand.
GAATGACAAAAGATCTTCCCCTCGAACGTTGGTACCGAGAACTGAGGATACGAAGGGTAGGTGAAGGAGCAAGCGAGATCCAGCGCATAATTCTGGCCCGCGAGTTGCTCGGCGGCTCGTTCAAGTAAGCGTGGATCGTTCTAGGGACCCAGAACTTCTGTCGATGGCGCTCCTGAGTTACCGAGAGTCGGCGATACCGAACAGCATCCCGTCCGAGTGTTACCGGGGCGTTTTAGTCGTGTAGCGTCTCGCTTTAATTGCAGGCGCGGACCGCTAGGTCAACCTTTTTCATCCGAAAATGATGTCCAGATCGAAGTTACGTCGCCAGCAGTTGAGCAAGGCATCACTGGCAACATCTCCCCGTTAGCCAGGAGAAGTTCGCGAAATCGGGGGCCGCGCTCGATCACGTTGAAGATCGAGCCGGTCCCGGTTTCGCAGAAGTTGAACGACATGAGCTGAACTCGAGACATCTGCCCAGGTGGGGCCATCGTCGTTCGGAGCGCGGGACCGCTTCCGTGCTCTCTGAACCGAGATTCGAATCTGACCGTTTACTAAGTCGGCGCTGTATATCAGAAATGTCCCCGCCGTAGGATGAGATACGATGCCCATCACGAGTCAATTGGCCAATCGTTACGACGTCCAGTCGGTCTCGAGAGCAGCGCAATTGCTTAATCTCGTGGCCACGGAAGGGGCAGGGGGTCTCGGCGTCACCGAGATCGCCGGTCATCTCAACGTAGCGAAGAGCACTGCGCTCTATCTTGCGAGGACTCTTCATGCAGCGGGGTTGCTCCGCGCAGTGGAACCCGGCCCCCGATACGTACTTGGCGTGTCACTGCTGCGCTGGGGTGATTTGGTCGGACAACAGACCACGATTGCGGCCCTAGCGCTCCCCACTCTTCGCGACCTGGCAAGTACGACAGCCATGACTGCACGACTCGCGATGAATGAGAACGGCTACCCCGTGATGTTCGACCGCGTTGACGGGGTTGGCACGATTCGTTTTCACGCTCCGCTTGGTCAGCGAGAGGAGCCCCACACCAGCGCCGCAGGCAAGGCGATACTGGCGCAGCTGGATGAGGACGACGTACGGGCCATGTACGAGGACGTTGAGATGCCGGTCCGCACCCCGAACACCATCACCAATGTGTCAGATCTACTTGACAACTTGTCCGGCGTTCTTCGCGACGGCTACGCGTTTGACGATGAGGAGGGTGCCGAGGGAATCTTTTGCGTAGGCGCCGCCTTCTTTGACCATACGGGGAAGTGTGCGGGGGCTCTGAGCGTCACGGGCCTCAAAGAAGACCGCTCACTACGCGACATGCACCGGCTTGGACAAGTCGTTATGCGTCACGCGGATCAAGTCACCGCCGTCCTTGACGACTCGCTCAGTTAGGCGCACTCGTATTCTCGGGGCACCCACTTTCGAGTAGTGGTGGTCCTTTCGAGCTAGGCCATCACCGAATTGTCGGCTCGCCCAGTCGCTGGCGGTAAAATTGTCAACACTTGCGCGTGCGCACATAGAAGGAGTTTTGATGGCCAGTCCAGCCTTAGCGGATCGACGACTACGAGGGATTGAACGAGCGGGCGACACGGGGCGAACCATGACTCGCGGCGGCGTCGCCAGCGCGCTAGCGATCTTGGGACTCTTCGGCGTCGTGGGCGCGGCCTTTGGCTGGCACGAGGGGGCGGGCGGCTACGTGACGAACCGCACCGAGACGTTGATCATCGTCGCCATCATCGCGGCTCTCGTTTTGTCCTTCGTCATCATCTCTCGACCCAAGTTGGCCAAATCCCTGGGCATCGTCTACGCAATTCTCGAAGGGTTTGCTGTGGGTGTTATCTCGGCGTCGTATAACGCGCAGTATCACGGGATCGTGCTCGAGGCCGTCGGGGCCACCTTCGGGGTGGCCCTGAGCGTGTGGTTCCTCTACGGCACGGGTCTGATCAAGGTGACCGCCCGCGTCACGCGCGTGATCACGATGGCGGTTCTTGGAGCGATGGTCTACTACGGCGTGACGCTGCTCGTCTCGCTCTTTGGGGGTCCGAACTTCAACAGTTCCGGTGGCGTGCTGGGTATCGGCATCTCACTCATCCTCGCGGTGATTGCGGCTTCGACGTTCCTGTTGGACTTCGATCGCATCGACAAGCTCATTGCGATGCGCGCGGACCGTGAGTACGACTGGTACGGCGCGTTCGGCCTGCTCATCAGTTTCATCTGGCTCTACCTTGAGATCCTCAACATCCTTGGACGCCTGCGTGGCGGCGGCGGGACAGTTCGGCGTTAGCTCGCCGGCGATCCACGATCCGTCTCTTGTGATACCAGAGTGGTATCATTGGAAGTATGGCATTTACCGTTCGCACCGACCCCGCGCTGGAAGAGGCGCTGAGCGCTCTCGCTCAGGCTGAAGGAATCTCTCGCCAAGAGATAATTCGGCGCGCCGTGCTCGAGCGCTATGAGCGCTCCCGTCACGTGTCTCGCGTGGCCGACGCGACGCAGCGCATGAGCGAGCGATGGGCCGACGTCTTGGAGCGACTCGGCGCTGAATGATCGAAGTGGAGTTCCTCACCATTGAGGACGTCGTGGAGATGATACGAGTCTTAGGCGTCGGTCCGATTCGTGATCTCGGTCTCTTGGACTCCGCGGTCAATCGACCCCGGGCGAGCGCATTTGGTGAAGACGCGTATGAAACCTTGAGCCTCAAGGCGGCCTCGATGCTGCATTCGATGACGAAGAATCACGCGCTCGTCGACGGCAATAAGCGGCTCGCCTGGCTCAGTACCGTCGTCTTTTGTGATGTGAACGGTGCTTACGCGAATCTGAGCGATGACGATGCCTTCCAGCTTGTGTGGGATATCGCGAGCTCAACGGTAGATGACATTCCGGCCATAGTGGAACGACTTCACGCGACGCCGATCACGATATAGTTCTCTTCGCAGACTCAGGATGAATCGCGCTCGCGAGCACGTATCTGATGATTTCGGGCGTTACCCGCCACCCGCTACCCGGGTCCAGATCGACTGGGATACGTCTCCCTCTCGCGAGTTAGCCTCGACTAATTAGTTCAGACTAACCTTGTTGGACCCACACCACCTAGGAGAATTCTGTGACAACGCTGCACGCGAGCCCGTGGATCAAGAAGGCCGGCTTCGCGCTCGCCGTCGTGGGCCTCGCCTCAGTGACGCTCGCGGCCTGCGGATCGTCGTCGGGATCGACCACCACCACCATCACCCTCTACAACGGTCAGCACGTGCAGACGACCGACTCACTCGTGGCGGCCTTCGAGAAGGAATATCCGAACATCTCGGTGGCGGTGCGCAGCAACGACGAGGACACGTTCGTCGCGCAGATCGTCCAAGAGGGTTCTCGTTCTCCGGCCGACGTGATCTACACCGAGAACTCACCCGCTCTTGAGTACCTGCAGCACAAGGGACTCTTGGCCAAAGTCAATCCCGCGACTCTCGCCAAGACCCCGTCGAAGTACAACTCGCCCCAAGGTGACTGGGTGGGCGTGTCGGCGCGCGTGAGTGTTCTCATCTACAACCCCTCGCTCATCAAGAAGAGTGCACTGCCCACGAGTGTGCTGCAACTGGCGAACCCCAAGTACAAGGGCGAGTTGGCCTTCGCCGCGGGGGAGACGGACTTTCAGCCCATCGTGACCTCGGTGCTGCGGGCCTACGGGCGACCGGCCACGCTCAAGTGGCTCGACGGCATCAAGTCGAATGCGCAGAGCCACGTCTACCCCGACAACGAGACGATCACCAACGAGGTCAACCGCGGGGTCGTCGGCTTCGGCGTCATCAACCAGTACTACTGGTACCGTCTGCGCGCCCAGATCGGGCGCTCCAGCATGCACTCGCTCATTACCTACTTCAAGCCCCGCGATCCGGGCTACGTGGTCGACGTCTCAGGCGCGGGGGTCTTGAAGTCATCGACGCATCAGGCGGCCGCCCAGAAGTTCGTGAGCTTTCTCGTCTCGAAGAAGGGTCAAGAGGTGATCGCTCACTCGATCAGTTTCGAGTATCCGATCGCGTCGGGCGTGACCACGGTCCAACCCGAGACACCATTTCAGGATCTGCAGCCCTATCCCATCGGCATCGCCAAACTGGGCACAGGGGCCGAGGCCATCGCGCTCTTGCAGGAAGCTCAACTCCTCTAGCGACTCCCGAAAAGTGGCACGGACGGGTCACAACATTCGCACCTATCTTTAGGAATGAGCACCATCCAAGGAGGAAGACCATGGCCAACGTCCAGTTCGACTCTGTCCGTTCTCGTGCGACGGTGAGTCTGAAGCGTCAACTCACGACCACCTCGAGCGAGGCCTGGAGCGACCTCACCGATCGCGATCGACTTCGCGCCTGGTTTCCTTGCGACATCATCGTCAAAGGTGGCGAGTGGCGAGTCGGAGCGAAAATCTCGTTCCCCTTTCCCCCCGAGATCATCGACATGACGCTGCGCGGCGAAGTTCTCGAGTGCGAGGTGGAGTCGCGTCTCTCCTACACGTGGGGAGAGGACGTGCTCACCTTTGAACTCCACGACGAAAAGGGCTCCACGAACTTGGTGCTACGCAATGAACTTGACGCGCCAAGTGCGGCGCGCAACGCGGCCGGCTGGGACGAGTGCCTGGATCGACTGGTCGGAGTGCCCGTCGCGGCGAATGCGTGGAAGACACACTTCGAGGAGTACCGCCAGAGGTTCCAGGGGATCTTGGGACCCCAAGAGGGTCCCCCCGCGGGATACAAGGGAACTGATCACCTACCTGAGTAGGTGCTTAATGGTTGTCGGTCTCGGCGAGGGCCAAGTTGACCGGGACGACCACGTCTCTCGCGTGGAGCCGCCGTAGGGCGAACCACCCGATCGCGCACGCGGCAAAGCACGAGGCTGCACCGACGCCGAGGCCCGCACGCGCGCCCAATGAGCTCGTGATCCAGCCGATGAGTGGGCCGCCTATGGGCGTGGAACCCATGAAGGCGACCGCCCACAGTGCCATCACGCGACCGCGCATCTGCGGGTCGGCGCCCAGTTGCAACGTCGAGTTCGCCATCGAGAGAAACGAGACGCTCGCAAATCCCACGAGCGCCATCGCTACAAGCTCGATCGCGAGTAGAGGTGACAGTGCGGCGAAGGTCATGCACACTCCGAAGGCGAGCGAGGCCTTGACCATCGCGCGCGAACCCGTCTTGCCGCGCGCCGCGGTGCGCAGGCCGCCGATGACCGCGCCAAATCCCATGGCCGCGAGCAAGACGCCGTAGATGGTCGAGCTGCCGTGGAAGAGCTTGCCCGCCACCACCGGCAGAGTCACCTGAAACTCGTAGGCCAAGCAGCCGACGAGAGCCATCATGACAAGCGGGATCGCCAACTTGGGCGTCTTAGCGACGTAGCGGAATCCCTCGCGCAGTTGGCCCTTAGCGCGCACCGTCGGCGGGCTCGGCTTTAACTGCGAACGATCCATGGCCATGAGCGAGGCCACGACCGCGATGAAGCTCACCGCGTTGAGGGCGAAGCACCATCCTTCACCCACGGCCGCGATCAACACGCCCGCGATGGCCGGCCCGACGGCGCGCGCCACGTTTTGGGTCGTTGAGTTGAGGCTGACCGCGTTGCGCAGATTGTCGGGCCCCACCATCTCTAGGACGAACGCCTGACGCGACGGGTTCTCGAAGCAGTTGTTGAGTCCGAGCACGACGGCGAGGCCACACACGTCGAGGTAGGTGATGACGTGCGTGAGTGAGAGCACTGCGAGGGCCGCGGCCTGTAGGCCCATCATTGCTTGAAGGAACATCATGAGTCGGCGCTTGTCGACGCGGTCCGCGATCACTCCGCCGTAGGGGCCGAGCAAAAGGACTGGCAACGTTTGCAGGGCCACGACGATACCGATGCGCGTGGCGGAGTGCGTCAGGGTAAAGACGAGCCACGTCTGGGCCGTCGTTTGCATCCACGTGCCGATGAGTGAGGTGCCCTGACCGTAAAAGTACTTGCGATAGTTGGGATTGCTGAGCGAGGAAAAGGTCCGTTGGGCGGACGCGTGAAGGTTCACGAAATTCGGGTCCTGAGGGATTCGTCGAGTCGTTCGAGTGCGGGTAGGGCGGTCAGTACGGCCTGGCGATCGTCTTTGGTGAGTCGATCGAGCGCGAACATCAGAGCCTCGGTGCGTTCGCGGCGGATCTCGTCGTGCAGAGCCGAACCGTCAGCGGTGACGGTCAGGTGCACGACCCGGGCGTCCTTTGCGTCGGGCGTGCGGGTGACCAACTTCGCCGCCTCCAGGTGGCCGACAATGCGCGAGAGCATGGTGGGATTGAGTCCCTCCTCGGCGGCCAGTTCCGAAAGGCGCAACGGTCCGCGTCGAACGATGGTGTTGAGCACCTCGCGCTGGCTGGGCGAGAGACTGGCGTCGACGTGGGTAAGGCGTAGTGCGCGCCCCAGCCGGCCGACCACGCGCCGGAGCCGCTCGGCCGCCTCGACGTTGCCGCGACGAGCCTTGATGGGGGTGGACGTGGGAGTCATGATCCCAGTCTAGCAATTACTTGCCTGCTGGCAAGCATGTAATTCGGCGCCTGCACGCAACGGCGCCCGGTCACACCGAAGTGCGGCCGGGCGCCGTTGAAACGGGAAGGCGAAGTGGCCTCAGTCGAGGTCGAAGCGGTCCAAGTTCATCACTTTGTCCCAGGCGGCCACGAAGTCGTTGACAAACTTCTGGCGCGCGTCGTCGCTCGCGTAGACCTCGGCCACCGCGCGCAGTTCCGAGTTTGAGCCAAAGACGAGATCGGCCCGACTCGCGGTCCAACGCAGCGCGCCCGTGGCGCGGTCGCGTCCCTCAAAGGCCTCCTCATCGGGCGACGACGGTGACCAGACGGTTCCCATGTCGAGCAAGTTGCGAAAGAAGTCATTGGTGAGCGTGTCGCGTTGCTCGCTGAAGACTCCTTGGTTGCCGCCGTCGTGGTTCGCTCCCAATGCGCGCAATCCACCAACCAGAACTGTCAACTCCGGGGTGCTGAGGGTCAACAGGTGCGCTCGTTCGACCAACAGATACTCGCCGGGCAGAACATGAGTGGCGCCGAGGTAGTTGCGGAATCCGTCGGCCACTGGCTCGAGGTACTCAAAGGACTCAACATCGGTCTCATCCTGCGTGGCGTCGGTACGACCGGGCAGGAAGGGCACGACGACCTCGAAACCGGCGTTCTTGGCTGCTTGTTGGACCGCCGCGACGCCACCGAGAACGATCAGGTCCGCCAGGGATATCTGCGCACCGCCGGCGTGGGCACCGTTGAAGTTCTGTCGTATCTCTTCGAGTTTCGCCAGCACGCTGGCCAGTTCGCTCGGGTTGTTCACCGCCCAGTTCTTCTGTGGTTCGAGTCGGATCCGTGCGCCGTTTGCGCCACCTCGCTTGTCGGTGCCGCGAAAGGTCGAAGCGGACGCCCAGGCCGTGGTTACCAGTTGGGCGATCGACAGACCCGAGGCGAGCAGCGTCGCCTTCAGGGCCGTGACGTCGGACTCGCTGACGAGGTCGTGGGTGACTGCAGGAACGGGGTCCTGCCAGATGAGAACTTCTTCGGGCACCTCGGGTCCGAGGTAACGAACTCTCGGTCCCATGTCGCGGTGGGTCAACTTGAACCAGGCACGCGCGAAGGCGTCGGCGAACTGTTCGGGGTTCTCGTGGAACCGACGCGCGATGGGCTCGTAGATCGGATCGAAACGCAGCGACAGGTCGGTCGTGAGCATCGTGGGCGCGTGCTTCTTGCTCGCGTCGAAGGGATCGGGCACCAGGTCCGCTCCCGCGCCGTCCTTAGGCCTCCACTGCGATGCGCCCGCGGGGCTCTTGGTGAGCTCCCACTCAAAGCCAAAGAGTGTGTCGAAGAAGCTGTTGCTCCACGTCGTGGGCTTGGGGTTCCAGATCCCCTCGAGTCCACTGCTAATGGCGTGAGTGCCGGCACCCGACTCGTACTTGCTCTGCCAGCCGAGTCCCTGGAGTTCGATGGGAGCGCCCTCGGGTTCGCGTCCGACGTGCACATTGGGATCAGCCGCGCCGTGGGTCTTGCCGAAGGTGTGGCCGCCCGCTATCAGGGCCACCGTCTCTTCGTCGTTCATCGCCATGCGCTTGAAGGTTTCGCGAATGTCGCGAGCCGCGAGCAGGGGATCGGGGTTGCCGTTGGGACCCTCGGGGTTTACGTAGATGAGTCCCATCTGCACCGCGCCCAAGGGAGCCGCGAGATCGCGATCACCGCTATAGCGCTGGTCGCCGAGCCATGTCGTTTCCGGTCCCCAGTAGATGCTTTCGTCGGGCTCCCACACGTCGGCACGACCGCCGCCGAAACCAAACGTTGCAAAGCCCATCGTCTCGAGGGCGACGTTGCCGGTGAGGACGAACAGGTCGGCCCAGGAGATCTGGCGGCCGTACTTCTGCTTGATCGGCCACAGCAGTCGGCGAGCTTTGTCGAGACTCACGTTGTCGGGCCAGCTGTTGAGTGGCGCGAAACGCTGCGCGCCCGAGCCCGCTCCGCCGCGGCCGTCGTGAATGCGATAGGTACCCGCGCTGTGCCACGCCATGCGAATGAAGAAGGGTCCGTAGTGACCGAAGTCGGCGGGCCACCACTCCTGGGAGTCGTTCATGAGGGCGGCGAGGTCCTTCTTCAGGGCCGCAAAATCAAGCGACGCGAACTCCTCGGCGTAGTCGAAGTCCTCGTCCATCGGATCGGCAGCGGGCGCGTTGCCGCGAAGGACCCGCAGGTTCAATTGATTCGGCCACCACCGTTCGTTGGGTTGGGCCTGGGAGTTGATCCCGTGGGGGAATGGGCACTTGTCTTCGGACATCTGTTCTCCTTTACGTCGTCGCCAGTCGTGCCGACGAGTTCTCTTGGCAAGCGGGACACAGTCCCCAGTACGCCACTTCGGCTTCGTCGATCTCATAGCCGTGGTCGTCGGCCGCACTCAGGCACGGGGCCGAACCCACCGCGCAGTCGACGTCCACGACCGACGAACACTCTCGACAGATGAGGTGGTGGTGGTTGTCATTGACGCGGTCCTCGTAGCGGGCCGGTGAACCGTCGGGCTGGATGCGGCGCACCAGTTGGTTCTCCACGAGCACCGCCAGCGTGTCGTAGACCGCTTGGCGCGAGATGGTGCCAATGTCGGCTTCGACGATGCCCACGATCTCCTCGGCACTCACGTGCGGGTGGCTCGAGATGGCTCGAAGTATCGCCAGTCGCTGGGCCGTCGCCTGGATGCCGTGCTGGCGCAGTTCGTCAACGGCACTGATGGTCACACCTCTACCGTAGCCCGATTCTGGAGGGTGTCCATTTGTTGAATGCGTCCAGAACGTGCGTGGGGAGCGAAGGATATGGAATATCTCCTGGTTGCAGACACTTTAAAAAGATACTTGCATTCGACATCATTGTGATGTTAGAGTGATGTCATGTTGATATCAGAACTGATGGAGAGCATCCGAAACGACTTTCGGACCCTCGGCGAATTAGGTGGGCCTGACACCCAAGCCATCGCCGAGCGCCTCGGGGCCGCGTTGGAGCCCGCCTTCCAGAAGCACTTCCTCGACTCGCTCAATGAGCTCATTCAGGAGTTCAACTTGAACGACTCGTCTCCGCTCAGCCTCAACTTAGAGGGTGACGAGATCCACCTCACCCGACTCGTTCCGGCCGGCGAGGTGCCCACGTCGACCCCCCAGGACCTCTCGGCGCGCATCGCCCTGCGACTGAGCGACGAGCTCAAAGAGAACATCGAGAACCTGGCTACTGACGTGGGTGCGTCGGTGAACACCTGGATCGTGCGCAACCTTGAGCGCTCGGTGCGGGGTGACACCCCAGGAGCATCATTCAAGTCCCGCAATCAACTTCGCGGCAAGGGCCGCGCCTAACCGAAAGGCACACCATGCGATACCTTCCTCAAACCTCCGACTCCTCGCTGCACACCTCGTCTTACGCCGCACGGCGTCGCGACACGATCGATTTTGAGGCCACCGGCGGTGAGCGGTACTTCGCGCACGACGCCGAAGCTCGACCACTCGCGCGCATCTACCAGTTCCCGCTGCGCGCGGCGACGCGACTCTCTCTTCGACAACTACGAAAGGCGTAAACAACCATGACCAGTGAGAACAGGATTCGCACCGAGACCTACAGCGCGAGTGGTCCCGTCGACGTGCGGGTGATGACCAAGAGTGGCGATGTGGTGGTCCAAGCAGTACCCGGTAACGAGGTGCAGGTGCGTCTCGTGGCGACCGGCAGCGATCCGGGCGCCGTGCTGGAAAACGCCGACGTCGAGTTTGACGCCGCCTCGAACACGCTCATTGTTCGCACGACCCGTGACCAGTTCGACTCTCTGACGGGTCTCAAGACACTCTTCAAGAAGAGTTCGTGGACCGTGGGCTCGGACATCGACGTGATGGTGTCGGTGCCCGAGAACTCGTCCCTGGAAGTAAAGACCGCTTCGGGGGACACGCAGTGCAGCGGCCCGTGGGAGAGGGTGGAGTTGCACAGCGCCTCGGGCGACATACGTGTGAGCGACCCGGTGGACTCACTCGATGTGAAGACCGCGTCGGGTGACGTGGTCGTAGGTCGGGTGATTGAGACCTTGGAGTGCCGCAGCGCCTCGGGCGACGTGAAGTGTGCGAGTGCTGCAGCACACACCGACGTGCAGACCGCGTCGGGTGACGTGACGCTCACCGCCGAGCAAGCCGGGGAGATCTCGGTCAAAGCGGTCTCGGGCGATGTTCGCGTCAACGTCGCGAGCGGTCTCATCATTGACGTCAATGGAACCACCGTCTCGGGCGATTTGGGTTCGACGATTCCTCTGGACGGCAGCGGCGATGACGGTGGCGAGGACCAAACGGTGACCATCAAGGTGGCGACGGTCTCGGGCGATTTTCGTATCACTCGGGCGTAGCGAACCCTCCGCGACGGGGCCGTCCTACCAGGCCGAATGCGACAACGCTTAGGACCAATTCGACTCACTCCAGGATTTGCGGGACCGATCGCTACGAACGAATTATTTGTAAGTCGGTTATTGCGAGAGCGTTCCTGGTCAGCAGATTTGCTCAGGTGTTGTGTGATTGTCGTTAATAAACAGGTCATTGGCCAACAAAACTTGGCGCATGTCTTTATCGATTCTTCGGAGATCGCACGGCGCCGCGCGCGATGAGTTAGACGCGAGTGCCGTCGTGCTGACCCTGGAGTCCGACGCCTACCAAGGTGAAGTCGGGGACTTTCCCCCCTCGCTGCACCGAATGCTCTCGGTCTTGACCGATGGGGTGGTGGTGGTCGACGGGCGAGGCGTGGTGCGTCACGCCAACGACAACTTGATCACTCTGGCCGAGTACTCCTACGACACCCTGGTCGGACAGTCCGCGAAACATCTCTTTCCGAACTGGGATCGATACACGGACTCCACGCCCGCGGACGAGGGACAATCGGTCCCCAGCGCGCTCGACGTTCACCTGCCACTTCGTTGCGAAGACGGGCGAAAGATCGATGTGCTGGCCGCCATCTCGCCCTTCGTGTTCGACGGCGAACGCTGGGTGGTCGTCCTGGTGCGCGATGCGCGTCTGATCAACGCCGCCGAGCAGCTGCGCGTCGCGACCGAACTGCGCTTTCGCCTGGCCTTTGAGGGCAACATGGCCCCGATGACCGTCACCAACCTCGACGATGAGATCACCGCGGCCAACGGCGCGTTTTGCGAGATGGTCGGATTCTCCAAGGACGAACTCATCGGGCACGACTCGAGGGTCTTCACCTTCCCCGACGACATCGGGATAACCGAGGAGTCGCACCGCCGAGCTCTCTCGGGTGAAACCGAGCAGTCGCGCTACATCAAGCGCTATCTACGAAAAGATGGCAAAGTCATCTTTGTTGAGGTACTGCGCTCGGCGGCTCGCGACGACGCTGGCGAACTGCTCTACTTCGTCTTCTCTGAGCGCGACATCACCCAGGAGAAAGCACTCTCGGCCCACATCACCCATCAGTCGCTGCACGATCCCCTGACGGGACTGGCCAATCGAGCACTCTTTATGGACCGGCTCTCTCAAGGCATGGCCCGGGCCGCGCGAAAGGGTGGGATCGGTGCGGTCCTCCTGCTCGACCTCGACAACTTTCAAGGCGTGAACGACACGTATGGCCACGTCGTTGGCGACCAACTGCTGGTCGCCATCGCACACCGCCTCGACGTCGTGGCGCGCACATCGGACTCACTGGCCCGCTCGGGCGACGACGAGTTCTTGTACTTGGCCGAAGGGATGAACTCTCCCGAGGACGCCTCGATCGTGGCCAAGCGGATGCTCGGGGTTTTCGCCGAGCCCTTCATCGTCGATGGCACCCCCGTAGAACAGCGCGCGAGTATGGGAGTGGTCGTCTGGGACGCGACGAACGCCGATCGCGCAGAGATCGTTCAAAATGCGGACATCGCCCTCTTTGAAGCCAAGCGAGCCGGTAAGGGTCGCTACGTGACCTTCTCCGCCGATATGCAAGAGCAGGCGGTGGACCGCTTCGAGTTGGTTCAAGACCTTCGCCGAGGATTCCTCTCGGATCAGTTCGCCATGCACTACCAGCCGATCGTCGATCTGGCGACGACGACCGTCGTGGGCTTTGAGGCATTGATGCGTTGGCAGCACCCCGAACGCGGCATGGTGCCCCCCGCCGTCTTCATCCCCCTGGCGGAGCAGAGTGACCTCATTCTCGAGCTCGGCACGTTCGCCCTGAAGAGTGCGATCGAGGCCGCGAGCTCCTGGTCACGTTCGGGCGACCCCTCGAACTGGCCCTACGTGAGCGTCAACCTGTCCGCTCGCCAGTTCTACGACCCGAGTCTCGTGGCCACGATTGAAGAGGCGCTGTACTCCAACGACCTCGGACCCGAGCGGCTCATCATCGAAGTGACCGAGAGCGTGGCCCTGGCCAACGTGGCCGAGACCATGAACGTGATCGAATACCTCAACCGCATGGGCGTGGGCTTTGCCCTGGACGACTTCGGTACGGGTTACTCCTCGCTCTCGTACCTTGCCCTCATGCGACCCCGAGTCATCAAGATCGACCAGTCCTTCATCAGCCCCGCCTTTGAAAGCGCGCGCAACGACACGTTGCTCGAAGCGATCGTCTCGCTGGGCCAGAACCTCAACATGTCCGTGCTGGCCGAGGGCATCGAGACCCAGGGTCAGTACATCCGGCTGTGTTGCTTCGGCTGTGAACTGGGCCAGGGCTTCCTCTTCTCAGCGGCCGTCTCGGCCGAAGACGCGTGCACGCTCGTCGGACGCGTCCTCGGTACCTGAGTCACAGACGAACGGGGCGATTGAACACCTGGCGAGAGCCAGTATCTTGACTTCTAGCGACGTGTCGTGTGTCGCCGCCGGTCGAAGGAAAGTTGATTGTAGATGACGACAGACGCCGTACCCGACGTCCATCCGGATCGCTACAAGTGGATCGCCCTCTCGAACACCACTCTGGGAATCTTGATGGTGACGATCAATCAGTCGATCCTGTTGATCTCGCTTCCTGACATCTTTCGCGGTATCAAACTGAATCCTCTCACCGCGTCCAACACCTCGTACTTCCTCTGGATCTTGATGGGCTTCTTGCTGGTGACGTCGGTTTTGGTGGTGACCCTCGGGCGAATCGGCGACATGTACGGACGAGTGAAGATGTACAACTTAGGCTTCGCCATTTTCACGATCTTTTCCGTGCTCTTGTCCGTTACGTGGATGACCGGCGGCGGCGGAGCGTTGTGGATCATCATCATGCGGGTGTTCCAGGGAGTCGGTGGCGGTTTTCTCTTCGCCAATTCGAGCGCCATTCTGACCGACGCGTTCCCCGAAAATGAGCGAGGAAAGGCCATGGGCATCAACGGAATTGCCGCGGTGAGCGGTTCCTTCCTCGGTCTCATCTTGGGTGGCGTGCTCGCGCCCGTAGAGTGGCGCCTGGTCTTCTTGGTCTCGGTGCCTTTTGGACTGTTTGGCACGGTGTGGGCCTATCTCAAGCTCCAGGACAACGGGATACGCATCAAGGCCAAGATCGACTGGCTGGGAAATACGACGTTTGCCGTTGGTTTGATTGCACTGCTGTCGGGCATTGTCTATTCCCTCTTGCCCTACGGGGGTCACTCGACGGGCTGGACAAATCCGTGGGTCCTGCTCGGTGTGTTTGGCGGGATCGGACTTCTGGGCCTGTTCGTGGTCATTGAACTACACGTGGCGGCACCGATGTTCCGCTTGAGTCTCTTTAAGATTCGAGCCTTTACCGCAGGAAATCTGGCCGGACTCCTCGGTGCGCTCGGTCGCGGCGGTCTTCAGTTCATGCTGATCATCTGGCTTCAGGGCATCTGGCTTCCTCAACACGGCTACTCCTTTAGCCAGACTCCGTTGTGGGCGGGCATCGCCATGATTCCCTTGACCATTGGTTTCTTGGTCACCGGCCCCATCGCGGGGATCCTGTCGGACCGCTTTGGTGCTCGGATCTTTAGCACCGCAGGTTTACTCATTTCAGCGGTGTGCTTCTTGTTGCTCAATCTCTTGCCGATGAACTTCACGTACGTCTGGTTCGCGGTCATTGTCTTCTTCTTCGCCATTGGCATGGGTTTGTTCTTTTCGCCCAACCAGGCGGCCGTCATGAACAGCCTTCCGCCGGATCAGCGTGGCGTCGGGGCGGGGATGCTGAACACGTTCCAGAACTCCGCCCAGGTGCTCTCGATGGGGGTCTTCTTCACCATCGTGACCTTGGGACTGGCCTCGAGCCTTCCCGGACATCTATATAAGGGGCTGGTGGCTGCTGGCGTGCCCTCCGGTGCAGCGCAGACAGTGGCGCACGAACCCCCCATCGGGAGTCTGTTTTCCGCGTTCCTGGGGTTCAACCCAGTCAAGGAGCTCCTCGGTCCAACCGGCGCGCTGTCGCACCTCTCCAAGAGTCAGTTGACCTACGTGACGGGTCGGTCATTCTTTCCCAAACTGATTGAAGCGCCGTTCTCCGACGGGGTTCACCTGGCGTTTTTGTTCGCGGCGCTGGCGACGCTCGTTGCCGCGGTGGCCTCGATTCTGCGCGGCAAGCGCTACTTTCACTCGACGTCGACGCTGAGCGAGGAGGTTGG
This sequence comes from Acidimicrobiales bacterium, assembly GCA_049801955.1. Taxonomy (GTDB): domain Bacteria; phylum Actinomycetota; class Acidimicrobiia; order Acidimicrobiales; family RAAP-2; genus RAAP-2. Next base: position 40,543 of record JBARLO010000053.1, read on the forward strand.
TTCCGGCCTCTTCGCCGTGGGCGACGTGGCGGCGGCGGAAGTTGGCAGCGTCATGGTAGACGAGGACTGAGAAATTCGGCCCACAGCCAGCATCGCGAGCGGCGCAGTGGGGCGCCTGAAACTTGACGCACGGCGGTCTCGCTCCAGGGGACCCGAAAAGTTAGCCAGTACTGTCAGGTTCAGCGCAATCGCGACATCCAAAATCGCGCGGGCGCCGTATTAGGAGTTGTATGGGTGATCTCGGCGAAGCTAGCGACGCACAGTTGGTCACCCTTGTCGCGCGCTACGACGAGATCGCGCTCGCAGAGATCTACCGTCGTCACGGCGGGGCCGTGTTTGGGCTGGCGCGCCGAGTCCTCAATAGTCAAACGGAGGCGGAAGACGTCACGCAGGAGATTTTCTTGCGACTGTGGAATCAACCGGAGCGATTCGACTCCTCACGAGGCACGTTGCGCTCCTTTCTCCTCACTCAAACGCACTCGCGCGCCGTCGACGTCATCAGGTCGCTTACCTCGTCTCGCCGTCGCGAGATGAACGCCGCCACACTCACGGCCAATGCGAGCTACGACGTGCACCGCGAGGCCTGGGACGTGGTCGTGTCCGCGGAGGTGCAAAAGGCGCTCAACGAACTTCCAATCGAGGAACGTCGCGCGATCGAGTTGGCCTACTTTCAAGGCCACACCTACGTGCAGGTAGCCCAAATTCTCGACGAACCCGAGGGTACGGTCAAGGGCCGAATTAGAAATGGAATGCGACGGATGCGCGGCGAACTTTCTCGCCAGGGAATCGAAAGGGCGGAGCAATGAGCCACGACGACGCGTACGAACTGCTCGCCCCCCTCGCCTTGGACGCTCTCGACGGGGATATTCGCGGGGATGTGGAAGCGCACGTGGAGACGTGCGCGGAGTGCCAGAGCGAACTCGACGGTCTTCGCGAAGTTGCCAGCGCGCTCGGTACCTCGGTCGAAACTCCTCCGGAGGATCTGTGGGCGAAGATCGCTAGCCGACTCTACGACGCGGATCGCAGTGGCGCAGCGTCCCTGCCGCCATTGCTGAGCGACTATCCCGCGAGTCAAGCGCGCCGGCACCGCTTGGTTCGCCGAGCGCGCGTGGTGGTGAGCGCCACGCTGCTCGCGGCTGCGGCGGCCATTATCGCGCTCGCGATCAACTTGGCGGGTGACAACGGACAGGTGTCGAACCTGCAGAGCGCGCTGGCGTCGAGCGCGACCCAACAGGCCCTGGTAACACCCGGTCACCGGATCGTTCGCCTCACGAGCGCCAACGACCGCGTTCTCGCCACGTTCGTGGTGTTGCAAGACGGGACCGGATATCTCGTCAACTCGAAGATGGCTCCACTACCAACCGGGGAGACCTACCAACTCTGGGGCATTGTGGGCAACAAGCCGGTATCGATCGGCGTCATGGGATCCGATCCTGATCACGTTGCCTTTACCCTCGCGAGTTCGCCTCGACCCACTGAGTTTGGGGTGACCGTGGAGCCCGCGGGTGGATCGCAGACTCCCTCGTCTCCGATGGTGGCGTCCGGACTGGTTTAGTCCGAGCCTCGACGTAGCAAAGATATTCTCCGACGACCTTCCTTTTTGACATCCGAGGTTCGCGTCACTCCGAATAAGTAATAACTCAAACATCGGAGGACGAATGGAACCAGTTAGCAGAAGGCAGTTCTTCAAGCATGCGGGCTCAGCCGCAGCCATTGCTGTAGTGGCCGGCACAGCCGTGTCCCCACTGGCCATGGCCGGCGCCGGAGCGAGCACACTCGCGCCCCACGATCGCGAAGAACTCTTAGCGGCACACGAAGAGCTCACGTCGAGTGAGAACTTGGTCGCACACGTGAAGAACTCTCGCACCGGAGAGATCAGTTTGTTCATTGGCCAGCGCGAAGTGACGTTCAATGACCGCAAGGTCGCCGCCCGCCTCATCCGCGCCGCACGATAGGAGATTTGACATGTCATCCCACCGCGAAGCACCAGAAATCGCCAAGGACCCGGTCGCCGACAGCACCGACCTCTACGCGTTCCTCAGTCCCGACGACCCCGACACCGTTACCATCATCGCCAACTACATCCCCTTGCAGTTGCCCGACGGCGGTCCCAACTTCTATGAGTTCGGCGACGATGTTCTGTACCAAATTCTCATTGACAACAACGGCGACGGCAACGCCGACGTCACGTATCAGTTTGAGTTCACGAGCGAGAACACCATTCCCAGCACGTTCCTCTACAACGACGGTCCCATAACGTCGCTGACGAGCTCGAGCTGGAACCGACGTCAGTTCTACAACGTGACCCGCGTGGCTCAGGGCAGGAGCACCATCCTCGCCCGCAAAGTTCCCTGCCCGCCCTGCAACATCGGACCTCTGTCCACCCCGGACTACGCCGGCCTCGCGAGTGACGCCATCATGTCGCTCTCGGGTGGTCGAAAGGTCTTCGCGGGACAGCGGGCCGAAGCGTTCTTCGTGGATCTCGGATCCATCTTTGAGCTCGGTACGTTGCGACCGATTGCGAACCTGCACGCCTCGTTCGGCCTCCCGGGTCTCTCGGCGATGCCCGGGGTGAACTCCACCGCGACCGTCAACGTGCACAGCATCGCGATCCAGGTGCCGATCACCGACATCGCCTACAACGGCACTACGCCGAGTAGTTCGACGGCAACGCACGCCAGCGTGGGTGTGTGGACGACGGCCAGTCGCCGCAAGGCGCGAGTTCTCGGCTCGGCCGGGGGCACGGGTGTCGAGACCGGACCGTACGTCCAGGTCTCGCGACTCGGCAATCCCCTGTTCAACGAGGTACTCGTCCCCCTGTCCCAGAAGGACCGGTGGAACGCCGAAGCACCCAAGCTCGACAGTCGCTACGCGAATGGCGTGGCGCACCCCGAACTGGCGGCGCTGCTCAATGTCTTGTACCCGGGCGCCTTCCCCAACCTCGCGGCCTACACCAAGCCGCGCGCCGACCTCGAGGCGATTTTGCTCACCGGCATCCCCGCCGGCGTCGTGTCCGCAACGTTCTCGACGTTCACGGGAAAGACGGAAGCCGACATGTTGCGACTCAACCTCGCGATTCCGCCCTCAGCGACCCCCAGTCCGCTGGGCGTCCTCGGAGGCGACGTGGCGGGCTTCCCCAACGGGCGACGAGTCACCGATGATGTCGTGACGATTGAGTTGCGCGCCGTGGCCGGGGCGACCTTGCCCCTGGTCGACCCGACGTTCACCCCCGACGCGGCGATCGCCGACGTCAGTGATGGCGTGACGGGAGACGGACTGACGTTGCTCTCGAGCTTCCCGTACCTCGGAACCCCCTACAGCGGCTACAGCGTCACCCCCGGAATGGCGACGACGTGAGCGAGACGCTGCTGCCCGCAAGTTTCGACGGCAGCGTGATCCTCGACATCGGCGGGGAGATCGGCGCGCTGGTCCTGCACACCTCGCGCGATCGATACGCCAGCGAGATTGATCTCGTGCCCGACGACCTATCCGCCCCCCATGTCCACAGCGCGGTGCGCGAACGACGGATCCCCACGGGTTCGTCGTTCGCCGCCGTGTACCCCCAGCTCCAAGAGGGCCGCTACACGATCGTAGGAACGACCCAGCGCCTTCTGATCACCGGCGGTCGTGTCGCCGAAGTCGTTCTCGACGAAGACGTCGAGAGCTTCGCTCACGACCACCATCACTCAACAACCAGTACTGGAGAGCACCATGTTTATTAGTGAAATTTTCGGACCAGACCTAATCGTCGTCATCATCGCGGCCGCAGTGCTCCTCTTCGGTGGCGCGGCGATTCCCAAGTTCGCTCGCAATCTCGGTAAGTCCAAGAGCGAGTTCGAAAAGGGCTTGAAGTCGGTGAAAGAGATCTCTGATCCCGACGCCGTGACGAGCAGTAGCCGCTCGAGCTCTTCCGACACGCTGGACTAACCCCGAGGTTGACGGCCAACTTTTGATGGTCTAACTTTCTCGGTTGATCGATCAAGAGTCAATAGCGGGCGCTGAGTTCGGGCTCGTCGCGTCCGCCAAAGAAGTCTCCGTTACCTGGTGGGACCTCACCGGTTGAGCCACGGAACCGAAGCGTCAGAGTCCGATCCGTCGAGTTGTTGGAGTGTGGAAGCGCGCTATCGAACCGCTCAGGGAGTTCGATCTTCATGATGGATCTTCCACCCCGCCTATCAAAAGTAACGTCGCGCTACTCCACTCGTGAAACGGGCCAGTCCGGTGGATAACGCCAAGAATTTTGCTCATGTCGTGAGTGGAGCACTCTTCGCTGTCGATGTGCGAGGCGATCCTCAAACACGAGGCCGTTTACGTGATCGGTCTCGTGCTGAAAGCAGCGAGCCAGCGTGCCAGTACCAACGACTTCAATGTCGTTTCCATACTGGTCCTGGCCTCGACAGTTGGCAACGTCGGGACGTACCGTTGCAGCGAACGCGCCAGGAAGTGAGAGGCAGCCTTCGTCGAGTTCAACGAAGCGGCGCTGCGAGCGTTCGGCGAACGTTATCGTCGGGTTGCACACGAGACCGACACGCCTCTCCCAATGGGAATCGAGGCAATCGAAGACAAAAACCGCTAGGTCGACACCTACCTGAGGAGCAGCGAGACCCGCGCCGTCAGCCGCAAGGTTTGTCGCAAACATGTCCGCCAGCAGTGTCTGAAGCGAAGATCCAAAGTCGGTTACTCTCCGCGTTCGCGAGTGCATGACCGGTTCGCCCCAGCGAATGATGGGACGTACGCTCCCTGAGCGAATTAGCTCCTCAATCGGCATCTTTCCTCGAGTCGTCCATGGCTCACGTAACCGTGCTTCGTGTGCAACATCAACCATAACGAGCGCCGAACTCCGTGGTCGAGCGCAAGCTGCCACCAAAGATGTGGCTGCTGACGTCATACAGTTGGCCCATGGTCTCACCGACCTTCACGCTGGAACAAGGTTCGTTGACGGACGGCGTCATCACGCTTCGCGAACTGTGTGAGGGCGACGCTGTTCTGTACCGGTCCGCCTCTGACGACGATGAGATCAACCGAAGACTCGGTACTTTGCCGGACTCGCCAGACGCCTTGGTCGAAAAGGCTCTGGAGTCCTGGACGAATGGGAGTGTCGCCACATTGGTCATCGTCACTCCGTCGGGACGAGCGGCAGGTGTGGTGATGGTTGAACCAGGACATACGTCGCGCGCGAACGTTGGCTACTGGTTGCTGAGCGAATACAAGGGATCGGGTTACGCAACGAGAGCTGTAGTTCTCGCGTCTAGATGGGCGTTTCGTTCGCTGGGCATCCGACGCCTACAGCTGTTTTGCGAGGTTGACAACGCTTCTTCTCTGCGAGTGGCGGAACGTGCCGGCTATCGCCACGAGGGAACGCTACGTTCCTATTTTCAGATCGAAGACGAGCGAACCGACGCACTCGTCTATTCGCTCCTGCCCTCTGACGGAGTGAGTTGAATGCAGGTGCACGCGCTCTGATCCTGACGTCGCGCAACGCGAACCCGTCTGAGTGGCAAGCCCAGCAACGGATTCGATTCTTCGTCATCTGATCTGATGGCACCCGTCGGCACGACAGCGACGAGATCAGCGGTGCGGCCTCGGGATCCCGCCCTCAGGGTTGGGGGTAAGGGCGGGATCCCGTCGGTCGGTCATTTAACGATGATCGTACCCTTCATGTACTGGTGGATCATGCAGATGTAGTGGTACTTTCCGGGCTTCGTGGGCGCCTTGAAAGTCTTCGTCGTGTGAGGCTTGATATTGCCGGTGTTGAACTTGCCATCGACGGCGCTCAGCGTGTGCGTGACGCCGTCTTTGTTCGTGACCGAGATCTTCGCTCCCGGCTCCACCGTCAGCACTATCGGAGAGAACATGAAGTTCTTGATGACGATGCTGTCCTTCTTGGCCGTGGTCGCTCCGACGTTCGAGCTCGCGACAATGCCCAGGCTCGCTGCGCTCAGCACGAGCACGAGCGTGACGGCAATCCATCGTCCCGAGAGCCGGTTGCCCACGATCTAGACAGCCTTGGACGTTGGTGCGAAGGCGAGCGGTGAACCGGCCGCGTTCTGGGTGCCGGGGTACTCGCCCAGCACGTAGTAGAGGATGGCAATGTGCTGCATCTCCACAGGCTGGATCGACGCGGAAAGCCCGATCGCCTCTTTGCTCTTGAGCATCGCCGTCTCGGCCTGATAGGTCTCGGCGGCAATGATCTCGAGCACGAGGGCCAGATTCGCGAGGTCGGGGATGGTCTTGACCTTGGCGAAGTCTGCCTTGACCGTGGGGGTCAGCGACGGATTCGTGACGGTGACCCGAGCCTTGCCGTTGGCCTTTAATACCGCATTCCACGCGGTGGAGTGCTGGGTGTGCTGGGTCCGGGCCGTCGTCGCGAACGTCGCCACGGCCGGCGGTACTTTGCCGAGCTTGCCTGCGGTCGCGGCCCCGAGTCCGGCGGTGTAGGCGAAGATCGCCAGATTCTCCAGTGACGCCGCGACCGCCGCGACAGCGAGGTCGCCCGTGAGATTCGAGGGCGGAAAGACGTGGTCGACCGACGCAGATGAACTGGCGGAGCCGAATGAGGAGGTGCCGGCGCGCGCTCGCGTGACGGCCCCGGCGATACTGGGCAGCCCACCGCTCAAGAGCGCGGTGCCTCCGACGGCGACGGCGCTGGCACCCAGAATGAACGTTCGACGGGAGGACGCTCGAGTAAGGAACTCCTCGCGACGCGTGGCTTCAATGACACGCTCGACTCCCTCCCACATGGCGGGCATGCCGAGGTCGTTGTGCATCTCGTCGAGTTCTTGCGTCATGCGGACGAGTTCAGCTTCGCTGCCCACGAATTCGCGCTTCTTGTTCCTTCTCATTTGACGGCTCCTTGGCTCGCGGGTGCTGCACTATTGGTCTTGTAAAAGGCGTTCGGGAATCCGACGCTGCCCGCGGCGGCCGGGAGTTTCGCGGCGGTACCGGGAGCGAGGGAGATCAGCTGGGGCGCGCCTCCCTTGAGCAGGGCCTGTACCGCAAGGAGCACGGTGACGTGTTGGGCCTCGACGCCCATAATGCTCGCAAACAGCGCGCGATTCGAGGTCGAGCTCGTCTGGGTGGTGTCGTTCACGTAGGTCTCGGCGGCGATGTTCTCGAGTTCGATGGCGAGGCCCACGACCGCGAGGGTGCCCGTAGACGCGCTGGCACCCTTGAGACTGGCGACGGCCTTATCGACGACGGGAACGAAGGCGGGATCGGGCTTCTTCTGGGTCGACGCCTTCAGGCTGCGCAGTGCGGCGTTAAAGGCGTCGGCGTGCTGGGAGTGCTGGCTCATCGTGACCTGGGCGAACTTCTTAACGACCCCGTTGGCGGACGAACCTCCGATATAGGGGAGCGTGAGCGCGGTCTTGTACGTCGAGACGGCGAGGTTCTCGATGGAGGCCGCAGTCTGGAGGAGTTGGACGTCCTTCGAGTTCGCGGCCGATGCGGCGGAGGCCAGGACACCGACCAGGGCCACGCCGCCGGCGGCGGCGAGGAGCGGGGCAGCGACGAAACTGCGGTGGAGCAGTTGGCGTTGCTCGTCGTGAAACGCAACGTTGGACTCGGCGTCTTCAGCGCTAGTGGAGTGGCTGGCCTCAACGAACTCGTCGAGCGCGTCGCGTGTGGGGCGCAACGCGTCGGCCTGCAAGTCCTGGGACTCTTCGAGCAGCTCGGAGAGTGCTCTCGGATCGGGCGTCATAATCGCTCCTTTGGTTGGATTGCTAGTAGTTCGGCGCCACTGACCCCCCGGATGTCAATTTCTTGAGAATTTCCGACCGACTAGGAAAGGGCCGTGCCATTACGGCGAGTCCGTTGAACGACTCGAAGGGGGTGCGACGTCGCCCCTCGCGGAGAGATTTAGTGGCCGAGTCCCGTGCGGTCGGCGCTCCACTCCCAGAGTGCCGCGCCGTCCCGCTCGCTCTCCGATCGGCTGCGCCGCGTCGTGGGTAGGTAGTACTCGCCACGCGGGCGCCGGTCGAGCCAGAAACCGTCAGTCGGTGCCAACGCCATCGTGCGACGCGGTTCGTCCGCCGCCAGCCAGGCCACGGTGTCGGCACCCTGCGCCGGGGTGCGCAGAAGGAACCGAAGTTTCGCAAAGTGCGGCAGTCCACTCACCAGGCCCGGCGTGTGCACCCAGCCCGGATGCATGGCGTAGCTGGCGACACCGAATTCTCCCCACCGACGAGCCCACTCGTGGGACAGGACCACCTGGTCCCGTTTGGCTCGTGCGTAGGCGGCGCCTCCGCTGTACCCCTCGGAGACGACGTCAATGTGCTCCGGGTCGAAGCGCTGGGCGTACATCCCGCCCGACGACACCGTGACGATCACGGACCGCTCAGCGGCGAAGAGTTGTGGCGACAGCAGCCAGCTCAGACGAAATGGCGCGAGGACGTGCGTCGCCAGCGTTCGCTCCACGAGTATCCCCGCGCCGTCGTCGGCGACGCCGTATCGGGGAAAATAGGCCCCGGCGTTGTGGATGAGCGCGTGTATTTCGCGGTGCGCTGAGGAGACTTGATCGACGAAGCCCGCCACGGCCCTCGCGCTGACCAGGTCGACCTCGGCCGCATGGATCCGCCCTTTTCCTCCCGCGCCCTCGGCCATCTGTTGTGCCGCACGGAGTCGGTCTGGGTTGCGACCCACCAGCCATACTTCGGCCCCGAGACGGGCGAGTTCGATGGCCGTTGCTTGACCAATCCCGGACGACGCTCCGGTCACGATCATGGTCTTGCCGTCGAGTCGATCGGGGTCACTCCAGTGCTCGGTGCGCCGGCGAATCTCATACCCGGCGCGCGAGAAACTTCCCACGACGGACACTTCCAAGAGGCCGTCGAGCGCTCGTGCCAGTCCTTCGTCGTACCCGTGCTCTTTGGTCATGTGCGATCTGTCCCGTCACTACCGCGCGCCGCTCGCAGCACACGCACCAGATGATTCCTTCGAAAACACTGGGCAATGGTCTGTCTAACACCAGGGCGACATACGAAAGGCCGCACGGCAACGAATACAAGTAGACAGAAGGAGTCCACCGTGCCGAGAGCACAGCGCGAACGGGCCGCGGTAGTGGGTTCGGGTATATCCGGGCTGACCGCGGCGTACGTCTTGCAGCAGCGCTACGACGTCACTTTGTACGAGGCGGCGGATCGACTGGGCGGCCACAGCGACACGCACGATGTGCTGACCCCCGACGCGGGAGTAGTCCCTATCGATACCGGTTTTATCGTGCACAACCAACGGACGTATCCGCTGTTGTGCCGACTCTTCTCAGAACTGGGCGTGGAGACACAACCCACCGAAATGAGCATGTCGATTCGCTGCGAAGGGTGTGGATTGGAGTACGCCGGTGCCAAGGGATTTGGCGGTGTCTTCGCCCAACCTCGTTCTCTCACGAACCCCAAGTTCCTGCGACTGCTCACCCAGATTCCTCGTTTCTACCGTGAGGCGCAGGCAGTGCAGGAACGCGGTGACGACGACGCCACACTCGGAGAGTTTTTGACGCACGGTCAATACTCCGGGTACTTCACGTCTCACTTTGTGGTGCCGCTCGTGTCGTGCGTGTGGTCGGTGTCGCCGGGCGCGGCACTCGAGTTTCCGGCGCGATATCTCTTCACGTTCTTGAATAATCACGGGATGCTGTCCGTCTCCGGTTCGCCCACGTGGCGAACGGTCGTGGGGGGATCGCGAACGTACGTCGACAAGGTGGCCAAGGGCTTGAGCACCGTGAGCACCACGACGCCCGTACGAGCCATTGTTGAACAGTTGACCGGCGTCGAGATCAGAACGGACGATGATCAGGGGATCGTCTTTGACCACGTGGTGATCGCCACCCACGCCGACACCGCCCTTAGCCTTCTTGCTCGCCCCAGTCCCACACAGCGCCATGTCCTTGGTGCCTTTCACTACTCCTCGAACGAAACCTGGCTGCACACCGATACCTCGCTGCTCGCCCAGAGCAAGAGAGCGCGATCGGCCTGGAGTTTTACCTTGGCGTCGTGCACCGCGGCGAGTGATCATGCAGTGGTGTCCTACGACCTGAACCGACTCCAGGGGATTGCGTCAACGCAGTCTCACGTCGTCACCCTCAATGCGACGGAACGGATCGACCCCGAGCGCGTGGTGGACCGAATGACCTATGACCACCCGATCTACACGACATCGGCTTTGAGTGCTCAACGACGCTTGGTCGAACTCGGTGGTCCGCGGCTGGCCTTCGCCGGGGCGTACCACGGCTGGGGCTTTCACGAAGACGGCTGTCGGTCCGGGATCGCAGCCGCAAGTTCACTCGGAGCAGAGTGGTGACGGACTTCGCCGCGTTGCGAGCCGACTCATCGACTCCTCGCTCTTTTCGCTCGACACTCGTACCGGCCTTGTACGCCACCCAAGTGACGCACACCCGGCGCGCGCCGCTCTCCAATCACTTTTCCTATCGGGCGAGCTACTGGATAGTCGACTACGACGAGTTGGTCGGACCACGCGGCGTGGCGCGCTACTTGGCTCGCTTTGAGCGCAGCGACCACTGCGAGGTCCGTGAAATCTTGGCGGAGCATGGCGTCGTCGCCGAGCACATTCTCATGCTCGCCATGGCACGCTCGCTCGGGTACGTCTTTAACCCCATCAGCGTATTCTGGTGCTACGACGCTTCAGGAGAGCGGGTCGCGGTGTTGGCAGAAGTGCACAACACCTATGGCGGGCGCCACACCTATTTTCTGGAGCTCGACGAGAAGGGGCGATCCTTGGTGGACAAGGCGATGTACGTCTCACCCTTCTATCCCGTCGATGGTCACTATGACATTCGGGTGAGCGAGCCCGGAGATTCGATCTCGCTCAGTGTGACGTTGCACCGTGAGAACGACTCTCCATTCGTGGCGACCATGCGAGGAGAACGGCGCCCCGCGGACATTCTTAATGTGGCGCGTGCCTCCTTTCTCAAGTCCGCGTTGCGCGCCGCCGTCCTGATCCGCTGGCAGGGCCTTGGACTCTGGGCGCGCGGCTTAAAGGTGCAGGCGCGATGAGCGACCTAGCCCAAGAGTCCGAGGAGGGGGCCGTTGACGGCGAGCGCTGGCCCGATCTGGTCTCCCCGCGCACCTCAGGATTTCGCTCGTCGCTCGCTCGCGTCTTCTTTCGTCGCCTTGCCGTGACGACGGGAATTCGCGTGGAGCTGCCCGACGGGCAGCACCTCGGACCCGAGCACGGGCCGGTTCTCGAGGTGCGTGATGCGGATGCGTTCTTCGCGAGACTCGGTTCCCGCGGCAAGATTGGCTTTGGCGAGTCGTACATGGCCAACGAGTGGGACGCCGTCGATCTGGTCGGCGTGCTCGAGGCGATGGCGCGAAACGCCACGTCGCTCGTTCCGCGTCCCCTTCAGGTACTTCGCCAGTGGTTCGACGCCCGTCAACCTGCGGGTGAGGACAATGATCGAACGGGTGCCGCGCGCAACATCGCTCGTCATTACGACCTCTCGAACGAGCTCTTCGCGACGTTCCTCGACGAAACGATGAGCTACTCATCGGGCTTCTTTGACAGCGAACACTCGTCACTGTCGCAGGCTCAGGCGCGCAAGATTGATCGACTGCTCGATGCCACGAAGGTCGGCGAGGGCACTCGTGTGCTCGAGGTCGGCACCGGTTGGGGCGAGTTGGCCCTGCGAGCGGCGCGCCGGGGCGCTCAGGTGACGAGCGTGACCCTCTCCCAGGAGCAAGCGGCACTGGCTCGACAGCGGGTGAGCGACGCGGGCCTGAGCGCCTTAGTGGACGTCCGCGTGCAGGACTACCGAGACGTCCAGGGTGTCTTTGACGCCATCGTCAGCGTAGAAATGATTGAAGCTGTCGGTGAGCGCTGGTGGCCCACGTACTTTCGCACCCTGGACCAGCGCCTCGCTCGCGACGGGCGCATCGGTCTACAGAGCATCCTGATGTCGCACAAACGTCTCCAAGCCACGAAGTCGTCGTGGACCTGGATCCATAAGTACATCTTTCCGGGGGGAATCATCCCGTCCGAGCACGCGATTCGCGCGGTGCTGGGAAGTCACACCAGCCTGAAGATCGCTGACGAACTGCATTTTGGCGACAGTTACGCGCTCACGCTGCGAACGTGGCGAGAACGCTTCACGCGCTCAGCGAACGATGTCGCTCGCCTCGGGTTCGATTCGACCTTTCGGCGCATGTGGGAGTTTTACCTTGCCTACAGCGAGGCCGGATTCCGAAGCGGCTACCTTGACGTCGCCCAGTTCGTGCTGGCCCGGTAGACCCTTCACGCCGCCACTGCGCGAATCGCGCGAGGGGAATCTGCCGATACGGCTCGACATTCGCGAATCGGTGCATCTAAGTACTCCTTCGCGACGAATAAGAGGTAATGAAACTGCAATCACTCGCTCGCCCCGTGCCCTCAGCCGGCCCGAATAAGGTGCTGGCGATCGCTGGCTTCGTGGTCGCAGCAGCGCTGCTCGTTGCGTCGAGCTACGTGCACTTTCACCTCTGGCAGGACGGGTACCGGCACATTCCCACCATCGGAGACCTCTTCTTGCTTCAAGCAATCGCCGGCGTGGTCGTGGCGATTATGGTGATTGGCGTTCGTCGGGTGTGGAGTGCGATCGTGGGAGCGGGCTTCGCCCTGTCGACGCTCGTGGGCTTCCTGATTTCGGTCAACTACGGACTCTTTGGTTTTAAGGACTCGTCATCCGCGCCCTACGCCCACATGGCGTTTGCACTTGAATTGGCGGCGGTGATTGTCTGTGTCTTCGCAGGTGCTCTCTGTGCGAGCCAAGCGTAAGCACGAGTGACACTGTCCGACATATTCAGGGACCGTGCTCAGCCGCGAATCTCGATGCCGTACGAGACGACGATCTAGCGTGCGCGCATGAAGGGAACCGCTGCGATTCACGTGGCCGCGCCGCCACACGAGGTGTGGTCGCTCGTGAGCGACATAACGAATACCGGCCGCTTCAGCCCGGAGACATTCGGGGCCGAGTGGCTCGATGGCGCGACGGGTCCGCAAGTCGGGGTGCGATTCCGGGGCCACGTGCGCCGAAACGGGAAGGCCTGGTTGGTCTATTGGACGACGTGCACCATCACGAAGTGCGAACCGGGTCGCGAGTTCGCCTTTGACGTAAAGGGTCCTTGGGGAAAGCCGTCGGTCACGTGGGGCTATCGCTTTGAGCCCGTCAGCGACGGCACAGAGGTGACCGAAATGTTTGAGTTGGGCACCACCCCCGATCTACGTCTGTACGCCCTCTTCGCCGGCAAATCTCGCACGCGCACCAACGTGCGCAATATGCGCGCCACCCTCGAGCGACTCAAGGCGGTCGCCGAGTCGGACGATATCGAGTAGTTGCGACCATTCTGGTGGTCGCGTGATTTCCTGGCTGCGCGACTTACGCGATCAAATCGTCTACTTGATAGGTATCGGCGAGTTGATCGGCCGAACCAGGTCGTGCGAAATACCAACCTTGGGCGCAGTCGACGCCCGCTGAACGTAGAACTGTGGCGTCCTCCTTGGTCTCGACTCCTTCGGCGACCACGGTGGCGTGGGCGCCCTGTCCGAAATTGACGAGTGCACCGACGAGGGTGAGGAGTATGGGATCCTCTGAGACGCCTGCAACGATGCTCCGGTCGAGTTTGATCACGTCGGGGGCCGTTAACAAGATGTGGCGCAGTGAGGAGAATCCAGCTCCCACGTCATCAATGGCGAGACTCATCCCCTTGGCGCGTAGGGGAGTGAGTACCGAAGTAAGAGCCTCGTAGTCCTCGACGCGATCGTGCTCGGAGAGTTCAAGGACGATCCGCTCCGCCGGGAGTTCGTTGAGTAACTCGCGGCATCGTTCATCGAGGAGAGTGGAGGGTGAGAAGTTGACCGACAGATAGCCAGAGATATGTGCGAGCTGGTCGACGGCGCGGCGAACCGCGAAGAGTTCAAGTTCGACGCCGATCCCAATCGACGTGGCTTCGCCGAATACTTCATCGGGCGCCTGATTCCACTCGACCGGGAACCGGCTCAGCGCTTCGGCACCCACACGGATCCCATCGGAAAACCTCACGATCGGCTGCAGCACGACCTTTAAGCCGTCCGAGATCAGCATGGGCTCAAGGCGTTCTCGCACCGCAGCGTCGCGTCGACGCTCTTGTACTCCTGGCTCGATGATGGTCGCGGTGGCGCTCGCCAAGACTTCCATCAGCGCGCGATCTCGTTTCGAGAGCTCCTTGTCGGCGGTGAAGCCCGCGGCACAAAAGGTGCCATAGAGGGTGCCGTCACTCAGCGACACGGGCACCGATATGTAACTGCGGATTCGCATGGGAAATCGCGCGGCGGGCAGTCGCTTCGCTTCGGGAATCTTCGCCACGTTTGGAATGACGCTGGGTAATTTTCCGTCGAGGATCGCCTGACAAAGTGACGTCGCCTGCGGTTGGGTTTGGCCATCGTGAAAGAACGGGATTGAGGACTCAACCACTTGGAGATGTTGCACGTCGCCGTCTAATCGGCTCAAGAAGGTCAGGCTCAATCCGAGGGAGTTTTTTGCAGTGCGCAGCAGCTCCGCAACCTTCTGGTCGGCGTCCGATCGTTCAGGTCGAGTCGAAGCCATCACCAACGACCTTAGGAGGGTCGGGTTGTCCGGGCGAGGATCAGTGCGAGTCAGTGAGACGTCAGTCGCGATCTCTGCGTCTCGTGGGGTCCGCGTGTGCTGGCGTGGTTGTCGTTGAGTGTTGTGACGGACGGAACCGCGACTTTGGCGTGATGCACTCGGAAAGCTTGATCGTCCGACCCGAGTATTGACCTCAAACCCAGTCTCTCGACAAGGGGGAGTCGCACGAGAGACTGGGTTTGAGTGAAGTGTGCGGGAGGTGCAATCTTCGTCAACTAATCGGAGCGAGAGCGGCTACGGATGTCGCATTTCTCAAAAAAGGTGACATTGCTCGGCGACTATCTGGATTACCTACTGCTTCTGGGACCTCATATTCCGAGGGAGCGCCAGTTCGCCAGCTAGCTTCGAGCGAATCTCTGGCCCACGAACTTTCGAGGCGCCTCGCCGCGGACTCGCGACCCTACATTGGCGGGCGAGCCTGGCGCCGCAGATCCTCCAGTTCACCCCGAACACGGAGGAGCGCATCGCGCGATTTGCGAAGCGCGATCTCCGTCGACACCGCTTTGGCCAGAGTGGCCAACACCAGAATGTCGACCTCGGTCCAAGCGTGAGAGTGGATATCGATGACACAAAGCGTGCCCAGTGTGTACCCATCGGGATCCGTGATGGGATAGCCGGCCCAGGCGCCGATCCCGAAATTCGATGTCACCGGATCATCGAACACCCGGGAATCCTCAACGGCGTCATCTACGACGAAGGGTCGGCGTGACCCCACGACGTAACGACAGAATGTGTCAATGACTCCAAGACGAAGCGGCATACTTTGCGGAAGCCCGATCGAACTCTTGCAGGAGACCATCTCGGCATCCACCAACGTGATGCAACTGCACGTTGCTCCCGTCAGCTTTACGGCGAGCTCGACCAAGCGATCGAACTCTTCTTCGGGACCCGTTCCCAGGAGCCCGGAGTCGTGGAGAGCCGCCACGCGCTCAACGTCGCGAACCGCTGTTTCCCAGTCAACTGTCACTTCAACCCTCCGCAACTACGGACATTACGCGTCCGCGGGGATCTGCCGCTTTGACGACGGCTACGCCCCGGCCGCGGGCAATGTCCAGGGCCAGACATGCCGCGTGGAGTCGACGCAAACCGCATCGAATCCTCGCCTTGACCGTACCTTCGGGTAGCCCCAAATGTTGCGCCACGGCGACGTAGGTCATTCCCTCGAAGAACGCGAGCGTGATTGGTTCGCGCTCGTCGGGCGGTAGTTGCGCCAGCGCTCCTCGAAGCCGATTCAGTGACTCAGAAGTGAGAGCTTTCAGTTCAACACTCGACTCGACTGTGGGAGTTCGATCGACGTCACTTCGTTCTCGACGTGCTCGAGATGTTTCGGATCGGATGATGTCGATGCTGCGACCTTTGGCCTTTACTCGCAGAAACGACAAGATGGTGCCGCGCCCGGGATCGAATTTTTCGGGCGTCAGCCAGAAGTCAAAAAGTACTTCCGCGGCAACGTCCTCGCTTTCAGTGGCATTGGCGAGGATCGTTTGAGAGGACCAGACGACGGAGCGATAGTGTCGTCGAAACAATTCTGTGTAGGCACCTTCATTCCGCACGACCACAGCGGCAACGAGTTCGCGATCGGACCAGTCTTCGAACGGCGCTAGCGAAGGTTGGTCAGTCCTCTTGAGGCGTTGGTCCGCTGCTTGAACGGACGTGCTCAGTCCGGTGCTGAAAACTAACTCGGCTTGTCCCATCGCCCCCTCTTTCTTTCCCGACATAGTGTCGGGCGGAGGAGGCGGGGTCTTGACTTCCTACAGCAGAATACCACTCTCGGCGAATCCGGACTCCGTCGGTCGACGCTCTCCAAAACTGAGCCAGCCCCCTCGAAACAGCGCCGCCAGGCACCTCACCGGTCGCCCCAGGTGGAGAACCAAGTGCTAGCGGATCTCCTGGCATGATGGATTCCCAAATGGAGAACGAGCGTCACATTCACGGCGACCCGGTGGGTTCGAATCAGGGAATCTTGCTTCGAGGCATCACGAAGCGATTCGGTTCGACGGCTGCGGTGAACGACGTCGACCTAGAAGTATTTCGGGGCGAATTCTTCACCATGCTGGGGCCATCGGGTTCGGGAAAGACGACTCTCCTTCGCCTCATTGCTGGGTTTGAGGTTCCCGACGCCGGGAGTATCTCGCTGCGAGGAGTTGACGTCACCGGGGCCCCGCCGTACCAACGAGACGTCAACACCGTCTTCCAGGACTACGCACTGTTTCCCCACTTCAGCGTGGCTCAAAACGTCGGGTACGGGCTCCGCGTTCGTCACACACCCAAGGACGAGCTCGTCCGACGAGTTGGCGACGCCCTCGACATGGTGCAGATGAGCGAGTTTGCCGAACGTCGGCCGGCTCAACTGTCCGGGGGACAGCGTCAACGCGTCGCCCTGGCTCGCGCCATCGTCAACGAACCCCAAGTCCTCTTGCTTGACGAACCGCTCGGAGCACTGGATCTCAAACTGCGCCAGGAGATGCAAGTCGAGTTGAAGCGCATTCAGCGCCAGATCGGCATCACCTTTATCTACGTCACCCACGACCAGGAAGAGGCGCTCACGATGAGCGACCGCTTGGCCGTCTTTCGCAGTGGCCAGATTGAGCAGATTGGCGCGCCCAGCGAGGTCTACGAGCGCCCGGCGACCGAGTTCGTCGCCTCATTCGTTGGCACGTCGAACGTGATCGAAACGCCGTCGGGACGAGCGGTCCTTCGCCCCGAGAAGATCGAGATCTCTCAAGGGACGAGTCTCGGGGGTCGAGCGGGCGCTGAGGGCCGCGTCGAGGATGTGGCCTACCTCGGCATGGTGACCAGGTTCACCGTTCGCCTGGACAACGGATCGACGATGACGGTCGCCCGCCAGAACCGTTCCGGCGACGCAGAACGGAATAGCCTCGACCTCGAGAGTCGCGTGGTCCTGACCTGGGACCTCGACGACGCTTTCGCACTTGCATTACACACTGTTGCTGAAGCCCAGCAACGCTGAATAACCAGGGGGAGAAATGAAGAGATCACGGCATCTGAGGTGGGTGAGCGCGGCGGCGGGCGTCGCTCTCCTAGGGGCATTCGTCGTGCCGTTGGCACTGGGCGGAACGGCGGGCGCGTCACTCGGCACACCACCGACGCAAAGCATGAAGCCACCCACATCGATTGGCAAGGGCGAGGGCAAGTTGAACATCATTGCCTGGGAGGGATACACCCAGCCCGAGTGGGTTAAGCCCTTCGAAAAGACCACCGGATGTGTCGTCAACGTCAAGTACGCCGGTTCGTCCAGCGAGATGGTCTCGCTCATGGCCAACGGTGGCGGTCACCAGTGGGACCTGGTCTCGGCCTCGGGTGACGCCGACCTGCGTCTCATCTACGGCGGGGACGTGAAGCCGATCAACATCAAGTTGATCCCTTCGTGGAGTGAGTTCCAGCCCTTCCTCAAGTCGCCGTCGTTCAACACGATCAACGGCTACCACTACGGGGTGAGCTTCGAGTTCGGACCCAACGTCCTGCTCTATTCGACCAAGACCTTCAAGACGGCTCCGACGTCCTGGTCGGTCATCTACTCCAAGAAGTACAAGGGCGAGATCACGATTCCCGACAACCCCATTCAGATCGCCGACGCAGCTCTGTACTTAGAGTCGGCTAAGCCGAGCCTCGGGATCACGGACCCGTATGAGTTGACTCAGCCTCAGTTCAACGCGGCCGTCAACCTGTTAAAGGCGCAGCACCCACTCGTGAAGAAGTACTGGGACCTCGCGAGTCAAGAGATCTCGCTCTTCCAGAACGGCGAAGTGGTGGTGGGGGCGGCCTGGCCGTACCAGACCTCGACGTTGAAGGCGGCGAAGGCTCCCGTCAACGACACGATCCCCAAGGAAGGGGCCACGGGTTGGGCGGACACTTGGATGCTCGCTGTGAACGCGCCCGACCCGAACTGTGCGTACAAGTGGATGGCCTACATGTCCACGCCCAAGATCCAAGCCGAAGACGCCATCTCCTACGGCGAGACGCCCGCCAACACCTTGGCGTGTCCGATCATGAACACGCTGCAGAAGGGTGGCTGCGCCGCGTACCACGCCAACGCACCCCAGTCCTACTTCAAGACCATCAAGTTCTGGAAGACGCCACTGTCCACGTGTGACAACGGACAGAACGACTGCGTGGACTTTACGCAGTGGCAACAGGCCTGGACCCAGATCACCGGATAGTGCTTGTCACTTCGAGGAGGAACTCGCCAACGACTGGGGGCGGCGCTGTGGCGCCGCCCCTGGTTGCGTGGGGCGTTGATGTTAAGCCCGCCCCTCATGTGGTTCCTGGTGGTCTACATCGCCTCGTTGGTTGCTCTTCTCATCACCGCGTTCTTCAGTGTCAACTCACTCACCGGCAACATCATCTACCAGTGGACGTGGGCCAACTTCTCCCAGATTTTTACGCAGTCCGTCTACGGCTCGATCATCCTGCGCACGCTGATCATGGCCATCTTGGTGACCGTGACCGACGCGGTCATCGCCCTACCGTTCGCGTTCTTTCTCGCCAAGATCGCCCATCACCGCACACGCCAAGCACTCCTCGCCCTGGTGTTCCTGCCGCTGTGGGCGAGTTACTTGGCCCGCGTGTACGCCTGGATCAACATTCTCTCCAACCACGGGGTCTTGCCAGACTTTGAGCGGCACTTGGGACTGCCGATCACCAATTTGGCCTACACCAATACCGCCATGTGGATCGTCTTTTCGTATCTGTGGCTGCCCTTCATGATTGTGCCCATTTACGGCGCCTTCGAACGTGTCCCCGACTCGTTCTTAGAAGCCTCCTCGGATCTGGGCGCGGGCACCTGGTTTACGTTTCGACGCATCCTCTTTCCCCTGATACTTCCGGGCGTGGTCGCCGGGTCCATTTTCACCTTTTCACTGACCCTGGGCGACTTCATCACGCCACTGTTGATCGGTGGGTCGAACTCGAACTTCATCGGCAACGCCATCTACGACAGCGCCATCAACGGGGGAGACTTGCCGTTTGCGGCGGCGCTCGCCTTCGTGTCGATCGCGATCATGGCCATCTACCTCTTTTTGGCGCGCGCGGCTGGCGCGTTTGACGCGATATGAGACTCTCGGGACTCTCACGAGGCGCCCTGGCGCTGTTTTCTGCTCTCGTCGTGTTGTTCCTGCTCGGCCCGCTCCTCGTCATTGTGCTCTTCGCCTTCGACAAGTCGAATGTGCAGTCACTGCCCATTCAGCACTGGACCACCCATTGGTTCGCGGTGGCCTTCGACGACCCCGCCGTGCGCAGTGCGCTGTGGCTGAGCGTGAAGGCAGGTCTCGCCGCGACGGCGATCGCCCTCATCTTGGGAACCCTGGTGGCCTTTGGCATTCATCGCTTTCGATTCTTTGGTCGCGACACCATCTCGCTCATGTTGGTGCTCCCGATTGCCCTGCCCGGTATCGTCACGGGTCTCGCGTTGCAGTCGGCGTTCAATCTCACGCACATTGACCTGTCGATCTACACGATCATCGTCGGACACGCGACGTTCTGCATGGTCGTCGTCTTCAACAATGTGGTCGCCCGATTGCGTCGAACCTCGACATCGCTGATCGAAGCGTCGTCGGACCTCGGGGCGGGGCCGGCGCAGACATTTCGGTTGATCACGTTGCCAATGTTGAAGACCGCCCTCATTGCCGGCGGATTACTCGCCTTCGCCCTCAGCTTTGACGAGGTGATCGTCACCACCTTTACCGCGGGTGCGCAGAACACGCTGCCCCTGTGGATCTTTGGGGCCATCCTGCGCGGTCAAGAGTTGCCCGAAGTCAACGCCGTGGTGGTGTTCGTGCTGATACTGACGATTATTCCCATCGCCTACGCCGCGCGGATATCGAGCGGCGTAGGTTTCATTCGATCGAGCGAGTCGAAATAGTTCGCTGAACTCCGACTTACTGCTCATGTTGCTACGCGTTTGTGCTGGCGTTCGCACATCCGCCAGCAGTCTCCGCAACGTTCGTGCCGCGTCAGCGAATGGTGGATCGCGGTCAGGGACGCCGACGAAAGGACCTCAGCCGGATGGCGTATCGGTCTTAGTATCGGACACGATTGAGCCATCACGCAGCCGGATTCGTCGCTGCGTTCGAGAGGCGATGTCCTCGTCGTGCGTGGCAATAATGATCGTGACGCCGGACTGCGCGTGAAGATCGTTAAGTAGCGCCAAGAACTCTTTGGCGTTCGTCGAGTCGAGGTTGCCGGTGGGCTCGTCGGCGATGATCACCTCGGGAGCATTGGCCAGGGCGCGCGCAATAGCCACGCGCTGTTGCTCGCCGCCCGAGAGACGCGACGGAAGGTGCGCGTATCGCTGCTCCAGCCCCACCCGGGTAAGGAGCTCTTGAGCGCGAGCGGTTCGCTTCTCGCGCGACGGTTCGCGAGGAACCATGGCGATGGCGACGTTGTCCTCGGCGCTGAGAGTGGGAATCAGGTTGAACTGCTGGAACACGAAGCCAATCTCGGCGGAGCGTATGTCGGTGAGGACCTTGTCCGACTCATTTTCGAGTGAACGGCCCGAAAAGTAGATCTGTCCGGTCGAGGGAGTGTCCAACGCTCCTAGCAGCTGCAACAAGGTGGTCTTTCCCGATCCGCTGGGACCCTCAAGGGACAACATCTCGCCTCGTTCGATAGTGAGATCGACGCCGCGAAGGGCGCTCACCTCAACGCTGCCCTTCGAGTAGGTGCGGGTCACGCCGCGCAATTCGTACAGGCGCGATCCGGCGGGGCTGGCGCTGTGCTCGCTGGTTAATACCTCGGTCATGGCGGGTTCCTTTCGATCCGTCCGAGGCTCAGCCGAGGTCTCGAAGGGCAGAGGCGGGAGACATCCGAGCGGCCCGCCAACCGCCCACCGCGCCCGCAATCACGCCGCCCAAAAGGGCACCGAGGAACGCGAGGACGATGGTGAACGGGTGAATCGGGGCGGTCAGGTGAACGGTTCTGGCTATCGAGGCGCTGGTCGTCTGGTGAAGGAGACTGCTCAAACTCGACGCGCCCACGGAGAGGCCGGTACTCGTCACACTGAGTGCCGGACCGACCGCTCCGATGATCAGACAGATGATGGCGCCGAGCGCCACACCGAGTGCGCCGCCGATGATGCCAATGCCGACCGTCTCGGCCATGATTTGGCGAACCACCCGTCCACGGGACCATCCAATGGCCCGCAAGGACCCAATCTCTCGCACGCGCTTGGAGACGCTGGACAGGGTCAACAGACCCGCAATCAAGAACGCCGCCAGCAGCACCACAACGGCGAGCGCGCCACCGAGGTCGTTGGCGAGCTTGCGCGCATTCGAGAGACTCCCCGTGACTTGATCAGCCAGCGACGCGGACGTGAGGACCGTGGCGCCCGGCAGTTCTAGCTTGATTGCCTTGGCCACGCCGTTGACATCCTTCGCGTTGGCCACGGATACGAGGACCTCGTTGATGCGCCCCGTGTTGCTCGACAGTGCTTGCAGGTTCGAAATGCTGAAGTAGATGTCCGACACATCGCCGGTCAACGTGGGATTCACGAGACCGACGATCTTGTAACCGACTGAATTTATGGTGAGGGTCTGGCCGACCTTCAGCCCCTTCTGCGAGGCGTACGCGGTCGTGACCAACACCTGAGTCTTGGCGGTCGCGGGGTCCGACGAGAGCCACGAGCCCTTAGTCAACTGCGTCTTGGTGACGAGTCCTGACGTCGTGTCCGAGGGATTCACACCCGCCACCGTGTAGGTCGACGTCTGGGTGTTAGTGGTGGGCGGGTTGAGGACCTGTTCCACGGTGCGTTCGGGAACCACGACGTTCGCCTCGTAGGACTTCTGTGCCGGCGTGAGGCACTTGGCAAACGCCGAGCTCGATCCGCCGTGGAAGCGAAAGCCCCCGCCCCCGCCGCCGAATCCTCCGCCTCCACCACCGGATCCTCCGCCACTGGGAACCGTCGTCGTGGTGGAGCCGATCTGCTTGTTGACGATTCCTTCGATGCACGTGCGCTCGGCGGCCTCTTGCGCTGAGGTGAGTACAGGAGGTTTGACCGAGGCTGAGATCGTCTCACCTCCGGTCTTTACCGCCGCCGTGATTTTAGGAACGGTACCGGTCTCGTGCAGGGCGTCCAGCGAGAGTGCTCCTACTGCGCTGGTGACGCCCTTGACCTTGGCCACGTCAGCGACGGCCTGAGACGGAAACGTGATCAGCGTCCCCGGAACAAAGAAGTCGTGCGTGAACTTCGTACCGGCGGGTCCGAGCTTCGCTAAGTCGGTGATAACCGACGAGTTCGCCGCCGCGAGCGCCGCCTCATCGCTGGAATTCAATGATGCTCCGCCGCGGCCAGCGAAGAATCCGCCCCCGCCGCCACCCGTTCCTCCGCCCCCGCCTCCACCGAATCCACCGCCAAAGCCGTTGGAAGGGGTTGTGGTCGTTGTCGTTGCGGTCGAGAGCGTGGGCGCCACGGTGCGCGTCACGATGATCGCCGTTCCCACCGAGTTAAGTGGAGACAGCGCTTTGTTCTGAGCGTCACTCAGTCCCTGCGAGACGCCGATGATGCCCATGACCAGACCGACTCCGGCGGCCAGTCCGATGGCCGTCACGATGGTGCGACCGAGCCGCCGACGGAGTTCATTCCACGCGTAACTAAGTGAGAACACGAAGTACCTTCTGAAATCGGGAGTAGTCAAAGGCCTGACTACACCCGAAGAGTAACCATGACTCTGAGCACGAGTGGAGATTCTTTGGGGTCTGGCGAAGCATTTTTACGACGGTCTTATTGGAGTCTTACTAACTGCGCGACAAATGGGGGCTCCCCGGCAAATGGTGGTGATGAGCAGAGTCTTCGGATGGCAAGTCAGAGCGTTGCATCGGAGGCAACGAGACATCGTGTCGGTCTTCTGGGTACCCAGTGGGGGAATCCGGCGTGACAATGCGACGCGCGAACCGCGAGTGCGGCCGCTCGCTTTGGGAACTAATTGGTCGCTCGGACTTCCGCACTCACGCCCAGCATTCGTAAGAAAGTGCGAACGGCAGGTAACGACCGGTTCGTTTCGGTGAAAACACCGATCGAGAGTGCGGCGAAGGGATCCTGAATCGATATCACGCCAGCGCCCAAATCCTCGAGAAGCGTAGCGTCGGGGCCCTCCGTGAAACTCCTAGGAACAATGGCCACTCCGAGCCCGTGCGCGGCGAATTTGACCATCTCGCGTATCTCGCCCAGTTCGAAGGCGACCTCGCGTGACACGTCCGCGACACGGAACATTTCGTCGACCCGGTTGCGCAAGCCGGTACCCTCGCGGAAGTCGATGAACTTCCCCGTGCTCGCGAGTTCGAGAATGCCCACTCTCTTTCGTCGTATGAGCCGGTGACCTGCGTGCAACACCGCGACGAGGCGCTCGGTATCGATGAGCGTTCGGTAGTCGAGGCCGTGGGGAACTCCTTCGACGCCAAGAGCAGTCACTGCGAGATCAAGTTGACCCCGAGTCAAAAGACTGAATAACTCGGCGCTCGGACCACTCATGAGAGACAACTCGATCTCTGGTTGGGCCCGAGAGTACTGTCCGAGAATTGACACCAGGTCGAGGGTCCGAACTGCCGTTTGGGTCATACCCAGGCGGAGTCGACCACTGACCATGCCGTCCAGTTCCATGAGTTCACAGCGAGCATCGGCGACGTCATTCAATATCTTGCGGGCGTAGGGCAACAGCACGTGTCCCGCCTCGGTCAGGGTCACATTTCGACTCGTGCGCTCGAAGATCCGTGAGCCGAGTTGGCTCTCCAGGCGAGCAATCTGATGGCTCAGCGCGGACTGCGCGGTGTGGCAACGCTCAGCGGCCTTGGTGAAGCTCTTCGTATCGGCGATAGCGACCACGTACTCCAGTTGACGAACCTCCATATGACTCCTAGATAGATAATCGAATGTCATCGAATTATACGATTGATCAATTGGAGTGCGGCGCCCATTGAATTCATCGGATTTTGCGATGGCTGTCATATGAACGTTCTGTTGTTCGTGCCCCGTGGTCCGGTGAAACTGGCGGGCAGCGAAAATGTAATGGCGAGGCGCCATGCAACGAGCAAGAGCACTGGTCACTCGCGGTAGCCGAACGAGAGCGCACCCGATGTCTCGTTGCGCTCGTCGGATCGAAAGGCCGAGCAGATGAGAAATCTTATGAATCGCCAGCCGTCAGTCGAACTCCATCGTGCGCAGGACCGCTTTGCGACGGAACTGGCCTGGCTTGATTCGCACCACTCCTTCTCCTTTGGTCCCCACTGGAGCCCGAACAACGTCTCGTTCGGCGCTCTTGTCGTCAATAACGATGACGTGGTACGCGCAGGCACTGGCTTTGAAACGCATCCTCACCGTGACATGGAGATTGTGACGTGGGTTCTTGAGGGAAGTCTCGTTCACCAAGACTCGGAAGGAAACAACGGCATCATCTATCCCGGCCTCGCTCAACGGATGAGCGCCGGCACGGGCATTCTGCACTCGGAGAAAAACGACTCGTGGAAACTGTCCGGTGATTCTTCGCATGACGATCCGGTTCACTTCATTCAAATGTGGGTGCTACCCGACGAGCCGGACATCGATCCGGGGTACCAGCAACTCGATATCAACGACGAACTCGCGAAGCAGGGTTTGGTGGTGGTGGCCTCCGGCATGGCTGGTCATCGTGATTTGGCCGCCATACGGATCAAGCAAAAGGACGCAGCCCTGTACGCCGCTCGAATGAGTTCGTCGAGCTCGGTGATGTTGCCCGAGGCACCGTTCGTCCACCTCTTCGTTGCGCGTGGCTCGGTCGACCTAGAGGGTTCAGGCACCCTTGGCGCCGGCGACGCCGCACGAGTATCGAACGCGGATGGCCAGGCCGCGACGGCCCTGGACGATGCCGAGATCCTCGTATGGGAGATGCGTAGCGCCGCCGGATGACCGTCTATCCATGTGGTTTGCCAACCGAACCAATGGTCATTGTCAAAGCAGTTGGCTACTAGGTCCGGTTCCAATATTCGCGCCAGTGGATCCCTCTTCGAGCGTGTGTGGTTAGTGAGAGAGTGTGAGCATGACAACCATCACCAGTTACGAAGAGCTTCAGATCGAAGACGCGAACAAGTCGGGTCGAGTACCAGTGGTCTTCATCCACGGCCTCTGGCTGCTGGCCAGTAGCTGGGATCCATGGAAGACGCTGTTTGAGGAGGCCGGGTTCGCCCCCGTCAAGGCCCAGTGGCCCGACGACCCGGCGACGGTCGCTCAGGCCAACGCCGATCCGGGGACCTTCGCCCACAAGTCCGTTGGTCAGATCGCCGACCACATGGTCGACGTCGTACGAGGGCTCACCACTCAGCCCGTCGTGGTGGGGCACTCCTTCGGCGGTCTCTTGACTCAGATCGTGGCCGGCCGCGGCCTTTCGAGAGCGTCGGTCGCCATCGACCCCGCTCCGTTTCGCGGAGTACTGCCACTGCCACTGTCGGCACTGAAGGCGGCCTCACCCGTCATCGCGAATCCCCTCAACCGGGGGCGAGCGGTTCCGCTCACGCTGGCACAGTTTCGCTTCGCCTTTGCCAACGCCGTCACCGCGGATGAGGCGAAGGCACTGTACGAGACGTACGCAGTACCGGGGTCGGGCGTCCCGCTCTTTCAGGCGGCCCTGGCAAACATCAATCCCTGGACCGAAGCGAAGGTGAATCGTCGAACGTCGGCGAGGGGACCGCTGCTCATTATCGATGGCGAGCGCGACAACACCGTTCCTCTGCGGTTGGCCCGA
Organism: Acidimicrobiales bacterium; assembly: GCA_049801955.1. GTDB lineage: Bacteria > Actinomycetota > Acidimicrobiia > Acidimicrobiales > RAAP-2 > RAAP-2. The sequence continues at coordinate 66,898 of JBARLO010000053.1, forward strand.
GCCGCCTACAACCTCCAGAAAAGGAACTCTGCTGTCACGGAGTTTGCGGTTGTGCCCGGCCGTGGTCACTCACTAATCATTGACTCCGGGTGGCGCGACGTCGCGGAGCTGGCACTGTCGTTCCTTCAGCGATCTGTGACGCAGAACTGAACCTCGACGACGCATCGGTCGACGGCGTTTCACGGTGATGACACATAATCGTTTTCGATGAGAGCAATGCTGAGGTTCTATTTGCAAGAGCGTGCGCGACTTGTCATAGTGGGGGGGTCGAGCGGACCTCCTTCTCTTCGGAAAACTTGACGACCGGCATTCCACTGATGTTGAGCGGCATTTACGAGAGAGGCGATCATCATGTCCTACGTCACAACAGATGACGGAACGGAAATCTTTTACAAGGATTGGGGAAGCGGTCAACCGATCGTCTTTCACCACGGTTGGCCGCTGAGTTCGGACGATTGGGACGCACAGTTGATGTTTTTCCTTGAGCATGGGTACCGTGTGGTGGCCCATGATCGCCGGGGACACGGACGTTCCACGCAGACCTCTAGTGGTCACGACATGACGACCTACGCGATGGACGCGGCGGCGGTGGTCGAGCATCTGGATTTGCACGACGCCGTCCATATCGGTCACTCCACCGGGGGCGGCGAAGTAGCGCGCTACGTCGCTCAATTCGGAAATGGACGCGTGGCCAAGGCGGTCCTCATCAGCTCAGTACCACCTCTCATGCTCAAGACAGAGTCGAATCCCGAAGGAACTCCGATCGAAGTCTTCGACAGCTTTCGCGAAGGAACGGGCTTTAACCGCGCCCAGTTCTTTCTCGACGTCGCGTCGGGTCCGTTCTATGGATTCAATCGCCCAGGCGCCAAGGTGTCTCAGGGCGTCATCCAGAACTGGTGGCGCCAAGGCATGATGGGTGGAGTAAACGCTCACTACTACGGCATCAAGGCATTTTCGGAGACGGATCAGACCGACGATCTCAAAGCCATCGACGTACCCACCTTGGTGATGCAGGGCGACGACGACCAAGTCGTCCCCATCGCCGACGCGTCACTGAAGACGATCAAGTTGCTCAAGCACGGCACGCTGAAGGTGTACCCCGGTTATCCCCACGGCATGTGCACGACGAACGCCGACGTCATCAACAAGGACTTGCTCGAGTTCATCACGTCGTAGTTGGTCCGTGAATGTAATGAGGAGGCGTTGATGACCACGCACATCGTCGAGTCGACGACAGCCACGGTGCGCTCGGGCTTTCTTGACCCGACTGCACCCGCTGTCGCCACCATCGACTCGGGCGACATCGTGAGTTACCCCAATACGTGGACCCACTGGGGGAACGAAGCGACGTACGGGATGACCTTTGCGGAGCGAGAGCCCCTGCGTCATCGCTACCCGAATGGTCCCTACTCCATGTTGGGACCGGTGGAGGTGAATGGCGCTGAGGCCGGCGACGTGATCGAGTGCCACCTCGTATCCCTACGAACGATTGGTTGGGGTTGGAACTCATTCCCCTTGGGGGTGGGCGCTTTGCCCTCGGACTTCAAGGAGCCCTATCTTCACTACTTCGACTTCGACGACGCTCGCACGAGAACCGAATTCGTCCAGGGCATCGAATTCTCCTTGGCGCCATTCCTAGGCGTCGTTGGTGTCGAACCGGCGGGCGACGCGTCAGTGAGTGCGATCTTGTCCGGACCCTACGGTGGAAACCTGGTCCTACGAGAGTTGACTGTGGGATCTTCGCTATTTCTTCCGGTGTTGAAGACCGGCGGACGGATCTGGAATGGTGACGTGCACGCCCTCGAGGGCGATGGCGTCGTGGATCAGACGGCGATCGAGACGGCGGCCGAGGATCTCCAGGTGCGCTACTTCCTCCACAAGAACGTGACGCTCACCGGTCCTCTGGCTGAAACGGCCACGCACTGGATCGGACTCGGTTTTGGAGACAACCTGGACGACGCGCTCGTGGCGTGCCTGCGCGAACTCATCGCCTGGTTGCACGTGGCTGCGGGAATCGCCGAGAGCGAGGCGTACGCCCTGTGCTCGATGGCGACGAGTTTTCGCGTGACGCAGTACTCCAACCAGACGGGTTCGGCCTACAGCGCGATTCCGTCCAAGACGGTGCACGGCATGGTGCCCAAGAGCGTTTTTCCTCTCGACCTGCAGGACAGAGTGGGCGCGTGGCTACGCCCCGCCCAAGGGGTCGGGTAGTGCTTCCCGCGACCAGCCGGTGGGAGATCGCCGAACTCGTCACTCGGGCTGACGCGTTAGCGAGTCGCCGCGACGCCGCACAGTATGCCGCCCTCTTTACTGACGACGCGGTGATAGATGGCGCGGAAGGTACTCACCACGGGAGTGAACTGCGCACCGACGTCGCCGCTATCTGGCAGCGCGAGGGTGACGTCAGTGTCCACCTCACGTTGAACGTCGAGGTGAACCAGGTCGAAGGATCAGACGACGCTGCGACCACGGATTCTGTGCTGGTCATCCTGGGCGGCGAGGGTGCCACCAGGGTGTGGAATGTGGCCCTCATTACACAGACGGTTGTTCGTGTGGGCCCGTCGTGGAAAATATCGCATCGCACGGTACGGTCAGTGGACTCCCTGGCGGAACTGTGATTCGGATGACGCTATGAAGGCCACACCATCGGGTCACTTAACTGATGTGGCGACGTCTACAGCGACGCCAGCCCGTAGGAGTAGACGGTGACCCGTGGGCGCTCGGATGTATCCCGAGATGTTCTCGCTGGCTCAAGCACACCAGGCCTTCAACGAAGAGGGCCGGCTAAAGGATCCGCAGTTGCAGGTTCGCCTCGAAGCAACCATCCGTGCGTTCTCGGAATTGGTGGAAGCCGCCAAGCACTACCCGTGCGCTAAGACCGCGTGGATCGAGTTCCTTGGCGAACATCCCGATTGGAGTTTCGATCGCGTCGACGCTCCGTAGCTTCTGCTCCAACGTACCGATCACGACGTCGAATCGCTTTTGCGAGAGCCAGGAGATCATGAACCATCGGCGAAGGCTGAACTGCGGCGGCCAAGGATTTACTGACGGCTCGCCCCACGATTCTTCGCGTCCCGGAGATCCCGAATCCGTCATTAATTATTTCGCATCGAGATCACTAGTAACCCGATGTACTCTCGCTGTGACGACGCGGACACGGAGGGGATCATGAGCGGAGTGAGGGTATTGGTGGGAACGCGAAAGGGTGCGTTCGTGCTTCGAGCCGATGGCGTCCGCAAGAACTGGGACGTCAGTGGTCCCTTCTTTGGCGGGTGGGAGGTCTTCCACGTGAAGGGTTCGCCGGTCGATCCCAATCGCATCTTCGCCTCGCAGTCGACGAGTTGGTTCGGGCAGTTGATTCAGCGCTCCGACGACGGTGGTCTCACGTGGGAGCCGGTGGGTAATCAGTTCCTCTATGACGGCGTGCCGGGAACCCACCAGTGGTACGACGGGACGCCTCACCCCTGGGAGTTTGAGCGAGTGTGGCACCTCGAGCCCTCCTTGAGCGACCCCGACACGGTCTTGGCGGGGGTCGAGGACGCAGCACTGTTTCGCTCGGTCGACGGCGGACAGACCTGGAGTGAGCTGTCGGGACTGCGCGGTCACGACACCGGATCGGCCTGGCAACCCGGGGCGGGCGGCATGTGCCTGCACACGATCATCGTCAGTCCCACGAATCCGAGTCGGATCTTCGTCGCTATCTCTTCAGCCGGTGCCTTTCGCAGCGACGACGAGGGGACGACGTGGCGACCGATCAACCACGGACTGCACTCCGAGGGACTACCCGACGAGGATGCCGAGGTCGGGCACTGCGTGCATCGCATCGCGATCCATCCGTCGAACCCCGACGTCATCTTCATGCAAAAGCACTGGGACGTCATGCGCAGCGACAACGCGGGTGACTCCTGGAGCGAAGTGAGTGGCGACTTGCCCTCGGACTTCGGCTTCGCGATCGACGTGCACGCCCACGAACCAGAGACCGTCTACGTGGTACCCATCACGAGCGACTCCGAGCACTTCCCACCCGAGGGCAAGCTGCGCGTCTATCGCAGTCGAACCGGTGGCAACGAGTGGGAGCCCCTCACCAAGGGTCTACCGCAAGAGCACTGCTACGTCGACGTCCTGCGCGACGCGATGGCCGTGGACTCCCTCGAGGACTGTGGGGTGTACTTCGGCACCACCGGGGGTCAGGTCTACGCCTCAGCCAACTCCGGCGACTCGTGGGATCCGATCGTTCGCGACCTTCCCGCAGTGCTATCGGTCGAAGTCCAAACGCTGGCATGATCCGGGTCGTGCTTCCCGCCCACCTCAGGATGATCGCGAAGGTGTCGGGGGAGGTCGAAGTCGAAGTGGCGGGCACGCCCTCGCCGGCAAGCGTGATCGAGGCGCTCGAGGCGCGTTTTCCGGCTCTCTTGGGCACGATTCGTGATCCGGTGACCCAACAACGACGAAAGTTCGTCCGGTTTTACGCGTGCGAGCGGGACCTGTCGCACGAACCCATCGACGGGGCGTTGCCCGAGGAGGTCGAGCAGGGCCGAGAGCCTTTCTTTGTGGTCGGTGCGATGGCGGGGGGTTGAGGGTACGGCCGCGGAGTGTCACGTACGCTCATCGCTGTGGATCTCTACGCCAAGGTTCTGATCGTGTCGGACTCGGTCGATCGAGGCGAGCGCGAGGACCTCGCAGGCCCGCTACTTTCGGCGCGGCTCGAACAAGCGGGCTTTGTGATCGCCGACAACCGGGTTGTCCCCGACGGCGAGGAATCGGTGGCTGAGAACGTGCGCGCGATGAGCGGCGGGTTTGCTGGACTCCTAGTTACGTCAGGGGGGACGGGGTTTTCGCCCCGGGACCTCACGCCCGAAGGAACTGCCCGCGTGCTCGAACGCGAAACGCCCGGACTCAGTGAGGCGATGCGCCTCGTGAATCCCTTGGGCCGACTGTCGCGCGGGCGCTCGGGCATCGTCGGTCGGTGCCTGATTCTTAACTGCCCCGGTTCGCCGCGCGGGGCGCTCGAGTGTCTCGAGGCTGTACTCGACGTCGTGGGGCACGCCCTCGAACTACTCAACGATGAGGCTTCGCCTCACCCACCCGACACGGGGGGCAGCACCGCAATCTCATCGTCGTGACCGATCAAGGTCTGCGCGTCAACAGGCTCGCCGTTCACCCAGACTCGACTGACTGCGAGCACCGCCTCGAACTCGGGTCCGTAGCGGCGAACGGCTTCGGCGAGCACAACATCGAGTGAGGCGCCGTCGACAATGTCGTCGCGAGTGCCCGCCGCGTCGCGGGCCGGACCCAGCAGGACCAGCCGAGCCATCAGTCGCGGCTCAACTGGTCCGCGTCGAGCACCATTCCTCGCACGACGTCACCAGTGTCGGCGCCTTCTCCGTCGGGAACGAGAACGAGTGCGTTGGCCCTCGCGACCGCGTGCAGGAGGTGTGACGCCTGGCGCGAGACGCTCTCGACGTGAATCGCGCCGTCGTCGTGAACTCGAGCAACCACGTGGGTGAAATGAAGACGTCCGTCGCGATCTCGCGGCAACGGGCAGTCGAGCACCATCTCGATGGTGAGCCGATCGAGAACGCGATGCCCCCCCAGACGACGCAGCGCGGGGCGCACGAGGACCTCAAATCCAACCAGGGTCGACACCGGGTTGCCCGCCAGCCCGAAGATCGGCACGCCCGTCTCCCGCGTGAGGCCGAAGGCGAATGGCTTGCCCGGTTTCATCGCGACTTGCATCGATCGCGCCTGCTCGCCGCAGAGCTCGAGCAGTACCGATTTCACGAAATCAGCGTCGCCGACGCTGACGCCGCCGGTCGAGATGATCGCGTCACACGACTGCGCGGCGCTCTCCAAGACCTCTTTGATGTCGGCCGCCGAGTCGCCCACAACTCCCAGGTCGACGGATTCGAATCCCGACGCGCGCAACGACGCCAGAAGTGAGGGGCGGTTGGCGTCACGAATCATGCCGGGCGACAACGTGCCGGTGTCATCAGAGAGTTCGTTGCCCGTCGACAACACTCCGACGACGGGACGGGCGTGGGCCTTCACACTCGAGTAGCCCTGGCTCGCGAGTAGACCGAGCAGGGCGGGACCAAGTTCATCGCCCGGTGAGACCAGCACCTGGCCGACCGTCACGTCGTCGCCCACCCGACGAACAGACTCGCCGAGGCTGACTTCGCGCCCAATGACGACGCTCGTACCGTCGGGGTCAAGGATTGTCGCTTCGCGCAGGCAGACGCTGTCAGCCCCTGGCGGAACGGGAGCGCCCGTCATGATGCGCGCGGCCTCGCCTTCGCCGAGCGATGCCGACGCGTCGCCACCGGCGAAGATCGTGCCGGTGACGCGCAAACGACGAGATCCACCTCTGGTATCAATGGCGCGTAGCGCGAAACCGTCCATCGAGGAGTTGTCGAATCTCGGCGACGGCTCGCGAGCGATGACCACGTCGGCCGCAACGCAGCCGAGCGCCAGTGCGAGGTCGAAGTCGCGCGGCGCAAGGGGTTCTAAGTCCCGTAGGACGAAACGGTGCGCTTCGTCGAAGGAGATCACGGACGCGGAACGTCGAGGAGCGGCGAGGTCTCCTCACTCCAGGCCGAGCCGCCCTCCCACATCTCGCGCTTCCACATCGGTACGGTCTCCTTCAGGGTGTCGATGCAAAAGCGCGCGGCGTCAAAGGCGTCGTTGCGGTGGGGGGAGGACACCGCAACGACGACGGTCGTCTCGCCGAGCTCAACCCGACCGATCCGATGGTGGATCGCAACGGCTTCGAGGGAGACCCACCTTTCTCGCGCCACCGCCACGATCTCATTAATTCTCTGCTCCGCAAGTTTCGTGCTCGTCTCGTACTCGAGGGCGCGTACGTCGTCGTGGGCGCGCGAGTGATTTCGCACCACGCCGCTAAAGGTGACGACCGCGCCGCAGTTGGGACGCACCACCCAGGCGGAGAGTTCGTGGCTCGACACCGGGTCTTCGGTCACCGCCACCCAGGTAGATGCTGACGTTGAGCGCATTAACCACATCCTACGGGCGCGTCGAACGCGGCTTCGGGGCTGCCCGGCGCAGCGACGGACAGGCCATCGATGGTCCACTCTCGAGGCGCTCGCGCGAGTGGACGTGTAACGCATCTGCGTGCCCGAGGACTCCATCATCGTGTAGGCGCGTCAAAATCGTGCCGCTGTTACTGTAAATGCATCTACGACGGAGGAGGCTGTATGCGTCGACTGGTAACGATCTCAGCGACGGTACTCCTGGCGCTCGGAGTGGCGGTTCCGCTGACTTCCGCGGAGGCGAGTCCCTCAACGCGGGCCAAGGCGTCGGGGACGGTCGACGTTCTCTATGCGGGGTCGTTTCTCGACCTCATGGAACAACAGATCGATCCCGCATTCCACAAGGCCACGGGCTACACGGTCAGTGGCTTCTCCGCCGGGTCGACGGCTCTCGCCACGGAGATTTCGGGGGGTACGCAAGTGGGCGACGTCTTTATCAGTGCGTCACCAGCGGTGAACGCGAGCCTTGAGGGCAGCGCGAACGGCAATTGGGTGTCGTCGTACAAGGAGTTCGGAAACTCGCCCCTCGTGCTCGGGTATAACCCGAAGTCCAAGTTCGCTAAGGATCTCCAGACCAAGCCGTGGTATGAGGTGGTGGACCTTCCAGGATTCTTGCTGGGCCGCACGGACCCCACCACTGACCCCAAAGGGGTGCTCGCGGTCGATGCGTTGACGGGGGTCGCACTCAGTTACGACCAACCCAACTTGGCACCCCTGGCGTCGACGCAGTCCAACATCTTTGAAGAGACGACCCTCGTCGGTGACCTCCAAGCAGGGCAACTCGACGCGGGCTTCTTCTACGGTGTGGAGGCCGCGGCTGCGCATCTGAAGACCGTTCCGTTGGTCGGCACGCAACTGTCGGGCCAGTACACCGTGGCGATCCTCAATCGCGCGCCACACGAGGCCGCGGCCAAGGCCTTCGTCAAGTTCCTCCTCGGCCCCGCGGGTCAAAAGATCTTGAAGAACAACGGGGTGACGCCGATCGTGCCCGCGCTGTTCTTCCGCGCACCCGCTAACTCAGCTACCACCACAACCACGACCACCACGACGCCATGACCGCGCGGAGGGCTTTCAAGAGTCCTCTCACGTGGCTGGGTGGTTTACTCGTCGTCTACTTGGGCTACCCGATCGCCGGCTTCGTCGTGCGACTGGTCACGTCGCCCCAGCGCGGGTTTCACGCGCCCGGACTCTTTTCCGCGCTGTGGGTCTCGGTGGCCGGAGCCACGATGGCGCTCGCCCTCGTCACGCTCCTTGGGGTGCCGCTCGCCTACGTGCTGGCTCGCTCGAAGGGTCGCCTGGCCGCGGTCGTGGGCGTACTGGTCCAGATTCCTTTGGCCCTGCCGCCACTGATGAGCGGCATCATCCTGGTCTACGTCATTGGTCCGTATACCTTTCTCGGTCGCCACTTCGCCGAGCACCTGACCGACTCAATGGCCGGTGTGGTGATTGCCATGTCGTTCGTCTCAGCGCCCTTCTTGGTGGTCGCCGCGCGCGCCGCGTTCGCTGGCGTTGACCAGGGGGTGTTGGACGTCGCGCGAACGCTGGGCTACTCCGACGTGTCACGCTTCGTGCGCGTGGCGGTGCCCAGTGCCGGTCACGGCATTCGTGCGGGCATGCTGCTCACGTGGCTGCGGGCCTTTGGGGAGTACGGCGCGGTCGTGATTCTCGCCTACAACCCGGCGTCCTTGCCGATCTATACCTACAACCAGTTCAGCGGTCGCGGACTGCCCACGACCTTGGCGCCGACCGCCCTCGCGCTCTGCGTCGCGGTCGTGGTCGTGGTGGTGAGTCGGGTGAGGGTTCGCCTGCCGTCATCGCGACCCGCGATCGTGTCGCGACCGGGGACACCCGCGACCATTGCCACCCAGCCGGTGCGCTTTGACCTCGACCATCGACTGGGCGAGTTCCACCTTCGCGTCTCTCACGAGTCGCACGTCAATCATCTCGGGGTGCTCGGCCCGTCGGGCTCGGGCAAAACCGCGCTGCTGCGGTGTCTCGCGGGTCTCTACGGGTCGAGCCCGGGACCCGTGTGGTACGGCGATCAACTCGTCAACGACGTTCCGGTCGAGCGGCGCGGCGTCGGGTACGTCGCCCAGGGCTTCGCCCTCTTCCCGTACCTCAACGTGTGGCGCCATTTAACCTTCGCCCGGGAGTCGAGCCCCGAGCTCGCGTCCTACTGGCTCGAACACCTTCGCCTCGAGGGCCTCGAGGCCCGGATGCCCTCGGAACTCTCCGGAGGCCAGCGCCAACGCGTGGGCCTCGCTCAAGTGCTGTGCCGGTCTCCCCAGGTCCTCTTGCTCGATGAACCGTTCTCTGCGCTCGACGCGCCGGTGCGACTCGAACTGCGCCGCGAACTGCGACGGGTCCAGCGAGAGACGGGTCTCGCCACGGTGCTCGTGACTCACGATCCAGAAGAGGCCGCGTTCCTCTCCGATGAGTTGATGGTGATTGCGCGCGGGCAGGTCCTGCAGTCCGGCACGAGTCGATCGGTGTTCTCACGACCGATCTCACCCGAGGTCGCGCGCCTCGTCGGTGTGGAGAACGTTCACGCAGCGACCGTCGTGTCGTCAACCGCACTCGCGGTCGGCGATGCGCGCGTGCAGATATCGCCAACGAACCTCGCGCCCAGCACGCGAGTTCACTGGAGCGTACGGCCCGAGGACGTGAACGTCGTCGCGTCGACGAGCCCGTCCACATCAGGCGACTTCGACGGCCGCCTGATCGAGATTGCCGATACCGGGCTCTCCTATGAGCTCTTCGTCGAATGCGCGAGCGGCTTTGAAATCCGAGCGCGCACGTCGAGCGCGCCCGACGTCGCTGCGGGGGAACTCTGTCGAGTCTCCTTTCACGCCGAGGCGGTGTCGGTGTGGCCGATGGCGCTCGAGTGACACTAGAAGGTGTCGGGGATCTCCACGCTGACGCTGGTGGCCTTGATCACGGCGTCCACCACGACGCCCGGCGCCAGTCCCAACTCATCGGCCGCTTCTCGGGTGATCACCGAGACCACGCGGTGCGGACCAGCCTGGATCTCCACTTGGGCGACGACTTTGTCCTTGACCACCCTGGTGACGATGCCCACGAAGCGATTGCGCGTCGATTGGGCGCGCGGACTTTTGGGCGACGGTGAGCGATTTTCGGCGATCGCCGCCTGGGCCAGGTCCACGCCTTGGAAGTAGCGCTTTCCGTCGTCGCCGAGCGACGACTTGATCCGTCCGGAGTCCGCCCAGCGCCGAATGGTGTCGACACTCACGCCCAAGAGTTCTGCGGCCTGAGCGGCGCGGTACGTTACGACGTCGTCACTCGCGGCAGCGACCCGCTTGGCCGAGTTGTTCATGGGATCACCCGCCGATCATGGACATCGAGCGCGCGGGTCGAAGGAAGTCCGGCTCGTTGATCGCGTGTCCGGGAAACTTTTCCCAGACGGCCCGTCGCAACAACATTGCGATCTGCGCGTCGCCCGCGCCGTCACGGATCAGGTCACGCACCGAGAGTTCATCGTCAGAAAACAGACAGTTGCGAAGCGCGCCGTCCGAGGTCAGTCGCAAGCGATTGCACGTTCCGCAAAAGGGCTGGGTGACTGACGAGATCAGGCCAATTTCTCCCTGCCCGTCCGCGAAGCAGAACCGCTGGGCGGGAGCGGACCCGCCGAGATCCATCGCCTCGAGCGGCCAGATCGCCGACACCTGATCGAAGATCTCGTGACCGGCGACGAGTTGAGTATTGTCCCACTGACCCTGGGCGTCCAGCGGCATGAACTCGATGAAGCGCACGACGCGGCCCGTGTCGCGAGCGAACGTCGCGAAGTCGAGAATCTCGTCGTCATTCACACCGCGCAAGATGACCACGTTCACCTTGAGCGGGGCCAGGCCCGCAGCCTCGGCTGCATCCATCGAGGACAGGACCGTGGCGAGGTCGCTCCGTCGTCGGATCGAATTGAAACGATCGGCTCGCAACGAGTCACAACTGATGTTCACGCGAGTGAGTCCAGCGTCCGCGAGACTCGCCGCCAGCGGTGTTAACAACATGCCGTTGGTGGTAAGCGAGAGGTCGTCAAAGCCAATGGCTGCTAGTCGTGCGACCAGCGAGACGAGGCCCTTGCGAACGAGGGGCTCGCCGCCGGTCAGACGAAGAGACGTGACCCCGAGCGAGGCGGCGACACCAGCGACCCGAACGATCTCATCAAAGCTGAGCAGTGCCTCGTGGGGCAGGAAGGTCATGCCCACCTCGGGCATGCAGTAGACGCAGCGAAGGTTGCAACGGTCGGTCACCGAGACGCGAAGGTCGTCGTGAACCCGCCCGTATCGATCGACCAAGGGTCCCGCCATAGGCATGCTCGCCTGAGAGACTTCACCGCGGTCGCCCTCGACGGCTCGAGGGTGTGGGCGTAGGGACACCGCGACGGACGCGTTCGCCCTCAGCGACATCAAGTGTCGCTCTCGCCGTGACGATGAGAACTGACGAATCGCGCAACGCTGATCACTGGCGTCCATGCTAAACGGCGGTCCTGCATCGGGCCCATTAGGTGGGGCGACGCCGGCGACGTCGGGTTGGTGCTTCGACGAGTCGTCCCCAACTCCCCGACTTGCCACCCTCCTTCTTCAAGAGGGCCAGGTCATCGATGCGCGCGTTGGGATCAAGGACCCGCAGCGAGTGCAGGATGCTCAGCGCGGCGAACGCGCACGCGGTGAGCGCCTCCATCTCTACGCCCGTCGACTCGGTGGCGATCACACTGGCCGACACCGCGACGCCATTGTCGCGTTCAATGAGTTCGACTTCGATGTCGCTTAGGAGAAGTGGGTGACAGAGGGGAATGATCTCCGGGGTTCTCTTGGCGGCGAGAACGCCCGCCACGCGCGCGGTGTGCTCGACTTCGAGACCGTCGTGGCGACGCTCAATGCTGTCCAGTTTGACGTTCGTGACGACGAGGCACTGCGCCCAGGCCTTTCGAAGGGTACGGCGCTTCCTCGAGACGTCGACCATGCGGAGTTTGCCGGCCCCGTCGACGTGGCTGAGTGGGCTATCCACGCGCACCCCTTCTGCGCCACGCCCAGGCCAAGAGCGCAACGCCCACGGCGAACACCACCGCACCGAGCATCGCGTACCCTCCGCGGCCACTCATCATCGAGCCGCGCACGACGTTGGTGCCCCGGAGTATCCACACCACGCCGGTCAGACACAGAAGGGCGCCGATGATGCCTCGAATCCACACCCCTCGACCCTCCTTGGCACGGCCCTCTCCTCGAGAACTTAGTGAAGATTCAACGCGCTGGTCACGTCGAACCTAGGGCGAGTCAACCGAACCTTCACTGGCGCGGTATTCCTTGAGCCATCTCGACGCGTGTGTCGCCGCCCACTGCTCACTGACCCATCCCTTGAAGATCGATCGCAGGGCGTCGCGATGAGTGATCGCCATGAAGATGTGGCCGATCACTACAGCGAAGATGGCAAAGGCGAAGACGTCGTGAACGAACGTGGCCCCTTGGCGAAGCGACACCGAGAAGAATCGGAACCACTGCAGCATCGAGCCAGTGACGAGCATCACCAGGATCGCCGCGCCGACGAAGATGGCGTTGAGCTTTTGGCCCGGATTGAACTTGTCCGCCTCGAGCGGCGATTGACCTCGCGTGAAGAGCCAACGGGTCTCCTCGTGGGTCCAGGCGTTGATACGGCGCACATCGCGTCGCATTCCTCGGCCCCAGGGTCCCAGCAGCGAGATGATGATCGGAATCGGGAGGGCGAGTCCGCACCAGAGGTGGATCTGTTCAATCAGGTGGCGAGGAAGGACGACCCCGAAGAACGAGCCGAAGTACAGCGGGATGGCGGTGAACATGAGCGCACCGAAGAGCGCGGCGTTGGCCCAGTGAGCAGCGCGTTGCACACGATCGAAGCGCAGGATGCGAGTGACGCGAGGGGTGAGCGCGTGAGTAACGGTCATGGGCTTAGGTGAGGTTCGGGTCGGGGTTCGTCGGGCCGGTCGATCCGTCCAACCATCCATTCACGGGGTAGCCGTTCATCTCCCAGAAGCCGGGTTGCACCTTGTCGACGACGCGAATCGCCGAGAGCCACTTGAGCGACTTGTACCCAAACATCGGGGCCACGTAGAGCCGCACGGGGCCTCCGTGCTCGGTCGTGACGGGGGCGCCGAGCATTTGGTAGGCCACGATGACTTCGGGCAGCCGGGCCTGATCGATCGTCAGGCTCTCCGAGTCTGCTCGGTCGTAAGACTCGAAGGTGAGCGCCACGGCGCCGGGGCGAACCCCCACGGCGTCCAAGATGTCGGAGAGGAGAACTCCTTCCCAGTGCACGTCGGGGACCCGCCAGCCCGTCACGCACTGGAAGGTCTTGGTGAACGCGGTCATCGGCATGGCCTTGAGGTCGTCCAGCGTGAAGGTCTTGGGATGCTGCACTAACCCGCTGACCTGCAAGCGATAGTCGCTGTCTTTGACCTTGGGGTACCGACCGGTGATCGAGTAGATCCGAAACCGATCACCTCCGGGCAGCAGTCCTCCGAGACCCGAGCCAAAGGCGTTGCCCAGGAAGTTCTGGACGCTGGCGCCAAAGGCGACCCCGAGTGCAGCCAGCCCGGTGACGCCGAGAAAGACGCGTCGTCCGACCGCGACGTGCTTGGAGGGCTCCGGGAGTTCAGGAGTCGTCACGAGCGTGACGTCCCTCGCGCCGAGGAGCACCCGTCGGCGGGGGACGGGGCGAGACAACTGACGCCGTTAGTAGCCATGGACCTCTCGTCTTTCCATAGAAAGGAGGTGACTCCATACTGCCAGGGACGACCTCGTTGTCGACACGCAGGCAGAGGAAGCCGTTACGCGCTGAGCTTCGCGGCAGCGATGGTCTTGCCGCTCAACGTACCGGTCACCGTGACCAGGGCGCCGACCTTGATGTCCTTCGCCTTGCCCATCACCCAGTGGGTCATCGAGTCGTAGTGGACCACGTACCCCTTCATGTCGACCGTCATGCTGAACGCTTCGGTGGTGCCTATTTTCGCGTCGAGTTTGGTGATTTTGCCGTGCCAGGTCTTGCTGGCCGCGGTGGCGTGACTCACCGACGCCGCGGTGGCCGGAGAGGTGACGGCTCCCAGTCCGAAGCCCAAGGTTCCCAGGGTGAGGGTGAGGGGTAGTACGAGTCGGCTGATTGGTCTCTTCATGTGATTCCTCTCTGGCGCCTCGCGGTTGGCGAGGCGGTGGACACTCCGGACGAACTCGTCCTGCCCTCTAGTCCTCCCACGAGCAACCCCGTTACGGGTTTTTTGCTTTTTTCAGTAGCGGAGTCGCCGACAGTGGCGCGGACAGTTGGATTTCGGGCGAAATCAGTCCACCGTGTGGCGAGCCCGCCGTGCGGTACGAGCGAGCCGCGATCTACTTCAATTGGGTGTGGCTCGCATCACGTCAAGACGCAACATTGTCGTCGGGTAGTTCCATCTGCAGCACTGACATGCCACGCAAGTCGAGCCAGACGCGATTGCGATGTTGCATCACCCGAAGGACAACGGCATCACACGACGAACAACGCAAAATGACGCCGGGGGCGTGGACGTAGGCGTCGAGTTCACCCAACGGACGAACCGCGCCGCAGTGCGCGCAACTGGTAGCGGCGATCGTCATCTCGGGATGGAAGATCGAGGCGAGAATGCCCGCGGCGACGTTCCCATCCAGTGGCGCTGTGCCCATGTCAACCTCCATTCGTGGGACCGAAGCGTTCCGTCTTCACGTTCCCCGGCTTTACTCTGAGGGCAACGAGCGCGTTCGCTACGGACTCGACGAATGGCGTCGGCCCGCATATGAAGCAGAGTAAGTCGTCAGAGAAAGGACTCGTCAACTCGGACAACAGATCGTGCTCAATCCGACCCCGCAGTCCCGACCACGTGGAAGATGGCTCCCTCGTCAATGTGATGAACACATCTCGTTCGCCACTCGGTAGCTTCGTGAGTTCCTCGCGATAGAGAAGGTCCTGTTCGGTTCGCGCGGAGTACGCGAGGCGCATGTGCGTCGCCGCGTCGAGGTCGGCGTGGTAGCGGAACATTGACATGAGTGGCACGACGCCAGATCCACCCCCCAGGAGCAGGACCGGGCGCGTCTCGGTCTTGTCCCAAACGAAGTACCCGCCGATAGGCCCGCGGACCTCGAACTGATCGCCGACCGCGAGACCGGTGAGATAGGGCGACACCTCGCCGTCCTCTAGTCGCACGATAGACAGCTCGACCCCGTCTGAGCGCGGCGAGGAAGCGATGGAGTAACTGCGTTCGGCCGAGTAGCCGTCCTCGGCGGTCAAGCGAACGTCGACGTGTTGGCCCGCTTGATGACCGGGCCACTCGGGGACGTCCAACCACAGACTCACCGCGTCGGGCGTCTCGGTGATGGTCTTGGTCACACTCGAGACGAGCCAGCGCAGCACGCCTCAGTCTCCCTGATAGCGCTGCTCACGCCACGGGTCTCCGTGGTTGTTGTAGCCGAGCGACTCCCAAAATCCCGGCTGGTCGTGATCGAGCAGTTTGAGACCTCGTACCCATTTGGCGCTCTTCCAAAAGTACAGGTGAGGAACGAGCAGCCGGGCGGGCCCACCATGTTCGGGTGCGAGATCCTTGTCGTCGAACTGAAAGGCGACTCAGGCTTTGCCGTCACGCAAGTCGGCCATGGGAAAGTTGGTCGTGTAATCAGGTTCGGCAAACGCGAGGACGTACCCCGCAGCGCTCTCGATTCCAGAGAAGAGCACATCGAGTGAGACACCGGTCCACTTCGTTCCTAACTTCGTCCACTTGGTGACGCAGTTGATGTCGACGGTGGTGTCCTCGCGGGGGAGAGCCTGAAACTCGTCCCACGTCCAGCGGGCCAGTTGCGCACCCGCTTGATCGACGATGGTGAAGTCCCAGGTATCGGTCGGCACTCGGGGTGTCTGGCCCGCCGTCAGGACCGGAAAATCGTCAGTCACGTATTGGCCGGGCGGTATGAGCCCGGCGCCAGACTGACGGGGACGCCCATGGAAGCCGCGATTGATGAACGCCAACGCTCCTCCTCATCAAGAGGTACAGACTCATTTCTATCGCGACGTTGAAGGCAACGCCATCAGGGAGTAATTGCGTCCGAGGGGGAGTTGGGTTCGATAACTTCGAAGTGGGACTTTCACCCCGGGAAGGACACGTCGAATTGGTGCAGCAGCGAGGTGAAGGTCTTGGAGCCACAGGTTTCAAGGACGGCACCCTCTACGACTCGGCACGACCCGACTATCCCGACGCTGCCATTAACTACTTCGTGTCAGTCTTCGACTTAGGTGCGAGGTCGAGCGCGCTTGATCTTGGTGCGGGAACCGGGATATTCACTCGACAGATGCTGCCCCACGTGGGAGCCATGATCGCCGTGGACCCGTCGGAATCGATGCGTGACACACTCCGGGAGACCACCTCAGACGTTGTGGTTCTCGACGGGAGCGATATCAATATTCCGGTGCCCGACGAATGTGTCGATGTTGCATTCGTCGCGCAAGCTTTTCATTGGTTTGACGAGACTCGCGCTCTCGAAGAGATCCGCCGAGTGCTGGTGGCCACTGGCGGATTGGGACTGATCTGGAATGAGCGAGACGAGTCCGTCGACTGGGTGCGGGCGCTCAGTCACGCCATGCAGTGGGATACGAAGCAGCCCTATGAGGTCGGTAGAGACTTCACCGCAGTCATTTCGAGTGGTCCGTTTACTGATGTCGAGCGCGTGACGTTCCCGCACGCGCAGACCCTTTCTCGTGACGTCCTGTACAAACGAGTCCTGTCCACCAGTTATATCTCGACGATGGAGATGAGAGAACGAGAGCTGTTGATGAAGCGTGTGGGCGAAGTCGTGGAGGAACTGGTTGAACCCATCGTGCTTCCGTACGTCACGACTGCATACAGCGCGAGAGCCGACTGACTCGAGTGCACTCAGACCTCCGGACATCTGCCTGCGCACCTTCGGGGCCGTGCACTTCGGACAGAAAGCAGTGTCAGCATTTATGAAGTCGCAGCGATCGCCGATTAAGGTCACTAGGGAACTCCACAAGGGGAAAGCATCTCTATCGGTCCAAGGTCCATCACCGGACTCCCACGTGAAGTGATCTCGGCGTCGTCAACAATGGCAACGCCTTTGCAAGGAGTTACCGTGGCAGAGAAATCACCAAACCAACACAACGCGAAGAAGGTCGGTAAGTCGCTGAAGGAAAAGCGCAACGAGAAGCACGCCAAGAAGGAAGCAAAGAAGAGCTTCCCCTCCAACTAAGGGCGGAGTCATCGCACGAGATTCGCGGTGAACACGGGGTTCACGAGCACCACGGGGGCGAACTGGCGTCGTCGTCGGCTGGAGCAAGTACGCTTGTCGTAACGCGCGGAGCGAACTAGTCATTCCGGCGTTTTCAGGATTGAGTATTCGTGGCACAAGGCACAGTTAAGTTTTTCAATGCAGAAAAGGGATTCGGATTCATCTCGCGTGAGCAGGGTGAAGACGTCTTCGTACATTTCTCCAACATCCAAGGCGAGGGCTACAAGAGCCTCGAAGAGGGCCAGCGTGTCGAGTTCGACGCAGCGCCGGGTAAGAAGGGCGAAGAAGCCCAGAACGTTCGCGTAATCTAAGCCCCTCGCGGGCTCTGGTAACGGGGCTCAGGACGACGGCGTCTTGCATTTCTGAGGACGTTTCGTCGTCCCTTTTGACGTGTCAATCGTGCACACCCTTTGGGTCGCCAAAGGCTCCCCTCTACACGCATCCCGGCGGGCCCCAGCAAGGTCCGATCTACGGGACCCATGCCGCGCCCGTCTACCCGAGCGCGAGTTAATCGCGTCTTTGAGATGACGGCGCGTGCGCGGTGAGTGACGTCGTCGCGGGGACACCGCTTCCCTTGCTGAGTCCGGCCTGCGTCGTGCTGTCGGCAGTGTTGTCGTCCCTCCGATGTATTCAGATCGTGCCGGCGTGTCGGTCGCACGACGGATTGAGCATCCAACGCGACGATGCGTGTCCTCGTACCGCATGGGACGTCATCTCGTAAGCGCTTACATGGACGTGACGTCCCTGAGCGCTCATGGGTAGGCGATCCGACTCAGGGAGTTCTGCTGACGCGACACGAATGTCGCCGGGGGTGCCGTTGTCAGCACTTATGTCCTGTGGTACTTTCCAAATTGAACCGCTGGTGAACAGAGGGTTACAAGAATGAGGCAGGACAGAGCGGCACCAAACTGGTGACGCTCGGACGTTGGTAGGGGGAAATTTGAGATCCAGTAAATATTTTGGGAAGCGCGCTGTCGCAGTTGCAGGCGCGGCAGCACTGATCGCTTC
>JBARLO010000054.1:0-26089 GCA_049801955.1 Acidimicrobiales bacterium
GACCCGCACGTTCTTGAGCCCGACGAGGGCTTCCAGGATTTCGGTAGGGTCATCAAGGACGAAGGTGTTTCTATTTTTTTGGATCACACCTAAAGACTGAAGCACCTTCGTCTTCTAAACAGTGACCTTCGAGACAGGCGTCACCCCGCTAACTTCCGATGACCCCCATATTTTGGCAACATCATGGACACCCCCGTGGGTCGAAGTGTCCCAGAAACCCTGAGACACGGTGTCCCAGAAACTATGGAACCTCAGACCCCCTCGCCCACTGGAGGCGAGATTCCTAGTTTGAAGAATCGCCATTGGCCGGGTGAAACACCCGGTAGAGCAGCGCCGCGAGAACTCCGCCGACCAGCGGCGCCACGATAAAGAGCCACACCTGGCGAATGGCGGTGCCGCCCACCACGAGGGCCGGGCCCAATGCGCGCGCCGGGTTCACTGAGGTGCCCGTGATGGGTATTCCCACGAGGTGGATGGCGGTGAGGGTCAGTCCAATGACCATGGCCGCGGTCGCCACGTGGGCGGCCTTGTCCGTTACCGCCAAGATCACGAAAACGAACACTGCCGTAAGAATCGCCTCGGTGATGAAGGCGCCGCCGGCTCCAATGTGAATATGACTCGCCGCGCCCCAGCCGTCCGTGCCGAGGCCCGTGGTCGCTCGGCTGTACAGCGGTGACGTGGAAAAGACTCCCCAGAGAACTAAAGCACCCGCGATACCACCTGCGAACTGCGCTACCCAGTAGCCGATCGCGTCCTTGAGGGAGATGCGCCCGGCCACCAGCGCACCGATGGTCACCGCGGGATTGACGTGGCAGCCCGATATCGGGCCCACGGAGTACGCCAGGGCCATGAGCGTCAGCCCAAAGGCGAGGGCCGTGGCCACGACGCCCGCGGCAAAACTGGCACCGGTAGCCCCAAATCCGAAACTCAAGGTGGCGACACCGACGCCGAAGAATACGAGGATGGCCGTGCCTAGAAACTCGGCCAGTAACTTGCGTGACACAGTCCCCCTCGAGGCGCACGATCAAATGAGGCTCATTCGCCCACAACCTAGATCTCCAAACCTCGCCGCGATGACATTCTCTTTACAAAAATCCCCGCATTGAAGTGAGGCTGATAGTTTCTGACTCTGCATTTTTGGTGGACGACTCATTCCACCCCATCGCCGACGTAACAGCGTCGAGTTACCGTGCGGTGACGTGATGACACGCGGGCGTAGCGTGAATGGCTTGTCGACGATCGAAGGCTCAGGGAGTGCCGACTCAGTGACATTGACATACGGTCCCATACTCGAGGCCCGCGATCTCGTGAAGAACTTTGGTGACTTCGCGGCGGTCAAGGGAATCAGTTTCGCCATTACTCGTGGCGAGAGTTTCGGCTTCCTCGGGCCCAATGGCGCCGGCAAAACCAGCACCATGCGCATGATCTCGGCCGTCTCACAGCCCACTTCCGGCACCTTGTCCATTCTCGGCCTGGACCCGCGGGAGCACGGGGCGAACATCCGCGGGCGACTCGGTGTGGTCCCCCAAGAGGACACGCTCGAACTCGAGTTGTCGGTGCGCTTGAACCTCGAGATGTTTGGTCGCTACTTTGACATTCCCCGACAGATATTGCGCGAGAGGACCAACGAACTCCTAGAGTTCGCCCAGCTGTCGGAGCGAGCCAACGACAAGGTCGACGACCTCTCCGGCGGCATGAAACGCCGACTGACGATCGCGCGCGCGCTGATCAACCAACCCGAACTCTTAATCCTTGATGAGCCCACGACGGGACTCGACCCCCAAGCTCGCCACCTCCTCTGGGAGAGGCTGTACCGACTCAAGCGCGAGGGCGTCACGCTCATCATCACCACGCACTACATGGACGAGGCGGAGCAACTATGTGATCGTCTCGTGGTCATGGACCACGGCGACATCGTGGCCGAAGGTCCTCCACGTGAACTCATCGCTCGACACTCCACGCGAGAAGTCGTCGAGTTGCGCTTTGACGTGGAGTCTCACGACCACGTCGACCTGGCACTTTCGAAATTCGCTCAACGCGTCGAGATTCTGCCCGATCGGATCCTTCTCTACGTCGATCAAGGTGACGATACGCTGCGTGATCTCCACGCGGCCGGGATCGTGCCCGCCAGTGCTCTCGTGCGGCGTAGTTCGCTCGAAGACGTGTTCTTGCGTCTAACCGGTCGGACGTTGGTGGACTAAGTGGCCGCCGTCACTGACGCCCACTCGCCCGCGTGGCTACGCAGCTGGCACTATCACGCGAAGTACTACGCCCAGACCTGGCGTGGGTCGGTGGCGAGCAACATCCTTTTTCCCATTTTCTTTCTGGCGTCGTTGGGCGTAGGCGTTGGACATCTGGTGACCAAGCACACCGGCCTGGTCGAAGGCCAGACCTACCTGCACTTCATTGCGCCGAGCCTGCTCGCGACGACCACCATGCAACTCGGAGAGGGCGAGTCACTGTGGCCGGTGCTCGCCGCGCTCAAGTGGATCCGCTCCTATCACGCGGCGGCGGCCACGCCGCTCGAGCCCGAGGACATTCTCTACGGAAAACTGTCGTGGGTGGTGACTCGCGCGTTCGTCACGGGGATCATCTACACGATCGTCATCGGCGCGTTCGGCGCCTTGGAGTCGTGGTGGGCACTCACCCTCCCCTTCATCGGCGCCCTCGTGGCCCTTGCGTTCTCAGCACCACTGGTCGCCTACGCAGCTCGCTCGCAGTCCGATGGGTCCTTTCTCGTGATCTACCGATTCGGCTTCGTGCCGATGTTTCTCTTTTCGGCCACTTTCTACCCCGTGTCGGCCTACCCCGGGTATCTGCGTCCCATCGTCCAGATCATGCCGCTCTATCACGGGGTGGCTCTGGCGCGGGCCGCCGCCTACGGGCACATCGAGGCAGGCGCGCTGTTCTGCCATTTGGCAGTCCTGGTCGCGCTGGCGGCGGTCGGCATTTTCTTTGGGCGGCGCACCATGCGGCGACGGCTGGTGGACTGATGTTGACTCGCACCCTGCCGCGCTTCGGTTCGCGACGGTCACTCCACGTCTTCAAGCGGAACTTCATGGTCTATCGCACGCAGTGGTTGATGCTGGTGTCGGGGTTCTTTGAACCGCTCTTTTACCTCTTAAGTATCGGCATCGGGCTCAACAAACTTGTGGGCCCCATACACGTCAACGGTCAACTCGTGAGCTACGCCACGTTCGTTGCGCCCGGCATGCTCGCCACCTCGGCCATGAACGGCGCGGTGATTGACTCGATTTTCAACACGTTCTTTCGACTCAAGATCTCGCACGCGTACGACGCGATCCTCTCCACTCCCCTCGACGTGACGGACGTCGCCCTGGGCGAAGTGTGGTGGGCTCTTGCGCGCGCGACCCTCTACGCGGCGTCGTTCATCGTGTGCATGTCGGCCCTCGGTGACGCCGCCACGCCCTGGGTCATTCTCTGCTGGCCGGCCGCGATCCTAACGAGCTTTGCCTTTAGTTGCGCGGGTCTGGCCGCCTGCACGTTCTTGCGCTCCTGGCAGGACTTCGATCTCGTTGCCCTCGTGCAGTTGCCGCTGTTCCTCTTTTCGGCGACGTTCTTTCCAATCACGCTGTACCCGGCCTGGCTCGGCGCGATCGTCTCGTTCTCGCCTCTCTATCAGTCGGCGGCGCTGCTACGGGGATTGGATCTCGGCCAGTTCCAGTGGATCATGTTGATGCGCGCGGGCTATCTCATCGCGATCGCGCTCGCCGGGCTCACCTTCGCGGCACGCCGATTCCAGCGGATCCTGGTGCCCTAGTAGCCCGCTACTCGAAAGCAGTGTGCGAGAGCCAGTACTCGAGCAGCGAGCCGTCACCCGATATCGCGACCTCCACCTCAGCGAGGTCGCGTCGACGCAAAAGCACGCTCACTAAGTCACTCGCCAACGCCGAGACGTCAACGTCGGGATCACCGCCTGCGTCGACGAATTCGTATCCGCTCTCGAAGAGTCGCACACTCCACAGACCTTCGGGGTCGAATGAACGAATCCGAAGGAGCTCACTGGTATGACCGCTGCGTGCACTGAGGGCGATGTCGGAGTCGCTGAGCATGTTCGCGAGAAACTCATCGATCGCGTCGAGTGCAATGTCGGGCTCGATCATCGAGGGCGTTCGCGTCGCCAACTCCAGGTCGAGACGGTGCACAAAGGTCTCGTGCAGTTGGCGACGCGACCAAAAACGCACGTGCTGGTCAGCCCCCCACGCCCACATCGCCTCGTCGGGCTGCGCCGCCCGCAAGACAGCCACGAGCGCATCGCCGCCATCTCGAATCCACTGTTCGTCAACGACCCGATCGTCGATCGACATGTTCGCCAGTGATATTCGCGCGCTCGCGCGCTCGGTCACGAGTTGCGTAGCCCAGCGATGCACGGTCCCTAAGTGGCGCGCCAGGTCTTCCACCGACCAATCGGGACACGATGGTACGCGGGCCGAACGATCGGCGACGGCAAACCCGTCGGCGAAGCGATCCACTTCGACAGCGATCCCGTCACAGTATTCCTGGTGATTCACCCCACGATGATACGAGGCCGTAGTCACGCTCTAGCCTCAGGTGGCGCAAGCCGACAAAAGTGAATCGAGGTCGTGACATGTCCCTCTGGTCGCCCCAGGTAGATGTCATCACGCTGTTCGTCCAAGACGTCGAGCGAGCGAAGAACTTCTATCGCGACGTCTTCGAACTCGAGACGGTCTACGAAGACGACAACTCCGCCGTCGTGAATTTCGACAACTTGGTCGTCAACTTGCTGGACATCACCCAAGCGCCCGGTCTCATCGGTCCCGCCACCGTCGCTGCGGCGTCGACCGGATCGCGCTTTCAGTTCACCGTTTCGGTCGAGGACGTCGATGCCGCGTGTGAGGAACTGGCGAAACGTGGTGTCGCGCTGTTGAATGGGCCGATGGATCGACCGTGGGGCATCCGCACCGCCAGTTTCACGGATCCCGACGGCCACATCTGGGAGTTCGCACAGGGCTAAGCGATTCGCGCGTGGCACCGAGGGTGCGAACAAGGGCGTGAAATCTGGCCAACTACTGTAGAACGAGTGTCTCTACCCCCCACCACCTCTGAAGTCGAAGAGGCGCCCGCAGCACCGGTAGCGAAAAAGCGTTCGACGAAGCGCTCGCTGACCGAGTGGGGCATCGTCGTCGTGATCGCCGTCGTGGTCTCGATCCTCATTCGCACCTTCGTTTTTCAGACGTTCTTCATCCCGTCGGGTTCGATGGAGCCGACCCTGCAGATCGGTGATCGCATCGTGGTCTCCAAGCTCAGTGTCGAGTTCGGCACCATCCATACCGGCGACATCCTGGTCTTCAAGGCGCCCAAGGCGGTCGCGGACGTCTGTGGCGACGACGTGGCCGACCTCGTCAAGCGCGTGATCGGCCTACCCGGTCAGACCATCTGGTCCAAGGGCAATACCATTTACGTTGACGGCAAGGTTCTCAAACAACCCTGGACTCATGTCGCCGAGATCGGACCCAAGCCGATCACCAAGACCCACATCACGAAGAACCACTACTTCATGATGGGCGACAACGAGCCCAACTCCTGTGACAGCCGCTACTGGGGAACCATCCCGCGATCGTCGATCATCGGCAAGGCCTTCCTTCGCATCTGGCCGCTCTCGCACGCGGGTTTTCTCTAACTCGACAGTGGGTGCGCCGCGAAGAACGCCCACATCAGGGCATTCGCGCTAATAACCTGCGATTGGGGCCCGAGCACTGTGGTCAGTGCCGCTGGCAGTGGCGGGCCCCCCGGCCACTCGTGTCCCTCGCCCATCACCTCGTAGAGCTCCACACTCGCACCGTCTGCGCACTTCGCGTAGGTCGTCAGTTGGACACTCTTCGCGGGCGTCGTGGTCGCGGGCGACGTCGAACAGTCGTCTTGTTTCGCCCACATCCTTTCTGCGCTCGGTACCGAGTACGTCCAGTAGGCCTGGCCGTGACCGCTGAAGGGATCGACGGGATCGGCCGAACCGTGAAAGGAGATGATGGGAACCGCGCGCGTGGTGGGACACGGATTGGCCCGACGCAGACCACTCACCGGCGCCACCGCGGCGAAGATACCCGAGTCGTCGCAGGCCAACTGACTAGCCTCGCGTGCCCCGCCCGAAAAGCCGGTCGCGTACACCTCGTCTTTGTTGACGCAGTACCGCGACTCAAGTACGCCCACGAGTTTGGTGAGAAAGCTCACGTCGTTGGGCGAGCCCTTCGGAACTGCCCGACCTCCGATGAGCGGTACCCCGGGCACGTTCCAGTCAAATCCCGTGCCGTCGGTGATGAGGCCCTGGGGGTAGGCCACGATGAAGTTGTCGTGATTCGCCGTCTTGTTCATGCCCGTAAAGAGCATCTGGTCGTACGCCGTCGATCCACTGCCGTGCAGGTTGAGGACGAGCGCGAGGGGCGTGGTGTCCGAGGAGCCCTTGGGCAGATGCACGATGACGCTTCGCGTGAATCCATTCACCTTCAGGCCCAACGTCGTCGAACTACCTGGTGACGAACACCCGGTCGTCGTCGACGCCCCGCTCGGTGAACTCACAGACGCACCCAGTCCCACCAGCACCGCGCTTACGAGGGCCATCGAGAGAACCATCGAGAGCATTCGAGACTGCGGGGAGTTGGTCATGACGCCTCCTTTTCAACCATGGTGGCACGTCGGGGAACTTTATGCAACGTGGTTGCCTAAATGATAGCCTGGCGCATGAGCGAGAACGAGTTGATGCTCTTTGGTGACGTATTAGCCCTCGCGCGACGCAGTTGGGTGCGCGCCATGCGCGACAGCGTCGCCGAGCAGGGGTACGACGACTACCGGCGCAGTGACGGGCTCGCTCTCCGCTTTTTCTCCTCGGGACTCCACACTTTGGGCGCGTTCGCTCAACTCACCGGCACGTCGCGCCAGGCGGCTCGCAAGGTGGTGGCCGGGCTGATCGATCGCGGGTACGCCTCGCTGGTCACCGACCCCGACGATGCGCGCCGCCGCCTCGTGCACCTGACCGATGAGGGCAGCACCTACGCCGCAGCAGTTATTCGAAGCGTGACGCGGCTCAATCGTGACGTCGAAACCAAAGTGGACAGCCGTGAACTGAAGATGACCATCGACGTTCTGACGTTCGTACGCGACCACGTGCGCCACTAGGGTGAGCCCGACAAAGGGGGCCGCGTGAAGATACTGATCATCGGGGGAACATCGTTCGTCGGGCGCTCAATTGCCTGGTCCGCGTGGCACCACGGGCACGACGTCAGTGTCTTTAATCGCGGCCTCACGCCGAGTGATTTGCCCGAGTCCGTGACACGGCTCATCGGCGATCGTCAAAGCGATCTCACGTCGTTAGTGGGACTTACGTTCGACGCCACCATCGACGTGACGGCCTATCGTCCGAGCGACGTCGAACGCCTCGCCACCGCGCTCGGCGATCGCGGCGGTCACTATCTGCAAATCTCGTCAATCTCGGCCTACCGCGAGCCGAGCGGACCGGGCTTCAGCGAAGATCGCCTCGAACTCGATGACGACCCTGATGACCTCGAAGCGCCGATCGCGAGCGCCTACGGGCCGCTCAAGGCGGCCAGTGAGCGAGCGGGTTGGGCGTACTTCGGAGAGGGTTCCACCATGGTGCGCCCGACGTTCGTCGTGGGGGCCTTCGACGCGACGCTGCGCTTTCCTTACTGGGTCGAACGCGTGCGCCGCGGCGGGGTCGTCGCCGTGCCCGGACCGGGCGACTCGTACCTGCAGTGGATCGACGCACGAGATCTCGCGAACTTCGTCGTACGTCTCGCCGAAGAGCGTCGAGTGGGGGCCTTTCACGCCGCCGGCCCGATGGTCGGTCAACGATTTGTCGAGACCATCGAGGAGATCGCGGCACAGATCGCCCCCGCGCACACCGAGTTGCGCGAGGTCAGCGCGGAAACCATTGCCGAAGCCAAGTTGGGCCGCAAGTTTCCGCTCTGGTCCCCGCAACCCCAAAGCATCATGGCTCTGGACTCGTCACTGGCCCTGAGCGAAGGTCTCGCTCTGCGACCTCTCGCCGACAGCGTGGACGACGTGCTCGAGTGGTGGGCGGATCGTGCGTGGCCCGAACACTGGTTGAGCGCCGAGACCGAAACTCGACTCCTCGCGCCCTGAGAAACCTGGTAAAAAGCGGGCTCGAGCGGACACGGGAGAGTTATGGGCGCTGAAGAGGAGGCTCGCTTCGCCCGACTCGTCCACGAGCACTTCGGTGCGGTGGGCAACTACATCCGACGCCGCCTCTATCCCCTCACGGCGAGCGATGTGGACGACCTCGTAGAAGAAACGATGATCGTCGTCTGGCGTCGGCTCGATCGCGTACCCGAAGACGCCGAACTGCCGTGGATGCTCGGGGTGGCGCGCAACGTCTTGCGCAACGCGCGGCGCTCGAAGACTCGCCGCAGCACGGTCGAAGCGCGTCTCGCTCCGACGGGCGATGCCGCGTCGGCCGAGGAGCACGTCGTCGCGGACGAGAGCATGCGCCAGGCCTTGGCCGCACTGTCCGAGGACGACCGCGAGATCCTCCTACTCAACGCCTGGGACGGACTCGACACGCACGCGCTCGGCGCGTACTTCGTGATCAGCACCAACGCGGCGGCCGTGCGGCTCTCACGCGCCCAACACCGGTTCCGCGAGTTCCTCGGCGACGCACAGGTCCCATGAAAGTTTTGAACGCTCACGACAGGAATCAAGTAGGGAAGGAGGACCAATGAGCAGTATCGACGAACGTCTGGGCGCGCTCGACCCCGCCGTCCACAGCCCGTATCAGCCAGCTCATCTCGACGACATGATCAGTCGCATTATCGCGACCTCCCCGTCCCCTGCTCGCGCGCCGTGGTGGCGGCGCCTGCAAGTTCGCCTGGCCGGTGGAGTGGTGGTGGCCGGCGGCCTGGCCGCGGGCACCGTGGCCCTCGTGGCGGGTGGTCCCACCTTGCCCGTGCTTGGCGTCCAGAGCGCCTATCAACCCACACCCGCCGCTCAGGGCTCGACGTTCGCGGCGGCGGCCAGCGAGCGAGTGAGTTTCGTCGCTGGTTCGTCACTCGGCGCCGAGCCCAGCACGAGTAGCGCTTACGAGCTAGGAGTCTCAGGCTCCAACGCAACTGCCGCGCGCCATGTGGCCGCGGTCTTTGGCGTCACTGGAGAACTTCGCCACACGGCGAACAACTGGATGATCACGAACCACACGGGCGCCTCGCTCGACTATCAGGCGTCCGTCGTTCCCCAGTGGTTCTACTCCTCGACGACGTATCGCGTCGCCCCCGCCACCAAATCCGACACGGCGTCGGTGCCGATGCCCAGCCACGCCACGCTGGCGGCCGACGCCGCGAGCTACGTCAAGATGCTGGGATACAACTACGGTCTGGCCTCGCCTCGTTTCTCCTCCTCGACGGTGTCGGTGACCAACTCGAGTGGCGCTCCGGCAGAACAGAGTCAAGAACAGCTCACCGATACTGTCACGGTCGGTTCGAGGTCAACCGATCAAACCTTGAGCATCACCGTGGGGTCGAAGAACCAGTTGATCTTCGCCCAGGGTCCCGCCTTTCGAGTGAGCGCGAGTCCCGCCTATCCCCTCGCGAGCGTTCGAGATGGCGTCAAGAGCCTCGACTCGACCGAGGGTGCGCTCTCCGGGGCTGGATCATCGGCACCCGTCGATCGCGTTGTCCTGCACCAGGTCACCCTGTCGCTGCGCGCCTTTCGCCTGAGCGACGGCGCAACGTGGTTGCTTCCCATCTACATCTATTCGAGCGGATCACCGAACGCCACGACGTGGGGCAACATCGCAGTGGCGCCTTCGTATGTGCACCTGCGCTCCGGTGTCGCCGAGAGCCTGCTGCACAGCTAGGTCAGTTGAAAGAGTTGTAGATATGGAACGAGTCGTTGACGTGACACACCTGGATCTGACCGATGCCCACTTGCAGGTTCATCACGAGCACGGCGCCTGGCTGTTCCTTCGGCGGCACCGCCGTCGGGGCAATCTGTTCGTTTAGGACGTCCCCGAGGCCCGCGTGGGTCTTGACGTACAACTTCACGCCTTGGGGTACGTCAACGGTGAGCGCACCCACGCCTTGGGTCACCGTCACATAAGTAGTTCCCGAAAAGGACACGTGGGAGAGATCAATGGTCGACGCGCCGATGGCCCCGCGATAGGTACGTTGCACTTCGGACAGGGTCGTGGGCGACCAATTCTTCACACCGCTGCCACCGCGTACCGGCACGCCGATTTCGTGCACGGTGATGATGAACACCCCCGAGATCAAGATCAGGAAGCTCAGCCCGGCGAGAAAGAGCAGGCCGAGGAGACGACGAAACGTGAGGCGTCGCGCCGGGGTAAAGAGGGCGAGCACGGCGATCACCACCAAAAAGATCAGCCACAGAATCGCAAAGGGCAGACCGAGGGCAGTCATGTTGTGCAACGCCGCCAAGACGACGATCGCGAGCACCACGACGCCGAGCGGTATTGCGTAGCGCAGCCACCTGACGCGCGGCGCATCCTCTACTTCAACGGCGTCGCCCTCGGGCGTGTCGGCGCGCGGTATGAGTGCCCACATAGCCAGGTAGATCGCAATGCCCAGTCCGTACACGACCGCGAGCACCACAAAGACCACGCGCACGATGTTGGCGTCGACGTCGAATCGCTCGGCGAGCCCCCCCGCCACGCCGCCAAAGACCTTCTTGGTCGCACTGCGGTGCAGGGTCGCTGCGCCGCGCTCGGGCGCAGCCGGCTCCTCGTCGGCAGTGGGGTGGGAATTTTCCAGAGGCTCATCCATGGTCCCAATGTAAGTTCTCGTGCTCCGCGCTCTCATCAGGGCGAACCCCGATGACACCCTGGGAGCAGGCACGCGATTCAGGGTTTCCCCCGACGACGCTCCCGACGACGCGGTGCGAGACTGGATGGGACAACTGCACAGGAGTGATGTGAGTACCGAGACCCCCACCCGCGCGACGATCGGAGTACCCGTCCGCCCCCTCCAACGGGGTGTGGACAATGCGATCCTCGGTGGGGTGTGCGGCGGTCTCGCCATTCGCCTCGGCGTACGCGAACGCGTGGTGCGCATCGTGTTCTGCCTGCTCGCTCTGGTGTCGGGCGTCGGGCTACTGCTCTACATGATGCTGTGGCTCGGCGTGCGTCGGGCGGACGAGTCGCGCTCCATCGCCCAGCGCCTGGTCGGTCGTCGCCACAAGCTGGTCAACGTCGTCATCGGGGCCGCCGCCATCGTCGCCATCTTCCTCGTCTTGAATCGACTGGGCATGCCGGACCTCGGCATCTACGCGTGGCCCTTCTTTCTCACCGTGATCGGCGCGATCGGCGTGTGGCGTGGCGCCTCACCCGAGGAGCAGGCTCACCTCCACGAACTCGCCAAGTCAGCCCCGGTTGTGGGTGTGGCGACCTCGCGCACCCGCTGGAGCTTCTGGCTGCGCCTGGCGCTCGGCGTGATCTTCATCATTTTTGGCCTGCAGATCCTTCACCACCTCGGCAGTCCCTGGAGCCACGACACCACGTCGGCTCTGTTTGGCACTCTCGTCTTGATCGGCGGCGCACTCATCCTGCTCGCCCCCTGGTGGCTCGCCACGCTGAACGACCTCACCGGCGAACGACGTCAGCGCGTACGCATGGAAGAGCGCGCCGACGTCGCCACTCACCTTCACGACTCGGTCCTCCAGACCCTCACACTCATCGAGCGTTCGGCCGGCGACGAGGTCGCCGTCAAGCGCCTGGCGCGCACTCAGGAGCGAGAACTGCGCGAGTGGCTGTTCAACCCCGAAGGATCAAGCGACTCGGGAACGTTTCTCAGCGACCTGCGCTCGCTCGAGAACGAAATCGAGAACGACTACGGCGTGCGCGTCGACCTGGTGGTTGTGGGCGACTGCGAGAGCACTGATCGCGTTACCGCCCTGGTCGCGGCGGGCCGCGAGGCGGCGATCAACGCGGCGCGCTGGTCGAGATCGGACCTGGTCTCGATCTACGCCGAAGTCGAAGACACGACGATCAGCCTGTTCGTGCGCGATCAGGGGTCGGGTTTCGATCCCGAACAGGTGGTGAGCGACCGCCAAGGGATAGCGCTCTCCATTCGCCAACGCATCACCCAGCGTGGCGGCGAGGTCGTACTCAAGAGCACGATCGGCGAGGGCACCGAGGTGCAACTCACGCTGCCACGAAACGCCTAGATGCAACCGCGCGTCTTTCTCGTCGACGACCACGAACTCATCCGCAAGGGCATTCGCAGCGAACTCCAGGGGTCAGTGGACGTCGTCGGCGAAGCCGACGAAGTTGACGCGGCCATCGAGATCATCCTGGAGCGTCGACCCGACGTCGTTCTGCTCGACGTGCACATGCCCAATGGCGGCGGGGTTGCCGTATTGCGGGGCGTGGTCGACGCGGCGCCCGAGGTGCGATTCCTCGCCCTGTCGGTCTCCGACGCCGCCGAGGACGTCATCAGTGTCATCCGCGCCGGAGCGCGAGGGTACGTCACCAAAAACATCTCGGGACCCGAGTTGCTCGATGCGATCTATCGAGTCGCGGCGGGCGACGCGGTCTTTTCGCCGCGGCTGGCGGGATTCGTCCTCGACGCCTTTTCCCTAGAGGGCCGACACCTCGAGGCAGGCGACGTCGATCCCGACTTAGACCTGCTCACGCCCCGCGAGCGCCAGGTCCTTCGCCTCATTGCACGGGGTTACTCGTATCGCGACATCGCAACCGAACTGGCGATTTCTGTCAAGACCGTCGAGAGCCACGTCTCCTCGGTGCTGCGCAAGCTCCAACTCTCGAATCGCCACCAACTCTCGAACTGGGCCTCGCAGCGTCACCTCAACTGAGCTAGCGCTGCTCGATGAGGTCCATGTACTCCTCGTCCCAGATGTCGAAGTACTCCTCGGGCAACAGCACAGCGTGGGTCGGCTCGAGGGCCTCGACGAAGCCCCGTTCGTGGCTCACCGCAACGATCGTGCCCTTCCACTGACGCATCATCTCGCCCAGGGCATCCACGCTCGCGGGGTCCAGGTTGTTGGTCGGCTCGTCGAGCAGGAGCAGGTTCGCTCGAGAGGACGCCAGGATCGCCAGGGCCAACTTGGCCCGCTCGCCACCCGAAAGCGTCGCGGGCATCTGGTGGGCGGCCGCTCCCTTCAGACCGAAGGCGCCCAACATGGAGCGGCGCTGGACGTCGGACTCGACGGTTGAGTTATCGAGGTTGCCGAGCACGGTCTTGTCGAAATTGAGCTGTTCGTTCTCCTGGGCGAAGTACCCCACCGTCACGTTGGCCCCGAACTTCACCACCCCGTCACTCTGTTCCTGGGTGCCCGCCAAACAGCGCAGCAAGGAGGACTTGCCCGCGCCATTGCGACCCACGATCACGATGCGATCGCCTCGTCGCGTGATGAAGTTCACGTCACGCAGTACGTGGTTGCTGCCGTAGGTAACAGCCACGTCCTCCACGGTCATGGGCACGTCGCCACTGCGCGGGGGAACCGGTAGGCGAAAAACGACCTTCTTCTCCTTCTTGGTGACTTCGATGCGCGAGTCCTTGAGCTTCTCGACTCGACGATCCAGCACCTTGGCCAGACGCGCGCGCTTCTCGGTCTGACCACGCATCGAGTCGGCCAGCTTGGAGAACTGGTCGATCTTGGCGTCCTGGTGGGCCGCGATCTTTTCTTCCGAGAGTCGACGCTCTTCTTCGAGCTGGAGGAACTTCGAGTAGTTCCCCTTGTACTCGCGCAGCTGCCCGTCGCGCAACGCGAGCACGCGGTCGATGGAGCGATCGAGCAGAGGTAAGTCGTGACTGATCACGAGCACGGCACCGCGGAACTGCTCGAGTTCATCGAACAGCCAGCGCTTGGCCGCCTTGTCCAGGTGATTCGTGGGCTCGTCAAGAACCATGGTCTCCGGTTGCTCGTAGAGCACGCGCATGAGATCGACCCGTCGTCGCTGACCCCCCGAGAGTGAGTTGAGGTCTTCGAGCAGCAGATCTTGCTTGAGGCCCAGTCCGTCGGCGAGGCGCGCGACTTCGGACTCCGCCTCGTAGCCGCCGCACTCACGAAACTCCTCTTCGAGCGAGGTGAAGCGCACAATGGTCTCATCGGTAGGGTCGGCCGCCAACTCGTGGCGCGCATGCTGCATATCGGCGTCCAGTCGGTCGATACCGCGCGCGCTCAGTACGTGGCTCAGCCCGATTGGCTCGACGCCAAGTCCCCCAGCCACGGGCTCTTGGGGCAGGTGCGCCAGCGAACCCTGTGCCGCCACCGAGCCCGTGATGCGCAGGTGCTCAGGGTGCTCGCCCAACAGAACGTGCAGCAGAGTCGACTTGCCCGCCCCGTTGCGACCGACGAGTCCGACCTTCTCGCCGTTGCCGATCACGAAGGAGACAGGCTCGAGGAGTCGGTGAGGACCGATTTCGATGCCGAGATCGCGGACGATTAACACAACTCACCCCACGAGAGTCGAGTACCGCAGCGACGTAACGAGACTCGGCCGGAGGCCGTGAGGATCTCGTCGATGGCGTAACGCAACTCGAGTAGAAGAGGAGAACTAGCGGGAATACGGAATCCTTCGTGGGCGATTTTCTCGCGGTCGATCATTTTAGTTGTCACGGCGGAACAATCGACTGCAGCACCTACGCTCGCTCCATGATGAGTACCCCCCTCCCCATCGACGTCTGGAGCGACGTCGTCTGCCCCTTCTGCTACATCGGGTCCGTTCAACTGACTCAGGCGATCGAACTGTTCGAACACGACGTCGAGGTGAGGTATCACGCCTTCGAACTCGACCCCGACGCACCCGCCTCAACCGATGAGGCCCTGGACGAAGTCCTGGCGGCGAAGTATCAGATGCCCATTGAACGCGCCCGAACGATGAACGCCCACCTTGCCGCCCAGGCGGCACCACTGGGACTCGCTCTTTCCTTCGACTCTGTGCGGCGCGCGAACTCCTTGGACGCCCACCGAATACTTGATCTGGCGGCCACCCAGGGGCGTGGTGCTGCGATGCGAGAGCGACTATTCCGCGCCTACTTCAGCGACGGTCTGCTGATCTCGGATCACGACACACTCAACGCGCTTGCTGAGGAGGTCGGCGTGAGCGGGGCGGCGGCGCTATGGGAGAGCAACACGTTTGTGGACACCGTGCGGGCCGATGAGCGCGAAGCTCACGACCTCGGACTCAACGGCGTGCCGGCGTTCATCATCGATCGTCGACTCCTGGTCTCCGGTGCCCAAGGTGCCGAGTCGATCGCGAGTGCTCTACGTCAAGCGTGGGAGTCGCGCGGGGACTAGTTCTCCTCGTCCTCGTCTTCGTCTTCGCTCGGCACGAGCGCGACGGCGGCCACCGAGTGACCCTCGTCGAGGTTCATCACGCGCACACCCGTGGCGTCGCGACCTTGCGAGGACACCTCGCGCACACTTGTGCGAATGAGTACTCCCCCGTCGGAGGCCAGCAACACGTCGTCGTCGAGGCGCACCATGAAGGCCGCTACGACAAACCCTCTCGCGGCGGTCAACTTGATCGCGCGCACACCTTGACCACCACGACCCTGGCGATTGAAGCGCTCGGTCTTCACTCGCTTGCCAAAGCCGGTGTCGGTCACGACGAACAGGTCCGCGTCCTCGCGCACCACATCGAGTGAGATCGCCTTGTCGTCGGCGCGTAGCTTGATGCCGCGCACACCCGTGGCGTCCCGGCCCATCTCGCGCACTTCACCCTCGGAGAAGCGAATGGCCATGCCCCGATAGGTCAGCATCATCAGGTCGTCGTCCCCGCCGGTCGTGACGACCCGCACCACCTCGTCGCCGTCGCGCAAGTTGATGGCGATCCAGCCTTCGCGGCGCGACTTGTCGTACTCGCTAAAGGCGGTCTTCTTCACCGTACCGTTCAGCGTCGCAAAGACCAGGAACTTGTCCTCGGGAAAGTCAGCCGTAGCGACAATGGCCTGAATCGACTCGTTGGGCTGCAAGTTCAACAGGTTGACGATCGCGGTGCCCTTGGCGGTGCGATCCTTCATCGGGATCTCGTGCCCACGCAGACGAAACACTCGGCCGCGATTTGAAAAGAGCAGAAGGTACGCGTGGGTGTTGGTGTGGATGATCTGATCGACGAAGTCCTCGTCGCGCAGCTTCGCTCCCTGCACCCCCCGTCCCCCACGACCCTGCGTGCGAAAGGCGTCGGCCGCGACCGACTTCACGTAACCTGCTCGGGTCACGGTGAGGACGATCTCCTCGTCGTCGATGAGATCCTCCACTCCGAGCTCGCCCGGGTCGTTCACGATCTGGGTGAGGCGCGCGTCGGCGTACTTGTCACGCACGACCGTCAGCTCCTCGCTGATGACCGCGCGCAGTTTGGCGTCACTTGACAGGATCGACTGCAGCCCGGCGATCGTCTCGAGTAACTTGGCCATCTCGTCCTCGAGCTCCGTGCGCCCCAGGCGCGTGAGTCGGCCGAGCGTCATGTCCAAGATGTGGTTGGCCTGCTCTTCGGTGAAGTCGAAGGGACTGCCCATGAGGGCGGCGCGCGCGGCGCCACGGTCATCGGATCCGCGAATCGCCGCGATGACCTGGTCCAGCATGTCGATCGCGCGCAAGAGTCCTTCGACAATGTGGGCGCGAGCTTCGGCCTTGCGCAAGCGGAACTGCGAACGTCGAGTGACGACGTCGATCTGGTGAGCCACGTAGTGCGTCAGAGCCTGGGCGAGGTTCAAGGTGCGCGGCACTTCATCGACGAGAGCCAGCATGTTGACCGCGAAAGTGGTCTGCAGCGACGTGTTCTTGTAGAGCTTGTTCAAGATCACATTCGCGTTGGCGTCGCGCTTGAGGCGAATGACGAGGCGCGCCTGGCGACCGGCCGAGTCGTTCTGCACCGCCGCGATGCCGTCGAGCTCGCCGTTCTTTACGAGGTCGTAGATCTTTTCTTCGATCGACTCGACGGACACTTCGTAGGGGAACTCAGTCACCACAATGCGCGTGTCCCGAGCGGTCTCTTCAATCTCGGCGACGGCGCGCAGCTTGATCGAACCGCGGCCCGTGCGATACGCGTCAAGGATTCCCTGGCGCCCCAAGATCTGGGCTTTGGTCGGAAAGTCCGGACCCTTCACGAACTTCATCAGGTCGTCTGAGGTGGCGTCGGGGTGCGCGATCAAGTGCAACGTGGCATCAATCACCTCACCGAGGTTGTGGGGAGGAATTTTGGTCGCCATGCCCACCGCGATGCCCTGGGAGCCGTTCACCAGCAAGTTCGGAAAGCGCGAGGGCAACACCGCGGGCTGTTGGGTCGAGTTGTCGTAGTTCGCGTAGAAGTCGACGGTCTCCTCGTCGATCGAGTCGAGCATCTCCAAGGCGAGCGGCGCGAGGCGGCACTCGGTGTAGCGCATGGCGGCGGCCCCTTCGTCCGGGCCGGTGCCACCAAAGTTGCCGTGTCCGCTAATGAGCGGGTGGCGCATGGAAAAGTCGACCACCATGCGCACCATCGCGTCGTAGATCGCGGTGTCGCCGTGGGGGTGATAGGTGCCCATGACGTCGCCCACCACCTTGGCGCACTTGGCGAAGGGCCGGTCGGGGCGCAGTCCCTGGTCGAACATTGAGTACAGGACGCGGCGATGCACGGGCTTTAGCCCGTCGCGCACGTCGGGCAGCGCTCGCTGGACGATGACCGACATGGAGTACTCGAGGAATGAGCGCTCCATCTCGAGGTTGATCTCGATGGGCTCGATGTAGCCGACCACGACCTCGTCGCTCGGTGGCGTCGTTCCTGATCCGGAGCCCTTGGTAGAACGTGGCATAGACCCTCTCTAGATGTCGAGAAAGCGAACGTCTTTGGCGTTCGTCTGAATGAAGTGGCGGCGTTGGGGCACGTCGTCGCCCATGAGAATCGAGCAGACCTCGTCAGCCAGGGCGGCCTGTTCGACCGTGATCTGCAACAGCGCGCGCTTGGTGGAGTCCATGGTGGTTTCGCGCAGTTCGTCGAAGTCCATCTCGCCCAGACCCTTCAGGCGCTGGAACTCGTTCTTGTGATCGGGGTGTTCGGCCAAGAACTTGTTCTTCTCGGCGTCGTCGTGCAGGTACACCTTCTCCTTGCCCACCAGCGTGGAGTACAGCGGCGGTTGGGCGACGTAGACGTGTCCGTTGTTCACGAGTTCGGTCATCTGACGAAAGAAGAACGTGAGCAACAACGTGCGGATGTGACTGCCATCCACGTCGGCGTCGGCCAACAGGATGATCTTGTCGTAGCGAATCTTGGAGAGGTCGAACTCCGCCTCGACGCCCGCGCCGATCGCCGAGACCAGGGCCTGAATTTCGGTGTTCTTCAGGATCTTGTCGGACCGCGCCTTTTCGACGTTCAGGATCTTGCCGCGAATCGGCAGGATCGCCTGCACCCGGGGGTCGCGGGCGTCCTTGGCTGATCCGCCCGCGGAGTTGCCCTCCACGATGAAGAGCTCACACTCTCGAGGCTCATTCGACGAGCAGTCCACCAGCTTGCCCGGCAGGCCCGCCCCATCGAGCGCGTTCTTTCGACGCGTGAGGTCGCGCGCTCCCTGGGCGGCCATGCGCGCACGAGACGCGGAAATGGCCTTGGCGACGATCTGACCCCCTTCGCGAGGATTCTCTTCCAGCCAGTCGGCCAACTTCTCATTCGTCGCGCGCTCCACCATGGAGCGAATCGACACGTTGCCCAACTTGCCCTTGGTCTGACCTTCGAACTGGGGGCTGTGAAGGCGCACGGAGACAATGGCGGTCAGGCCCTCGCGGATGTCTTCACCCTTGAGGTTTTCATCCTTTTCCTTGAGCAGGTTGCGCTTCCGTGCGTAGCGATTGACCACGTTGGTGAGGGCCTTGCGAAAACCCTCTTCGTGCATACCGCCCTCGACGGTCGAGATGCCGTTGGCGAAAGAGTAGATGCCTTCGTAGTAACCGGTGTTCCACTGGAAAGCGAGTTCGACTTCCTGGTCTTCTTCGGACTGCTCGAGGTAGCCGACCTTGCGAAAGAGAGACTCCTTGGTGTTGTTCAGGTGTCGCACGTAGTCCACGATGCCGCCGTTGTACTTGAACGTCTCCTTGGCCTCGCTGCCCGGCCGCTCGTCGGTGAAGCGAATCTCCAATCCCTTGTTCAAGAACGCGTAGATCTGAAGTCGTTCGGTGACCGTTTGGGCTCGAAACTCAACCTCCTCAAAGATGGTGGGGTCAGGCTTGAAGGTGATGGTCGTGCCGGTGCGTCCCCGCGGGGCCGGTCCGGTTACGATGAGCTTTCCTTGCGGCTTGCCGCCGTCGCGGAACGTCAGTTCATAGTGGTGGTCGTCGTGGTCGACCTCAAGATGAAGTTCGGTCGAGAGCGCGTTCACCACCGAAACGCCCACACCGTGGAGCCCGCCTGAGATCTTGTAGCCCGCCCCGCCAAACTTGCCCCCGGCGTGCAGAACGGTTAGGGCGACTTCTGCGGCTGACTTTCCCTTGTATTGGGGGTGCTCGTCGACGGGAATGCCTCGCCCGTCATCCACCACCCGGCAGCTCCCGTTTTTGGTGAGCGTGACGTCGATGTGGGTGCAGTACCCCGCCATCGCCTCGTCCACGGAGTTATCGACGACTTCCCAAATCAGGTGGTGGAGCCCGGCCGGTCCGGTCGACCCGATGTACATCCCAGGACGAACCCTGACGGGTTCCAGGCCTTCAAGAACGGTGATATCCCTAGCGCTGTAGCTAGGCGACCCTTTGGTCTTTTCGGCCACGCAGGAGTCCTTTCACATCAATATTTGGGGGGCGCCGAAGGCGCCGCCGTGATCAGCGCTTTAACGCTTTTATCCTACCCGACAGCGTGTCACTTTCGAACGTATTCGGTGCCCGAAAGCGCTTATTTTTCTTGGGGTTTCGCGTTATTTGAGAACTGTTTTGAGTGAGGTCGGCGCGCTCGTTCCCAGAGACGAAAATCCGCTCAAAATTGTCGTCTCCTGGAGGCGAATCTGCTGAGCGAATGCACCCGAGGGAACGCTCACGATGAGCACTCCATCTTTGATCATCTCGACCCGACAGTGCTCGGCGAACGCCGGATCCACGACGCTCGGCCAGATCCGTCGAGCCTCGTCGATGACGCGCAAGTCAACCCGCCGAAGACGTCCCGCCAGCGCGTCCAAGAGCTCTCCTAGGTGCGACGGTGGGTCGTCGCGGGCCATCAGGGTGTTCCGGTCAGATCGATGACCGCCGCGGGCGTCATCGCCTCAGGGAGGGGTGACGCGGTAGTGACCAGGGTTTGACCCCGGGGCAGAAGTGTCAAGAGTCGGGCGCTGCGAACCGGATCCAGTTCACTGAAAACGTCGTCTAACAGGAGTAACGGCTCCACCAAGCGCTCGCGGTGGATGAGTTCGTGACCCGCCAACCGTAACGCCAGGGCGAGGGAGCGCTGCTCGCCCTGGGACGCTTGGCGCCTCGCATCTCGACCCTCAAGTAAAAGTTGAATGTCGTCGCGATGTGGTCCGATCGTCGTGTAGCCGCGAAAGCGATCGTCGCTCGCCGCCGCCTCGAGGGCGGCGCTCAACTCACCACGCCACGAGCGCTCGTAGCGCACCCCGATGTCCTGGCTCGTCTGAGACAACTCGCGATAGAACTCCGCCACCAGCGGTTCAAGGTCGCCGAGTAACTTCTCGCGACGCGCGACCACCGCCTCGCTGATCGCACCGAAGTCGCGCGACCATTCCTCGAGCTCGCTTTCTTGCGAGCCCGAGGGTCGCGACCCCTCGAGCGACCGGAGTAACGCGTTGCGCTGCGTTAACACCCGAGAGAAGCGCTCCATCAGTTCGGCGTCGTGTGGTTGGACGTCCGTGAGCAACGCGGTGAGAAACGCGCGGCGGTGCTCGGGGGCGCCGCGCACCACGTCGACGCCTTCGGGAGTGAACACCGTCAGGGGAAGCGCGCCGGACAGTTCGGCGCGCGAGCTTGGTCGTTGCCCGTTCACCAACATTCGCTTCGTGGTGTTTCTCACGCCGCGGGCCAGCGTGAGATCAACCTGTACGCGGCGCTCGCCGCTCAGCACCACGCCATGCACCTCGGCCAAAACCTCGCCGTTGCGAATCATGTCGCTCGCCACGTTGGTGCGAAACGACGACGCGGTCGCGAGGGCGAA
Source organism: Acidimicrobiales bacterium (assembly GCA_049801955.1). Classification (GTDB taxonomy): domain Bacteria; phylum Actinomycetota; class Acidimicrobiia; order Acidimicrobiales; family RAAP-2; genus RAAP-2. The sequence continues at coordinate 21,107 of JBARLO010000054.1, forward strand.
GACGGCTTCAAGTACCGATGTTTTCCCTGTTCCGTTCGGTGAAAGTAAGACAGTTGTCGCGTCCGGGTCGGGCATAAAGGAGAACTCGCGAAACAGTCGAAAATCTCGAACAGTGAGTTCGTGGAGCCCCACGACGCCCTCTACCTACTGGACGCGCACGGGCATCAAAAGGTATCGGAATCTCTCGTCTTCGACACCGTGAACCATCGCCGCCCGCACGGAGTCTGACATCTCGAGAACTACTTCGTCGCCCGACACCGCTTCGACGCCATCAATGAGAAACCCCGGATTGAACGCGATGGTGATTTCATCGCCGTTGTAGTCAGCGTCAACATTGTCTTCCACGTCGCCAGCATCGTGGCTCTGGGTCCGTATCTCGAGATTGCGATCCTTCATTGTGAGGCGGACCGAGGACGTTGAGTCCTTCGCGAGCAGCTTGGCGCGCTTTAGTGACGTCAGCAGTGTGTCCTTCGCAATCCGAAGGTGGTTGGGAAAGGTTGCCGGAATGAGTTGCAGCACCGAGGGGTAGTTTCCGTCGATCAGCCGTGATGCGATCGAAGTGCTTCCCACGATGAAGCAGATCTCTGCATCGCTCTTGGTGACCCCAATTTCGGCGTCCGCCGCGAGTGAAGACGCGGCGCGCTGAAGTTCTTGGAGGGCACGGGCTGGCACCAGTAGGTCTTCGGAGTCGCTAATTCCCTTCACACCAGGGACGTCGCGCACTGCCAAGCGATACGAGTCCGTGGCAAAGAGGCGCAGTGTTCCATTGTCACTGGTGAACAACACCCCTGTGAGCAGGGGTCGCGCGTCGTCACTCGCCGCCGCCCGAACAACCTGATTCAAACCTTGAATGAGATCCAGGGCCGCGATAGCCGTCACCGCACCCGCGATAGGTGGGAGCTTGGGATAGTCGCTGACTGGAAAGGTACGCAACGAGAACTTCGCTCGTCCTAGGGAAATCTCGACGTGGTCGTCACCACTCGAGACTGTGACCGCTCCTGGCTCTAGTGATCGCACGGCATCGACCACGAGGCGCGCCGGCACAACCGTCGAGCCATCTTCAAGTCCAATGACATCGACCGTTGTTCTCGCGGTGATGTCGAGATCTGTACCGGTAACTACCAACTCGTTTCCCTGGAGGGTGAGAAGAACGCCGGACGCTGCTCCAATAAGACGGGTGGCGGCAACGCGGCTTGCCGCAGTGAGCGCCTCAACGAGGATGTCACGCTCGGATCTGAACTTCATAGAACTGCCTTTCGTTGCTACTGAGGTTATGTGTGTCTTTTTTAATGTAAGAGAGTCTTGTAGTAGTAGGTCTGTGGATATGTGTCTGTTGGTGGAAGAATCCTGATCGCGAGTTAATTCGGCCAAGTGGCTCTGCACACACCACTGTCGATAACTGTCTCAACTCTCATGGCTCAACGTTGAGGTCATGTGGAGTACTGAACTCTTACCAACGTGTAGTCAACAAGACTGACCGAAAGTTGCCCACAGATTCGTTGTTGCTAATTCTCTCCTTGAAGACGGCGCTTGAGCTGGTTGATTTGGGACAGCATTTCCGGATCGGACGTGAGTTGCTCGCGGATCTTCTCCACACCACTGATAACCGTGGTGTGGTTACGGCCGTCGAAGATTCGAGCGATCATCGGGTATGAGTAGTTGTTCAGCATGTCGCGGATGAGATACATCGCGACGTGGCGGGCGTGGACCAACGGTCGCAAGCGCTTGGCCCCTCGGACCTCCTCGACAGAGAGACCATAGAAGTCAGCCACGACCGACAAGACGGTTTCGGGCTTGAGAACAACCTGCTCGGCTCCGAGATTGGTCAGGTGAGCCTTTGCGAGCTCGAGGCTGATGGGCTCCTGGCGAAGGTTGGCGAAGGCTCGCAGCATGGTGATCGATCCCTCGAGCTCGCGAATATTGTCACGAACCCTCTGAGCGATCCACTCGGCGACGTCGTCGGGAAGCGAGATCCCCTCCCGCTCGGACTTGGATCGCAGGATGGCGATTCGGGTTTCGAGGTCAGGCTGGTCGATCTCGGTGACGAGGCCCTGTAGGAGGCGGCTGCGAAAACGATCTTGAAGTCCGGCGAGATCGCGCGGCGAGCGATCCGAGGTGAGAACAATCTGCTTGCCCTCGCCGTGCAGTGCGTTGTAGGTGTGGAAGATCTCTTCGTGAAACGTTTCGCCGCGCGTCTCCATGAACTGAATGTCGTCGATCAACAACACGTCGTTCTCGCGATAGCGCTCGTGGAGTGCGAGTTGGGTGCGTGTTTGGATCGCGCGGATGAAGTCATTCAAGAATGTTTCGGTGGAGACGTAGAGGACTTTACGCCCTGGATAGTTCTCCTGAACGAAGTTGCCGATGGCGTGGAGCAGGTGGGTCTTACCCAACCCGGAGTTGCCGTAGATCATGAGCGGGTTATAGGCTCGACCAGGGTTTTCCGCGACCGATACAGCAGCAGCAAACGCCAGACGGTTAGACGACCCCGGTACGAACGAGTCAAAGGTCATCCGGGGATCAAGGCGGGTGGGCTGGTCGACGCTCGGGGCGTACGAGAGGACGGGGGCAGCTGCCTCGATGGCGTCACGGGTGTCTTCGATCACCGGTGCCCCCGTGACGTCACTCACCGTTATCGAAACCTGCACCGGACCACCGACGAGCCGCTCGGCTTGCTCGGTGATGAAGGGTAGGTAGCGCTGTTGAACGCGCAAAAGTTGAATTTGATTCGGCGCGCCGATGACGAGCTCGTTATCGTGGTAATCCACAAGGTGAAGAGTGTTTAGTCCCGCTGCCCATACGGCCTCAGAAGCGTTGCCACGTAAGGAGTCTCGAAGGGCCGACCAGATTTCTTCGCCATTCTGCACAATCTTCCTCCACAGACCTCTTACGAGACTATCCACAGCCGTTTCAGCGGTGGGGAGAGTCACGTTACACCGAATCGGCCTCCCCCGCCGGGGCCGGGCAAGGCGTGGGGTAAGATTGCAGACCTGGCGTGCCAGCGACCCCCAGGGGGTACCGCGAAGCGCAGAGCATATTTTGAGAAGAGGTTTTTGTGAAGCGTACGTATCAGCCAAATAGGCGAAAGCGGGCCAAGACCCACGGTTTTCGCGCCCGGATGCGCACCCGCGCGGGTCGCGCGGTGCTTCGGTCTCGTCGCGCCAAGGGTCGTAGCAAGCTGACGGTCTAGTTCCGATGCCCGGCCGGGTCCGAACCCGCCGGCAGTTCGCGCTCCTTTCCTCGCCTTCGGGTCGCGGTCAGAGCGGGCCCCTGCGAATCAGTTTCGTAGCGACACCAGATAAACAGGGTGTTGATGTGGCCTACGCGATCAGTCGGAAGGTGGGAAACGCCGTGGTTCGCAATCGAGCCCGGCGGCGACTCCGAATGGCAATGGACGACCTTCGGCCTTCGCCGCGACCAGGGTTATACCTGATCAAGTGCGGAGTCCAGACAGGGAACCTTTCTTATGCAGAACTCCTACTCCACCTCAACAAAGCCATTGAGCGAGCCAACGCCAACTAGGTCGCTACCGGCGCGCCTCGTGGGGGCCTTGATTCGCTTCTATCAGCGATCGACGGCTGGCCGGACCGCTCCGTGTCGTTTCTATCCGTCGTGTTCCCAGTACGCACTTGAAGCGGTGTCCACCCACGGCGCGTTGCGCGGAAGTGCCCTGGCGCTGCGCCGACTGGCCAAGTGTCGCCCGCTCGGACCGCACGGCATCGACCTCGTTCCCGAGCCTCGGACCAGGAGTTTCCACTAATGCACTCAGTTACCAAGTTCTTCGGAACCATTTTCCAGCCAATATTCCACGCGATCGCGTGGTTGTTGGCCGCGTTCTACTCGCTGGTACCGAACTACCTCTTCGCGATCGTGATGCTGACGATCGTCATTATGGCGGTCCTCACGCCGCTGACGGTCAAGAGCACGAGATCTATGGTCGCGATGCAGAAGCTTCAACCTGAACTGAAGAAACTGCAACAGAAGTACAAGGGACCCGAGAACCGCCAAGTCCTCAACGAAGAGATGATGAAGCTCTATCGCGAAGAGGGCGTGAACCCGCTGGGCGGCTGCCTACCAATGCTGCTCCAGGCACCTTTTCTCTTCATCTTGTACAACGTCATCAAGGGAATGTCGTATGCGGCGAAGAACAAGGCCGGCGTACCCATCTCCCACCCCCGCTATCTCCCGGTGTCCAGCACGATGTATAAGCACCTCATCGCCACCAACGGTCAGGTGAAGGTGTGGGGCATGGACTTGAGCTTGAGGGTCTTTCCGATTTCGGCCCACGGGACATTCGCTGCCGCGCTCCCCTTCTTCGCCTTCGTCGCGCTGGCCGTGGGACTGCAGTACTTCCAGATGGCCCAGATCAACAACCGCAGCCGCAAAACCGGCCAGGCGATGCCCAGTCAGCAGCTTGCAATGCAGCGTATTCTTCCCATTATTTTCGTGTTCTTCTACATCGCCATTCCTGCCGCCGTGGTGATCTACATGATTATTAGTACAGGCATTCGCATAATTACTCAAGACATCATGTTCCGCGCGGGAGTCTCGGACCCCACGAAAAACGGCCTATCGGCGAGTCGCGACAAGGTCAAAGAAATTGAACGCGAGATCCCCGGGGCAAAGGAGATCTCCGCCGAGAGCACCGTGGTCGAGGATCCGAAGAAGTCGGTGCCGAAGTCCAACGGCAATCGCCCGCAGTCGAACCGCCCAAAGTCTCAACCAGCCCCGAAACCGGTGCAGCCGCGATCGAAGGCCAAGCGAAAAAGAAAGGCGCGTTAACCCATGGAGTGGGTAGAAACTACTGGTAAGACCATCGACGAGGCGACGGATCGTGCGCTCGCACATCTGGGTGTGCACCGCGACGATGCCGAAGTAGAGGTGATCGAGGAGCCCAAGGTGGGTTTCCTGGGTCGGGTTCGAGGAGAGGCTCGAGTGCGTGCTCGGGTGCGCCCAAGTGGCCCTCGCCCGAAGCGCTCGCGT
>JBARLO010000055.1:0-8491 GCA_049801955.1 Acidimicrobiales bacterium
GCCTCGGGCGGTGCGCTCGACGATGAGAGAGCGTTCGTCGCCTTGGCGGCCTTGGTCGCCTTGTCGGCCTTCGGGGCGTCGGAGGGTACCTCGCGACGCAGTCCATCGGCGTCCGCGCGACGCCGGATGCGGTCCGCCTGGGCGTCTTCGATCGACGCCGAGGGGCTCGAGGCGCCGATACCTAATTTTCCAGCGAGTGCGAGCAACTCCTTGCTCGTCATCCCGAGTTCCTTGGAGAGCTCGTGCACTCGAATTTTCTTTGGAGCCAAAACGTTCCCTTACTTCGCGTCCCCGCACATTCGGCGGGCACAGTTTCCTATTCTTTCACAACTACGGCCTTTTCCTGGTCGCGAGGTCACCCACGATGGCCATGTCAGCCTCGCTCACGCTCACGCGAAGTGCGTGCGCCACCTGAGCTGTGCGCAACGCGCGGCCACAATTCTCTGCGCACCACCACACGCCTCGTCCGTTCCCACGCCCCACGTACCACGTACCCGACGCGTCACGACCGAGGCGAAGCAACTCCGCTTCCGGTCGGCGACGTCGACAGACAACGCACGTGCGAATCGGGGCTATGCCTCGTCCTCCGTCACTGTTTCTACGACCACAACCTCGGCAACGTCGCCCGCGGCGTCGGTGATCACCGTATCGGACACCACGGCTTCTACTGCACCGTCTTCGCCCACCACCACGGCCAGGGTCTCGTCGACGACCTGGTCCCCGTCGGTCCAGGCTTCTTCGACCACCTCGTCCTGGCCCTCGTTCTCGGAGCGGATATCAACGCGCCACCCGGTCAGGCGGGCCGCCAGGCGGGCGTTCTGGCCCTCCTTGCCAATAGCCAGGGACAGCTGCTGTTCGTGCACGATGACCGTGGCAATGCCTTCGACCTCGTCGAGTCGCACCTCGCGAACGCGCGCGGGCTGCAGGGCCGACTGGATGAACTCGACGGGATCGTCGCTGTAGGGCACGACGTCGATACGCTCGCTGCGCAGTTCGTTGGTGATGTTGCGCACGCGCGATCCGCGCGCACCCACGCACGCGCCCACCGGGTCGATCATCTGGTCGTTGGAGGCGACAGCGATCTTGGAGCGGTGACCCGGCTCACGGGCCAGCGCCTTGATCTCCACGATGCCACTGGCGATCTCGGGTACCTCGATCTCGAAGAGCTTCGCGACGAGCGCCGGGTGGGTGCGAGAGACCACGATCTGGGGTCCCTTGTTGGTCTTGCGCACTTCGACGATGTACACCTTGATGCGCGCACCGTGCTCGTAGCGTTCAAAGGCGATCTGCTCGGCCTGGGGCAACAACGCCTCGACCCGACCGAGGTCAAGCAACGTGTAGCGGTTGTCGTTTTGTTGCACGGTACCCGAGACGATGTCGCCCTCGCGGTTCGCGAACTCTTCGTACATCTGGCGGCGCTGAATGTCACGAATGAGTTGCATCAAGACCTGCTTGGCCGTCTGGGCGGCGATGCGTCCGAAGTCCTCCGGGGTGGCGTCCCACTCGCGCGTGACGTTGCCCTCTAAGTCCAGTTCCAGGCCCCACACCTTGATCTCACCGGTTTCGGGGTTGATCTCAACTTCGGCGTCTTCGGCCGAGTCGGGACGACGCTTGTAGGCGGCGAGCAGGGCGTTGGCGAGAGCGACGAGGAGTTCTCCCTCATCGATGTTCTGGTCGCGCGCGATCTGGCCCAGGGCCTCGAGAAATTCGAAGTTAGCCATATCTAGCCTTTCTTGCTCGTCGAGGGCGTTCGGGCGCCTTTGGTCGTGGTCTTGTTGCTGACCGGCTTGGTGGCGCCCCAGTAGAAGACGGTTCGCGCGCGTTCGATCTTGTCGAGGGACACCACGACGGTTCCCGCCTCGTTGTCCTCGAGCGTGAGCGCGTTGTCACTCACGCCTGTCAGTGTGCCTTCCAGACGCCGAGTGGGCGCATCATCACGCAACTCGCGCAACGTCACGACTTCACCCACGGCACTGAGAAAGTGGGTGGGCGTGCGCAACCGTCGCTCCAGCCCCGGGCTCGAGACATCAAGTGTGAAGCGACCCGCGATGGGATCGTGGGTATCCAGCCACTCCGAAATGGTCCGGTTGGCGGCGGTTAAGGACTCGAGGTCGACTCCCCCGGCCCGAGAGACGACAACGTCGAGGGTTCCCGAGGAAAATTCCACATCGTACAGGTCCAGTCCCAGCGGTTCTACGAGCGGTCGGAGTGTGGCGTCCCAGTCCATTTCCGTCTCCTTTCGCTGTTCGCTACGGCCCTACAGACATTGAAAAAGCGCGGGCCCGAGGCCCGCGCTTAAACGAGTCCATACGTCCTGAGCGGACTGTAGGCATCAATTGTAGCAGTGAATTACTGGTGTCACAACGGGAAACCCATGCAGGAAACCTCACTGCATTGCAATAAAATTCACTCTAAAGTTTCATTAATAGCTCTTCGCCACAAGACAGATCAGACCGCCCTCGTCCTCGCTCTCGGGCATCGATCCATCCTGACGCTGCAGGCAACGAACGCTGACGGCTTGTGCGTTGAGTGTCTTTTCACCCTCGCCCGCGACGAGGTCCCAGGCCAGACGAGCAAAGCCATCGGCGGCGGCCTCGAGTGCTTCGTTGAGACTGTTGACGTCGTGGGTGCGCGCGTCACGGTGGGCCACCGCGCGCGCCAACAGATCACTCTGCATGCGCTCGAGCAACGAAGGAACCTCACTGGCCAGAGCATCGAGGCCGTGCGTGGTCTTCGCGCCGGTATCGCGGCGCACCAGCGTGACGTGACCCTGGGCCAGATCGCGCGGACCCACTTCGAGGCGCAGGGGCACGCCCTTGATCTCCCAGTCGGTGACGCGACGACCGAAACTGCCGCGTCCACGGTCCACTTCGACACGCACTCTCGCGGCGTCCAGCTCGCGCGCGAGTCGCGCACAGGCCTCGTTGACGTCAGGCTCGTCGCGCACGGCGACCACCACCAACTGCGTGGGAGCGAGCCGCGGGGGCACGATAAGACCGTTGTCGTCGCCGTGGGCCATGATGAGCCCTCCGACCAGGCGCGTCGATGCCCCCCAGGACGTCGTAAAGCAGAGCTGGGCCTCGCCCTCTTCGCTCTGGTAGAAGATGTCGAAGGCGCGCGCGAAGTTGCGCCCGAGTTCGTGGGTCGTCATCATCTGCAGGGCCTTGCCGTCGCGCATGACGCCTTCACCCGTCATGGAGTTGATCGCGCCGGGAAACCTCTCACTGGCCGGCTTGATGCCGATGTAGCAAGGAACCGCCATGACGTCGAGGAGAAAGTCGTTGTAGACCTCGTAGTGGATGCGACGGGCGTAGGCCGAGGCGTCCTCGTAGCTCACGTGGGCCGTGTGGCCCTCCTGCCAGAGGAACTCTGAACTGCGCAGGAAGAGTCGCGGACGCAGTTCCCAGCGCACGACGTTCGCCCACTGATTGAGCAACAGCGGCAGATCCCGGTAGCTCTGGATCCACTTGGCCATGAACTCACCGATCACCGTCTCTGAGGTCGGACGCACCACGATGGGTTCGACTAAGTCCTCGCCCCCGGCGTGGGTGACGACGGCCAACTCGGGGCTAAAGCCCTCGACGTGCTCGGCTTCGCGCGAGAAGTAGCTCTGCGGGATGAACAGGGGAAAGTACGCGTTCTTCGCTCCGGTCGCCTTGATACGGGTATCCATCTCGGCCTGCATGCGCTCCCAGAGCGCGTAGCCGTAGGGACGAATCACCATGGTGCCGCGCACGGGGCCGTTGTCGGCCATTTCGGCCTTGGCCACGACGTCTTGATACCAGCGCGGAAAGTCCTCGGACTGGGGGGTCAGCACACTCTGTTGCGCCACGGTACTCCTTTAAGAATTCGGACCAGGCTAGTGCGCTCCTTACTGCTCGGAGTGGCGACGAATCAGATCGATCTTGACTTGGGCGTTGTTGGCGTCGGCGCCGCGATCGTCCAACAGCTCGGCGCGGTCGGCCTCGGCTTCCTTCTCGGCGCTCGCGTCACGCGCGGCGAGGCGCGCCTCGAGTCCCTCTTCGACGATCTTGGTGGCCTCGTCGACGAGAGCCGACACCATCTCGTCCTCGGGCACCACACGAATGATCTGACCCTGGATGAAGAGGTGCCCGCGGTGCTTACCGGCCGCGATCCCGAGGTCCGCGTGCCGCGCTTCGCCCGGACCGTTCACGACGCAGCCCATAACCGCCACCTGCAACGGGATGTTCAGTGCACTCAGAGCATCTTGGGCCTCGTTGGCCACTTTGATGACGTCGATCTCCGAACGCCCACAGCTCGGACACGCGATGAGGTCGAGTCCCTTGCGCTCACGCAGCCCGAGTGACTCGAGCAGCGTGCGCCCGGCGCGCGCCTCTTCGACGGGGTCGGCGGTGAGTGAGTAGCGCAGCGTGTCACCGATCCCCTCGGCGAGCAGGGTGGCAATCCCCGCGGTGCCCTTGAGCAGCCCGCCGGGAAGTGGACCGGCCTCGGTCACACCTAAGTGCAGTGGATGATCGAAGGTCTCCGACGCGAGGCGATAGGCGGCGATCATGAGCGCCACTGACGACGCCTTCACTGAGATCTTGACGTCACTAAAGTCGACTTCTTCAAAGTACGCCAACTCGATGCGCGCCGACTCGACCAGCGCTTCGGGGGTCGCGCCGCCAAAGCGCTCGTAGATGTCCTTGTCCAGAGAGCCCGCGTTCACGCCGATACGAATCGGCACCCCGCGGTCCTTGGCCTCACTCGCGACGAGCTTGATCTCTTCGGGCTTGCGTAGGTTTCCCGGATTGAGGCGAAGCCCGTTCACGCCGGCCTCGAGAGCGGCCAAAGCCATCTCGACGTGGAAGTGAATGTCGGCCACGATGGGCACGGGCGAGCGCGGGACGATCTGGGCGAGCCCCTCGGCGGCCGCGCGCTCGTTACACGTGCAGCGCACGATGTCCGCACCGTTGGCGGCCAGCGCGTAGATCTGCTCAAGCGTGCCCTCGACATCGGCGGTCTTGGTCGTGGTCATGGACTGCACCGAGATCGGCGCGTCACCACCGACTTTGACCGAGCCCACGCTGATTTGGCGGGTGAGACGACGGGGCGTGATCAAACTAGAGGAGACTTCCATGCCTCTAGTCTGCCGCGTGCGAGCGAGGGCCGAAGCACCGCATCAAAAGGGGTTCGGAATGGGGTGCGCGATGTCGAGGTACAAGGTGCAGGCGAAAAGCACGAGCAGCGCGCTCATAAAGGCGTACACCACCGGGGCGAGTTTGTTGATGTCGGCCCGATAGAGCACGCCGCGACGCGAACGAATCCGCTCGTAGGTGGCGATGGCCACGTAGCCACCGTCCAAGGGCAGCATGGGCAGCATGTTCAATACGCCGATGAAGATGTTGACGAGGGCCAGAATCGTGATGAGCGGCAGGGCACCCGCGTTCGCGGCTTGATCGGCGAAACGCGCGACGCCCACGATCGACGAGGGACGAGTGTCTTGGTTCGCCGGATTGTTCGCTGCCTTTGCGTCGGCCACTTGGTGAAAGAGACTCGGGTACTCGCCGGGAAGTCGGCCGATGGCTACGAACGCGTCGCCCACGTAGTGACCGATCTGGGTGAAGGAGTCGGGGATGGCCGCTAGTGGCGACGTGTGCACGGTCAGTTCGTTCACTTCGATTCCGATGAATCCCTCGTTCGGTTGGCGCTTGCCGTCTTCGACGATGGTGCGACCATTCACCGGTGTGACGTGCAACGTGAGGTCGTGCCCCGCGCGTGCGACGATCACGGTCAGATGCTCGCCCGCGGCGTGGTGCAGCCGCTTGGTGAGTTGATCGACGCCGGTGATTGTGGTGCCGTCAATGCTCACGATCTGATCGCCCACGTGAAAGCCCGCCAGTTGCGCGGCCGTCTCTTTGCGGCCCTGCCACTGCGAGAAAGCACCCACGCCCACGTGCGTCGGCGACGGATTGCCAATAAAGGTGAGGGCGACCCACGCGAGGGCGAGCGCCATGATGACGTGCATGATCGAGCCGGCCGAGGCGAAGAGCACCTTCTTGGGGTACGACGCCTCGCGATACGTACGGGCCTCTTCGCCCGCAGGCACTGGTGACTCCCAGGTCATGCCGGGCACCTTCACGTACCCGCCGAGCGGCAAGGCTCGGATCCCGTAGCGGGTCTCGCCGTGTTGCGTGGACCAGAGCACCGGACCGAAGCCCACGAAGAAGTCAGTGACCAGCAGTCCGGCGCGCTTGGCGGTGATGAAGTGGCCGAACTCGTGGCCCATCACCATGAGCAGGATGAGGAAGATGACAAGGGGCAGCGCCCAGCCCACGAGCCACGTCAGCAGCCCGACAAAGGCAAGAATGCCGACAAAGAGCGTCCAGGGAGATTGGCGCAACGACGTAGACGCAGAGTCCATGACTACTTTTTGAGGCTAGCGTGCGCCAATCGCCGAGCGACGTCGTCGTTTTCGTAGAGCGACACCAGGTCCTCTAGGTCTTGTCCCGCATAGTGATCCATCGTGGCGGCCACCACGGGAACGACGTCGCACCAGTTGATCTCGTCCTTAAGAAAGGCCTCCACCGCGACTTCGTTGGCCGCGCTCAGCCAGGCCGGCGCCGCCCCGCCGAGACGCGCCGCTTCATAGGCGAGGGTGAGCGCAGGAAAGGCGTCAACATCCGGTGACTCGAAGGTGAGTTCGAGCGCCGAGGTGAAGTCCAGTCGCCCATAGCCGTGATCGAGTCGATCAGGTGCACCGAGGCAGTACGCGATGGGTAAACGCATATCGGGGTTCGAGAGCTGCGCGAGGACCGAGCCGTCGACGTACTCCACCATCGAGTGCACGATCGACTGGGGATGCACGACCACGTCGACGCGATCGACCTCGATACCGAAGAAGGCGGTCGCCTCCATCACCTCTAGGCCCTTGTTCATCAGCGTTGACGAGTCGATGGTGATCTTGGCCCCCATCGACCACGTGGGATGACGCAGCGCTTCGTCCTTGGTTGCGCCCTTGAGCTGTTCCTTCGACCAGCCACGAAAGGGTCCCCCCGACGCCGTGATGAGCAGTCGGCGCACGTCGGGATAGCCCAAGCCGTAGGGAGAACTCGCGAGGCACTGATGAATCGCGCAGTGCTCGGAGTCGACGGGCAGTAGTTCGGCCCCCGGCGTTGCGCGCACCTTCGCGACCAGCGGTGCGGCCGCGATGAGTGACTCCTTGTTCGCGAGCGCGAGTCGTCGACCCGCGGCCAGTGCCCCCAACGTCACCGGCAAGCCCGCGAATCCCAAGACCGCGTTCATCACGATGTCGGCGTCGCGCGCCAACTCTTCGAGTCCCTCGTCGCCCACCAGAATCTCGACGTCACCCGCCACGAGATCCGCGAGCGTCGCGCGATGCGACGCAGACTTCACGCCTACGCGCTTTAGATTGAACTCGCGCGCGATCGCCGCCAGTTCGCTCAACTGCTCTCCGCCCGCGATGGACACAAGTTCGAAGCGTTCGCGTTCGCCGCGCAGCACGTCGAGGGTCTGGACACCGATCGATCCCGTGGCCCCCAGTAACGCCACGCTTTGGCGCACCTGCGACATCACTAACTCAGCTTGATGACGTGCAACAGGTAGTACATCGTCGGCAGCGCGAAGAGCAGTCCGTCGACTCGATCAAGGAGTCCGCCGTGTCCCGGCAGCAGATGTCCGAAGTCCTTGAGGCCGAGCGTGCGCTTGACCATGGACTCGAAGAGGTCGCCTAAGGGCACCACGATCGACAGCGCCACGGCCGCCTCCAGACCGTGGCTCACCGTCCACGGGTTAACGAGTGGCAACAGCAGCGCGCCGGCGATCAGGGTCACGATCGTGCCGCCGATCGTGCCTTCGATGGTCTTGTTCGGCGAGAGAGTGGCGTTGAGGGGATGGCTGCCGAACCAGCGCCCGGTAAAGAGTGCGGCGGCGTCATTGCAGATCGTCAGGGCCAGCGCGCCAAAGATAAAGGCCATGCCGTTGCGGTTGGGATAGGTGTGGGGTGCGAGCATCACGATGGCGTAACTACCCAGCACACCAATCCACGCGTAGACGAAGATCGTCGCGCCCAGTCCGTCCAGCACGTCAATCTTGGTGGGGGCACTCAAGTACCAAATGAAGCCAAAGATCACCAGCAGCACCGAGACGGCGCCCACGACCACCAGTCCCTTGTTGTAGACGGCGACCCCCAGCGTGAGGACGGCCGCGATGCCCAAGATGGTGGCCGGATGCGCGCCGACGCTGCGAAATCCGGCGAAGGCTTCCGCGGCGGCGAGCGCGAGCGCGACGAGGACGAGCACGGTGAAGGCAAGGGGTCCCGCGAAGAAGACGCCAAAGACGACCACCGCGAGTCCGACGCCGGTCATCGTGGCGAGCGACACGCTGTTGGAGGTCTGGCGAACGGCCCGCCCCGCCAGGGGATTGTGGGTTACGCGCTGGCGCGTGCGCTGTTCGCGCTGCGGCTCGGGACGAGGGGCTTCGGTGACCGGCTCGTCGTCAACCTCTTCGA
>JBARLO010000056.1:0-91601 GCA_049801955.1 Acidimicrobiales bacterium
CGTGGACGCGAGCGCCTTTGGCGACGGCCGCGGCGGCGCGCAGGTCTTCGATACGCGAGTTGGTGCACGATCCAATGAACACCACGTCGACGCTCACGTCGCGCAGCGGAGTACCGGGCGTGAGGTCCATGTACTCAAGGGCCCGAGCGAAGGTCTCGCGCTCATCGGGCTGGGGGGCATCGTCGGGAGACGGGACCACGCCGCTGAGCGCGACGACCTGGGCCGGATTGGTGCCCCAGGTGATGAAGGGCACGAGGTCCTTCGCGTCGAGCACGAGCGTCGCGTCAAAGACCGCGTCTTCGTCCGAGACGAATGTTCGCCAGCGCTCGGCCGCTACTTCAAACTCGTCGCCCTCCGGTACGCCCGGACGTCCGCGCAGGTAATCGATGGTGGTCTCGTCGACCGCGACCAAACCGGCTCGCGCGCCGGCTTCAATGCTCATGTTGCAGATCGTCATGCGGCCCTCAATCGAGAGATTGCGGATCGCTTCTCCTCGGTACTCGATGACGTACCCGGCGCCGCCGCCGGTGCCGAGTCGCCCGACGATGGCGAGCACGATGTCCTTGGCCGTGATGTCCGGTGACGGAGTACCCTCAACGACGACGGCCATCGTCTTGGCCTTCTGCTGGGGCAGCGTTTGGGTCGCAAGCACGTGCTCGACCTCGCTGGTGCCGATGCCGAAGGCGAGTGATCCGAGCGCGCCGTGGGTCGAGGTGTGTGAGTCGCCGCACACGATCGTCATGCCGGGCTGGGTGACGCCCAGCTCGGGTCCAATGACGTGGACAATGCCCTGGTTTTCGTGCCCCCGAGGAAAGACGGTGATGCCGAACTCGCGACAGTTCTCGTCGAGCACCTCAAGTTGGCGTTTGGAGATCGGATCAGCGATGGGCGTGGAGAGCGGGTCGGTGGGCACGTTGTGGTCGGCCGTGGCGAGCGTGAGGTCGGGACGGCGCACCGAGCGTGAGTTCAGGCGTAGCCCGTCGAAGGCCTGGGGGCTCGTGACCTCGTGGATCAGGTGCAGGTCGATGTACAGCAGGGGCGACGATCCGCTCGGACCCTCGATGACGTGGTCGTCCCAGATCTTTTCGTAGAGGGTCGTGCCCATGACCTAGTGCAGGCCGACGATTTTGACCGTCAGCAGACCCGAGGGCGCTTCATACTGGACGGTGTCGCCGACCTTCTTGCCCAGGAGCGCCTCGCCGAGGGGCGAGGTGGGCGAGGCGACCAGCGCGCCTTCGGGCCGCTCTTCAATGGAGCCGATGAAGAACTCCTGATAGTCGGCCTCGTCGTCGCCCTCGTAGACGACGTTGACGATGGAGGCGTGTTGGACGGTGTCGGCGTGCTCGTCGTGCGCCACGATCTCGTGGTTGCGGATCACCTGGTCGATCTGGCGAATTCGCGACTCCATCTTGCCCTGCTCGTCCTTGGCGGCGTGGTAGTCGCCGTTCTCCGAGAGATCACCGAGCAAGCGCGCCGCCTCGATGACCCGGGCGATTTCGGTGCGCCCGACCGTGGTCAGGTAGGTGTACTCCGCCTCGAGCTTGTCGAGCGTTGCTTGAGTGATTCGGTGAATTTCGTCGGCCATGCCGCAACCCCAGGTGGTAGAGAGCAGTAATTCTACTGGTCGTCCCTCTCTGGCCAAGTTGCCCGTAGGGTCCGCCGCCAGCCAAAATGGGAGAAAGAGGAGAGCGAGTGAGCAACCAGCCCACGTATCGGGTGGCCGTCATTGGGGGAGACGGCATCGGCCCCGAAGTGACCGCGGTGGCGCTTGACGTCGTGGGCTCAGCGGGCATTCACCTTGACACCACAGAATTCGACCTGGGAGCGGCGCGCTATTTACGCGACGGCTTCGTGCTGGACGACGCGACGTTGGAGGAACTGCGCGGATTCGACGCGATCATGCTGGGCGCGATCGGTCCGGCGATCGGCGATACCCGCGTGCCCAGTGGCGTCCTTGAACGTGGGCTGCTCCTGCGCATGCGCTTCGGGCTTGACCTCTACATCAACTACCGCCCCTTTCGCGGCGTCGAGGGCTCACTGGCCGAGGGCTGTGACTTTGCGATCGTGCGCGAAAACACGGAGGGACCCTACGCCGGTGAGGGCGGGGTCCTTCGCTACGGCACGCCGCACGAGGTCGCGACCCAGGGTTCGGTGAACACGCGCTTCGGGGTCGAGCGCTGCGTGCGCTTTGCCTTCGCGCGCGCCAGTGAGCGCCAGTTCAAAAAGGTCACGCTCGTCCACAAAACCAACGTCCTCACCTTCGCGGGCGACCTCTGGCGCCGGGTCGTGGCCGACGTGAGAGCAGAGTTCCCCGAGGTCAGTGTCGACTACCAGCACGTGGATGCCGCGTGCATTTACCTAGTCGAGGACCCCCAGCGCTACAGCATCATCGTCACGGACAACCTCTTTGGCGACATTCTCTCAGACCTGGCCGGCGCCGTCACCGGTGGGATCGGCTTTGCCGCCAGCGCCAACTTGAACCCCGATCGCACGGGAGCCTCGCTGTTCGAGCCGGTTCACGGCGCCGCGCACGACATCGCCGGGCTCAATCGGGCCAACCCGTTGGCGGCCGTGTCATCGGCCGCGCTGATGCTCGAACACCTGGGCGAAACGGAGGCCGCCTCGCGCATCGCCCGCGCGGTGGCAGACTTTGGTGGCGACGTCGCGATGCTCGGCACCGATGGCGTGAGCGCACAGTTACAGGAGAGTTTGTAGATGCCCATTACCCCCACCGCCAAGATCTGGATGGACGGCACGTTGGTCGACTGGAACGACGCCAACGTGCACGTACTCAGCCACACCTTGCACTACGGCCTGGGCGCTTTTGAGGGCATTCGCGCGTACAAGACACCCAACGGCGTGGCGATCTTTCGGCTCAAGGAACACATGCAGCGGCTGCTCAACAGCTGCAAGATCCTGGACCTGGAGATTCCCTACAGTCTGAAGGACTTGTGCGAGGCGGCCAAAGAACTCGTGCGGGTGAACGAACTCCACGAGGGCTGCTACATCCGGCCCATCGTGTTCTTGGGGTACGGCGAGATTGGTGTCAACCCGATCGGTTCACCCGTCCAGACCGCGATCGCCGCCTGGACGTGGGGCGCGTACTTGGGCGACCACACCGACTCGGGTGCGCGCATGAAGATCTCGTCGTGGGCCCGCCACTACCCGAACTCGATGCCCACCGCATCCAAGACCATCGGCGGCTACGTGAACTCGAGTTTGGCCAAGGTGGAGGCCATCAAGGCTGGCTACGACGAGGCGATCATGCTGGGCACCGATGGACGGGTGAGTGAGTGCACCGGGGAGAACCTCTTCATCGTGCGCGATGGTCGTCTCATCACGCCACCGCCGTCAGAAGCGGGGGCGCTCAGTGGCATCACGCTCGCGTCCATTGTGCGAATCGCGGGCGACCTCGGTTACGAGGTCAGCTTTGAGTCCCTGCGTCGTGACGATCTGTACCTGGCCGACGAGGCCTTCCTCACTGGCACGGCCGCTGAGGTGGTGCCGATCGCCTCGGTCGATGACCGGGTCATCGGCGACGCCAAGCCCGGTCCCATCACGACGGTCATTCGCACTACGTACCACCAAGCGGTGCGCGGCGAGCGCCCCCAATATGAGGACTGGCTCGCCCGGGTCTAGATCCATTGGGGGGTAACCTCATTCGGTGGCCCAACCTACTTTTTCTCCCGTTCCGCTCGCCGGTGAAGTCCGTCCCCTCATGGCGACCCAGATCCCCGAGATCGGCCGCCTGAAGAAGGCGGGCCTGCAGCGTTCCGCCGAGCCACCCGTGGGGGCGGGGTTCGGCACCCCGGCGCCGGGTGAGGGGTACGCGCTCACCATCGCTAGTCGCGAGTGCGCCAAGCTCGACTTTGCTCGTCACCAGGACGCCCATGACGTCGCGATTGGCATCGGCCTCGTCGCGGCCAAGCGCGCGAGCACCGTGGGGCGCGGTCCCACCCTGGGTGACGTGCATGTCGCACTGGACTACTTCTCGCTTCGCGAGTCGGCTCCGGTGAGTGCCAAGGTCACCAAGCCCTTTCGGGGCCTCGCCCACAGCTACGTGGCCCAGCGGCGATTTGTCGACGCGGTGCCTGCCGAGCACCTGGTTGAAGGTGCCAACAACGCCGCGTCGTCGCACTAAGCCGTCACGAAAGAGGGGGGCCCGATGAGTTTTGGACTCACGGACGAACAACGTAGTTTTCGCGACGTCCTGCACGACTTTGTCGATGCGCGCGTCGCCCCCAACGCTGCTCGCTACGATCGCGAGCAGGTCTTTCCCCAAGAGAGCTTCGATGCGTGCGTGGAGATGGAGTTGCCCTCGCTCGGGATTCCCGAAGCGTACGGGGGAGCGGGAGCCGACATGGTCACCCAGGCGATCGCGATCGAAGAGGTTGCAAGAGGGTGCGCCTCGACTGCGGTGACGGTTCTCATCTCCAAACTCGGCATGCTCCCCATCATGAACTTCGGCTCCGAAGAGATCAAGCACGCGTATCTCCCGCGGATCGCCGCGGGCGAGATCCAAGCCAGTTATTGCCTCTCAGAAGCTGACGCGGGTTCGGACGTGGCGTCGATGAGCTGTCGGGCCGAGCGCGACGGTGACGACTACGTCTTGAATGGATCGAAGTACTGGATCACGAACTCGGAAGTCTCCGATGTCTACACGGTCTTTGCCAAGACGGACACGAATGCCCGCGGTCGGGGCATCACGTGCTTTCTCGTCGAGAAGGAGTGGGGACTGGAGTTCCCCAAGCACGAGGACAAGATGGGACTGCGGGCTTCGCCGACCGGTGAGGTCGTGTTGCGTGACGTTCGCGTGCCCGCCTCGCACCGCATCGGCGACGAAGGTCAGGGCTTTTTCATCGCCATGCACACGCTCGACCGTTCGCGCCCGACCATCGGCGCCCAGGCGGTCGGTATCGCCCAGGGAGCCATCGACTACGCGGCCCAGTACATGAAGGGCCGTCGAGCCTTTGGCGCTCCTATCAGCGATCTCCAGGGCTTGCGCTTCATGTTGGCGGACATGGCGATTCGCACCGAGGCCGCGCGCACGCTCGTCTATCGCGCGTGCTCGACCATCGATCAGGACGACCCCGACGACAACCTCAGTTACCTCGGTGCCTCGGCCAAGTCGTTCGCCTCGGATACGGCGATGAGCGTGACGACCGACGCCGTGCAGTTGCTCGGGGGATACGGCTTCACGAAGGAGTTTCCCGTGGAGCGCTTCATGAGGGATGCGAAGATCACCCAGATCTACGAAGGCACCAATCAGGTGCAGCGCATCGTCGTGGCGAAACACCTGCTCAACTAGCAATTTCTGGAAGTACTTCGGTCGCTCTCGAGCGATTATTTCCCGGGCATCTCTACTTTGTCCCTACTGCGCGACCGTTGTGCGACATGGCAACCATTCGTGAGCGTCGCCCAGGTGTGTAGGAGGTGAGATCGTTCGCTGGCCGTGACCAGAACGGCCGACCGGTTCAGACGAGCCGGACGGTTCACCGGACAAAGAAAGATGCGCAGCCGCGGGTCAGTCATTAGTCGTTCGGTCGGTGCGAACAGACGGCCGACTTGACGTAAGTATCCAAGGAACTGCTTATGGTCTTCTTCGGACCGACATTTCAGCGAAATCCGCCGGCGTTCGCATGCATCGGTTAGTTTGCGGATGTTTAACTGCAGGGAGCGCGCGATCAAATTGACGGCGTTACGATGTGCCGTGCGCGCGCGCCGCCTAATAATCGCCTTGACGGCGGGGCTGGCGATCACGAATTGTGGCGCAACTCTTGCGGCGGCGTCCCACGAACCGATTCCCGTTCTGGGCGTTCTCAAGCAGGGTGCGGTTTCTCCCTACGCCATAGGTTGGGGAACTGTCCGACCAAAGGAGATCTCCAATGGCGGCGACATGTCGAGTGTCGTAGTTGGCATCCGTTGGTCAACCTGGGGAGGCTCGAACGTGATCGGTCGCGGCGAAGGAGACTATATTCCGGATCCGGCTAAGAGCAACAAGGGCTACGGCGAGGTCGCCGTTGTCGTCGCATTTGATTTGGGCAAATGCCAAGGACACTGGGCGTATAGGTCGTACTACGTCTACTTCCCGAAAGAACACCAAAAGTACCCCAATCTTTCGATTTGCCCTGCGATCTGATGCCTTGATCGCGATCTCTCATTGATCTATCCAATATCGACGTACCAGCTTTCCGTCCGTCGTTGGGATCATTGACTCAAAGACTCCTCCACACCGCTCAATTACGGTTTTAGAACCTTCGTTTTCTCGGGCGCACGTGACAAGCACGTGTCGAATGCCAGCGCGAGACACGATGCCCAGGCTCTGACTCAGAATCTCTGTTGCGTATCCCTTTCGACGCTCGCCCGGAATTACTCCGTAGCCAATATGACCTCCCTCTCGCGCGAGATCGAGGTCCATCTCAAAGCGAATTGAAGCGCGCCCGACGATTGCTTCTTCAACTTCGGCAACGAGAAAAGTTGCGGGTAGCCATGGTGCTTCTGGTCCATATTGATACCGGTCCGCTCGATTCAAGTAGCCCTGCCAGGTATCGGTCCCTCGAAGACCGGTCGCAAAGAAGAAGTTCTCCGACAGCATCTGCCGGTGGGCGGCCATGACTTCAGTTTCGTCTGCGATACGTGGTGAGCGAAGCAGAAGTTCCATCCGACAATTCTAAGGAGGCTTCGGAGTTAGAGCGGAGTGTGGTGAGTGAAGTGATAACCGACTTACAAACCACAAGTGAGTTACCTTTTACGCGTGAGCGACATAGCTGCTGTAAGGACAGAGTGGGACTTTCCCGAGCTGGTCGTACTTGCCGTTCTCACTAGTTACGTGTGCCTGTTCGCGGACACCCTCATAAAGTTTTGGTTGTTGGGTGCCTTCGTTGGTCAAGGTGTATGGTCGCGTGTGGTGTACCTCGGACAATGGGTTAGTTTTCCGGTCACCGCACTGCTGTTGGCAGCAGTGGGTGTGTGCTGGTGGCGACGCTCCCAGTGGTCCGATGATCGTCCAACTTCACCAAACCACGCCGCAATGCTCGCTCACATTCGTCGCGTGAGGATGCTTTCTCAGTTGTTGAGAGTGGCTACCGGCCTTGCCATAATCTGCGCGCTGGCAATTCTTGCATCAGTGATATCTACGAATCCGCCGCACGCCGGACTTTCCGTTGACATGAGATTGGATGTAAGCGGTTTGCTGGATGCGATCAGTGTGACTGCGTTCGCACTACTTGGTTTCAAAGTTGCGAGTCGGGTCGCGACGGGGGCCTCGGCCCATCCGACTTCTGTCCAGGCGCCTTAATTCAGATTTGGCGATCTGACAGTTAATCAATGACAGAAATCCCAGGACCTCCAAGTAGTTGGCGGTATATCTTCCCGACCATCGCGGACGAGATTCCCCGAACAGTTGGGGTGCAAATTCACGGACTTCCCTTCCAGCCGTTGTCAGTTGGCACCCCGCCTTTGGTAGCAATAACAGGGGCGTCGGGTCTCCGTATCGAGGTCCGCTCAACCCGCTAATCGCCAATGCAAGGTTGCAGACTTGTCACGTGGGGTCTCCGACACCGAACCAAGCAGTATCAGTCCGGACTAAGGGATGTGCCGAGGATCAGAATCTGCGAGTCAACTCGGGGAGATAACCGAAATTCCATTCGATCTGGCAGCGTGGGATAGTCGGTCATCGTACGTCACGATCGACTCGATCTCGTCACCCAGGCTCAGGGCCGCCGCTAGGTGGATGGCGTCAAGACTTCTCAAGACGGTTGGGTCGAGGCGCCCGGCCTCTTCGAAGATCGTGGTAGTGACTTCGATCAGCGTGATTGAATCGAGGACTGCTCGAGCCTGCAAGATACGGTCGGGGGACGCCTGGCGGACTACACGTAGCAGTTCCGTTCGAGCCAGATCGCTGGAGACTGCGTTTCGGTCCACTTCGTTGAGCCAGATCCGGAGCGCTTCGGTTTCAACTTCAGCAACCACGAGTTTGACGAGTGCCGAGGTGTCCAGGTAGTTCGCCACCGTTAGTACCGCTCGGCGTCTCTCATCTCTGCCAACACTTGAGACACGTTCACGCCCGCAAGGGGAGCGGGGAGATCTCGCAGGTCACGCTTAGGGGGCCGAGCGCGCCCGGAGAGCAAAAGACGCTGCAACAGTGACGTCGGGATTGCCGTCATCTGGACAACGGGCCTACCACGATCCGTTATCGTGATCGTCTCTCCGGCCGCAGCGTGAGCTACGACCTCGGAAGCATTTTGCTTGAGGGCCCTAATTCCAACTTCACTCATGTTCTTCATTGTAGCACATTCCTCTGGTACCAGTTCCTGCGCTACTTCACTGTCATCGAGGATCACCCGTTGGCGAGTCGCCAATGATCGGTATCAGAACTGTTCATTCGGGTCCTGGGCGCGAACCTGCAATATCATCCCTACTTCGGGAGAATCAACCTCAATCATGTGGACGCAGTGGGCGAATGTCCGTACGAATACTGGTTTGGTGGACGTGGTGGACGGTTCTTACAGAGCACCCAGATCTACGGAGGGACCAATCAGCTGCAGCGCATCGTCGTGGCGAAACAGCTGCTCAACTAGTGAGTCCTGGATGTGCCTGCTTACTACGTGCGGCTCTGCTGGATGCGTCGCACGGTCGCGAAGGCGCATAACACCCCGACGATGAGCACAACCAGCCCCACGACAGCCTGGAGAATCCAGAAATGGTCGGCCGGCTGATAGGAGACCCAGTAGGTGTGGTGGTGCAACGCAAGCCACCGCAACGCGGCGCTGGTACCTCCCTTCAACGATTCGAAGAGGCTGTTTACCTTAATACTGACCCCATTTGCCGCTTTGATGCCCAGCACATGACCGCCCGGACCGGTGTACCACGCGCGAACAAGCCAGCTCCCCGCAGGGCCTTGGCCATTGTACGCGCTGAAATTAAGCGGCCCGGAATTCATTCCATTTAGGAGCATTCGTGACGACGCGACCGCGCCGATGCCGAAGATCCGAGGAAGGTACAGACCTACAGCGAGGAGGATCCCTCCGACGATGGCCGCGGTGGCCGCTATCGCGGCAACCGTGCGCTTGACGACGGTCCCAACGAACGTTCCTAGCGCCAACGCAAAAAGCGTCCATATCGGCGTCATCCACCACGTCGTGGTGAACAACCCGGACTGCCAATGGCTCCCGACCGCAATGTTGATCACGGCGTAGGGGTGGATGTACCAGCCCCCGAGCAAGAATCCAAGCGCGACGGCTACGGGCGTCACGACCAAGGCCAACATCGCGAGTGTCACGAGAAGCAGACGGGTGCGGCCTACTCCCTGGGTCCAGGCAAAACGATACGTGCCCGACTCCAGCTCTCTTGCGACCAGCGGCGCGCCGACGAAGGCCCCAATCACTAAGGGGAACAAACGAAGCGCGATGACGAGCGGCGTGAAGCTCGGTATATCTGCAAATTGGTTAGCGGTGTTGGCACACACGCCGAGATTTATCGGGTGAGCAAGCGTGCAGCCGGCCGCGAGGTAACTCGCGTAACTCGCGCTCACGGCGTCTCGCCCAATGACGATGGCGATGACGAGAGCAATGAACGTCACGAAAATGGTAATCAGTGCCGCACGATGTTGGATGAGAGCAACGCGCATAAGTCGAAGCCACGAGACGCGTTGTCCGGACGGACTGTGGTCGAGCGTAGCGACCGAGGAAGAAGCGACCGTCGCTGTCACCGCATCAACCTCCCTCACCGATCGCGGAAACCGCTAGCGGGCCTGACATCGCCACAGCGGACGGTTCACGCAAGTAAGCCAGCACGAGTTCATCGAGAGAGATGCTCTCGGCCGCCCAGCCCTTCGGGAACTCCGCCGACGCACCGATTCTCGCGACGAACTGAGTCTGTCGCCCCGCGCGCTGGGATTGCACGACAGTGAACGACTCGGCGACACGCTCCGCACCGTCCGTTGGCCCGCTTAACACGACGTGCTCAGCCAGAAGTTCGTCAATCATTCCCATCATCTGCACGCGACCGTGGCTCATCAAGATGAGGTAGTCAGCCACTCGTTCCAGCTCGGACACGACATGCGAGGAGAAGATCACCGACAGTCCCTCCTCGGCCACTGCAGACATCACGACGGACATCACCTCATGGCGTGCCAGCGGATCGAGTCTGGCGAGTGGCTCATCAAGCACGAGCAGGTCGGGTCGGCGAGCGAGCGCCAGTGCGAGTGCGAGTTGAGCCTGTTGGCCGCCGGAGAGCCTGCCGACCCGACGGTTGAGCGGGATGTCGAGGGACGCGAGGCGTGCTTCGGCAAGGTCCTGGTCGAAGTGCTGGTTCAAGTTGGCCGCCACGGTGAGCATCGCTCGAACCGTGATGTGGCGATAGAGCGGCGCGTCCTGCGCCACGAAGGCGACGTGCTCAAGGGCATTGGGCGACCCGGCCCCGGTGCCATCGAGCACAGATACGTCGCCTGTCGTCGGGGTGACCAGTCCGACCACGCAGTGGAGCAGAGTTGTCTTGCCCGCACCGTTCGAGCCGACGAGGGCGACGATATGCCCTTCAGGCACCGCGAGGGTGCAGTCGCGAAGTGCCCAGGTGTCCCGGTAGGACACGCCGAGCCCGAAGCTCTCAACGACGTTCATGCTGCTCCCCCCGTCTCGCCGGATGCGACGCGACGCGGACGAGAAGTCGAGCGCTGCTCGACGGGGCGATTACGAAAATCACCTAACGCACTCGTGAACAGGGCGACGATCCCGTCCTCATCTAGGCCGGTCGCCGCGGCTTCGCGCAGCCACCCCGTGACGAGATTGCGTCGAAGCGCAGTGAGCTCGGCGAGTCCCACCGTCTCCGGTGCGGCCTTCACGAAGGTACCGAGACCCGGTTGTCCTCCGATAAGCCCCTTTTGTTCGAGATCTCGATATGCCTTGAGCACAGTGTTGGGATTGATGGCCAACGAGACGACGACGTCCTTTATTCGAGGGAGTTGGTCCCCCTGCCGTAGATAGCCGAGACGGATTGCATTCTCCACTTGTTGGACAAGTTGGAGGTAGGTAGGCACACCCGAACGCGAGTCCAGGCGAAAAACGACTGAGGAACCGGATCCAGTTTCTTCGGGTGAGTTACTATGTTTATCTATCGCCATAGATAAAGTATATTGCGTCCGTTCGTGGTTGGCGAGACGCATCACTCGATTTAAAGATCCGGCCTCGGTTCTAGATTGTGGGCTAGCAACGAAGTGATCCGAAAGGGGGCATATGAGCGATCAAGAGTATCCCATAACCCTCTTCCTCTCTCAACCGCCCGAGGAGGGAGTCGGCGACCATGAGGTACAGCAAGAGCCTCAAATCGTGACTCGTAGAAGCCTTCGAGGCCAGCTCCACCACTTCCTTTTCGAAAAGGAACGCAGTGACTACTCCTCCATTGCGCCGCGTCGATCTGATGGAACGAGAACCAATCTGTTCTTCTTCAATGGCAGCGGCCGCGGCCGCTAGGCGAAGTCCTTCCTAGAAGCCACTCTCGAGTTGCCCGGTAACGGCGAGTGGGCGAGGACATGACGTGCGAGCGTGGTGCGCTCTACCATGGCGACATCGCCCGAGGAGGCTTCATGAATGAACTATCCGAGTCAGTGGACATCAATGCCCCGGCGGAGTCCGCGTTTCGCGCGGTGACGGACCTGCCATCGATGGGTCAGTACTCGCCAGAAAATACGGGCGGTCAATGGCTCGGCAGCGCAGAGGCTCCCGCACTTGGTGCCAAGTTCAAGGGAACGAACGCCAACGGGACCAAGTCCTGGACCACCACCTCTACCGTCGTGGAATTCACTCCGCCCAGCGCCTTCGCCTTTGAGGTCACGGTCGGACCGTCCAAGGTCGCGCGATGGTCGTACTCGATCGAGACCACGGCGAGTGGGTGTCGAGTCACGGAGTCGTGGGTTGACCGTCGCGGAGCGCTGTCACGCTGGGTTGGGGGCAAGGCGAGTGGACGTGTCAATCGCGCGGGCTGGACGGCGGGTTCGATTCGCGAGACCCTCGCCAATCTCAAGAACAAGCTTGAACAGACTGCTTCGTAGTTCCGGCGAGTTGGGCGAATGACCGCGATCGTCCTCGTCGCTGCGGTCGCTGTCGCGGCGGCGGTCTTTCACTGGTCGGGGAGATTCGGCGACCGTGATCGCAACTCAGGCACGTCGCTTCGACGAAGTCCTCGATCACACACCACCGCAAAGGGGCAAGCGAAGAAGGGCTACGACACCCGCGAAGAAGCGGTCGCCCGCGCTGGCGATGGCCTGAGCGCGTACAAGTGTGACAGCTGTGGCAAGTGGCACCTGGGCCACTGAGAGCGCCGGCTACGCGTTGCGCTCGTCGCGCCAGCGCAGCCACGGTGCAAGTGCGTCCAGATCGAAGTCGGGGCTATGTGCAGTGGTAACGAAGAACGACACACCCTTGGTGCGGATGGGGTCGGCGCCGTCGAACGGATCAAAGGGGTCGCCCGCGACGAGCACCGAGCGTTCAATCTCGCCAGGGTCGCGTCCAATCGCGGCGCAGTGTTCGTCGAGAATGCGATTCTTGCGATCGAATTCGACTCCGTCGGCCGAACGTGTGCCAGATATTGGCGTAGCGCGCCACGAGCGGGAGCGTTTTCTTCTCGCCGCCTCCGCCAATCAGGGGGGGAACACGGCGAGTTGGCGCTGGGTTGAGTTGATCCATGCGTTCGACGACGCGCGTGAGGGCGTCACCGAAGCGCGCGACGCGTAGAGCGGGAGTGGCGAAGTCGTACCCATATTCGACGAAGTCGCGTTCCTTGAAGCCGGCGCCAAGTCCGAGGATGAAACGACCCGAGCTGATGTGGTCCAGGGTTCGCGCCATGTCGGCGATCAGGTCAGGGTTACGATACGCCGTCGCGCTGACCAACGTTCCGAACTCGATGCGCGACGTGGATTCGGCCCAGGCGCCGAGCATGGTCCAGGCTTCGAAACTCTTGGTGTCACTGTCTCGGGGACCAAAGAAGTGGTCCCAGTTGAATACTGCGTCAAAGCCCACGTCCTCGGCTCGAGCGACGGCGTCACGTAGGGGGCCGTAGTCCGCATCGTACTGAGGTAGCTGGACGCCGACGCGTATCGGTCGAGGACTTGCGTCAGACACGAACTTCGCGGCTACGGAGTGGTCGTTGTTGTTGTGGTCGTGGTACTGGTCGTGGTGGTGGTGCTCGACGGTGAGGGGGCAGGAAAGGTGCCCATCAACGCCCCACTGACCAGGTTCATCTCGGTGAGCGATCCGGTGGACGAGCCGGGCGTGGGGCTGTTGGCGCCATTGCGGCTGGCGACCCAGAGGTCGTCTCCGGAGACCGCGAGGGCCGAGAGTTCACTGAAGTAGTACGGCCCGTTCGTGTTGCACATATACCAATACGGCGAGCCCGTTGTGGAGTCCACCCGAGTCACCATCGGACTCGTGCCGTAGGGCGTGGTGATATAGACATCGCCTCCGGCCGCAATCACGGTCGCGGGGTCCCAAAAACCGTATTGGGCCTCGGAGTCCGTAAACGTTGCGACAATGGCGCCATTGGACGCGTTGATCTCGGTCGCCGAACTCGTCGTGCTGTCCGACACCCACACGCGCCCATCAGTGACCGCGATGCCGTCAGGTCCGCTCAGCCCTTGCTCAGAGACCACCCGCACCAGGCGCCCGCTGATCATGTTCACTTCAGTGACCGCGTCGGTGGTCTTGTTGGCGACGAAGACGTTGGGGCCGTAGGTGGCGAAGGCTGACGTTCCCCGAAAGTCGTACTGCGAGCCTGAAATCACCCTGATGAGGGCCCCATTATGGGCGTTGAACTCGGTGATCGAACCCGTACTCGTTCCGGCATTGAGTACCAGCACGCGCCCACCCGTCTCGGTAATGGCGACAGGATTCTTAAAGCGGTACTGCTTGCCAAAGACGATGCGCACGAGTTTGCGGGTGGAGGCCGAGATCTCACTGACCGAGCCGGCCGAATTCGCCACGAAGATGTCGGATCCGTAACTGGTGATGGCCGTGGGATGTTCGATGCCGTAGGGGCCCGAGGTCAACGAGGCGACCCACGAACCGTCAGCCGGGTTGATTTCGGAGACCGAGTTGCCATTTTGGTTGGCGACCCAGAGCTTGCCAGCGCTAAAGGCGAGGCCCACGGGATAGTCGAACTCGTGACCTGAGGTGAGACTGGTCGCCCCCGAGACGCTTGGCAGGTACCACGCGCCCGCGGCGCTCACCAGCGCCACACTCAGCCAGCCAGCGAGATGATGACGCACGCGTGGATTCACATCGGTGATTCTAGGGTTGGGGTCGCGTCGTAATTAGTGCGACGGCGAAGTCGTTGTGGTTGTTGAAGATGTGGTCGTCGAAGCGCCAGCCAATGACGGGATGTCGCAGGTGGTTGAGGTGCCGGTTGCGGGCTTGCCCTGGCTCATCGCAATGGCGGCCTCCACGACGCACTTCATGATGGGACCAGCCACGATGGCGCCGGTCACGTTGTAGGCCTGGAATGGGACGCTCACGGCAACTGCGATCACTGGGTCAGTTGCGGGCGCGAATGCGATCATCCAGTCATCGGTGTCATTGGTCAGAACGCTTCCAACTTGCGCGGTACCGGTCTTGGCGGCGACATCATCTTGGGGCAGAAAATCCACTTGGGCCGCCGTACCTTCGGTGACCACCTTTTCCATCAAGGGAGTGATCTGTGCAGCCTGCTTCTCGGTCAGTGGCTTCTTCCACGCCGAATCCTTGTAGTGCGTGATGGTCGCACCGTCGGGACCTTGAATTGAGGCCATGAGGTGCGGCGTCATGATCGTGCCCCCATCGGCGATGCCGGCCGCAACGAGTGCGTTCTGCAGGGCGGTTGCTTCAACGTCCTCTTGGCCGATCGCGGAGTACGCGAGAAAGGGAGGGTTGGCGGCGAGGTTCGACTCAGTAGGGAAGAACGACGCCACCGCACCGGGCAGGTCAATGGGAGGGATTTGGTTGTAGCCAAAGGCGTTGGCCGTAGCGGTGAGGTCTTGGGCACCGAGGTCGAGGCCGAGCAAGGCGTACCCCGGGTCACAGGACTGGGGGAGCATCTCTTCCACGGTGCCGCCACAAGCGACATCGCCATCGTTAAACAGTCGCTTGTTGGAGTCGGGTAGCGCAGTGGAGACCTCATACGGTATGTACTTCGTCAACAGTGAGGGGTTGTATTTCACGATGCCCGCTGTGGTGATCACCTTGAAAGTAGAACCTGGAAAGATTGTCTGTTGCGTGGCAACGAGGCCGAGTGGTGGGTACCCTTCCTTGTCCTTGGTGTTGTCCCTCTTCCAGGCGGCCTCCTGAACGGCGGTGGTGATTGAGGTAAAGGGTGTGGGGTTGTAGGTGGGGTTGGAATACATCGCGAGTATGGCCCCCGTCTGGGGGACGATGGCGACCACAGATCCGTCGAGTCCTTTGAGCGCGGCTTGGGCAACCTTTTGAAGTTCGGGCTGCAGGGTCAAGGTGATCGAGTCGTCACCTTCAGTGGGTTCGAGGAGTTGCTCGAAACTCTGTGGTGGAAGTGGGTGGGACTGGAGGTAACTGTTGTACTCCGCCTCAAGGGCCCAGGGGCCATAGACGGTTGAGGTGAAGCCGACCTCGGCCGAAAAGAGCGAACCTTGAGGATAAATCCGTCGCCACGGATTCGTCGTGCTCGTCGTCGGCACGGACTGGGCGAGCACCTCGCCGTTTGCGGCCAGGATCTCGCCGCGCGGATACTCCTGGCTCGAGACATCGTTGCGGGGATTGAGCGTGGACGCATCCAGCGCCTTGGCGTGAAAGAACTGCACGTACGCCGACTGCCCGACGACCAGGGCGAAGAGGATCATCACCACGATGGCCAGTCGCCAGATGCGACGCGACACTTAGAGAGCCCCTTTGGGTGACGTGGTCAGTTCACTCCGGTACGGCGTCGACTGTTCCACTGAAAAGATGCTAATTCGCAGGCTCTGTGCGAACGGGCCACGCCGGATAAGAACGCAGTGGTCGCCTGCAATAATGGATGGATGACTGTTGCTCGGCACCGTGTTTCTTCGAGCCCGTCGTTTCTCGCCGTCCACGCCGCTCACTCGTAGATCCGTGACTGACGCGACCAGTAACGCCCACACCATCATGCGAGCGGCGCTGCTGAAGATAGATTCGGACCACGTGCTCAGCGTCGTGGACACGTTGGATCTTCGCGCGAACGCCAAGGTGAGTCCGGTCGTGGGCGTGCCGTTGCGTCAACTTCAGCAGCGCCGCGACGTCGAAGCGTTCGCCGCGAGTGCTCCGGTGCCGGCCGTTCGCGGACTGCTCGAAGTCATCGCGCTCACTCCTCTCGAAAAGATCATCGACCTGCTCGGTGACAACGCCGAGAATCCGAACTTCGATGAACTGGTCGGCGCCATCGACGAGTTTCTGCGGGACGGCGGCTCGATCGACGACGCGCTCGGCGTGCTGGCCTTTGCCATTGGCGACTCCTTTCCCGCGGCTGTCCACTGTCGACGACTGCTCGCCGAGCGCGAGGAGTTCGCCCTGCCCGAGATTCCTGATGCGCAGGCCCCGTCAGTTCTGGCGCCGCCCCGCGAGGTGCGACCCGAGGTTCGCGAGCAGCGTAAGCAGCGTCGTGAAGAAGAGAAGCGTAGGAAGAAATCGCTTAACCCGGGCCGCGTGCCGAGCCGCGCTCACCCGAAGAACTCAACTCCGGTACGCCCCGGCGCCCCCGCTGCGCCCACTCCGCCCAGTGTGCCCGAGGCGCGCCGCCGCGCAATACTCACGCCGCTGGAGGAGTCGCGATTTGACCCCGACCACGCACTCGTCGGTTCCGTGATCCTCGTCGACGTGCCCTTTGACGCCGTTGACCCAGTCCAACCCGAAGTTACGTTCAAGGAACGTCCCGCGGTCGTCGTCGCCGCCTCGAGCGAGGAGTTATTGGTTCGCCCGCTCTACTCCCACGACGCGGTGACGCGATCCGTCTTTTCGCCGTGGCGGCGGGTCGGCCTCGACCACGTGTCCTACATCGATGACGCGAGGGTGGCCGTGACTCCGGCCAGTGAGTCGGTGCGCCCCCTGGCGCAACTCACCGTCGCCGAGTGGAACTCACTGTTCTAACTTCGCTGAGTGTCGCCAAGATCGATCGGCTGATCGGAGGCGAGCCTGTGTGATTCTCGCCGTGGCCAGTGCACGATCAGCGTGGCGACACCGGCTGCAGCGAGCACGAGGCCCGCGACCTGCACGCCGAGTGAGCCACTGTGTGACTCTTGACCGAGCAGGAGGCGTTCGTCCGTGGATCTGACGATTCCCCAGACGATCATGCCGATCGAGGTGATAAGTCCCAGGACGTTCTTCGCTCTCGTGCGCTCGAGGGCGATGAGGATCAGCCAGAGCAGACCGTCTTCGCATCCTTGAATCAGGGGAACGGGGACCCGCTTGCCCACTTGGCCGTGATAGTGCAAACCGAACCACTGATGGGTCAGGTGCCCCCCGCCATCGACCATGAACTGGGGTCCCAAGAATCGCCCCAGGGCCCAGCCAGCGATGAGAGCCGGTACGAGAGCGTCGGTGAAGGCGGTAAGGCGCGTTCCGGGCCAGTACCGCCGCCACAAAATAAGACCCACGACCAGAGCGAGGCCGATGCCCCCGAAACTCGCGAGTCCTCCCTGCCACACGGCGATCCACCGGCCCGGGTGACCGTCGTAGTAGCCCCAGTTGGTGGCGATATTGGCGGCCCGGGCCCCCACGAGTCCACTGACGATGATCCAGAACGTGAAGCGCGCAAAGGGCGCCACCGAGATGCCCCGCTTCTCCAGGCGGCGCCGGGAATAGAGGTAGGCAACGTAGGCGGCGATGGCCAGGCCGAAGCCGTAGGTGTGAAAGACCAGTGGGCCGAGATGGAACGAAGTGGGAAAGCCCGTCACCTAGCGGGGGCGGCCCAGCCCCACGAATCCGCCGTAGAGCCGAATGGGGGTGATGTGCACCACCTGGCCGGTCTCGGGCGCCTCGATCATCTGACCGCCGCCGACGTACATCGCAACGTGCTCGTCCCCGCCGGGTCCATAAAAGAGGAGGTCGCCAGGCTCGATGTCGTAAAGAGGCACGCGCTCGGTGTCTTCGTACATTGCACCCGAGTAGTGGGGAAAGTCGATGCCCGCGGCTTCGTAGGCAAGCATGATGAGCCCCGAACAGTCCACCCCCGAGCGGCTCGCCCCGCCCCACACGTACGGCACGCCCAGGTAACTCTCCGCGGTTTTGATCGCGATCGCCGCCACTGCGGACGAGCCGGGCGGCGGTGCGGGGATGTTGGTGTCCACACTGGTGATCGAACTTTGCGAGGCCGCCTCCGCGGCGGCCTGGGCCGCGGCGATGTCCGAGGCGATCTGACCCTTGACCTGGGAGAGGCTGTTCTTCAACTGAGCCTGGATGACGTTGGCCCTGTTCAGGGAGTGGGCCGCCGAGCGCGTATAGGTGCGCGCATTCGCGTCCTCAGCTCGCAGGAGTCCGCGGTCCTGGAGCAATCGAATCTTGTCCGTCTTGAGGTTGGCGATCGTCGTATTGATGTTGCCCGCGGCTAACTGGGAGTACACGTTGGTCGCGCTGGCGCGCGACGCGTTCTTGGCGAAGAGGGGGTTGTTCGATGCGTTGCCGCCGTTGGTGACGTAAGCGAAGACGACGTCGGCTTGGAGCTGACGGTGTCCCTTCTTCTCGTTTGACTCGATGTTGGCGATGATGTTCTTGGTGTTGGCGATCTGAGCGTTCAAGGTATGTAGCTTGATCAGGGCCTCGTCGTACTTCTGTCCGAGCAGGCTCACTTCGCTGTTCAATCGAGTGATCTGACTCAGGAGCACCTTGGCCTTCTGGCGATCATTCGACAGTCCCGAGGCTCCTGCGGGATGGGCCGAGGTGACAACGAGGCTGAGGGTCAGCGCGCTGAGCGCAAAGCCGACGACCGTGAAGCGAAGCCTCTTCGAATCCCTTGCGGGCCGGGTCAAAGGCACTAGGTACCCGACGTCAGTCACCGGACCAGGCTAGTAGAACGTTCTGCGAGCGTTCACGAAGAACTCACGATGGTCGCGCAATGCACCTGGTCAAGCCGCGCGCCGAAACGACCCTTGTGAATCGCGATACGAAATTTGAATTGCTCAGGGCCTAGGCTCGCGCCATGTCGCAGCGATCTCGCCACCTGCCTCGTCGGTCGTGTCTGTCGACTCCCGCCTCGTCGGAGCGCTTTCTCGCGAAGGCTCCGGTGTCGGTGGCCGACTTTTCTTTTCTCGACCTCGAAGACTCGGTGGCGCCGAGTGAGAAAGTGGACGCACGCGACAAGGTCGTGCGCGCGATTCGCGATCTGCACTGGGACGAACGGGTGTTGTGCGTACGCGTGAATGGCTGGGAGTCGCCCTGGACTTATGGCGACGTGCTCGAGGTGGTGGGACACGCCGGTGAGCGCCTCGATGAGGTGATGTTGCCCAAGGTGCGCCGCGCGTCCGACGTGGTGGCCCTCGACCTGTTGCTCTCCCAGGTGGAAGTCAACGTGGGACTGCCCCCGGGCCACGTGGGTATCGAAGCCCAAGTCGAGACCGCCGAGGGTTTGATCAACGTCGAGGAGATCTGTGGCGCCTCGCCTCGTCTTGAGTCCATTGTCTTTGGTCCGGCGGACTTCGCCGCGTCCATTGGCATGCCGATCACCACGATTGACGACACCATCCACAACGGTCCTTCGAACCCCTTTAGCTACGCCTTCGCCAAGATCCTTATGGCCGGACGCGCGCACGGACTCCACGTGATCGACGGCCCGTACCTCAAAGTTCGTGACGTTGAGGGCCTCAAGCGCGCGGCTTCGATCAGCGCCTCGTACGGCTTCGACGGTAAGTGGGCTTTGACGCCCGATCAAGCCATCATCTTGAACGACGTCTACTCGCCCAGCCAGGAGCTGTTCGATAAGTCCTACGACATCCTCGAGGCCTACCGGGTCGCCACGCACGAGGCCTCGAGCGGCGCGGTGATGTTCGGCGACGAGATGATCGACGAGGCCTCGGCCAAGATCGCTCAGTCCTTCGTCGCGCGCGGGCTTCGCGCGGGCATGACGCGCTCGACTTAGGTCTCGTTGAGTTTTTCGAGCAGTCGCGGGGCGATGACCCTAAGGCACAGCGTCTCGTCGGACCCCTCGAAAATAGAGAGCACCCGCGCGTCGAGGTAGTAACGACTCACAGCGAACTCTTCGGCGTACCCCATGCCGCCGTGGATCTGCATCGCCTCGCGCGTCACCCACTCGGCCGCGCGCGACGTGTAGGCCTTGGCCATCGCTGCCTTCAGTGACGGGTCGTCCTGACTGCTCTGGCGCGCGACGTCGAGGGTGAACTGACGAGCGCACTGAATCGTGCAGGCCATGGAGGCGAGCTTGACCCGCGTGAGTTCAAAGTCAATGAGCGCGCGTCCAAACACTTCTCGTTGGCGCGCGTAGGTGATGGCGGTGTCGTAGGCGGCCTGCATCAGACCCAGCGCTCGCGCGGCAGTTTGCAGACGACCGGTCTCGAAGCCAGCCATCTGCAGGTAGAAGCCGCGCCCGAGCCCCTCCTCACCGCCCACTAGGCAGTCGTCGCTCACGAACCACTGATCAAAACTCAACTCGTAGGAGTGCAGACCGCGATAGCCGATCGTGTCGATGGGCCGTCCCCCTATCCGCCCCGACTCACTTCCGTATTTGGCTATCGCGAAACCTCCGCTATCGGATGGTGGCTTCTCGACGAGAAAGAGGGAGAGCCCCCGGTGGGCGAGCGATCGGTCGGGATCAGTTCGGGCCAGCACAGCGAGGACGTTGGCGCGCGCGGCGAAAGTACACCAGGTCTTCGCGCCGTTGATGAGCCAGCCACCGTCGGTGCGCGTCGCACTCGTCGTTAGGGACGCCACATCCGATCCACAGTCGGGTTCGGTCACGGCGATCGCGCACAGGGTCTCTCCGCTCGCGATCTTCGGGAGGCAGGTGGCGCGCTGAGTCGGCGTTCCGCCGCGCAGAATCGCGCGAGTGAGGATCTCGGGTCGCGTGACGAGAGACCCACCGATGGCCAGTGATCCCCACGAGAGTTCCTCGGTCGCGACCACCATGGCGACCTCAGAGGGATGTTCACTGGAGGCCGCGCCGCCGAACTCCTCGGGAATCGACAGTCCGAACGCGCCCAGTTCCCGGAGCCCATCGATCACTGACTCGGGGACGTCGGCGTTGTCGCGATGGACGTGTTCAGCGTGGGGGCGGATCTCGCGTTCCGCGAAGCGACGAAAGGTGGACGAGAGCATCGCCAACTCGCTCTCTAAATGGCGCTCACCCACCACCTCGGCTAGCGGGGCGAGAAACGAGGGAGAGGCGTAGACCTCCACGAACTGGCGCAGCGGCGCGTACCAGTCGGGTCCCACGCCCCAGCTGGACTCGCGCCCGAGAACGCTCGCGCCGAGATCGCCCAGTGTGCGCGACACGAAGGCGGTCGCGAGATGTGCCTCGTCGTTCCCTCGCTCGGCGTAGTCGATCGCGGAGTGGGCGACGGCGACTGCGCTCGCCGCGTGAGCGAGGTCGAAGGCGAAGGTCTGATTGCGATCCACTCCGCCTCGCTCGCGCAGTGCGTGCACCGCGGCATCGACGATGGTGTCCGCATGAGCCAGAGCGTGCCGCGGCGAGTCGAGATCGATAAGAGAGGTGGGCACCAGAGAGAATGTATCGGTTGGTCCGTTTCCTCGGCTTCGATGCGATTCTTGGTCCGCCTAGGCTGTGCGCGTGAACGTGACCATGCTCCTTGCCGACTCGGCTCAGGTCGCCGACGGCAAGCTCTACATCCTCGGTGGCGGCTGGTCGATCGTGGGGCCTGACCCCATGCCCATGGCGGTCGCCCTCAAGGTGAGCGTCGATACGCACGAATTCAATACGCCGCACCACTGGGAACTGTTCTTAGAAGATGCTGACGGTCAACAGATCTCCTTCGAGACTCCCGAAGGACCTCACTTTATCGAAGTTCGTGGCGATTTCTCGACGTCAATGCCGCCCGACGTACCGGCGGGAACTCCGGTGGAAGTTCCCATTGCCGTCAACTTCGGTCCGATTCCGCTCGCCGGGAACGCCCGCTACACGTGGCGGGTAGTGATCGACGGCGAGACGTTGCCCGGTGCGCTGGTCTCCTTTACCACGCGCCCGGCGCGCGAAGAAGTGGACGAGTCGCCCGACCCGGCGCCGTGACAAGCTACGAGCGACCCTTCGGGAGGTATCTCGAGGACTTCGTCGTGGGCGACGTCTATCGGCACTGGCCCGGTAAGACCATCACCGAAGCCGACGACCACCTGTTCTGCTTGCTGACGATGAATCATCATCCCCTGCACTTAGACGCGTGGTTCGCCGAACACGAGGCGCTGCAGGGTCGCAACGTGGTGGTCGGCAATCTCGTGTACTCGGTCGTGCTCGGTATGGGCGTGCCCGACGTCTCGGGTTCGGCCATCGCGAACCTCGAAGTGGAGTCGCTGATCCACCGCCATCCCACCTTTCACGGCGACACCATCTACGCCGAGTCGCGAGTCCTTGACGTGAGCCCGTCGCAGTCGAAGAGCGACCGGGGCGTGGTCACGGTCGAGTCCAAGGGTCTCAACCAGGATGGTGTCGAGGTCTGCTACTTCCGTCGCAAGGTCATGGTCTGGACCCGCGACGCCGCGCCACCACGTCGGCGCCCCTACGGTGACGACATCTGGTCGTAGCGACGTCGTCGCGTTTCGTCGGGCCCTGCGTCGGGCGGCCCCCGGGCTACGACGCGACCTGCCCTGGCTGAACGATCCGCGACCGTGGGCGATTCTGGTGAGTGAGGTCATGCTCCAGCAGACGTCGACGGCGCGCGTGAAGGAACCGTGGGCGCGATTCCTTGAGCTCTTTCCCACCCCCACTGCGTTGGCGGACGCAGCGCTCTCGGACGTCCTCGTCGCGTGGAGTGGACTCGGTTATCCGCGTCGGGCCAAGGCTCTCTACGACGCGGCCCGCGTCATCCGCGATGAGTTCGGGGGAGTAGTCCCCGACACCGTCGACGATCTGCTGGCGCTTCCGGGCGTGGGCGAGTACACCGCCCACGCGGTGGCGAGTTTCGCTTTCGCTGAGCCCGTCGCGGTCCTTGACACCAATGTGGGGCGCGTGCTGGCTCGAGCCCTTGCGAACGCGCCCCTTCGCAGAGTCGAGGCGCAGCGTCTGGCCGATGAGCTGTTGCCATCGCGCGAGTCGGCGTCCTTTAACCAAGCGATGCTCGACCTTGGCGCGCAGTACTGCCGCGCGGCGCCGCTCTGTGATGCGTGTCCTGTGCGCCGACAGTGCGCGTGGCATCTTCGCGGGGGCAGCGATCCCGCTCCCTTGAGCGCGGGCGTCTCGCGCCCCCAAGCACCCTTTCGTGGTTCAAATCGCGAGCAGCGCGGTCGTGTCATGAGACTGTTGCACGACGGCCCGCGATCGAAGAAACAGTTGGTGAGTCTTCTGGCCATCGAAATCGACCGTGCGAACGACGTCATCGAGAGCCTCGTGCGCGATGGTCTGGTCGCCAGAACGAGTCGGACCTACTCGCTCAGCGACGGAGGCGATCTCTCTCGAGCGTGACGACGCTCACCGATAAGGTGTCGCGGTGGCCACGTTTGACAACGCGCACTGCAAGGAAGTGCTGGGTCATTACGTCACCGGCATCGTGATCATCACCGCCAGGACCCCAGAGGGCCCCGCCGGTTTCACCTGCCAGACCTTCGGGTCGCTCTCGATCGACTCCGCGCTCGTCTTCTTTGCCGCCACCACGACCTCGCCATCCTGGCAGCGCGTTCGACGCAGTGGCGTAGTGGGCGTCAACATCCTGCGTGACGATCAAGAGGTCCTGGCCCGCGGGTTTGCCGTCAGCGGAGTGGACAAGTTTGAGGGCGTGGCCTGGACCGCGGCGCCCAACGGTTCGCCGTTTCTCGATGGCTGTTTGGCGTACCTGGAGGGAACGATTCGCGAGGTGACGAACCACGGCGACCACGACATCGTCGTGGCGGAGCTGGATTTCGCCTCGACCGAGCCGGGCGGTCCCCTGGCGTACTATCGCGGTGGCTATCGGACTCTCGCGCCGTAGATCTATTCACTACGCTTCGGTGGTCAGCAACCTATTGGAGCGAGGGTGAAACTGGCGATCGAGATCGTCGTGGTGATCGTCGTGGTGCTACTCGTCGTGGGCTCGGTGTTGCGTCTGCGCAAGATCCGCCGGGACGAGAAGCGCGAACTCTCGCGTCCCCTCGATCGACGACTGGTCGAGCCCCCACCGTCGCCCTACGCGCCCTCTAAGGGTTTTCGCGTCCTGGATAGTTCCGACGAGACGCTCGAGCGCTCCGCCCTCGAACGTCCCCGCATTGATCCGGCGCGCCAGTACGTCTTTAACGACCCCGATGAACTCCCCGTTATTCGGGCTCGACACAACGAGGACTGGTTTCTCTCGCGGTCCGCGCACCGCTCGACGGCCTCCCTCGTGGGCCGGGGGATCGCCGTTGCGGTGGTGATCGCTCTGGTGATCGTGGTGATCGTCGCGTACTACGTTCATCACGATCCCAGCCCCACGAAGAAGGCGGTGGAGACGACCACCACCACGCACGTCGCCACCACCACCACGACGACCGCGCCGAATCTGTCGCCCACCTCGACCAGTGGCGATGACGCCTCCTACAGCGTGAGTGCGTCGCGCTATCGCGTGACGGTTTACGGCGCGCGTGGTGAGACTTGGACGGTCTACAACATGGGACCTGCGAACACCCTGGAGTGGCAGGGCCCGGTGGACCAGGGCAAGGATGAGTCGCTCGTTATGACCGGCGACTCGCGCATCACCCTGGGATCTCCTTCTAGTGCCCGAGTCACGCTGGACAGCCGTCCTGTTGTCTTTCCGTCGCCGTTACCCGCCACGTTGGTGTTGGTCTTTAACGCGAAGGGTTCGACAACTCTGTGATCTCGCTGAGTACCCACGCCAGGACCTGGGCCTCATCGCGCCACGCGTCGTAGCGTCCCGACGGGCCGCCGTGTCCCGCCCCCATCTCGGTTTTGAGAATGGCCCGATTCTCGGGGTTGGCGTCTCGTAGTTTGAGCACCCACTTGGCCGGTTCCCAAAATCCCACGCGCGAATCGTTGAGTCCGCCCGTGGCGTAGAGGTGCGGGTACGCAACAGCAGTGCCGTCGTCGCGCGTGGCGCGCACGTTGTCGTAGGGCGAGTAGCTCGTCATGGTCCGATAGCTCGTGGCGCTGGCCTCGGGGTTGCCCCACTCCTCCCACTCGCCCACGGTGAGGGGGAGTGAGTCGTCGAGCATCGTGGTCACCACGTCGACGAAGGGAACTTCAGCCACGATCGCGTGAAAGAGCTCGGGCGCTTGGTTCATGACGGCACCCATCAACAGCCCACCCGCGGAGCCACCGCGAGCCGCGAGTCGCTCCGGGCTCGTCCATCCGCGCTCAATGAGCGCGGTCGCCACCGCGATGAAGTCGCTGAAGGTCGTGGGCTTCTGGGCGAGGC
Source organism: Acidimicrobiales bacterium (assembly GCA_049801955.1). Lineage (GTDB taxonomy): Bacteria > Actinomycetota > Acidimicrobiia > Acidimicrobiales > RAAP-2 > RAAP-2. The sequence continues at coordinate 25,508 of JBARLO010000056.1, forward strand.
GACCCATCTCGTACCACGAGCGGCCCATCTCGCCCCCGCCGCGGATGTGAGCGATGGCAAAGATGACCCCGCGGTCGAGCAGCGACAAGCGCAGCGACGAGAAGGCCGGGTCGATCGAGATCTCGTAGCTGCCGTACCCGTAGAGCAGAAAGGGCGAAGGAGCGAGGGTCTCTAGGGTGCCGTCACTCGCGACGCGCACGAACTCGCGTTTGGCGACGAGTGAGATGGGAATCTGAAGGTGGTCGCTTGCTTGCACCCAGAGACGCTCGGTCACGTAGTCCGACTCCTCGTAGCCGCCGCGTACCGTTTGTTGTTTTCGCACGATGACCTCGCCCGTGTCAACGACGACGTCGGCAATGAATCGCGGGGTGGTGAGCGAGGTGATGAGGACGCGCACCTGGGAGGTGTCGACGTTGGGATTTGCCGACAGCGCGACAGTGTTGGGAAAGGCCCCACCCTCCACCCGAGTTGAACGAGCCAGGAGATCGTCACCGAAGGGGTCGTCTCCCAAAAGAAGGGGCACCAGTCGCAGTGCGGCGCTCCCGTCCTCGCGCATGCTGAGGGCGAGGAAGCGCGAGAAGGCATCCACGCCGTCGAGCCGACTACCGGGGCGCTCGGCAATGACTTCTCGCCACTCTTCGCCAGAGATCGGTCGAGCGAGTAGTCGAAAGTCCGTGGCGTCTTCGTTGGTGATCTTGAGCCACCACGCCACGCCCGTTTCGTCCACGAAGTGCTCGACGCCATATTCGATGCCGTGGCGCCGAGCTGCGAGGACCCGAAGATCAGCGGTGGGATCATCGGCGGGCACAAAGCGCACTTCGCTCGTCATCGAAGAGTTCAGCATCACGACAATCATCCGATCGTCGCGGCTGCGCCCCACCGAGACGGTGTACTCGGCGTCGGGCTCCTCATAGACGAGGACGTCCGTGCTCGAGGGCGTGGCGAGTTCGTGTCGCCAGAGTTGCCACGGTCGCATCGCGTCATCGACGCGGGTGTAGAAGAAGTGGCGTGAGTCACTGGCCCACGCGAAGCCGTAGTAGACGTCATCAAGTTCGTCGCTCACCGGTTCCTGGTTCGCCAGGGGACGGACCGTCACGTGGTGGCGTTCGTTGCCCTCGAAGTCGGTGCCCACCGCGACCCACGATTCGTCGGGGCTGACGGCGAGAACGCCCACCGAGAGGAAGTCGCTCTCGCCGGCCTCGACGTTCTCGTCCAAGATGACCTGCTCGCCCGCGAACGTGGTGAGCGGATCGACGTCGGGTGGCGTGAGATCGTCGTCCGCCGCGGGCACGCGAACGCTGATGGGATAGTTCAAGCCTTCGCGGGTACGTTCGAAGTACCACCAGTGGCCCTTGCGCACGGGCACCGAGATATCGGTCTCTTCGACGCGATTCTTGATTTCGATGAAGAGTTCGTCTTCCAGCGCCTTGAGGGGGGCTAGTTCGTGGGCCAGAAAGTCGTTCTCGGAGCGCAGATGTGAGAGAACCTCTTCGTTCTCGCGGTCCATCAGCCAGTAGTACGGGTCGATTCGGGTATCGCCGTGACGGGTGATCTCAGTGGGGCGTTGGGGTGCGCGGGGGGCGTCAGACATCCCTCTACTCTGTCAGTACTTGGGTCAGAACCATGCAGGCAGTTAGTACTATGTGGATAGGGATTATCCCAAAGGAGCGCAATGGCGATTGACAACTTGGACTTCAGCCGTTACCAGTTGGGTTGGTCTGACGAGCACTTGTCAGTCTTTAAGCCCAAGAAGGGGCTGAACGAAGAGATCGTTCGCGAGATGTCGTCCATGAAGAGCGAAGAGCCCTGGATGCTCAAGTTTCGCTTGGACGCGCTCAAGCGCTTCGAGAAGAAGCCCATGCTGCCCTGGTTCGCGACGCGCATGCCCGACCTGGACTTCAACGACATCTACTACTACGTCAAGCCCACTGACCACCAGGTCAACTCCTGGGAGGACCTGCCCGACGCGATCAAGACGACGTACGAGCGACTCGGCATCCCCGAGGCCGAGCGCAAGTACTTGGCCGGGGTCACTGCGCAGTACGAGTCCGAAGTGGTCTTTCACCGCAACCGCGAGGACCTAGAGCGCCTAGGTGTCTTGTTCTGTGACATGGACACCGCCGTGCGCGAATACCCCGACCTCGTGCGCAAGTACTTCGGCACCATCATCCCGCCCAACGACAACAAGTTCGCCGCTCTCAACTCAGCCGTGTGGAGCGGGGGATCGTTCATTTACGTCCCGCCCGGGGTCAAGGTCGACCAGCCGCTGCAGGCCTACTTTCGCATCAACACCGAGAACATGGGTCAGTTCGAGCGCACCCTGATCATCGCCGATGAGGGTTCCCAGGTTCACTACGTCGAGGGTTGCTCCGCCCCGGTGTACTCAACGGACTCCCTGCACTCAGCCGTCGTGGAACTGGTCGCGTTGAAGGGTGCGCGCATTACTTACACGACCATTCAGAACTGGTCGAACAACGTCTACAACCTCGTGACCAAGCGCGCGCGCGCCGAGACTGAAGCGCACGTGGAGTGGATCGACGGCAACATCGGCTCACGTCTCACGATGAAGTACCCCTCGGTGTACCTCATGGGCCCCAAGGCGTCGGGTGAAGTGCTCTCAGTCGCCTACGCCGGAGCGGGCCAGGTCCAAGACGCTGGCGCCAAGATGGTGCACTGCGCCCCCGAGACGACCTCGACGATCGTGTCGAAGTCGATCTCCAAGGACGGTGGGCTAACCGCGTACCGGGGTCTGGTGAAGGTTGAAGAGGGTGCTACGGGGGCCAAGAGTTTCGTGCGCTGCGACGCGTTGATTCTCGATGAGATCTCGACCTCGGAGACTCGCCCCTACATGGAGGTGGACGAGCAGGACGCCTCCATTGGTCACGAGGCAACCGTCTCGAAGATCGGCGACGACCAACTGTTCTACCTCATGAGCCGCGGACTGACCGAGAGTCAGGCGATGGGCATGATCGTCAATGGCTTCATCGAGCCCGTGACGCGCACCCTGCCGATGGAGTACGCGGTGGAGTGGTCGCGGCTCATTGAACTGCAGATGGAAGGCTCGATCGGCTAGTTAGCCGGCTTCCACATCGTGAAGTAGGGCGGTCCATCGGGCATGGGACGAACGGTGTCGCGCAGTACGAATCCGAAGCGGTTGTAGAAGGCCAGGTTCTCTTCCTTCTGCGTTTCGAGGTACCCCCCGAGTCTGTCCGCCGTCATCTTCTCAATGCCGTCATTCATGAGTAGCGTGCCCACCCCACGTCGTTGCACCGACGGATCCGTGGCGATGAGGGCGAGGTACCAGTGATGTTCTTTGGGGTGCACTTTCAAAATCGCGTTGAGGTAGGTCGCACCCCGGCGAAGGGCTCGCGGATGGCGATACAGCGCGCGCAGGGTCACCGGAAGCTGGGCGAGTTGGGTGCCCACCGACGGCGGCCAGTGACCAGGAGCGAACCACACGGCCACCCCGATGATCGTTCGGCGCTCGTCGCGCACGGTGACGACACGAGCGTGTTCGCCGCCGTGTCGGACGTGGCTCGAAAAGAGGAGTTCCAAAGCTCGCGTCCTCGTACGCTCGTCGGGCAAAAGGTACGAAAAGTAGACGTCGTCGAAGAACGCTCGTGCGGACACTTGGGCCGCCGCCTTAGCGTCTTTGGCAGAAAGGGCGCTCGCATCCAGGCGAAAGTCGGTCGTCACGAGCGCTAAGCCTACGGTTCACGGGCACGTGAAACAATGTTCCCATGCCCATGCGCGAAGAGTGCAAACACTTTCAGAGTCGAACGTACAAGTCGGGCGAGGTGGCGCGCTTTTGCGTGCTGGGAAATGCGCCGGACCAGCCGTGGTCGTGTCCGGAGAACTGCCTCACCTACGAGCGACGATTCGTCGACGTCGGCTGGACTCACGGCACGCTCGTGGACCGACCCGTAGAGCCTCCGCCGCCAGACGTGCCCCTGGAGGAGCGGCGCGATCTACTTGCTCAGGCCAGCGAGATCGTCAACGCCATCGCCCCCGAACTCATCGAGCAGCGTCGACGTGAAATGGACGAACTCGAAAAAAAGCAGCGCAAGGGCCGCTGGTTCAAGCGGCGCTAGTCGCCCGTGAAGTTGGGCGCTCGGTGCTCCAGAAAGGCCGACATCGCTTCGCGCAGGTCGTTGCTGGCCAGATACATCGTGTTCCAGCGCGCCACGAAGTCGAGTCCTTCGTCCACGCTGCGCCCGTCGTTCGCCGCCAGCACCGCCTTGGTTCCTCGCACCGCGAGGGGCGAATTTGCGGCGATTTCTCGAGCGAGTTCTTTTGCCGCGGCGTACGCCGCTTCGGCACCGTCGGCGTGTACTGAGTTCACCAGACCCATCGCGAGGGCGCGGTGGGCATCGATGTCCTTTCCGCTAAAGGCCAGTTCGGCCACGTGCCCGGAACCAATGATGCGCGGCAGCCTCTGCAGCGTGCCGAGGTCCGCCACAATGGCCACCTTGGTTTCGCGCACGGAGAAAACGGCGTCGCAGGACGCGACGCGAATATCGCACGCGCTGATGAGGTCGACGCCACCGCCGATGCAGTATCCGTGGACGGCCGCGATGACGGGAATGGACAATGCGGCGAGAGAGGTGACGGAGTCCTGCATGGCGCGCACGTTGGCGTAGGTGCGCGCGTTCGAGTCCGCGCGAGAGTTCGAACTACTGCCCTCGGTGAGTTGAGCTCCAAACTCCTTGAGGTCGAGGCCGACGCTGAAGTGCGGACCCTGGGCGGCGACAACGAGGACGCGGATGTCACGATCAGCCTCGATCTCAGCCGCCGCGAGGGGCAGGTCACGCCAAAAGTCGCTACCGAGCGCGTTACGCGCCTCGGGTCGATCGAGCCACAGCGTGGCGACGTGAGCGTCTATCTCGAGGGTGATCACGGGAGAAGAGAACGCCACGGGGTCCTTTCGGTCGATGCGCCAGCCTATGTCGGCACGCAGAGATGCCAAGGGGGACAAGTACACTGCCTAAGGCCTCTTTCGTTATGACATCCTTCGCCGACTCCGCAACTACATACATTTCTGAGCGCCCCGACGCCGGCGAGCGGCGCTCGGCCTGGGAGCGATTCGAGGTCCTGGGCCTACCAACCACGAGCGACGAAGTGTGGCGATACGCCCCCCTCAGGGATCTCGACCTGGACCACTTCTTGGTCGCCAGTTCGCCTCGTCACGACGCCGATTCGCCCTTCGCTACTCAGTTGTGTGAGCGGGCCGGTCTCGTGGTGCGCGTCGCTGACGGTTTTGGAACCAGCGTGAGCGATCTGCCCGCTGGGGTCAGCGTCGAGTTTGCGGACGCCGCGCCGTCGCTGCACGACGAGAGCTTGATCGTGCGCTACGCCGGCGACAGTTTCGCTCTCTTGAACATCGCGCTCGCGCCCTCGACGACTGTTATTCGAGTGGAGGCGCGGACCGAAGTCCGAGATCCGATCGTGGTTCTCAATGAGTCCTCGAGCGCGGCGTCGTTTTCTCGTACCCAGATCGTGGTCGGTCGCGGGGCGAGCGTGACGGTCGTCGAGTACTTCGAAGGCGGCCGCGACGCGCTCGTGGTCCCGGTGAGCGAGTATCGCGTCGACGACGACGCGTCGTTACGACTGGTGACCTATCAGCGCCTGGACGCGAGTGCCTGGCACGTCGCGCGCACGACGGGTCGACTCGGTCGCGACGCTCGCCTGCAGCAGGCGGTCATCGGACTGGGCGGGCACTACGACCGCTCGCGCAACGACGCCGAACTGTTCGGACCAGGCGCGTCGAACGAGTTGCGCACCACTTTTCTCGGCTCGGGTGACCAGGTGCACGACTTTCGCACTCGCCAGTTTCACGTGGGGGCTCGCACGACCTCGACGTTGCTGTCCAAGGGGGCAGTAGCCGACGAGTCGCGATCCATCTACACCGGTCTCATAGAGATCGAAAAGGGCGCGAAACGCACCGACGCGCGACAGACCAATCACAATCTCCTGTTGTCGAAGTCGGCGCACGCGGACAGCGTGCCGAATCTGGACATCCGAGAGAACGACGTCATGTGCGCGCACGCCTCGAGCGTGGGACCACTCGATGAACTGCAACGCTGGTATCTCGAGTCGCGTGGGGTGAGCCGCGAGGACGCTCAGCGTCTCATGATTCAAGGCTTCTTCAACGAGATGCTGGCCGCACTGCCGAGCGAACTGGCCGAGTTAGTCGAGCGCGACGTGACGTCGGTGCTTTCGGGCGTGGTGGTGGTGGCGACGTGAGTGACGCCGACATCGGAACACTGGCGGACTTCGAAGAGGGTGTCCCTCGTCAACTAAAGATTGAGGGCCGCACCTTGGTGGCCGTGCGGGTCGATACAGAGGTCTTCGTGCTCGATGACCGATGCAGCCACGAGGAGTTCTTCCTCTCCGACGGCGAAGTGGACGTCGAGACCAAAGAGATTGAGTGCGAGCGACACGGCTCGATGTTTCGTCTCTGCGACGGGGCGGCGATGACCCTTCCCGCGACTAAGCCGGTGGCGCACTACGACGTCGTCGAACGAGAGGGTCGCTTGGAGGTCGTGCTGCCGTGACGTCGACACTGAAGATTGAGAACCTGCACGTGGCGGTGGGCGACAAAGAGGTCCTGAAGGGCTTCTCGTTGGTCATGCACTCAGGTGAGGTGCACGCGATCATGGGCCCGAACGGTTCGGGCAAGTCGACTCTCGCCCACGCGCTGAGCGGACACCCTGGATATCGCGTTCTCGACGGTTCGGTGACCATCGACGGGGTGGAGCTCTTGACCCTCACACCGACCGATCGGGCCCGTGCGGGACTCTTGTTGGTGCTCCAGCATCCCTTCGAGATTCCCGGCGTTCGCGTCTTTGATCTCCTCGAAGCCGCGGGGGCCGACAAGAAGACTCTGCGTCGCCGCCTCGCCGAAGAGGCGCAGCGCATCGAACTGCGACCCGAGCTACTCGATCGTTTCGTGAACGTGGACCTCTCCGGTGGCGAGCGCAAGCGCGCCGAGATGGTCCAACTCGGTGTCCTGCAACCTAAGTTTGCGGTGCTCGACGAAGTTGACTCGGGACTGGACGTGGACGCGTTAGACGCGGTGGCGCGTCGTTTGGTGGCCGCGACTACGGAATGGAACTGTGGCGTGCTCGCCATCACGCACTTCCGTCGACTGCTGCTGGAACTACCGCCGACCATGATTCACGTCATGAGCGACGGTCGGATCGTCGAAACGGGTGGTCCGGAGCTCGCCGAAACCCTTGAGCGCGACGGCTACGAGCACTTTCGTGGCGCGACGCTGTAATCAATTCGCAAGGCTCCACGGGTAAACTCGCACGATGGCCAATGGACGTGACGATTCGCCCGGTTCTGGTCGCCACCACTCTCGACGAGATCTCGCCAATCAGGACCGACTGCTCGCTCTGGGCGACGCCGTCGAGGGTCGAGAGGGCGTCAAGCGTCGCCACAAGTCCAAGCGTCGCGTAGGACGACGCGTCGCGATCGGCTTCGTCGTGCTCGTCGTGCTGGTTGCCGCCGTCGTGGGCGGCAGCTACCTCTACGCGAACTGGCGCTTCGACAAGATCCACAAGATCACGGTCTCGGGCGAAGTACCGCCGATCTCGGGTCAGCCCTTCAATATCTTGTTGATCGGTTCGGACTCGCGCGCGGGCCTGACCGGACTCCTCGCGCGCCAGACGGGTGCCACGAGTGACACCGTGGACGGCCAGCGCAGCGACAGCGTGAAGATCGTTCACGTCGACCCCTCAGCGGGCACGATCAACATGATCTCGATTCCCCGCGACACGATGGTCACCCTGCTCGCGAACCAGGCGCTGTACGGAAAGTTCAACCGCATCAACGTCAACTTCGGCAACGGCCCCTCACTCCTGGCTCAGACCATCACCGCGAACTTCGGCATCAAGATCAATCAGACCGTCGTCGTGAGCTTCGCTGGCCTCATTAACGCCGCCGACGCGGTGGGCGGGGTCTACCTGTACTTTCGCTACCCGTCCTGGGACCCCTACTCGGGACTGCGTATCCTGCACCCCGGTTGCCAGATCGTGACGGGCTTTCAAGCCCTGGCGCTGTCGCGCAGCCGCCACTTCTACTACAACGTCGATCACGCCAAGGTCTTCCCGCCGGTCATCTGGGGCTCGACGGACTCGGGGGCCGACGATCTCTACAACGCGGGTTGGATGTACGACCCGACGAGCGACTTTGGACGCATCGATCGACAAGACGCGTTCTTGCGCGCGTTGATTGCGCGCGCCAAGAAGCTCTACAACCCCTTCACCTTGAACTCGTTCCTCTCGAAGTTGCCCCAGGGCATTGCTTTGGACCAGAACTTTTCACTCAATGAGCTCATCGGACTCGCCGAGCGCTTCCACGGCATCAACCCCAACTCAGTCCAGACCTGGACCCTGCCGACGTACGCCGCGGACAACGCCGACTTAGGTGACGTGCTCTACGTCGATCAGCCCGCGACCCAACAGATGCTGGTCGACATCTTTGGTAACACCCTGGCGGCACCCGCCGACCCACCGCCGAATGAAGCGGGCCAGACCCCACAACCGCCGGTCGTCACGACCACCACGACGCCGTCCGCCACGACCGCAACGACGGCAAGGTCAGGTAAGCACCATTCGGTCGCCACGACCACCACGACGAACCCGACCTTGGTGTCAGTGCCGAACTACGACCCGGTGCCCTGCAACCCCTGAGTCGTATCTCGATTTAGGCGGAGATCTCCGAGAGCCCCTGTTGCAAGGTGTTCCAGGCCAGGGTGGCGCACTTGATGCGCACCGGGAACTTCACGACACCGGCCAGGGCAGCCAACTCACCCAGGGAGCGCAGGTTGTTCTCACTCGACTCGTCCTCGGGCGATGTGTTCGACGCGGTCATGAGTTCCTTGAACTGGGTAATCGTTGCCTGCACGTCCTCGAGGCCCTTGCCCTTGACGGCCGTGCTCATGAGCGAGGACGAGGACTGAGAGATCGAACAGCCGTGTCCGGTCAGCTTGATGTCGCGCAGCACGCCGTCCTCTACGTCTAAGTAGACGGTTACTTCATCGCCGCACAATGGATTGAAGCCCTCGACTTTGTGGGCGGGCGGGGTGGCGAGTTCGCCACGGTTGCGCGGTGAGCGGTAGTGATCGAGGATGATCTCGCGATAGAGGTCTTCGAGATTCGACACGACTCAGCCAAACATCTTGAGCGCGTGCTCGAGGGCCTCGATCAGTACCGTCGTGTCGTCACTCAGTGAGTAGGGACCAAAAGAAGCTCGGGCGGTGGCCGCCAGATTGAACCGGCGCATCAGGGGCTTCGCGCAGTGGTGTCCGGGTCGCACGCAGACCCCGAACTCGTCGAGTACTTGAGCGACATCGTGCGGGTGCACGCCCTCGACGTCGAGGCTGATGACCCCGCCGCGATCGATCACGGTCGGCGGACCAATCACCCGGATCCGTTCGTCGAAGGTCGATTCAAGTCGTGCGAGCGCGTCCTCGGTGAGGGAGCGCTCGTGAGCGGCCACGTTGTCCATTCCCAGCCCCTCGAGGTAGCGCACCGCCGCGTGGAGGCCGACGGCTTCGGCAATAGGGGGAGTGCCGGCTTCGAAGCGAGCGACACTCGTGGCCGGAGTGAACCCGTCCAGGCGAACGTCGGCGATCATGCCGCCACCGCCCAGGAATGGTCCCATCGTGTCGAGCACGCTCTCACGGGTCCACAGCACGCCGATGCCCGTTGGACCGAGCATCTTGTGCCCCGAAAAGGCGAGAAAGTCGACGTCGAGGGAATCGACATCAATGGGCCCGTGGGCGACGGACTGCGCGCCGTCCACGGCTATCAGGGCGCCGACGCCGTGGGCCGCGTTCGCGAGTTCTCGCACGTTGTTCTTGGTCCCCAGCACATTAGACATCCCGGTCACCGACAGGAGTTTCACGCCGCGCAGGAGCTCATCGAGGTTGGTGAGATCGAGACGGTAGTCGTCGCCCACCGGGATGAAGCGAACCTCCACGCCGGTCGCTTCGCGCAATTGGAACCACGGCACGATGTTGGCGTGGTGCTCCATCTCCGTGACGAGCACCACGTCGCCCGGACCCAAGTGGGCGGTTCCCCAGACCCTGGCGATGAGGTTGATGGACTCGGTGGTGTTCTTGGTAAAGACGATTTCGTTGGCCGGGGCGGGGGCGCCGATGAATCGTCCCACGGCCGCGCGAGAGTCTTCGTAGGCCTCAGTGGCTTCGTTGGCCGTCTGGTAGACACCGCGATGCACGTTGGCGTGTCGCAGTCGGTAGTAGGTGCTCATGGCGTCGATCACGGCGCGCGGTTGCAGCGAACTGGCCCCAGAGTCGAGGTAGGTAATGGTGCGCCCGTGTACCTGGCGCGTCAACTGGGGGATGTCGTTGCGAACGCGCCGGGCGTTAAAGCTGCTCACGCGCTGACCGGTCGCCACGCGTCGTAGCCGTCGTGGTCGATGAGTTGGGCCAAGTCGACGTCGCCGCTGTGCACGATACGTCCGTCCACCAAAACGTGAACGACGTCGGGTCGGATCTCGTCGAGCAACTTCACGTAATGAGTCACCACGACCGCGCCCATCGTGGGGTGCTGCTCACGAACCGTGCGCACGCCACGGGCAACGACCCGCAGTGCGTCGATGTCGAGTCCCGAGTCGGTCTCGTCCAGCAGTGCGACCACCGGCTCGAGCAGGGCCATCTGGAGCACTTCGTTGCGCTTGCGCTCACCGCCCGAGAATCCCTCGTTGAGGTGTCGCTCGGCGAAGGCGCTGTCGATGCCGAGGCGGTCCATCCATTCGGCCAAGTCCAGGCGGACTTCGAGGATGCTCAACTCCTCGAGGCCCTTGCGCGCGGCAATGGCCTGGCGCAAGAACTGGACGACCGAGACACCGCCAATCGCTTCGGGGTACTGAAAAGCGAGGAATATGCCCGCGCGCGCCCGCGCGTCGGGGGTCCAAGTGGATATGTTCTCTCCGCGTAGGAGGATTTCACCGGCCGTGACGTGATATCCCGGGTGTCCCATGATGACGCTCGCGAGTGTTGACTTGCCCGCGCCGTTGGGACCCATGAGGGCGTGCACTTCGCCCTCGTTCACGACCAGGTCGACGCCGCGCAGAATGACCGAACCCTCAGCCTCGACGTGGAGATTGCGAAGTTCTAGGAGCGTTTTTGGCACAACGCGAAGCCTACCGGCCCACTAGGAATCACTGACAGCTATCTACCAGCCCCGCTCGACCCATTCGTCCAGGTGCGCGCGCTCGGCGCCGATCGTGGAGGGCGCGCCGTGTCCGGGCCAGAACGTCACGGCGTCGTTGTACGCCCCAAATAGTCGCTCGTCGATTGACGCAATGATGCTCGAGAAGCTGCCGCCCTCGAATGTGGTGTTGCCCGGACCGCCCGGAAACAGGGTGTCACCAGTGAAGAGAACGGGAGTGTTCTCGAGCGCGAAGCAGATGCTGCCCGGTGTGTGGCCGGGCGTGTGGATCGTGCGCAGGCGCAGCTGTCCGACTTGGTGGACGTCGTCGTCCTCCAAGAGATGGTCGTAGCCGGGCAGGAGGTGAGCGTCTTCTTGGCGCACCCACACATCGATGCCGGCTTCACGCACCGCCTCGACCGCACCGATGTGATCCCAGTGACCGTGGGTTTCGAGGACCGACGTGACGCCCAGGTGGCGCGCCACCTCTAAGAGCCGATCGTGCTCGTTGGCGGCATCCAACAGCGCCGCCTCGCCCGTGCGCCGACACCGCACGACGTAGACATTGTTGGCGATCGGACCCACGACGAAGCGGTGAACTTCGCTCAGGGCGTCAGACCAGACCAGTTCTACGTTGTCCACGGAACTCAGCCTGCCACGAATAAATGCGAGGTGGCGAGTGAGTAATCTCGATCCTGGTGCAGTGCGCCACGTACGAAGAGGGGCCGTCATGAACTTTGGTTTCAGCGAAGAACAGGAAGAACTTCGCAAGATGGTGCGACGGTTCTTGGAAGAGAAGTCGCCCGAAGCCGAAGTTCGCCGTCTCATGGCCACCGAGGAGGGGTACGACCCCGCGGTGTGGGCCCAGATGGCCAACGAACTGGCCCTCCAGGGACTCGGAATTCCCGAGGAGTACGGCGGGCAGGGATTTGGTCCGGTCGAGTTGTACGTGGTCTTTGAAGAGATGGGCGCCGCCCTATTGTGCTCACCGTATTTCTCGACCGTGGCGTTGGCGGCGAATGCTCTTTTGCTCGTGGGTGACGAGGCGGCCAAGTCCACGTACCTGCCGGGCATTGCCTCGGGCGAGACGATCGCGACGGTGGCCCTGACCGATGACGCGGGCGGATGGGACCTGTCGACCACCACGACGACGGCCGAGCGCGACGGCGACAGTTGGACGCTCTCGGGTGTGCGCAGTTTCGTGACCGACGGTTCCACGGCCAGTTTGCTCTTGGTCCCGGCCAAGAGCGACAAGGGACTGTCGCTCTTTGCGGTGGACGGAGGTGCCTCGGGCGTGGAAAAGGAGTTCCTGGCGACGATGGACCAGACGCGCAAGCAGAGTCGCTTGGTCTTTACCAAGGCCCCGGCGACGCTGGTCGGCGACGACGGAGGCGCACTCGAGGGCCTGGAGGCGGCCGTGCAGATCGCCGAATCCGCGCTCGCGGCCGAGCAGGTGGGCGGGGCGCAACGAGTCCTCGACGCATCGGTTGACTACGCCAAGAACCGCGTGCAGTTCGGACGGCCGATCGGCTCGTTTCAAGCGATCAAGCACAAGTGCGCCGACATGCTCCTCGACGTGGAGTCGGCGAAGTCGGCCGCCTACTACGCCGCCTGGGCGTCCCAGGAGAGAAACGATGAATTACCGATCGCGGCCAGCTTGGCCAAGTCGTTCTGTTCCGAGGCGTACTTTCACTGTGCGGCGGAGAACATTCAGATTCACGGTGGCATCGGATTCACGTGGGAACACCCCGCGCACCTGTACTTCAAGCGCGCCAAGAGTTCAGAACTCTTCCTCGGTGACCCGACCTACCACCGCGAGCTACTGGCCCAACGCCTAGGCATTTAACTCTCGTGCTCGATCATGAGCAACTCACCAGCGGCACGTCGACCCTCGATCTGCGCATTTCGAACTCGAGCGCCCGACCGGTGGCGGGCCACGTTCTCGTTCTGGTGCACGGTTTGCCTCGACTCATGGGCATGGGTCGCCAAGCGGCCGGTCTCTTGCCCGAGTTGGCCGAGCACGTCGCGAATGAGTCGGGCTGGCTGGTCGCCACGGGCACGCTCTCGGGGGTGGGGGGAAGTACTGGCACCTTTTCTCCCACCAAGTGGCGAGAGGACCTGGCCACGATCATGGATCGCGTCGCCGTGGGCGAACCTCGCGTGTCCCTCGCCGGCTTCGGCTTTGGTGGGGCCCTCGCACTTGCGGTGGCGGCGGGTGACGAGCGCGTGCGCGGAGTGGCGACCTTCGCGGCACCCGCGCACCTGGCGGCCTGGTGCCGTTCGCCCGAAGAGATTCACCGCGCGGTACAGATCTCGGGCGTGGTCGGCGACGGTAATGATCTGTTGTCGCCCTCCGACCTGTACCGCGACATTCTCGCGATTGACCCAGTGGGCGCAATAGCCCAACTGCCACCGCGTCGTCTCTTGATCGGTCACGGCACCGACGACATTGAGGTGCCCGCGTCCGACGCGCGCGACCTCGTCGCGGCGGCCGAGGGTCGAGCGGAACTGCGACTCATTCAAGGGGCGGGTCATCAACTGCGCGCCGACCCGCGAATGGTGGCGACCCTCTTAGGTTGGCTCGACCGCCACCGCTAGTGCGCCATCGAGCGCACGCCGTAAGGTTCGCGCCGTTGCGTGCGGGTCCGAGGACTCGGTGAGTGCTCGGACCACGACGAAGTGGCGAAGTCCCAATGCGACGAGGTCGGCGACGTTGTATTCGTTCACCCCGCCGGTAATGAAGACCGGACGGTCGCTGCGGCGCTGACTCGTTATCGCGTACTCGAGTCCCGTCCCCTTACGACCCGGCTTGGTGGGCGTTGCCACAATCGGACCGGCGCTGAAGTAACTGGCGGGGCGGGTCAGAGCGTCGTCGAACTCTACGTCCGAGTGAGTCGACAGACCGACAATCGCCTCGTCGCCGAGCAGCTCGCGACAACGCTCGACGCTCACGTCGTCTTGACCTACGTGCACGCCGTCGGCGGCGACCTCAAGGGCGAGTTCGGGGGAGTCGTTCACGATGAAGGGAACGTCGAACTCGCGACAGATCGGTGCCATCGCGCGTGCGGCCTCTCGCTGGGCGGTCAGACCGAGGCCCTTTTCGCGCAGTTGGACAACGTCGACGCCTCCACGCAGTACAGCCGAAAGGAAGTCGATCATGTCGTCTCGCACGCCCACGCACAGATAAAGACGCCGCGTAGAGAGGTCGAACACGCCCCTCACTCTAGAAGTTTGGGCCCGAGGCGCCCCATTTACACAATGCGTACGGCAGAATGGAACCATGCAGGTTCCCGCCAAGGCCGAATACGCGATTCGCGCACTCCTCACCCTGGCGGCGAGTGACATCTCGGTGAGTGCCGAGCATCTGGCGCACGAACAGGACCTGCCCGCCAAGTTCCTCGGCGCGATCCTGAGCGACTTGCGCCGCGGGGGCCTTGTCACCAGTCAGCGCGGCCCCGAGGGAGGGTTCAAACTGGCTCGGGACCCCGATTCGATCTACATTGCCGACGTATTGCGTGTGGTGAGCGGTCCGATGGCGGGCGTGCGAGGGATGCGGCCCGAGACTCTCATCTACGAAGGCGAAGCCAAGCATCTGCGTGACGTGTGGGTGGCCGTACGAGGAGCGCTACGCGAAGTGCTCGAACACGTCACCCTTGGACAAGTGCTGCGCGGGGACCTGCCGCCAGCCGTGACCCGCTTTACAGAGGACCCGGACGCCTGGATCACGCGCGTCATATGATCCACGTCTATACCGACGGCGCCTGCCGCGGTAACCCGGGACCCGGCGGTTGGGGTTGGGCCAGTGGCTCCGACGACTACGGCAGTGGCCCCGATGCCCATACGACGAACCAACGCATGGAGGTCATGGCGGTGATCGAGGCGCTGCGCGCGCATCCCGAGGGGCCAATCGAAATCGTGAGCGACTCCACGTACGTCGTGAAGTGCTTCCAGGATCGCTGGTATCTGGGGTGGCAACGTCGAAACTGGAAGAACACGGCCGGCAAGCCAGTTGCCAATCGCGATCTCTGGGAGACACTCATTCCCCTCGTTCTCGAAGGCGGACGACCCGTTACCTTCTCGTGGGTAAAAGGTCACTCCGGGGACCCCATGAACGAGTTCGTCGACGCCCTCGCTACTGCTGCCGCCGACTCACAGAGCGCCCGACACTCCTAGAGCCCCGTGAGGGGATAGGTCCACAAACATTAGGATTTTGCGTCGGGGGATACGGCTGTCCAACCGAAGGGAATGATTGTGGTGAACGAGGTCCAGCAGTTTGACGTAGTCGTCATTGGCGGAGGACCTGGTGGATACGCCGCCGCCCTCTACGGTGCCGCGGCCGGACTCCACGTCGCCATCGTCGAGCGCGACAAGGTGGGAGGAACTTGCCTGCACCGCGGCTGCGTGCCCGCCAAGGAGTTCCTCGAGACGGCCCACGTGCGCCGAACGGTGGAGCACTCAAGCGACTTTGGAATCGCCACGACCGGCGTGAGCGTGGACTTTGCGGTCAGCCAGTCCCGCAAGAACGAGATCGTCGATGGCCTCTTCAAGGGTCTGTCCGGCCTGCTGAAGGGCCGCAAAGTCACCATCTTCGACGGTACGGGGCGTCTGGACGCGAACCTCATCGTGAACGTGGTCGATGGCGCCGACGCCGGCGTCGTGGCCCAAGGTAAGAACGTGATCCTCGCCGCCGGTTCGGTGCCGCGCACTCTGCCTGGTTTCGAGGTCGACGGCAAGATCGTCGTGACCTCGGACGAGTTCTTGGACCTCACCGCATTACCCAAGCGCTCGGTCGTCATCGGCGGAGGAGCAATTGGTTGTGAGTTCGCTTCGCTCCTGTCCGACATGGGTTCCGAAGTCACCATTCTCGAAGCGTTGCCCACTCTGCTCATGGGGTGCGACACCGAGGTCGCGAACGTCGTGAGCCGTTCCTTTAAGAAGCGCGGCATCGATATTCGCACCGGCGTCAACATCACCGGGCACACGCCGAAGAAGAGCTCCACGACGATTGAGATGGAAGGTGCGGAGAGCGTCGAGACCGACATGATCGTGATGTCGGTGGGACGTCGGCCCCGTACCGAGGGACTGCTCGGTGAGGGCACCGGGGTCGTGATCAACGATCGCGGCTTCGTCGAAGCGGACGGCTTCATGCGCACCGCTGCTGCGAACGTCTATGCGGTGGGTGACGTCGTCGCCGGCACCCCCCAGCTCGCCCACGTGGGCTTCGCCGAAGCG
This sequence comes from Acidimicrobiales bacterium, assembly GCA_049801955.1. Taxonomy (GTDB): domain Bacteria; phylum Actinomycetota; class Acidimicrobiia; order Acidimicrobiales; family RAAP-2; genus RAAP-2. Next base: position 41,920 of record JBARLO010000056.1, read on the forward strand.
ATCGTCGCGATCAAGACGATCTTGGGTGAGCCTGCCGTCCCCGTTGACTACGATCGCGTTCCCTGGGCCATCTACTCCAACCCCGAGGTTGCCTTCGTGGGTCTCACCGAGGCCGCGGCCAAAGAGAAGGGCTACGAGGTCGTCGTCAAGAAGGACCCCTTCGGCGGCAACTCGCGCGCCAAGATCATTGGCGACACCGACGGTGTCGTCAAGATCATCGCCGAAAAGCGCGCCGATGGATCGGGCGGTCAGATCTTGGGCGTGCACATGGCAGGCCCGTGGGTGACCGAGCAGTTGGGCGCGGGTTACTACGCCGTCAACTGGGAGGCGACCGCCGAAGAGGCGGCCGTGCTGATTCAGCCGCACCCGTCACTATCGGAGACGTTTGGCGAAACGCTCATCGCGTTGACGGGGCGAGGGCTGCACCTTGGCTGACGTCACCCTTCCCTCGTTGGGTGAGTCGGTCACCGAAGGAATCATCACGCAGTGGTTCAAGAAGGTGGGCGACGTGGTTGCTCGCGACGAACCGCTCTTTGAGGTATCGACCGACAAGGTTGACTCCGAGATGCCCTCACCGGCTGCCGGAGTTCTGGTCGAGATCCTTGCGGGTGAGGGCGACACTGTAGAGACCGGTGCGCGCGTTGCGGTTATCCAAGAGTCAGGTGACGCACCGATTACTTCAGCGCCCCCACCACAGTCGCCCGCCGAAGTCGCCGTTCCCAGTTCGACGGTCGAGCCGGCTCCGGCTCCGACACCGACACCGACGACTCCGGCGCCTTCACCGACGCCTCCGGCCCCTCTGGAGGAGTCGGCATCGGGTGTTGTCGTCTCGCCCGTCGTGCGTCGCATTCTGAGTGACGGCGGCGTTGAGGCGTCGTCGTTACGTGGCACCGGTCCCGGTGGAGCGATCACGCGACGCGACGCCGAACGCGCGGTGGCCCAAGGTCCAAGTGAAGAGGTGGTACTGCCACTCAGCAACGGTCAGCGGCGCATGGGTCAGCACATGTCCGTCTCCAGCCAGAGCACGCCGCACGGATTCGTCGCCGTCGAAGTGGACGGGGCGATCTTCGCAGAACTCGAATCGCTCGGTCGCGCCACGCGTGACGGCGAGTCGATCAGCGACGAGATGGTTGTGGCCCTGGCGGCAGTACGGGCCCTAGGGGAGTTTGAGTATTTGAACGCGACCTACGAGGGCGACCAACTGACGCTGCACCGCACGGTCAACCTCGGACTCGTTCGATCCATCGCGGACGACGGCATGTTGGTGCCCGTCGTGCACGCCGCAGCCGGGCTGACCTTGCGCGCTCTCGCGCGACGCGTGAATGAACTCGACGCTCGCGTGCTCACGCGACAACTCACGGCCGATGACTTGATGGGCGGGACCTTCACCGTGGCGGGCGCGCCCACTCAGAACACGCTGTGGTCAAAGCCCATCATCATTCAACCCGAAGTGGCGATTCTGTCGATGGGGGCGGTACGCGCGGTACCGGTGGTGTCTCAGGGCGACTCGAGGATTGAGATTGGTCGTCGCGTGGTGCTCGGCCTCTCCTTTGATCATCGCGTCTGTGAGCCCACTGCTGCGGCCATGTACCTCGAGCGGGTCGGTGAGCTGCTCGCGGGACTGGACCTCGAGAGCGATCGCTAGATGCTGCGCCGCCGCCATCTGGGTCGCGTCTCGTTCGCCGAGGCGAACGATTTTCAGCGGGCGCTGCTCCAGGCGAGCGACGACTACGTCTTATTGTTCGAGCATCCTCCGACCTACACGCGCGGCGTGCGTACGCACGAGGAGAACTTCCTCATACCGCCGTCTCAGCTGAACGCGGTCGTCATTGACGCCGACCGTGGCGGGGACGTCACCTATCACGCCCCGGGCCAGGTCGTCGCCTGGGCCATCGTCACGGTGGCCGATGATCCAGCCACTGGCAAGATGCACGTTCGCCACTTAGAGGACGCGGTGATCGCCACGGTCCGTTCTTTCGATCCCGAGAGACTGCTCGGCGACGTGGGTCGACTGGAGGGCTACCCCGGGGTGTGGGCTCGACTCGACTCGCACCCGGCCAAGATCGCCGCCGTGGGCGTGCGCACTGAGCGCAATGAGAACGGACTGCGACGCACACTGCACGGCGTGGCGCTCAACGTAGACATCGATCTTTCGGGATTCGCCGCCATCGTGCCGTGTGGCATTCCCGATAAGCCCGTGGCGTCGATGACGTCGCTCGGGCTTCGGGTGGGTTCGCTTGAGGTGGAAGCCGCACTGGGCGAAGCACTCGATCGCGAGCTTGGCAGTGTGGCGCGCGTCGCGGCGGTTGACCGCAGCGCCGCGACGACATCCGACGAGCGCCCCCTTCTTCGTCGTCTGCGCAAAGCGGGCGTTGACCCCGATGCGGGTCTGGCGATCACGACGCGCAAGCCGGAGTGGTTGCGCATCGAAGCTCATATGGGCAGTGAGTATCAGTCCCTGCGTAAATTGACCGAGGACTTGAGGTTGGTGACGGTCTGTGAAGAGGCCGGGTGCCCCAACATCTTTGAGTGCTGGGCCTCAGGTACCGCGACGTTCATGGTGAATGGCGAGCGATGCACCAGAGCCTGCGGTTTCTGCCTGGTCGATACTCGTAAGCCTCTCGCGCTCGATCCCACCGAACCCGAACGTGTCGCCGAAGCGGTGGTACGCCTCAAGTTGGCTCACGCCGTGATCACCTGCGTCGCGCGTGACGATCTCGCCGATGGAGGAGCGGGCGCCATTGCGGCGAGTGTGCGCGCCATTCGCGAGCGCTCACCCGGCACCGACGTCGAGGTGTTGACCAGCGACTTGCGCGGCGATCCCGACTCGCTGCGCATCCTCATCGATGAACGACCCGACGTGCTCAATCACAACGTCGAGACCGTCGCTCGCCTCCAGCGCGCCGTTCGCCCGAGTGCGGGCTACTTGCGCTCACTCACCGTGCTCGCGCGGGGGGCTGAGGCGGGGCTGGTCACCAAGTCCGGACTTATGGTCGGGTTGGGTGAGAGTGCCGACGAAGTGGAAGAGACCTTGGCCGACCTGGCCGCAGTGGGCGTACAGATCGTGACCATCGGACAATACCTGCGCCCGACGGAGCGCCACTTGCCCGTCGCGCGGTACTGGGAGCCCTCGGAGTTCGACGACCTCGCTGAGCGCGGGCGACGCCTCGGTCTTCGCCACGTGCAGTCCTCGCCACTCACGCGTTCGAGCTACCACGCTCGCGAAGCGCTGAGTAACGCCACACCGGTGGCGGCACCTTCGTTGCGCCGTTAGTTCATATCGGGTTCCGGCGTCTCGCCGGCCATGATCTTCTCGAGGCGGGTCAAGTAGTACCCCCAGCCGTCTTCGTGATCGCTGACGGCGTCCTCGGGTAGACCGCGGTGAGTGAGGCGCACCAGCGTGTTCTCACCCTGAGGCGTCAGGCTGATCTCAACTTCGGTTGAACCGGGAGGGATCGGATGTCCCGGCTCACTCCACCCGAAGGTGAACACGACGCGCTCGTCGCTCACGATGTCGATGAACTCTCCCGCGCCCTCATTCCCGCCACAATTCACTTCAACTATGCCACCGGGCCGCGGATCGAGTTTCACGGATCGGCCCAGCCACTGGACCATCAGGTCGGGGTCGACGAGGTAGGGGAATACCGTCGCGGGGGAGGCCTCCACCACGATCTCTCTCACTGCTTCACTCATAACTGTCCTTTCACTTGTTCGCTCGATTCGGCGAGGTCGCGCAACTTCTCGAGACTGTTCGTCCAAAACGAGTCCAGAAAGTCGCGAAGTCGGGCCACCTCGGTGTGATTGACGCAGTACATCCGTCGCGTCCCCTCGCGTCGCTCGCTCACGAGGCCACTGCGGCGAAGCACGCCCAGGTGTTGGGAGATTGCCGAGCGCGTGACCGAGGGAAAGTGTGCCGCGATCTCGCTCGCCGTCTTCTCCTCGCTCCACACGAGCCGTACGATCTCGCATCGCTTGGTCTCGCTCAAGGTCTTCAGTAGCGTCTCCACGTCTTTACGTTAGCAAGTCCTTACGTAAGTGTCAACTTACGTAAGGCGGCGATTTTCGGGAGATTGGCACGAGTTTTGACACAATGGAACGTGCACCCGACGGGTGAGCGCGTTCGACGCCGCGAACTTCTTCACGTGCGTTGGGCCGATGAAAGGATGAAAATGTCTCGCACGGCTCGCGTCTCGTCCATCAAAGAGGCGCTGGGCGCGCCCACCATCGCGGTACCCGTGGTGATGCGTGACGGCGCCGGTACCATCAGCCCCACCGTCGCCCAGGCGGGCGTGGACGCGCCCACGTCGCTGAGCGCGCAGTGGTGCCTCGGCCAGGGACTAAAGAACGACCCCGGATCGATCGCCGTGCTGCGATCGCTCGATGGCGCCAATGTGGCCCTGGTCTCAATCGGTCAAGACGTTCAGTCGGTCGCGGCCTACCGGCTGGCCGGAGCGAGCGCCGCGCGAGCTGCGGGCGAGGGCGGCTTCGCATTCTTTCTTCCGACTGAGGGCCTCGACCACCCCGGGACGATCGCTCAAGCGGTCGTCGAGGGCGCTCTGCTCGTGTCGTACACCTACAAGACCCGCGACGTGACCTCGAGTGTGGAGATCGTTCCCATCGGTAGTCCGCTGCCGCCCGTCTCGGTTCACGACGAAGTCACCCGTGGCGTCGAACGCGGAGCGCGCATTGGCGACGGCGTCAACTGGGCGAAGCAGTTGGTGGACACTCCCGCCAGCTCGCTGCCGCCGAGGGTTCTCGCGGCGGAGATTGAGTCACGACTGAGTGCGGATCCTCACATCGACGTCCGCGTGTGGACGGAGTCGAAGATCCGCGACGAGCGACTGGGGGGACTGCTGGGGGTGGGTCTGGGTTCGGCCCAGCCCACTCGTCTCGTCTATGTCACCTACGACCCCGAACCAGGCGCCACGATGCCCCACGTCGCGCTCGTGGGTAAGGGTGTGACCTTCGACTCGGGGGGACTGTCGCTCAAGGCCGCCGAGAGCATGATGACCATGAAGACCGACATGAGCGGAGCGGCCATTGTCATGGGGGCCACGTCGGTCGCCAGTCAGCTCGGTCTGCGCGTTCGTGTGACCGCGATCGCCCCGCTCACCGAAAACCTGGTGGGTGACAACGCGACCAAGCCCGGCGACGTTCTCACGATTCGAAACGGCATGACCATTGAGGTTCTCAACACCGACGCCGAAGGCCGTCTGATCCTGGCCGATGGGTTGAGCCTCGCCGCCGAGACCGACGCCGACGCCATCATCGATGTCGCCACGCTGACCGCCGCCCAGAAGACCGCACTCGGTGATGAGGTTGGAGCGATCTACGCGACGGACGAAGGCTTGGCCGAACAACTCATCGCCGCGTCGGGTGTCTCCGGCGAGACGTTGTGGCGACTGCCACTGGTCGACGCGTACGAGGTCCACATTGAGTCCGACGTTGCCGACATGAAGAACATCGGTAAGCCGTTGGTCGGGGGGTCCATCGTGGCCGCCTTGATACTGCGGAGATTCACCGCGGGCAAGCCGTGGGCGCACCTGGACATCGCCGGGCCGGCTCGCGCGGATGGGCCCCGAGGGTATGTCAATAAGGGCGCGACGGCTTTTTCTCTGCGCGCCATCGTCGAGTACTTGAGTGCTCTGTCGAACTAAAAGACGCGGCGCACGCGTTCGGACCGCGACGGGACGCCTCGTTCGAGCGAAGCCGAGCGCACATCGTTCGCGTCGGCGCGCCCAATCAGCACGCTCGCAAAGAGCTCTTCGTCGCTGATATCTGCCCAGTCGCGCACGGCGGCGCCATGACGAAAGTTGCCCCAGATCGTCGCCTGCCAGCCGCTCTCCTCAAGGAGGAGTAAGAGCGCCATTGTCGCCATGGCGGCGTCGGTGTGCCAGTACGGCAGGGGCCAGGCGTCGCGCTGCGACAGTCCCGAGGGCGACTTGTCCGCCTCGGCGTAGCGCGCGAGATAGTCCTGCGGTCGCGACGTGACAAGCACCGCCGCACCCGCTCGCGAGAGTCCCTCGTAGCGCCGAGAGGTCTCGCGCCACTCAGGGTCCGTGGCGACGTCGAGGAACTCCTTCACGTGCGTCGCGTCAATGAGGTGACATCGCACGCCAGCGGCGTTGCCGGCCGTGGGGGACCACAGCGCCTCGGCGCACAGTTCCCCGAGCCACTCGAGATCGACCGGCGTACCGTCAAAGGAGCGGCTCATGCGCCGGGCCGCGAGCAGGCTGCGAAGATCCACGGTCCGAGGTCTACCAGGCGAGTGCCATTGTTGACCTGACCAGTAAGATTTCTCCACCAGTTAAGGAGCGCTGATGTCGTCACCCCGAGACCTGCTGAACGCCGCCAAGTCCGAAATCCGCGAAGTCACCCCCGAAGACGTCGCCTCGCGACTCGACCAACTCACGATCCTTGACGTGCGCGAACCCGACGAGTACGAGCAGGGCGCTCTGGCGGGCGCGATTCACGTGCCGCGTGGTCAGCTGGAGTTTTCCATCGAGGGTCGCATCACCGACAAGACGGCCCCGATTGCGGTGTACTGCGCGGGCGGCACTCGCAGCGCCTTTGCCGCCAAAACCCTCCAGGAGCTGGGCTATCAAGACGTGGTCTCCATGGCCGGGGGCTTTAATAAGTGGAAGGACGAAGGTCGCGCGTGGTCAGCGCCCCAGACCATGAGCGCGAACCAGCGACTGCGCTACCAGCGCCACCTCCTTCTGCCGGAGGTCGGCGAAAAGGGGCAGATGAAGCTACTGGACTCCAAGGTCCTCTTGCTCGGCGCCGGCGGGCTGGGCTCGCCGGCGGCATTATATCTCGCGGCCGCGGGAGTGGGCACGATCGGGATCATCGACATGGACGTGGTGGATGAGTCCAACCTGCAGCGTCAGATCCTGCACACGATGGATCGCGTCGGTATGCGCAAGGTCGACAGTGCCAAGGTCGCGCTCACCGCAATGAACCCCGACGTCACCGTGATCACCTACGACACGCGACTGGGCGCGGACAATATCTTGGACATCATCGACGGCTACGACGTCATCGTCGATGGCACCGACAATTTCCCCACTCGCTATCTACTGAATGACGCCTCGCTCATCAAGCGCATTCCCGTCGTGCACGGCTCGATCTTTCGCTTCGACGGTCAGATCACGGTCTTCAACCCCTTCGTGGGTCCCTGTTACCGCTGCATGATTCCCGAACCGCCACCACCGGAACTGGCACCCAGTTGCGCCGAAGCGGGCGTGCTCGGCGTACTCCCGGGCATTGTCGGTTCTCTTCAGGCGCTCGAGGCCATCAAACTGCTCTTGAACTTGGGCGATCCGTTGGTTGGTCGACTCCTGACCTTTGACGCTCTGGAACAGTCGTTTCGCACGTTCAAGGTGCGTCGGGATCCCGCGTGCCCGGTGTGTGGCGAACACGCCGGCGAGATCACCATCGCCGAGTACGACGACCTATGCATGCCACACCCCGTGCGGGTGTAGGGCGAACCGACACAATGCTCCAGTGAGGAGCGAAGGTGAGATGCGGCCTCGTCACCCTGGTGGTACTCACCTACTCCAGTCCGCGCTGCGTTGAAGTTGCCACGCCTTCTCTAAGGCACTCTCGATAGCGACGATGTCACCGTGGGCGAAATCGGCCACGATCATCATGTGCTTGACGTATCGAGTCGGCACGCTGAACGTGGCGGGAAAGTTTTCCAGCAACGACTCGCGAAAATCGAAGTCAGCCCTAATGACCAAAGATTTCGTGTCGAGCTGACGAGCAATCAGCCGGCCCCGGTAGCGCCACTCGTGCAACTGATCTCGCGACGCTGTCCGGCGTACTCCCTCGAGCCCCTCCACGCAATCGGCAATCTCTTCGATCCTCACGCGTCCCATATTGGGGCGAAGAGAGAGCTGCGTCAATGTCCGCGAGGACGCGGTATTTAGCGATCGACGGGGTCGTGAAAGTGGGTCACGTTGAGTGCACCGACGTAGAACGGGTGTGTCAACTCGCGCCAGCGCGCGTACAACTCGGTCTCGCGGAAGGCCATATGGGCGTCCAACGTCGTCCAGCGAACGAGGAGCAGGTAAACCGACGGGTCTTCTTCCTGGCGACGAAACTCCGCCCCGTGACACCCCGGCGCGGACTCAATGATGGGCAGGGCCTCTCGCGCGGCGTCTTCAAACTCGGCTTCCTCGCCGGAGCGGACCTGCAGGACCGCGTGCTCAAGCATCATGTGCGGCTCAGCAGACGCTTTCGCAACGCCTCGTCGTGAGCGACCGCAATCACGGTGTTCGCCAACGCTACGGCGCCGTCGATGACGGCCTGATCGGCGTCGGGCGTCGCGCTGGCGGTCGTGAACTCGGGCTGGTGATTGATCGCACCGTTCGTAGGGATCATGAGGAGCGGGTGGATGGAGGGAACCACGAGTGAGACGTTGGCCATGTCGGTTGAGAGCGTGGGTCGAGGGGCCTCTTCGTCGTCGAGGTGAAAGTCGCGACCGAGAGCTTCGGCCGAGCGGCGATAGTGAAGAAGGATGTCGGGGTCTGACTCCATATGGGAGAACTGGTGTCCGAGTTCGACGATCTCTAGGGACGCGCCGGTGGCGAGCGCGCCCGCCGCGAAGCAGGCGTCCACTCGTTCACGCAGTTCCCGAAGGCGCCCGGCCGTCGGGGCGCGCACCATGAAGCGTCCCACCGTCCGGCTGGGAATGATGTTGGCCGCCGACCCGCCCTCCAGCACCACGCCGTGGAACTGATCACCGGGACGCAGCTGCTGGCGCAACAGACCGAGCGCGGTCTGAGCGATGGTCAGTGCGTCGAGCGCATTGATCCCGAGCCACGGTGCGGCCGAGGCGTGCGCCTCCTTGCCCGTAAAGACCACGTCGAAGTGATCGACCGCGAGGCAGACCGCGTCGAGACGCTCACTGGGGAAGGGGTGCACCATGAGGGCCATGTGCTCGTCGTTGAAGTATCCGGCGTTAATGAGATCGATCTTGCCGCCGCCACCCTCCTCCGACGGCGTTCCCAACAGAGTGACGCGCACGTTGAGCTCGTCGGCGACGGCGCTGACACCGAGGAAGGCGCCGAGTGAGGAGGCGGCGATGATGTTGTGACCACAGGCGTGACCGACATCTGGCAGTGCGTCGTACTCGGCGCAGAACGTGACGTGCAGTTCGCCGCCTCCTGTGCTGGCTCGAAAGGCGGTGGGAAGTCCCGCGCTGTTGCGTTCGACCTCGAAGCCCCAGGCGTTGAGTTGATCGATCAACGCTGTGCTGGACTCGAACTCCGCGTAGCCGAGTTCGGGATGCTCGTGAATGAAGTGGCTGAGTGCCACCAGCTCATCGCGAGCACCCTCGATCGCGCTCGTCGAGCGCTCCTCGGGCGTCACTCGATCTCCACGACCGCATCGCCTGCAGCGACTGACTCACCGGTCGACACGTGAATTTTCTTCACGACGCCCGATTTCTCCGCGTTGACGGCATTCTCCATCTTCATCGCTTCGAGGATCACCACCGTCTCGCCCGCTTCGACCTTCTGCCCTTCGGCGACGTTGATCTTGACGATGGTCCCCTGCATGGGGACAGTGACCGTCCCCGAGCCGCTGCCCACCACGCTACTGTGATGCTGGCGACGAGGCTTGAGCGCGGTGCTCTGGGGTCGAGCGGGCAACTCGTCCTCACCGTCGCTCACCCAGAGAGCGACGGTCACGCGTCGTCCGTTGACTTCGGCGGTGACGTCCTTGCGCACTCGACCTTCGCCGATGGAGACGGCGGGCGTCGCTGCCGAGGGAAGCGAGGAGAAGTCGAGTGAGGTCTCGACCCATCTGGTCGAGTGAATGCCCTTGACGAAGTCCTCGTTCGTGAGGATGAGTACGTCGGCAGGCAGCGTGGTGGCCACGCCCTCGATCGTGGTCTCTTCGATCGCGCGCAACATGCGCCGTCGGGCCCGGTCACGATCGGGGGCCCACACCACCAGCTTGGCGATCAGATTGTCGTAATACTGCGAGACGGTGTCGCCCGCACCATAACCCGAGTCCAGTCGCACGCCCGGACCCGCGGGTTGATCGAATCGGGTGATCACACCCGGCGAGGGCAGAAACTTTCCTTCCGACGGGTCTTCGGCGTTGATGCGTACTTCAATGGCGTGCCCGGACCGCGCGATCTCTTCTTGGGAGAAGGTGAGTGCTTCACCCGCCGCGATGCGCAGCTGCCACTCCACGAGGTCAAGACCGGTCACGAGTTCGGTGACGGGGTGCTCGACCTGCAGACGCGTGTTCATCTCTAAGAAGAAGAACTCGCCGTCCTGGTAGAGAAACTCAACGGTGCCCGCGTTGACGTATCCGCAGGCTTCGGAGACCTTGACGGCGGCGGCCCCCATGGCGCGTCGAACGTCGTCGGGGAAGTTGGGTGCGGGGCTCTCTTCGATGAGTTTCTGGTGACGTCGTTGGGCCGAGCAGTCCCGCTCGCCGAGCCACAGCGTCGTGCCAAAGGAGTCGGCGAGGACCTGCATCTCGATGTGACGGGGCCAGGTGAGATAGCGCTCGACGTAGCACTCGCTGCGTCCGAAGTAACTGAGCGCCTCGCGCTCCGCGCTCTCGAGAGCGGCCGCAGCGTCTTCGGGCGTTTCTACGACTTTCATGCCGCGTCCGCCACCGCCGTAGGCGGCCTTGATGGCGACGGGCCAGCCGACCTCCTCGCCGAAGGCGACGACCTCCTCGGCGCTAGCCAGGGCCTGGCTGTGTCCGGGTACGCCGACGACTCCGGCCGCCTCGGCGGCGAGGCGCGACGAGATCTTGTCGCCCATGACTTCGATTGCTTCGGGCGGCGGGCCAATGAACGTGACGCCGCGTGAGGTGATGGCGCGGGCGAACTCGGTGTTCTCGGAGTAGAAGCCATATCCCGGGTGCACCGCGTCGGCTCCGGAGCGCTCAATGACGTCCAGGATCGCTGCGGTGTTGAGGTAGCTCTCGGCCGCACTCTGGCCGCCGAGGGCGTAGGCCTCGTCGGCCAGACGGACGTGGGGTGCGTTGCGGTCGAGTTCGGAGTACACGGCCACGGTGGCGATGCCCATCTCGCGACAGGTCCGGATCACGCGCACCGCGATCTCGCCCCGATTGGCGATTAGGACTTTGCGTAACACGAATCCTCCGACCTGAGCCCGTTATTTTCTAGCATCCTTCACCAAAACCCTAATGTTTGACCGTGGAACCCACGATCTGGCGCGTCGAGCACTTTGAAGAGATCGATTCGACGAATACCTACCTGAAGGGTCGAGCAGACGAAGCCGAAGGGCTGGTCGCCTTCGCCGACTTCCAGAGTGCGGGTCGGGGCCGACTCGATCGCTCGTGGGAGTCCCCGGCGCGCTCGTCGTTGCTGTGCTCACTGCTCTTTCGTTCCGCCCTCGATCCCACCGAACTTCAGCTGGTCGTCGCGCTGGTAGCCCTGAGTGCGCGCAGCGCCATCGAGCGACTGAGCGGACTGCGCGCCAGCCTCAAGTGGCCGAACGATCTGGTCGTGGGAGAGAACAAGTTGGCCGGGTTGCTGGCTGAAGTGGTGGCCGAGGGCGCCGAACTCGCCGTCGTCGTCGGGATCGGCGTGAACCTCACGTACGAAGGTCCACAGGGCGCGCCCGCGACCTCCGTGCGGGCTGAGACGGGCCTCACGATCACCCCGCGGGCCCTGCTCGACATCCTGCTCGAGGAGATCGACACTCGCCGCTCTTTGCTCGAGAGCAAAAGTGGGCGTGCGGCGCTGCGCGCTGAGTACGTGAACGCGCTCGCCACTCTCGGTCAGTGGGTGCGCGTGGAGCAATCCGAAGGGGAGGTCTTTGGTCGGGCGCTCGGCGTCGACCCCCAGGGTCGCCTGCAGGTCGAGGTGGAGGGCGACGTGGCGGTCTTTGCCGTCGGCGACGTCGTACACGTGCGTGCCAGTGAAGTGCCCCAATGAGTTCGCCCACCCGCGTCCTGGTCACGGGCGCCGCCGGACAGGTCGGCCTCGACCTGATGGATGTCCTACGAGGTGCCACACCCGTAGGCGGCGACCCCTCGTTTCAACCCGATAGCCGAAACGTCGTGGCCGGCGAGTTCGAGCCGGTGGGTCTTTCTCGTGACGACCTTGACGTGAGCGACCGCGACGCGGTCGTGGCGACACTGCGCGAACTGACCCCCGACGTGATTGTGCACCTAGGCGCCTACACCGCGGTCGATCGCGCGGAGGGTGACTCGGACGCGTGCTTCGCCGTCAACGAACAGGGCACCCTCAACATGACCCTGGGTGCGCACGAGGTGGGCGCGCACCTGATCACGATCTCCACCGACTACGTGTTCGACGGAAAGAAGGGGGAGGCCTACCTCGAATACGACGAGGCCCATCCCCTCAACGTCTACGGTGCCTCCAAGTTCGAAGGGGAGTTGCACTGCGCGAGCGACGACACCATCGTGCGCACCTCGTGGGTGATGGGCGTTCGGGGCAAGAGCGTCATCCACGTCATCGCCGAGCGAGCCCTCAGCGGTGAGACCGTGCGTTTCGTCGACGACCAGACGGGGACTGTCACGCTGGCGAGTGACCTGGCGCGATCTCTGGTGACGCTCGCGCGAGAGCGACCCGGCGGAGTGTGGCACGTGGCCAACCCTGGTGCGACGACGTGGTTCGGTGTCGCGGCGTACGTGGGCGAGATTTTGAGTCGCGGCGAGGACTTTGCCACGCCGATCTCGTCGAGTGAGCTCACGGGATCTCAGATCGCGGTTCGTCCCGAGCGAAGTGATCTCAATACGCACAAGTTCGCCTCGTCGTGGACCGCGTTACCCGCCTGGCGAGAGGGTGTCGCGCGCCTGATCGCCGATCGAAGTAGACCGGAGATCGCGTGAGCGATGTGGAAAACGACGTGGTCGCGGTCGTGGTCGACTATCACGCCGATCAGTTTTTGATCGAGTGCGTCGACTCGCTCTTCGATAACGGTGTTTCCCAGGTCGTGGTCGTCGAAAACGGGGAGGTCGGTTCGGTGCCGGCGGCACTCTTGGACCACGACGTCGTGCTGGTCTCGCCCGGGGTCAATCTGGGCTACGGACGCGGCGTCAATCGGGGCGTGGCCGTCGCGCGTGCCACTCCTTACGTTCTCGTGTCCAACCCCGACGTCGTGGTCCACGACGGCGCGGTTGAGACACTGGTGTCGTACCTTGACCATCACCGCGAGGTTGCTTTGGTGGGACCCACCATTCTTCGACCCGACGGAACGGTCTATCCCTCCATGCGTGTATTTCCAAATCCGGTCCTCGCAGGGGTGCACGCGTTACTCGCCCCGGTGTGGCCCAACAACCCCGCGACGCGCCGTTATCGCTCCGCCCACGCCGACGGGCGCGTGGACTGGGTGTCGGGGGCGTTCTTCTTGGTCCGCCGTTCGGCCTTTGAAGAAGTGGGCGGATTCGACGAGCGTTACTTCATGTTCGCCGAGGAGATGGCCCTGTGCTGGGCGCTGCGTGAACACGGATACCAGATCGCCGCCGAAAGCAAGGCCGTGATCACTCACGTCGAAGGGGTGTCGCGCGCCCGGGTGCCGCGCGAGATGGTGATCGCACATCACCGCAGCGCGCTGCGTTTTGAGATGCAAACCGCCCGCGGGTGGCGACGCCTCTTAATTCCTCTGGCGGCGGTGGTCTTGAGCCTGCGTCTCGCCCTGGTGCTGGCGACGAGACCGAAAACCTAAGAATTGGTCCTAGAGTGGTCGGTCAGGGCTGCGGGTGGTCTGTGGTTGAAAGTCGATGCCAGTCGCGGGCGAAACGACCCACGTAAGGCGTCCTTTGGGACGCTGAGCATGGCGCGGTTTAGAAGTAAGTCCTACGTCTCGCTGGTCGCGGTGACCAGAGAACGAGGCGCAGGCGAGTGTGGGGTCAAAGACCAGGTCAGCACGCGCAGCCCTCCTAATCACAACCCGGGACCGGTAGGGTAAAGCACGATATGAGCGTTTTTCAGAAGATGTTGCGGGCGGGCGAGGGCAAGCGCGTACGCGAGCTAGCCGGACTGGTCGGGCCGATCAACGACCTGGCTGAAGAGATGGCCGTGCTCAGCGACGAGGAACTCAAGGCCAAGACCCCCGAGTTCCGCGAACGCCTGGCCGCGGGAGAGACCCTGGACGACCTGCTCATCGAGGCCTTCGCGGTGGTGCGCGAAGCCGCCACGCGCGTACTCGGCCAGCGCCCCTACGACGTCCAGCTCATGGGGGGCATGGCCCTGCACTTTGGGTGGATCGCCGAAATGAAGACTGGTGAGGGTAAGACCCTGGTGTCGACCCTGCCCGTGTACCTCAACGCGCTCGCCGGTGAGGGCGTGCACGTGGTGACCGTGAACGACTACCTGGCCACGCGTGACGCGAGGTGGATGGGCGAACTGCACCGTTGGCTGGGGATCACTGTGGGACGGGTCGGGCCCGACCTGCCCGACTTCGAGTCCAAGCGCGAGGCCTACGCCGCCGACGTCACGTACGGCACGAATACCGAGTTCGGCTTCGACTACTTGCGCGACAACATGGCGCGGCGCAGTGAGCACATGGTCCAGCGCGGTCACCACTACGCCATTGTCGACGAGGTCGACTCGATTCTGATCGACGAAGCGCGCACCCCTCTGATCATCTCGGGTCCCGCCTCGGACGTCACCAAGCTCTACTACCAGTTCGCCTCGATCGCTCGCTCACTCACCCGCGACCTCGACTACGAGGTGGACGAAGAGAAGAAGACGGTGGTCCCGACCGAGGCCGGTATCGAAAAGGTCGAAAAGCAACTCGGCGTCACCAACCTCTACGACGCGGTCGCGACGAACTACGTGCATCAGTTGGGCCAGGCGCTGCGCGCCAAGGAGCTCTTCCACCGCGACAAGGACTACCTGGTGGACGCGGGCGAGGTGAAGATCGTTGATGAGTTCACCGGTCGCACGCTGGAGGGGCGCCGGTGGAGCGACGGACTGCACCAGGCCGTTGAGGCCAAGGAGCGCGTGCGCATCCAAGAGGAGAACCACACCTGGGCGACGGTGACCCTGCAGAACTACTTCCGCCTCTATGAGAAGTTGGCCGGCATGACCGGTACGGCCGAGACGGAGGCGGCCGAGTTCGGCAACACGTACGGGCTGTCGGTGGTGCCGATCCCCACGAATCAGCCGGCCATCCGCGACGACAAGCCCGACATGATCTACAAGACCGAAGAGGCCAAGTTCGCCGCCATCGTCGAGGACGTGCATGAGCGCCGCGACACTGGTCAGCCGGTTCTGCTAGGTACTGCCTCGGTCGAAAAGTCCGAGTTGCTCTCGCGCGAACTCTCCAAGGCCGGCATTGCCCACGAGGTCTTGAACGCCAAGCAGCACTTCCGTGAAGCCGAGATCGTGGCCCAGGCCGGGCGCAAGGGTGCGGTCACCGTGGCGACCAACATGGCCGGTCGCGGCGTCGACGTCATCCTCGGCGGCAACTTCGAGGGCCTGGCCGCGCGTGACGTGCTGGCCCAGGGCCTCACCCCGGACACCCCGGAGTACGACGAAGCGTACGAGAAGTCCCTCGCCAAGTGGAAGCCGATCACCGAGTCCGAAGGCAACGACGTTCGCGAGGCCGGGGGGCTCTACGTGCTCGGCACCGAGCGCCACGACTCGCGGCGCATTGACAATCAGTTACGCGGTCGTTCCGGGCGCCAGGGTGACCCCGGAGAGAGTCGTTTCTACCTATCTCTCGAAGACGAGTTGCTACGTCTCTTCGCCACCGGGGCCGTGTCCTGGGTGATGGATCGCGCCATGCCCGAAGACGAAGCCATCGAGGCCAAGATGGTCTCGCGCGCGATCGAGCGCGCCCAGAACACCGTCGAGGCCCGCAACGCGGAGATCCGCAAAGACGTGCTCAAGTACGACGAAGTGATGAACGAGCAGCGCAAGGTCATCTACAAGCGCCGCCAACAGGTGATCGACGGCGAAGACATTCACGATGCGACGATCCAACTGATCGAGGAGCGTATGGCCGACGTCGTGGCCTCGCACGTGGGCGTGGGCTACGCCGAAGAGTGGGACTTCAACGCACTCGCCCTGGACCTGCAGGCCAACTACCCCTCGGACCTGAGTGTGGAGGTGCTGCGCGAGTACAGCGACGCCGAGGACATCGGTGCGCTCGTGGTCGATGACGCGGTGGGCAAGTACGAGAAGAAGGCCGAGGACTTCCCGGGTGGCCTCGATACGGCCAAGGAGATCGAGCGCGACGTGATGCTCCAGATCCTCGACCAGCGCTGGCGCGATCACCTCTCGGAGATGGACTACCTGCGTGACGGCATCCACTTGCGCCAGACCGCTCAGCAAGACCCTCTCAACGCGTGGCAGAAGGAGGGGTACTTGATGTTCGAGCACCTCCTAGAGGCGGTCGACGCGGACTACGTGCGCTACATCACCCACGTCGAGGCGACCGCGGCGATCGAGGAGAGCGCCGTCGAGGACGAGGGTCTCACGGGTGCTCTCACCAACGCCAACCAAGTTGCTCCGGGCGCGACGGAACTGCCCGCACACTCCAGTGCCGGTCCGAGCGCGCCGCCCGCGGCGACTCCGCACGAGAAACTCGGCCGCAACGATCCCTGCTGGTGCGGCTCGAAGCGCAAGTTCAAGCAGTGCCATGGCCGACCCTAAGGCAGAAAACGCCCTTCGCCTCGCCCTGGCCGCGATCGACGAACTCGAGTCTCGTTGGGAGGCGGCGCGCGAGTACCTCAAGATGGACGCGAATCGCGCGCGCCACGCGCTCCTCAGCGAGCTCGCCGCCGATCCCAACCTGTGGGACGACCAAGACCACGCGCGCGAGGTCACGACCGAGCTGGGTCGACTCGCCAACGACCTCGACTCCTTTGACGCGTTGCGCCGCGAGCTCGACGACGCGGTGGTCTTAGCCGAGTTCGCTCGCGAGTCGCTCGACGCGGGCGAACCCGATCGCGCGACGTTCGACGAACTCGCCGAGGCCGTCGACGCGCTCCAGCGCGATATCGCAGCCCTCGAGGTGCAAAGTCTCTTCAGCGGTCCCTACGACGAGAACGCGGCGATCGTCGACCTGCACGCCGGAGCCGGCGGCACCGACGCCCAAGACTGGACCGAGATGCTGTTGCGTATGTACTCGCGTTGGGCCGAGCGCCGCGGGTTCGGCGTCGAGATCGACGAAGCGACTGAAGGCACCGAGGCGGGACTCCTCTCGGCCACGTTCATCGTGACCGGACGATTCGCCTACGGCTGGCTGTCGGCCGAGCGCGGCGTGCATCGACTCGTGCGCATCAGTCCCTTCGACTCCCAGGCACGTCGTCAGACGAGCTTCGCGAGCCTGGACGTCACGCCGCTGCTGGACGATAGCGCGGGCGAGGTGGAGATCGATGAGAAGGACCTGCGCATCGATACGTTTCGATCCTCCGGTGCGGGCGGACAGCACATCAATAAGACCGATTCGGCCATTCGCATCACGCACTTGCCCACCGGCATCGTGGTCTCGTGCCAGAACGAGCGGTCCCAGCACCAAAACAAGGCGCGCGCCCTGCAGATTCTCGAGGCCAAACTCTCCGAACGGGCCCGCGCGCAGCGCCAGGCGGAGATGGACGCCCTCAGTGGGGTGCGTTCGGACAACGCGTGGGGTTCGCAGATCCGCAGTTACGTCCAGGCTCCCTACCAACTCGTCAAGGACCACCGCAGCGACCACGAGACGGGAAACGTCGACGCGGTCCTCGATGGCGACCTCGACGCGTTTATGGAGGCTGAACTGCGTCGACAGAGATCAGCGTCGTAAAAATCGCTGATCCGTTCAATTACTGGAGAGTGATGGATCAAGTGGACGAAGTTGCCTCAGTAGAATGAACCTGTCACTGTGCCCGAACAACTGCACAACTCGCCGATGAAACCAAGGGTGTGAAACCGTGATTCGATTCGAAAACGTCTCTAAGACATACAAGAACGGCACCTCGGCGCTCAAGGACATCTCCCTCGACATCGAAAAGGGTGAGTTCGTTTTTCTCGTCGGGGCGTCCGGATCCGGTAAGACGACGTTTCTGCGACTCCTACTTCGTGAAGAGCACCCCGACCGGGGCCGTATCCTCGAGGCGGGACGCGACATCGGCGATCTGCCGAAATGGCGCGTGCCCTACCTTCGCCGCAACATCGGCTGCATCTTCCAGGACTTTCGCCTCCTCCCGAACAAGACGGTCTTTGAGAACGTGGCCTTCGCCCTCGAAGTGATTGGCCGCCCGCGCTCCACCGTGGAGTCCCAGGTTCCCCAGATTCTCGAACTCGTCGGTCTCACTGACAAAGCGAAGAACCGCCCCCACGAACTCTCAGGTGGCGAGCAGCAGCGTGTCGCGGTCGCTCGCGCCTTCGTGAACCGACCGCTCATTCTTCTGGCCGATGAACCAACCGGCAACCTCGACCCCTCGAACTCCGAATCGATCATGGCCCTGCTCGAGCGGATCAACCGTACGGGCACCACGGTCGTCATGGCGACGCACGACAAGGCGCTGGTTGACCGCATGCGGCGGCGCGTGATCGAACTCGACCGGGGCGAGATGATTCGCGACCAGGTCCGTGGGGTGTACGGCATCGACGAGAGTGTGGCCATTTAATGGGCGTCTATTTCGTCTACGCCATTCGAGAGACGCTGGGCAATCTGTGGCGCAATCGCATGATGACGATTGCGGCGGTTTTGACCGTGGCGGTGTCGCTCTCCCTGGTGGGAGGGGCGCTCCTGCTTAAGCAGAGTGCGGCCCAGGCCTCGGTCGACTGGCAAGAAGGCACGCGGGTCACCGTGTGGATTGCGGCTGACTCGACGCCGAGTGAGGTCGGCGCGATTGGCACCCAGCTCAAGTCCATGGACATCGTGAAGAACTGCAAGTTCTTCTCCCAAGCCCAGGACTACAAGCAGGCGACGCAGATTTTGGATCGCGCGATGTCCCAGGTACTCACCGTGAGTTCGGTGCCGTCGTCGTATCAGTGCACGCCGGTGGTGCCGTCGGACACCTATACCGTCGAGCAGACCTTTACGAACCAGGCTCACATCTATGCGGTCACCGGGCCGAACCAAGAGATTCGCTCGATGAACCACGTGATTCGCGTGTTACAGATCGTGTTCTTGGCCTTGGCGGCGGTGTTGTTGTTGAGTGCGCTAGTCCTCATCCTCAACACGATCCGTATGGCCATCTTCTCGCGTCGACGCGAGGTGTCCGTCATGAAACTGGTGGGGGCGACCAACTGGTTCATTCGGGTGCCCTACATCACCGAAGGCTTCATCCAGGGCCTCTTGGGCTCGGCGGTTGCGATCGGCTTGGTGAGTTTGGCCAAGGTGTTCTATCCGCTGCACAACGAGTTCGCGCTGAACTCGTCGGCACTCCTCGGTACCAACCTCGTCGTCTTGATTGTGGGCGTGCTGATCGGCTCGGTGGGATCGGGAATCGCCATCCGCCGCTTCCTCGACGTTTAGTCCGGGACCTCGTCGAAGTCGAGGGCGAGGGAGTTCACGCAGTAGCGCAGTCCGCTCGGGGTCGGTCCGTCGCTAAAGACGTGTCCGAGGTGACCGCCGCACTGGGCGCAAAGGACCTCGGTTCGTTCGCGAAAGAGTGAGCGGTCAGTTCGCTCGACGATGGTGCCGGGCTCACAGGAGTCAAAACTCGGCCACCCGCACCCCGAGTCGAACTTTTGCGCGCTGGTAAAGAGCACCTGCTGGCATCCGCCGCAGCGAAAGACGCCCTCGGCGTCCACGTGGAGTAATGAGCCGCTGAATGGCGCCTCCGTGGAGGCCTTGCGCAGCACGGCGTAGCGATCGGGCGAGAGCTGCTCGCGCCACTCGCCTTCGCTCTTGTCGCCGTCGAAAGTCACCTAGAAAGTGTACGAGTGACGCCTAGGAGTAGTTCGGTCGGGGCGTCTCTTTATAGGCGGGCGGGAACTCCGGCTCGCCATTGAGTAGGCGCGTAAACGCTCCCGCCAGGCCCTCGGGGTCGAGACCGAGCTCGGCCAACAACAAGTCGGGCTTGTGGTGCTCGAGGTAGGCGCGGGGCACGCCCAGAATGCGCGTCGTGGGGTGCGCGAGGCCGAGTTCTTGGGCTCGCAGGCGAATGGCCGACACCATGGCCGTGCCCGCCCCGCCGTGGCGGGTGGCGTCTTCGACAGTGATAATGCGCTCGTGGGCGAGGGCGTCGTCGATCATGGCGGGATCGGCGGGCAACACTCGTACGTCGTACAGCGTTACCTTGGACGCGTCGACTCCCATGCGCTCTAGGGCCGCATACGAGTTCGGCGCCATCTTGCCCACGGCCAGCACGCACAGAGAGCCGTCACCTTTCGTGACGCGACGAGAGTCGAGTCCTTCGCCCACCCGGCCGTCGAAGGACTGAGAGTCCGTTTTGGGATAACGGATCGCACTCGGTCCGGAAAGAGACAGCGCGGTCTCGAGCATGATCGGAAGTTCCTCGGCCGTGGACGGCGCGAAGATCGTCATATTAGGAATGGCGAGGCAGAGCACGATGTCCAGGAGCCCGTGGTGGCTCGGTCCGTCGTCGCCCGTGATGCCCGCGCTCTTGAAGACGAAGACGACCGGCAGATTCAAGAGGCCTACGTCAAGGTGGGCCTGGTCGAAGGCCCGTGAGAAGAACGTGGCGTACATCGCAATGATCGGCTTGAGCCCTCCCATGGCCATGCCGGCCGCCGCCGTGACGGCGTGCTGCTCGGCGATGCCGACGTCGAAGAAACGGTCGGGGTAGCGACGTTCGAAGTCGAGCAAACCAGTCGGACCGGCCATGGCCGCGGTGATGGCCACGATGCGATCGTCGGCCGCCGCTTCTTTGACGAGCGACTCGGAAAAAACTTCGGTGAAGGAGGTCGCCTTGGCGCCAGCGATCTGGGCGGCCGGCAGCTTGTAGTCGTGCATCTTGAGATCGTCGGTGACCGCGGGCTGATAGCCACGACCCTTTTGGGTGATGGTGTGCACGACGATGGGCCCGTCCCATGCCTTCGCGCTGTGGAGTGCGGTCTCCATCGCTTCAATGTTGTGACCATCGAAGGGACCCACGTACCGAACGCCCAGGTTTTCGAAGAAGGTGTGCGGGGTGACCATTTCTCGCACCACGTTGGTAAACCCGTCGATGCCGTAGTAGGCGGCCTTACCCACGCGCGGCAGATGCGGCACGAGACGGCGCAGCCGCTCGCGGAACGTCAGATAGCGACGGTTCATTCGCAGCGAGGTCAGCGATTCAGAGAGCTTGGAGACGGTGGGAGCGTAACTACGTCCGTTGTCGTTGAGGACGATGACTACGCGCTGGTTGGAGTGGCCGAGGTTGTTGAGCGCTTCGTAGGCCATGCCGCCGGTGAGCGAACCATCGCCCACGACCGCTACGACGTGGCGAGTGCCACCGTGCCCGGCGAGCTCGCCTCGCTGTTCGAGGGCGACGGCGAGCCCGTGGGCGTACGAGAGGGCGGTTGAGGCGTGACTCGATTCGATCCAGTCGTGCTGGCTCTCCGAACGATTCGGATAACCCGACATGCCGCCGCGCTGGCGCAGGTTCTTAAAGCCGTAGCGGCGACCCGTGAGGAGTTTGTGGACGTAGGCCTGGTGCCCGGTATCCCAGAGCAGGATGTCGTGGGGCGAGTCGAAGACGCGGTGCAGGGCGATGGTGAGCTCCACGACGCCCAGGTTCGATCCGAGGTGTCCGCCGGTTTTGGTGACGCTCGAGATGATGAACTCGCGGATCTCGTCGCTGAGTTTGTCGAGTTGGTGATAAGAGAGCGGTCGAAGGTCGGCGGGCGTTTCGATCGACGGCAATATCACGGCAGCAAGCCTACCGTTGCGAATAACCAAGAATCGGCGCTGTTCTCAGCGCCGAGAGGAACGTGGCGAGTTCGCGGCTCTCATCGCGCTCTACGCTCGAAGGATGGCCTCACGCGTGGCGAACATTACCTTCGATGCGCGGGATCCCATCGCGCAGGCTCACTGGTGGGCTCAGGTCGTCGACGACTTTCGCCTGGTTCCCGAGGGAGCAATGAGCGACGACGATGCCGAATTGCGCGGACCGGGAGGCAGATCTCTGGAGTTCATCAAAGTGGCAGATCCGAAGATCGTCAAGAACCGCATGCACATGTGTCTTCGACCGGTCGGATCGACCTGTGACGCCGAAGTCGAACGAATCGTGGCCCTCGGGGCCACCATCGCGGACGATCGACGAGGGCTGGCGGACGGTGGGTGGGTCGTGTTGGCCGACCCGGAGGGCAACGAGTTCTGTGTGCTGAGAACGTCGGCCGAAGACGCGGGGATCGCCTAGCCCGACCGCGGGCGCCTTAGTCCGAGGAGGTCGTCGACGAGCTCGTAGTGCTCGTTGCGGTGCCGCTCGACGTCGATGCCGGCGTGGAAGTGCTCGCCGAGGACGAGACCGAGGCGGTTTCAGTCTTCGCGGGCGTCTCAGATTTTGCGCGGGTGTCCGACGAGGACTTGCGACTGTCGTTCTTGTAGAACCCACTGCCCTTAAAGACGATGCCGACGGCCGAGAAGACCTTGCGCAACTCGCCCCCGCAGTGTGGGCACGCCGTCAAAGGAGCGTCGGTGAACTTCTGGACGGCCTCTACGCGCTCGCGACACTGCTGGCACTCGTATTCGTAGGTGGGCATGACTAACTCCGGTAACGACAGATTGAAAAGCGAGTCTACCGGCCGCCGGTCGTGTGTTAGTCGGTCGCGTAGCATGACGCGGTGGACGACTTCCACCAACTCAGACGCGGCGGACCAGCGGGAACGCCCTTTCCCCGCGACGTCGGGCCCGGCGAAGTTAGCCAGCGCCGCGCCCTCGCGCGGGGTCGGGTGAGCATGCTCGCATCCACCACCGAAGCCGTGGCGGCGAACACCCTGAATAAGGGCGACGTTCTGGCGACGGCGCGCGTCGCCGGCATTCAGGCCGCCAAGCGGGCGGTGTCCCTGTTGCCGATGGCGCATCCCGTGCTCGTCGGCAACGTCTATGTGAACTTCACGATCGGCGATACGTTCATTGAGATCGAAGCGGGTGTGGACACCATTGATCGCACGGGAGTGGAGATGGAGGCCCTCACCGCGGTGACCGTGGCGGCCCTCACCGTCTACGACATGTGCAAGTCAGCCGACCGCACGATGACGATTGAGCAGATCGCCCTGTGGGAGAAGTCGGGGGGCCGTTCGGGAACGTGGCGTCGCGACGACTCGACGGGTAACGGCCTCGTGGGGACCTAGCTCGTTCGCCACTACTCTCGTTGCGATGAGTACCATTCGCGGCGGTGTGGAGCAGAGTCGTGAGCGCCTGGTAGCGCTCGTCCTGCTGCTTCAGCGCGCCTGGCGCTACGGGGCGTTGACCCAAGAGGAGATCCTGCGCGAACTCACCATCGACGAGTATCCGGTGGCGGCCAAGGGTCCGCGCAAGATCCGCGCCTACGAGGGCAGCGACTCCACGGTGCGACAGAAGTTCGAGCGCGACAAGGCGCGGATTCGCGAACTGGGCTTCGTGATCGAGACTGTGGTGAACGACGACGGTCTGGTGGGCTACAAGATTGACCCGTCGAGCGGCTACGCCCCGCCCATCTACTTCACCCGTGACGAAGAGCGAGTGGTTCGCCTGGCCCTTCGATTTTGCGGGTTCGGTAAGTCGGGGGCCTTTAGCGTCTTTAATGACGTCGCCGCGAGTGACGGGGGGCTCGAGGCCTCGAACTACTACACCCCCGTGCTGCGGGCCCTCAATCTGCATCGAGTTCTTTCGTTCGACTATCTCTCGGCGGTCAATAAGACCCGCGAGGTCGAACCGCTGGTCATTGACGTCTTTAACGGTGCGAG
This sequence comes from Acidimicrobiales bacterium, assembly GCA_049801955.1. GTDB lineage: Bacteria > Actinomycetota > Acidimicrobiia > Acidimicrobiales > RAAP-2 > RAAP-2. Next base: position 65,714 of record JBARLO010000056.1, read on the forward strand.
CTATCTCGTGGCCCGAGTGCGCGAGACGCGCGAGATCAAGGGGTATCGCTTCACCCGCATGACCTCGATGCCCGAGGTCCTCGACGAGAAGTTTGAAGCGACGGAGAACGACGTGGAGGTAGCTCGAGCGTGGCGCCCGGAGTACGCCAAGTCGCTCCTGCCCTTTGACGTGGTTGTCGCCACCAACGAGGACTACGCCGATCTCCTCGTGCGCCAGTACCCCCAGGCCGTCGCCACCGCGAAGAAGAACGGTTCGGTCGAGGTTGGCATGACCTTCGAGAACCCGAGGGCGGCGCTGCGCTTCGTGTTGGACGGGGCCGATCGCGTGCGCCTCCAATCACCCAAGTCGCTCCGGTCCGAACTTGAGGGGTGGTTGGGTGACGTCAACCGCGGCGACGTGCCACCGGCGTCGCAGCTGGTCTTTGAGTCCGCGCCCGCCAACGACGTCCTCGGCCAGACTCTTCAGCTGCTGCACGCGGTGTACGCGAGCGACGACGGCCTGAGCATCAGCGAACTCTCACGGCGTTTTTCCCTGTCGCCCGACCACGTGCGACTCATCATGGACCGACTGGTCTCCCTGGAGCCCATGGCCGATTCGGTCGATGGCACGAACCGGTTTCCCGCCCACGTGCTCAAGGAGTGCGACGACTGGGACGACGAGGCGAATGATGACTCGTTGTACCGTGCGGACTTCTCGGACCTGCCCGAGGGCAGCGACGACCCCTCGGCGTTCATGTGGCGCGACCTGTTCGAACTCAACATCGCTCTGCGCGAGGCGTCGCGCCTCTACACCGACCCCGCAATCTTTTCGGCGATCGAGAAGATCGAGCGAACCACGAGCGCGCCGGTGCAGGTGGAAACGACGTCCAACGAATCGCTCCTCAAGCAGGTGGAGGGCGCCATCGAGACCAAGTCGCAGATCAAGATTGTCTACACCTCGAGTGAGAGCGATGAGGCCACGACGCGCGCCATTGAGCCGCGCGAGGTGAAGGTTCTCAACGGTCACACCTACGTGCGCGCCTACTGCAACTCGCGCGAGGCCTGGCGGACCTTTCGAGTCGATCGGATCAAGGACGTGGTGGCGACGTCACCCGCACCGTCGCGGCCCGAAGATCCGGTACCAAACTGGCTCACCCAAGTCGGCGAAGAGGGCGACGAGGTGATCGTGATCGTGCACGCCGACAACCGGTGGCTCTTTGAGCCGCTGCCGGGTGCGGTGTGGCGCACGCTTAACGATGGACGCCACGCCGTGAAGTTTCGCGTGAGCGAGCCGCGCTTTCTCGACTACCTGATGCTGCGCGCCGGGCCGGGATCGGTGGTGGCGACCGAGAAGTACGCGCTCGCCGGACACGAGCTGGCGCGCAAGATAGCTGCACAGCTTTAGGCGACCGTTGGGCCCCGAAGGGGGTGATCGGTGCTTCGTCTCATGGCGCGTCGAACCAACGACGTTACGTACTTCACCAACGACGCCGCGCACGAGCTCGATGGGCTGCGCCGCGGCGGGCCCGGGTGGTGGCTGCGCGGTGAGGGCGATACGCGCGACCCTTCTGACGTCGCCCGGGTGCTCACGACGAGCGAGCGCTCTCACGTCTGCGGCTACGACCTCATCGTTGCCGCCCCGCGGCCCTTCTCGGCACTCCTTGCGGTCGATCCCTTCCACGCACGTGGGCTCGTGGACGCCCACCGGGCTTCGGTGCGGGCGGCCGTTGACTATCTCGAAGATCGAGCGGTCGGGGTACGCGAGCAGCGCCAGGGGGAGGTCAGCGACCGAGCGGCGCGCTGGGAGAGCATCGTGGCCTTCACCCACGGTGTCAACCGACACGGTGAGCCGCACCTGCACGACCACGTGTTGGTGGGAGCTCGACCCACCGGTGAACGTAACGTCCTGGACGCGCGGGCGCTGTACGCGCACTCGATGGCGGCGGACGCCCTCTATCGCGCCTCGCTGCGTCACGAACTCGCGACCCGGACTCCTTGGAGCGCGTGGCGTTCCTTCGAAGGCGTGGAGCGAGTCGTTGACCTCGACGAAGGGTACCGAGCACTCTGGCCCGGACACCACCGCGAGCGAGGAGAGAAACTGTCGTGGTCGAGAGATGACACCCTCCGTGCGTGGGCGAGCGATCTCGGGCGCTTTGAGCCACTGGGCGCCGTGGACGCTCCGCCTCGGGGTCGCGCGGTTCTCGATGAACACCGTTTCTCAGGCGCCTTCGAAGGTCGCTACGACGTCGCGCGCCGACATGTGGTTGCCGCGTGGGCGGACGCGGCAACTTTCGGACAGGATCCTCGCGATCTCCTGCACCAGATCGACGTGATGTATCCGCGAGCTCGCGAGCGCGCGGGCGTGTACGAGCCCACGATGTCGGTGCGCGATGCTCGCTCACTGGCCGTCGTGTCCGAGCACGGACCTCGACCGCTCGAGAGCACTCAGTTCCAACTCTGGCGCGAGCGCTCACTGGACACGTCGCGAGTGCGCGACGGTCGCTCCAGGTAGCGCTGAAAGCGCGGCTCGCGAAACGCGGGCGTGAGTTGGATCCACTGCAGCTGATTCTGCGCATTGAGTCCCAGGGCGTGGCCCGTTCGACCTTGGGCAATGTCGCTCATCGACAGCCGATCGCGCTCGATCCACGTCATTGTGTGCCCCGTGGCGCGACCCTTTGTGTCGCGCTGCACACTCGGGGATGCGACCAGATCTCGTCCCGCCAGATGACGCAGCGTCTCGAGCGTGGGACGATCGGCGATGCCGCCAAGCACGACGGTGGCGGGAAAGAGCGAGAGAAACCCCTCGGCGGTAGTGCCCCAACGGGCTCGCGCCTGGGACAGGTCCTGGAGGCAGGCCAGTGTGAGAACGCCTTGCCCGCCGCCCTCGGACACGATTCCGGGCAGTCGCGGCAGGGGAGCGACGTTGGCGAGTTCGTCCAACGCGAGCAGTAGCCGCGCTCCTTCATGATGGTGGTCGTAGGTGGCGTGAACGATCTCTTCGATGAGCCCAACTACCAGGGGAATCGAGACGGCCTGGTGGCGACTGGGCGAGACGATATGCAGTTGGTGGGGCCCGCGCAGGAACTCCTCCACGTCGAGTGGCGCCTCGCGGGCCGAAGCCCGAGCGGCCTCGGTTCGAACACCCGCGAAGAGTCCCGCGGTGGTTGACCAGATGCTCGATCGCTCCCGCTCTTCGGTTGCGAGTACTCCGCGCAAGAGTGTCACCGCGGGGTGGTGATCGCCGTGATGTTCAGCGAGTTCGTGAACGAGGTCATCGCCCCGTCGTTCATCCACCCGACTCGCAAGTTCACCCAATGACTCCTCGCGTAGAGCACACGCGTGCATCATTGGCGCGACTAATGCGCCCGCTCGCTCACTCCAGTGGTCGTCGCTTCGCTCTCCTCGACCACGTCGCGCGACGTCCAAAAGACTCCGCGCAGCTAAAACAGCGCCATCCCAACTTGAAGATTGTCTTAGAGGTGAGTATCCGACGCGATACACACCGGGTGGCGTTTCGACCGTTCCGGATGGATCAAAGAGCAACGTGGTGCCGTTACGACGCGCACGTGACATCATCGATACGACATCATTCTTCGTTGATGTGATGACGCAAGAATGATTTGTCATCAGGAGATTCGGAATGATGATCGACGTTGTCTTTCCACTACGCGTGGGACCTAAGACGAGTGTCGAACGTTCGTGTCCACTCGTTGCATCACCGTGTGCACCTCGACCTAAGTAGATGCCACGCGTCGAACTCACTCAGACCATCGGTCGTAAAACTTTCGCAAATGCTTGACATTGGTGTGAAGAACGACTGAACTTTTAGATGTCCTTCTGCGGAGGAGGTCTACGTTGTCGCTTGCGTTGCGTGCAACGCAGGACGTAGTCATCATCCGCGTGAGGGCCGTGCACTGCGATCAGTCGTTGCACAGTCGTGAGACTGGGTGGCACATGAGCGAGTACATGACAGATCAAAACGGTGACTGACTGTTCGGAACAGAGATTCCAAGTCCCCATTTGATTCAACGTTGAGTCCCAAGGAGGGAAAGTGGCACCAGCCGCGAAGAAGAAGGCTCCGGCCAAGAAGGCCCCAGCCAAGAAGAAGGCAGCCGCCAAGAAGGCTCCGGCCAAGAAGCGTGCCGTAGCGAAGAAGGCTCCCGCCAAGAAGCGTCCGGCCGCCAAGAAGGCTCCCGCCAAGAAGCGTGCGGCCGCCAAGAAGGCTCCGGCGAAGAAGAAGGCCGTAGCCCGTAAGGCTCCCGCCAAGAAGCGCCCGGCCGCCAAGAAGGCTGTCAAGCGTGCGGTGAAGAAGTAACTAGAACGACTCTGTAACTAAGAGTCGTCACTCGAGGGGGTCGAAAGACCCCCTCGAGTGCTGTGCGGGGGTGGTTCCCTCAGCGGTTACTGATCGCCGCGGTGGACGTCGCCCGGTTCATCGATGTCGAATCGCCAGGGGCTGTCGGTAATGACGCGACAGGCAACACCCAGGCGTGCGGCCTCTCGTTCGTGGGAGATCGCCGAGGACTCACCGTAACTGAAGTGAAAGTTGATCCCAGTGGGCACCACCAAGACGTTCGTGCCGCGCCCGTGATGGTCGGTGATGATCGTGACCCCGTTGGCGGGGCGAAACTCGTGGAGCCCGATCGGGTTCTCGAGATCCCCGTGCACGACGATGAGTCGTTCAAAGCGATCCGCGAGCTGCTCATGCGCATTTTGGACCGCTTCATTGAGGTCGCGGGCGTCCGACTCCAAGGCTTCGGCCCCGAGGTCGTGGGCGAAGCGCGTGACGTCGTCTGACTCGCTGAGAACGATGACGGGCTCTGGCGCGCAGCTGCGCACCACGGCCGTCGCGAGATCCCTGGCCAGGGCGGTGACGTCGCCCACGTCACCCAAGCGCAGTCGGCTTTTGGCTGTGTCGAACCGCTTCACGGGAACGACGAAGACTTGGGAGGTCACGAGGATGAATACTACGAGCGGGTGACCTCACTACCATTTGGGGGTGGCTCGCAGAGGACCGGATCTACTCGCCTACGAGCGCGCACTCGTCAAGCGCGGCGACGTGGTGGTGGGCCTCGATGAAGTCGGTCGCGGCGCACTGGCGGGACCACTGACCGTGGGCGCCGTCGTCATCACGCACGCTTCACGTCCCCCTAAGGGCCTCAACGACTCAAAGCAACTCACCCCAGACGAACGCGAGTCACTCGTCGCTCCACTCGAGTCGTGGGCGTCGGACTGGTCGCTCGGTTCGTCGAGCCCTCAAGAGATCGATCGCTGGGGACTCCGCGTGGCGCTGGCGGTGGCCGCGACACGAGCGATGCAGGGACTGTCGATTGCGCCGACCCACGCCTTGATCGACGGCCCCTTCAATCTGCTGGATGCGCCACTTCGCCTCGAAGACGACCTGCTCGAGGTGCCCGAGTTGCGCTACGCCACCATCTCGCACACCACCCTCATCAAGGGAGACGGTCTCAGCGCCACCATCGCCGCAGCGTCGGTGCTCGCCAAGGTCCACCGGGATCGCGCCATGGTGGGTCTGTCCGGCGAGTTTCCTATCTACGGATGGGACGCGAACAAGGGCTACGGTGTGCCCCAGCACCTGGCGGCGCTGGTAGACGAAGGACCGTGTTGCCACCACCGATTGACCTGGAAACTGACCTCCTGACGAGGATTAAGAATCCGTAAGAGAGTGCCCCCGGGCCACCAGCAATTCTCTACAAATGAGTAGGATTGTCAAGTTATGTCGCCGCTGCTGACAGTAAAGAATCTGAAGGTCCAATTCGCCACTCGCAATACTTTTGCCACCGCGGTTGATGATTTCTCTCTCACCATTGATCCCGGTGAATGCGTCGGTCTGGTGGGCGAGTCGGGCTGCGGCAAAACCACGACCGGGCTCGCCATCATGCGCCTGCTCCCCGGAAACGGTCACATCGCGGGGGGCTCGGTCGAGCTCGACGGAGTCGACCTCGCGTCGCTCTCAGAAAAGGAGATGCAGACCAAACGGGGCAATGACGTGGCCCTCATTCCCCAGGACCCCATGAGTTCACTCAACCCGACCACCAAGATCGGACGCCAGATCGGCGAGGGACTTCGCATTCACCGCGGCGTCACGGACGAAGAGGCGCGTAAGCGTGCCCTCGAGGTCCTCGAGATGGTTGACATGCCGCGTCCAGCCGAACGCTTGGATCAGTATCCCTTCGAACTCTCCGGTGGTCTGCGACAGCGCGTCATCATCGCGATGGGACTGACGTGCTCGCCCAAGCTACTGATCGCCGACGAGCCCACGACCGCCTTGGACGTGACGATTCAGGCCCAGATTCTGGACATCCTGGACAACCTGCGCCGCGACCTGCACATGTCTATCCTCTTGATCACGCACGACATGGGCGTGATCGCCGGGCGCACCGACCGCGTGGTCGTGATGTACGGCGGTAAGAAGGCTGAGGAGTCGCCGACCGTCGAGTTGTTTCAGCAGATGCACCACCCCTACACCCAGGCGCTTCTTGCGTCGATGCCGAGCCTGGAGACCGCTTCGAAGCAGAAGTTGCGATCGATTGCGGGCATGCCACCCGATCTCTCCAAGCCCCAAGTCGGATGTCGTTTCGCCCCGCGGTGCCGTTACGCGACCGAGGAGTGCCGCGAGATCGATCCCGATCTGACGGGTACCGAGACGCACAAGTACGCCTGTTTCCACCCGGTCGACGGCCCCCTGCAGACCGTGGTCGACTCCCCGCAGGATGAGGTCGTGGCCAGCTTGCGCGATCGCAAGGAGCTGGCCCGCGTCGAGAATCTGGTCAAGGAGTTTCCCATTAAGGGCGGTCTGGTTCGCCACAAGGTGGGTGCGGTGCACGCGGTGTCCGACGTGAGTTTTTCGATCTACGAGGGAGAGACCTTCGGTTTGGTCGGCGAGTCGGGGTGTGGCAAGACGACGATCGGGCGCATGCTGGTGGGACTGGAGTCCGTGACCTCGGGCGCGGTGTACTTCGACGACAAGGTCGTCTCCGCCAAGGGGTACCGTCCGTCGAAGGCCGATCGGCGCGATCGACAGATGATGTTCCAGGACCCCTACTCCTCGTTGAACCCCCGCATGAAGGTGAGCCAGATTCTCGGTGAGCCCCTGTTAGTCCAACACGAGGGATCGAGGGCCCAGCAGACCGGTCGCGTGCGGGAGTTGCTGAACTCGGTTGGCCTCGACGGGCAGGCGGCGGACCGCTACCCGCACGAGTTCTCCGGTGGACAGCGCCAGCGCATCGGCTTTGCCCGCGCCCTCGCGCTGAATCCGCGTCTCATTGTGGCCGACGAACCCGTGTCTGCCCTGGACGTCTCGGTGCAGGCGCAGATCCTGAACTTGATGAAAGACCTGCAGCGCGAGCACAATCTCTCCTACGTCATGGTGAGTCACGACCTCGCCGTCGTGTACTACATGGCCGACACGATCGCGGTCATGTACCTCGGCAAGATCGTGGAGATCGGTGACGCCGAGTCGGTGTTTCGTTCGCCCGCCCACCCCTATACCCAGGGACTGCTCGACGTCGTGCCCGTGCCCGATCCGGTGGAAGCGCGTAGTCGGCGCGGTCGTCAAGTGACGGGCGAGCTTCCTTCACCGGTCAATCCACCCTCCGGCTGCCGGTTTCGCACACGCTGTCCCAAGGTGCAAGAGATCTGCGCCGTGGAAGAGCCGTTGCTGCGGTCCTTCGGGGCGACGCAGCAGGCGGCCTGTCACTTTCCCATGAAGACCCCCGTCACGTTGAGTTCGAGCTCGTCGGGCTCCAGCTCGGCCACCGCGTAAAAGTCCAGGCTTACTACTGCGCGGAGTTAGCGCTCGATGAGTCGAACCTCGAACGTGTCGCGCAAGGCGTCACCGATGTAGTTGATGGCGACGACGACGAGGATGAACACCCCCGCCAGCGGATAGATCTCCCACCAATAACCGTTCGAGATCTGCGCCGTTCCGTTCTGGAGCATCGTGCCCCAGTCCGTCTGGGGCGTGAGGATGCCGAGTCCGAGGAAGCCCAGGGCCGACAGGAACAGAATCGCGTCAGCGACGCTGAACGTGGCCACAGTGACGATATTGCTGATGGAGTTGGGAAAGACGTGGCGGCGAATGATGTGCCACTTGCTCGCGCCCATGGACGTGGCGGCCTGGGTATATTCCAGCTTCTTGATCAACAGGGCGTCACCGCGAATGATGCGAGCGTTCGCCCACCATCCGGTGATGCCGATGATGATAATGAGGAACGTGGTCGATCGCGAGAAGATCGTAAAGAGACTGATCAAGAGGAACAGGTAGGGAATCGACAAGAAGGCGTCGAGGATTCGCATCATCACCGTGTCGACCATGCCCCCAATGAAGCCCGAGACCATGCCGTAGATGGTGCCCACCACGATCGTGATGAGACCGGCGAGCATGCCCAGGGTGAGGGAGTACTCACCGCCGTACATGATGCGTCCGAGTTCGTCAAAACCACTGGAGTCGGTGCCGAGCAAGTGCGAGGCGGACGGCGGTGCGTTCCACACGGAACTCAACGTGGCCGCTTGATTGGTCTGATTGGTGTGGTAGAAAACCGGTCCAAGGTAGCAGAAGAGCAGGATGAGGACCAAGTAGCCCACCGAGGCGATGGCCAGCTTGTTGTGCATGAAAATACGCAGCCGCTGACGCCACATGGGAACGATGACGTCGCCGGCCACCCCTTTTTCATCCGTGAGCCCCACCGGATCGACGATGTTGGCCAGGATGGCCGGTTCGCCCAGCATGCTCATCAGCCAGCCCTTCCCTGGATGCGAATGCGCGGGTTGACGACCCCCAGCATGATGTCGGCCAGGAAGTTACCCGTCAGGGTCAGGATCGTGGCGAGCAGGGTAATGCCGAGCACAGTGGGGATGTCGACGTTGGTGGCCGCGTTAACGGTCTGGATGCCGAGGCCCGAGTAGTTAAAGACGCTTTCGACGATGAGCGCGCCGCCCAGCAGTGCGGGTAGCGAGAGTCCGAGAATGGTGACGATCGGGCCCAGCGCATTGCGCATGGCGTGTCGAAAGAGGACCCGCTTCGGGCTACAGCCCTTCGCCCGAGCGGTGCGGATGTAGTCCTGGACCAACACTTCCAGCACGGTGCCGCGCATGAACCGGCTCAGTGATGCCACCTGCACCATCGTGAGACAGGCCACCGGCAAGATGAACCCCACGGGGCTCGTGAAGATCGCCCACGGCGCCACCCCGTTGGGCGGCGAGGCCGGCAGATGCGGCCAGCTGAAACTGAAGGCCTGCAACATCAACAGACATAGGAGGAACAGTGGCATCGCGTAGAGCACGAAGGCTACGCCGGTTGCGGTGTAGTCGACGGACGTATTGCGCTTGGACGCCTGGTAGATGCCCAGGGGAATTCCGATGAGAACGGTGAAGATCAGCGCCGAGAGAGCGAGCCAGAGGGTGCGCGGGACGTAGAGCGAGATGATGTTCCACACCGAGAGGTTCTGCTTATACGAGTGGCCCAAATTGAAGTGACCGAAGACCTGGACCAGGTAGTTCCAGAACCGCACGACGTAGGGATGGTTCATCCCGTTCTGCGCTCCCCATATCGCTACCGTGTGCGCGTTGGCGTGGACTCCCAGGACCGCGTACGCGGGCGCGTAAATGCCCCCGGTCTGAAAGTAGGGAAGCGTAAATGTGAAGAGCATCACAATCATGAGAACGATCAGCGACTGGATAAATCGCCGGATCACGTACGCCAACATTGGGTGGAATTGTATCAGTGCTGGGGCGATTACTTCGTTGCGCCCCGAAGTGATTGCCCAGTGTTTCTTTAAGAATTTGCCAATATCAACTAAAAAAGGCCCCCTCTTTCGAGGGGGCCTTTTTTAGTTAAAGGCTTACGACTTCGCGAAGTACAGGTACTCCGGCATGAAGTTCTGCAGCGGGTTCGCTACCAGTCCGTTTACACCGTTCACGGACTTCGCACGCAGGGTCTTGATGGTCTCGCCTGTGGCAGTGGCTTCGGGCTGGAACAACACCGGAAGCTGCTTGGCCGTGTACTCGGCGTAGGCCTTCAGACTCGCTGTACCAAAGGTTGTGCCCTTGATATCGGCGGTCTCGGTCGCGTTGGAGTACTCACCCACGTTGAATCCGCCACCGGGAGCGAACAGCGTCTCACCTGAGGGGTAGTAGTCCGGAGCGTAACTCCATCCACCGCCCCATGAGCAGACCTCGTACTTGGTGCCGGTCTCGCAGTCCGCGATCACGTCGTTGAACGTGGCCTCGGTGTGGCTGAACTTGATGCCAATGGAGGCCCAGTCCGCAATCTCCGCGTTGAACGTGTCGTCCAGTGCGGGGGTGCCACTCGCCCAAATGATGCTGAGCGAGAGTTGATCGCCCTTAGGAATGCCTGCGCCACAGTCGGCCATGCCGGTTCCGGGTGCCTCACAGGTGTCCACGCCGCCAACTTCCTTCCAGCCGTGCTCCGTGAGGAGTTTCTTGGCGGAGGTCAAGTTGAAGGGGTAGGGGTTCGGTACGGGCTCGAGTGCCTTGGGTAGACCACTGACCGACTCTGGAGTGTTCGGCGGCAGCGGGCTGTCGATCGGCACGCCGTATCCCTTGTCAACCTTCTGGATGATACCGGTCTGGTCGACGGCCTCTTGGAGGGCCTGGCGGATGTACAGCTGGGACACCAGGGCGTGCTTCGGGTCCTTCGTCGAGAAGTTGAAGGGTGCGTAGTTGAACGCCCAGGTGAAGCCCGTCGTCAGGTTGTAGTTGTTCGAGATCGCTGACCAGTTGGCCCCAACCTTGCCCGGAGCAGGAGCATTCTGCGTGAGCTCGGTCGGGTCGACCGTGCCCAGCGAGATGTCGCCCGAGCGAAGAGCAGTCTCTTCAGCGTTCTCGGTGGTAAAGGCGTCTTCCTTCACGAAGTCGATACCCTTTTGCGCCTTGGTCGGGCCAGAGTAGGTCGGGTTCGGAATGAAGGTGGCGTTACCCAAGTCGTCCATGGCGCTGAGCTTCCACGGGCCGTCTGCACCACTGGTCCAGAGGGCGTCGGGGAAGTCGGTCATGGTGCCGGCCTGCGCGTCGAGGTACTTCTCAACTGCCTTGCACGCGGTGTCTGTTGCGGCCGAGCCGTAGACGCCACTAGCGCACGTCGAGGTCTTGCCGGCAGCGGTGATGTCCCAGGTGTTGGGCATCGGGGTCAGTTCCGCCAGGTAGTTGTACAAGATCCAGTTCGGGTTGACCGAACTCGTGAACTTGATGGTGACGGTGTTACCGGTACCACTAGCACTGGCCACTTGGTCCGGGATGCCGTATCCCTTGTTGTACCCGCAGTACGAGGTCGGATCGGCCTTGTACATATTGAGGAAGAACATGACGGACTCCGCGTTGACGGTTTGACCGTCGGCGAACTTCCAACCCTTCATGTCAATGGTGATGGTCTTATTGCCGTTCGAGAAAACAGGCGCTTTGGCCGGCGAGAGGCTGTAGTCCACGGCACTGGAGCCGGGAGTACCGAACCAGTAGACCGGACGATACGTCATCTCTTGGAACTGGCTGAGCGTCGCCACCGAGAAATATTGACAGCCCAAATACGGGAAGATGTAATTTGGCGCGGCACCCGCTCCCTCGGCAAACGTAATGGTGTTCGTCGGCGTGCTCACCTTTGCGGAGGCTGCCCCACCCACTGTCGGCGCCACGAACCCTATGGTCATCGCGCCGGCAACCGTGCCGACGGACACCAAGAGCCGAAGCTTTGTTTTGAATTGCATGTTGATATTGCCTCCCCGTACCACCGAAATGGTCACGTCCAATTAATACTTCCGTCAACGATGACTGCAGGCAACTGTACCGGGGGGTAGCAGACGAAACAAGTTAGCCAGGCCATGAAATTACTGGCGTTCGGCGTCGGCGCTCCCTGGTACTCGTGTGGCGCCCTGGTGTGTTTTGGGGCGTTTTTATGGTCTTTTGGACCAGAACGAGTTCTGTTACGCGTAATAAATGGCTTTGTCCCGCCCAAAAGGGAATTAGTTAACGGCGTATGAAATCTGAAGTGCTCTCAGTTGAGGAGGCGGGCCACTCTAGTAGTGCAGATACTCCGGCAGGAAGTCCGACAGCCCGTTGGTGGCCCAGCCGGCGGAGCTCTGAAGGCTCCTCGCGGTCTCGGTGAGGGTCTCTTGCGTGGGGAGATAGAGGACCGGTAACTGGTTGGCCGCGTACTGCTCGTACGTGCTGAGAGTCGCCTTGCTGGTCATATCAGCGCTGATTAACGCGTTCATTTCGGAGTCGTCGTAGCCGCCCCAGTTGGAGTCCGCCCCCAGCAGGAACGTCTGTTCGCCGGAGGGGTAGAGGTTCGGCTGATAGGTCCAACTCTGTCCGGACCAGCACATGGACCATGGCGTCCCGCTACCCGTGGTGCACTCGGTGGCGAGGAGATTGAAGGTGGTGGCCGTTGCCGTGACCGAAATGCCTAGATTTTGCCAATCCGTGACCATGGCGTTCACCGTGGCGTCAATCGTGGGGTCGCCGGTGACGTATAACAAGGTGAAGTTGAGGGTGGCGCCCTGGGCGATGTTGGTGCCGCAGTGACCCGCGGTGGTGCCGGGGTTGGTACACGTCATGACGTTGCCGACTTCGCTCCAACCGTGTGACGTGAGGAGAGCCTTGGCCGACGCAAGGTTGTACGTGTAGGAACTCTTGGGCGCTTTGGCCAGAGCGGGTGCGGCGGTCGGCGGCAGCGGGCTGTAGGTGGCGACCGCGTAGTTGTCGTCGACATTACGTACGATGCTCGCTTCATCGAGTGACTCCTGAAGGGCCTGTCGAACGTAGAGCTCCTCGAACTCTGCCTGCAGCGGGTTCGTCGTGGTGTAGTTCATCTCGGCGAAGTTAAAGGCGTAGGGCGTGGAGACCGAGAGTCGGTACTTCGCATTGAGTGCGGGCAGGTTCGCTCCCGCGCTGCCTGACTTGGTGGCCGGCACGAGAAGATCGGAGGGATCGACATAGCCAATATCGAGCTTGCCCGACTCGAGGTCGCCGACCTCGGACGCTTCGGAGGTATAGGCGACCTCCTTGACCGAGTGCACCTGGGCGTGCTCGGGACCCGAGTAGTGAGGATTGGATTGGAAGGTGGCGTCGCCCGCGCTGTCGAAAGCGGTCAGGCGCCACGGGCCATCGTCCCCGCCCTGCCAAAAGGCTGAGGTGAAGGTACTCGTGGTGGTGGCCAACTTATCCAGGTACGCCTCGACCGCCTTGCACGAGGCGTCGGTGGACGCGGCCCCGTAGGTTCCACTCGCGCATCGTCCCGCTGCGTGGGCCGAGATCATGTCCCAGCGATCGGGCATCGGGGTGATCTCGGAGAGGTAGTTGTAGAGAAACCAGTTCGCGTTGACCGCGGTCTTCATGCGCAGCACCACGGTGAGACCCGAGCCGCTCGCACTCGCGAGGTCATCAGGTATTCCCACGCCCGGCGTGTAGCCGCCGTAGCTGGTGGGGTCGGCGTGGTACAGGTTCAAGAAGAACATGACGGACGCCGCATTCACGATCTGGCCATCCGCGAAGCGCCAGCCCTTGAGGTGGATGGTGATCGTGCGGCCGTTGGCACTCACTACCGGCGTTGCGGCAAGTGACAGCGAGGGATCATACGCCGTCGTCGCCCCCTCGCCGAAGAAGTACAGCGGACGGTACATGAGTTGTTGGAACTCATTGATATTGGACGCCGAAAAGTTGAGATATCCGGTGTAGGGGAGGATCCAGTTCGGCGCGGCTCCGGGCCCCTCGGCGTAGGTGATCGTGCTCGACGCGCTGGCGGAGGCACTGGTGGTTGAACTGAGGCCCAGGGCGAGCGCGCCCACGGTGGCCAGCACCACGGCGGCGGACCTCCATGTACGTTGAAACTTCATACTCAATTGCCCGCCAGTGACCGCCAAAGTGGTTGAAGAGGGCTGCGTCGAGCCGCCTTAAAAGTCTTGATGTCAACTGTACCGGAGTGGACTCGAAAAGGCCGGTCACGCGCCGCATACTCAGTCCAACTGGTGGCTCACCTCGACGAGAGTTCTGCCGCCAGTGCTGCGTGAGCGTTTGGATACTCGAAGACGAATCCCGATTCGACGAGGCGCGCTGGTTCGACGTGCTGACTGGCCAGCAGAAGTTGATCGGCCATGTCTCGACCCAGGCCGGCGCGCAAAGCGACCTTCGGTATGCGAAGAAACGCGGGACGCTGAAGGCTCGAAGCGACCAAGTGTGCGAAGTCCGCATTGGTCACCGGTGTCGGACCGACGAGATTGACGGGTCCCGTGAGCGTGTGATCGAGGACCCACTCGAGGGCGCGAATCTCATCGCTCAGGGCGATAGGGCTCATCCACTGGCGACCCGTGCTCAGAGTCGCACCCAGTCCCAGGCGGAACATGGGTAGCTGGCGCGCCAGTGCGCCGCCTCGCGTTGAGAGCACGATGCCGGTGCGCACATGCGCAACGCCGACTCCGAGATCACTTAGGGGTTGCGTGGCGCCTTCCCATTCTTGACAGACCTCGGCGAGGAATCCCACGCCGCCACTCGAACTTTCGTCGAGTCGCTCGTCACCGCGATCGCCGTACCATCCGACCGCCGAGGCGCTTACTAGAGAGCCCAGACCCTCGGGCAGAGTTCGCGCGACGTGTGCGAGGAGAGCGGTTGACTGCACGCGCGACGAGAGAATGCTCTGCTTTCGTCGCGCGTTCCAGCGCTGATCGCCGATGCCCACTCCCGCCAGATTCACAATGGCGTCAAGACGACGTACGTCACGAAGGTCGCTCTCGTCCACCAGAGCGCGCGCAGGATCCCAACGAATCGTTGGTCCCGACGCCGGCGGCGTCGTGGGGCGTACGAATCGCACCACCGTGTCGCCTCGCGCACGTAATGACTGGGTGAGTGCCTGTCCGATAAATCCCGACGCCCCCGTAACCCCTACGCGCACGTGGCGTCCCAGCGATCTTCAATGACCGCAACGAGCTGTGCGGTGTTCCGCAGGTGCGCGTCGTGGCCGGCGTGCTCGATCTCGACGATCGTGATGTTGGAGTTGCGCGCAACGAGTATGGCGCTGAGTGCGCGAAAGTACTCGGCGCCGTAGGTGTCCCCATGCACGTAAGTGGTCGGAGTTCGCAGCGCGGAGAGATCGAAGGGAGGGATCTCGGTGCGCACGGTTCGCAGATCGCTCAACAGCGTCGCTCCGTCCAGGCGTCGCGAATCGCGTTGGGATTCACCAAGACGTTCCCACGCGCGGTCGGACATGATGCGACGAAAGAACCGCTCGGCTTCCATCGCGGGATCCTCGCTCTGCACGGGGTGAATGTTGCCTCGTTTCAGCAGCCACGGCAGGGGAGATTCGTAGTTCACGACGAGACGGATCTGCTGGGGCGACTCAATGGCTGCTTTGAATGTCACGAGCCCGCCGAAGCTGTGGCCAAAGAGAATGACGGGCTGGCGCGACGCTTCACGATCGACCAGCGCGAGAAGGTCGCTGACGTGGTGATCGAGGTCGACCGGCGCGAGGCCGCGCGAGCCCTGATATCCCCGACGGTCGTAGGCGAGGACGTCAAAGCGAGTCATCCGCCGTGACAGTCGGGCGAAGGAGCCCGCACGGTCCAGGGCGCCGTGCACGCAGATCAACGTTGCTTCGGGTGCCGCGACGCGGAGTTCGGCGAGGGCGAGTCCCGTGACCGGCGAGTCGTCAACGAAATGGATCTGACGCGAGGTGTTCGCGGGGGAGGACACGAGTCGACCTTACGTCCCGAGCCGTTCGCTTCCTATCAAATGTGCGTATCGGAGCCCTAGGCTGGAAGGGTGACTACCCCTCCAGATTCGTCATCACGCCCGGCCCAGGGCTCTTTTGGACCCAACGCGTGGCTGGTCGACGATATGTACGATCGCTTCCTCGCCGACCCCAACTCCGTCGCCGAGAGCTGGCGCGAGTTCTTCGCCGACTATCAGCGCTCCACCTTGCCGACGGTCGCGACCACGACGGCGACGACCAGTGTTCCGGTGTCCCCGAGCGCGCCGGGATCGATCGACGCCGAAGCCACGCCACTGCGCGGTGCGGCCGCGCGCATCGTGTCGAATATGAACGCAAGCCTGGCGGTACCGACTGCGACCAGCGTGCGCACGGTGGCGGCCCGCCTCCTCGAGATCAACCGCGCCGCGCTCAATGAGTCCCTCGCGCGCACGAGTGGCGCCAAAGTCTCCTTCACTCACCTGATCGCCTTCGCCCTCGTGCGGGGACTGCATGAGATACCCGTCATGAACAACACGTTCGTCGACGCGGTCGACGACAAGGGCACCCCGGGTGTTCGCCACAACGACCACGTCGGCCTCGGACTCGCGGTGGATGTCCAAAAGAAGGACGGCTCGCACAACTTGCTGGTGCCGGTCATTCGCAACGCCGACACCATGGACTTTCGAACCTTCCTGCTCGCCTACGAGGAGCTCGTGCGCAAAGTTCACGGAGGTACGTACGGCGCGGACGATTTCGTCGGCGCGACGGTGTCGATCACCAATCCCGGGACCCTGGGCACCGTGCAGTCGGTGCCGCGCTTGATGCCGGGTCAGGGCGCCATCTTTGGCGTGGGCGCGCTCGCCTGGCCGGCGGGCTTCGAAGCCGCTGATCCGCGAGCCTTGGCCGAACTCGGCGTGGGCAAGGTCATGACTCTCACGTCCACCTACGACCACCGCATCATTCAAGGAGCGGAGTCGGGTCTGTTTCTTAAGTACGTCGCCGAGTGCCTGACCGGAGCGCACGACTTCTACGACGAGGTGTTCGCCTCGCTGGGCGTGCCCTACGAGCCGGCGCGCTGGGCCAAGGACCTCAACGCGGTCGACGACGACGAGGCCGAGCGCATCTTGAAGCAGATTCGCGTGCAGTCCCTCATCAATATGTATCGAGTGCGCGGACACCTCAACGCTCACCTCAACCCGTTGAGCAACGAGCCGCCGCCCACGCACGCCGAACTCGAGCTCTCCACCTACGGACTCACGATCTGGGACCTGCAGCGTTCCTTCGTGGTGGACGGGCTCGCCGGTCTGCACGAGGCCACCCTCGAAAAGATCCTGTCGATCTTGCGCGACGCGTACTGCCGGACGACGGGCATTGAGTACGGCCACATCATGGATCCCGCGCAGAAGCGCTGGATCCAAGAGCGTGTCGAAGGCGTGAATACCTCACTCGGTAACGACGAACAGCGTCGCATCCTTAACTCACTCAGTGAGGCCGAGGTCTTCGAAACGTTTCTGCACGCTCGCTACGTGGGACAAAAGCGCTTCGGCCTCGAGGGCGCAGAGTCAACCATCGTGGCACTCCAGGTGATTCTGGACGAAGCGGCCGACCGCGGGGCCAAAGAAGCCGTGATCGGCATGGCGCACCGCGGTCGCCTCAACGTGCTCGCGAACATCGTGGGCAAGTCCTACAGCGACATCTTCAGTGAGTTCGAGGGCAACCTGGATCCCGACAGCGTCCAGGGCAGCGGTGACGTCAAGTACCACAAGGGCGCGCGCGGCGTGTTCAAGAACCCCAACGGCGCGACGATCGACGTGTCGATGGTCTCGAACCCCTCGCACCTCGAAGCGGTCTCGCCCGTGGCTGAGGGCGTCGTGCGCGCGAAGCAAGACCTCGTGCTGCGTCCGAGCGACGGCACCGAACAGGTCCTGCCGATGGTCGAGCACCCGTATTTGGCTCTGCTCATCCACGGCGACGCGGCCTTCGCCGGTCAGGGCGTGGTGAGTGAGACCTTGAACCTCTCACAGCTCTCGGGCTATCGCATCGGTGGCACAGTGCACATCGTGATTAATAACCAAGTGGGCTTTACCACCGCCCCGGAAGCAGCGCGGTCCAGTTTCTATTCGACCGACGTCGCCAAGATCATTCAGGCACCAATCTTTCACGTCAACGGCGACGACCCCGAGGCGTGCGCGCGCGCCGCGCGCCTCGCCTTTGAGTACCGTGAGACGTTCCAGCGTGACGTGGTCCTTGACATCGTGTGCTATCGCCGACGCGGCCACAATGAGGGCGACGACCCGAGCTACACCCAGCCCGAGATGTACAAGGTCATCGACCAGTTGCGATCGGTGCGCAAGATCTACACCGAGACGCTCGTTCGTCGCGGCGACATCTCGATCGAAGAGGCCGAAGCGGCGCTCAACGAGTTCAACACGCGTCTCCAGAGTGTCCTGGACGAAGTGCGCACGGTTCCCGTGCCCGTGCTCGACAGCGTGCGTTCGATCGAAGTGCCGCTCGACGCCGCCGCTCCCGAGACGGGTGTCGAGCGCGAGACCCTGCTCGAGATCGCCAAGGCGACGATCACGGCTCCCGAGGGTTTCACCATTCACCCCAAGTTGGAACGCCAGTTCACCCAACGTCTCGCGGTGCTCGAATCGGGCGAGGTGGACTGGGCCTTCGGTGAGGCGTTCGCCCTGGGTTCTCTGGTCTTGGAGGGCTCGAACGTGCGTCTCACGGGCCAGGACACCCGCCGCGGTACGTTCTCGCACCGTCACTCGGCCCTCATTGACTACGAGAACGGCGAGCAGTACGTACCCCTGGCGAGTATGGGCGCGCCGGGGTTCTTTACCGTGCGCGACTCAGCGCTCAGTGAGTACGCCGCCCTCGGCTTTGAGTACGGCTACTCGGTGGAGTCCAAGAACACCCTCGTGGCCTGGGAGGCGCAGTTCGGCGACTTCGCCAATGGGGCCGAGATCATCGTGGACAACTTCCTCGTCGCGGCCGAAGACAAGTGGGGTCAGTTGGCGTCGGTCGTGATGCTGCTGCCCCACGGCTACGAGGGCCAGGGCCCCGAGCACTCGAGCGGGCGCATCGAGCGCTACCTGTCGCTGAGTGCGCGCAACAACATCCGGGTGGCACAACCCACGACCTCCGCTCAGTACTTCCATCTCCTGCGCAGCCAGGTGCTGCGCGAGCGACCCGTGCCCCTCATCGTCTTTACCCCCAAATCGATGCTGCGAGCCGTGCAGACTCGTTCGCCCCTCAGTGAGTTCGAGCACGGATCCTTCCAGACCGTGCTGGATGACGCAGTGAGCGACCCGAGCACGGTCACGCGCCTGGTGCTGGCTTCGGGCAAAGTGGCCCACGAAGCAATTGGGCGGCGCAACGCCGCCTCGATCGATCACGTGGCCGTCGTGCGCGTGGAGCAACTCTATCCCTGGCCCGCCCAGGAGATCGATCGCGTCCTGCAGCGATACCCGAACGTGGCCGAGGTCGTCTGGCTCCAAGAGGAGCCCGAGAACATGGGTGCCTGGCCCTTCGTCCATCTCCAGATGCATCACCAGTTGCGCGGACTCGCGGTGTCGCACGTCGCGCGCGCGGAGTCGGCGAGTCCGGCGACCGGTAGCAGTCTCGTGCACGCCGCCGAGCAGGCCGACCTCCTCTCCCGGTCGGTCGGGTGAGTCCGGCCAGAGCCCCACGCTTACGCGTGGTGGTCGATGGATCGAACCTCGCCACCGAAGGGCGTGTGCTGCCCAGTCTGAAGCAGCTCGACGAAGCGGTGACCGCCTTCGCCGATGAGCATCCGGGCGCCGAGATCATCGTCGTTGCAGACGCGACCTTCGAGCACCGCGTCGCGGCCAACGAGCGTAGCCACTTCGTCGACGCGACACTGGCGGGCGACATCGTCACCCCCCCGGCCGGTGCCGTGGGACGGGGCGACGCTTTCATCTTGAAGATTGCGGACCGCATTGGCGGCGTGGTCTTGAGTAACGACTCGTTCCAGGAGTTCCACGACGAGTACCCGTGGCTCTTTGACGTGGGTCGGCTCATCGGCGGCAAGCCCGTGCGCGGCGTGGGCTGGGTCTTTACCGATCGCGTGCCCGTTCGTAACTCCAAAGTTCCCCAGAGCGTGAAGAAACTCGCGGTGACACTGCCCAGTGGCGCGAAGCCCACGATCGGCACGACGATCACCCCGGTCAAGGCCGCGAAGAAGGCGCCCGCGGCGAAAAAAACGCCGACCAAAGCTGACAAGGTGCTCGAGAAGATTGAGAAGGTGGCGAAGGCCCCCGCGAAAGCCACCAAGAAGTCGACCAAGGTAACGGCGCCCGAAAAGAAGCAGGTCGCCAAGAAGCAGGTCGCCAAGGGCGCCGAGAAGACAACCAAGAAGGTGGCGAAGGCCGAGGCGGTACCCGAGGCACCACCGGCCGTCGCCCTCAAGCGCGGTCGTCAGCCCGTCAATCCTGAGGCCGAGTTCGCGACGTTCAAGAGCACGTACCGCGTCGGTTCGCGCGTCCCCGGCGAAGTCACTGCGTTTACCTCTCACGGCGCGGTCATCAAGGTCGAACTCAAGGGTGGACAACAGGTGGAGTGCTACGCGCCCACCACGTTGCTCGGTGATCCGGCGCCGGCTCGAGCGCGCGACGTCCTCAAGCGGGGCGATCAGCGCGTCTTTCGTCTCGTGACTGTTGACAGCGACCGACGAATCGCCGAACTGGCTCTGGTATGAGCGAACTCTCGCTGGATCCAACCGACTGGCTCCCGCACCGCCCGCCCTTTTTATTCATCGACCGTCTCCTGGCGATCGAGCCCGGGGTGCGAGCTAGCGGCGAATGGACGCTTAGGGGTGACGAGTGGTTTTTTCCGGGGCACTTTCCCGGACGTCCGACGACGCCCGGAGTGCTGCTACTCGAGGCGATCGCCCAGTGTGGTGCGGTTGTGGTGTTGAGCGACGAACGCTACGTGGGTCGACTGCCACTGTTTGGCGGCGTTGAGCGGGCTCGCTTTCGTCGTCAAGTCCTGCCCGGTGACACGGTGACCCTGGAGTGCGAGATGACCAAGTTGTCCGCGCGCGGGGGCAAGGGTGCGGGCCGAGCGACCGTCAACGGTGATCTCGCCGCGTCCGGTGAGATCTTCTTCGTGCTCGCCGACGTCTAAATCAGCCGAAGCGCTTCGGCAACACCGCCTCAATGAAGGTGGGACCCGGGGTGGCGTAGGAGCGTTGCAAGGCAGTGACCAGTTCCTCGGCAGTCGTTGCGCGCACGCTCGGTATCCCGAGTGCGGTCGCGAGACTGGCCAGGTCCAGCGTGGGGTTGTCGATGTCGAGCAGGCGAGCGCTGGCTTCGCCGTCGGCGTGCGCACCCACGCGGGCGAGTTCAAAGTTCAAGATGGCGTAGCTGCGATTCGCCAGCCCCACCACCGTGACGTCCAGTCCCTCGCGCGCCATCGTCCAGAGCGCCTGAGGCGTGTACATCATTGAACCATCAGACTCGAGTGCCAGCACACGACCCTTCGACGCAACAGCCGCGCCGAGAGCGACGGGCAGGCCAAAGCCGATGGAGCCGCCCGTCAGCGTCATCCAGTGGTGCGGGGGAGCGACACCGAGCATGCTTGGCAAGTGCACGCCACTGGTGTTCGACTCGTCGGCGATGATGACACCCTCGGGCAATGTTGCGACTAGCGCTACCGCCAGTGAGTGCGCGTTGAGTACTCCGCTCGGCGCCGGAGGTGGTTCTTGAAGTGAGCGGGCCAGTGGCGGGGCGTTGAGCGCATCGGCGAGGGCCTCGAGCGCTGGCCCAACGTCGCCCCCGGGGGCCACCAGGTCGATGATCTCCGTCCCGTCGGGCACGAGCCGGCTCGCAACGTTCGGGTAGGCGAAAAAGCCGACCGGTTCGCGCGCTCCCGCCAAGATCACGGTCTCGGCATCTTTGAGTTGTTCGAGAGCAAACTCGCTGAGGTAGTTCAGTCGCTCCGTTCCGCCGCCTTCCACGATGGTGGGAAACGTCTCGGTCATGACGCGCGCCGACGTGGCAGCGCCGATACGGTGCGCAAGGTCGAGGTGATGACGAGTGAGCGAACCACCGAGCAACACCACGGTGCGACGAGTGCGTAGCACGTGCTCGGCCAGGGACAACTCTTCGTCTCCGACATCCGCTCGTGGTGGTTCGGAAGCAATCGGCCACGAGGAGGGCTCGTGGACTTCGTTCCAGCTCACGTCGGCCGGTACCACGAGAGTGGCGATCCGACCCGGCGGACCGTGACTTGCCGCGACGGCGTCGGCGACGTCCGTGGCGAGTGCGTTTGCGTCGACGCTGCGTCGGAACCAGCCCTCGAGGGGCTCCGCCAGGGACTCAATGTTGCTCTGCAGGGGGGCGTCGTGGATCGCGTGATAGGTCGCGTGATCGCCCACGATGTTGACAATCGGCGTGTGGGCGCGTCGCGCGTTGTGCAAATTGGCCCAACCATTCGCCAGTCCCGGTCCGAGGTGCAACAACGTGGCGGCCGGTTGGCCGGTCACGCGCGCGTAGCCGTCGGCCGCTCCCGTGGCCACGCCCTCGAAGAGGCACAGAACCGCGCGCATTTCCGGCGACTCGTCGAGGGCGGCGACGAAGTGCATCTCGGAGGTACCGGGGTTGGCGAAGCAGATGGTGACGTGGTTGGCGCCCAGCGTTGAGAGCAGCGCGCGCGCGCCGTTCACGCCGGGACTCGCGGGGGCGACGGTCTCACGCGTGCGAACTATACAGGCGCCGCTGCCTCACCTCGTTTTGGTGCCCTCTTCGATCTGCGCGAGGCTTTCGGTGAGGGAGGCTTTGATGGCGTCAAGACGCGCTTTGCGCGCGTCGCCCGTGAGCGGCGCGTTGCGTCGCTCGATGTCGGCAATCACGACGTCGATCGCGGAAAAGAATCGCGACGGGTGTCGGTCGGGGTAGCGGGGATCGTTTCGTCCCCGGCTCCACGTGATGAGCAGAGACTGCTCGGCACGACTAAGCGCCACGTAGGCCAGGCGCTGTTCTTCGGCGAGTTGCTCCGCGGTGGTGGCGTTGTAGTGGGGGAGCTGGCCCTCGGCCCAGCCGATGGCGGCCACGTGTTGAAACTCGAGTCCCTTGGATCGGTGAATCGTGGACAACGCCACGGCGTCGCGGTCGGGCTCGTCGAATCGACGCGGGGAGGGGTCGGCGGCCAGGAGGTCCGAGGCCGGAGAGTGCTCCGGACCACGCCGCTCGTAGGGAATGTTGGCCGCGTCGAGGTAGCTCGCGATGAGTTCGAGTTGCGCGTTGGTGCGCGCCAGCACGGCCAGTGAGTGCCACGGGCTGCCGGGTTGGTGCTTGGCCGCGAGCCACGTGGCGACGTGTTCGGCCTCCTGCTCGTCGGTGTCGTAGACGCGCACCAGGGGAACATCGCCTTCGTCTTTGGCGGGTTCGATCCCGCGCGCGCCCGGTTCGAGCAGGGTGTTGGCGACGGCGATGATGTTGGCCGTGGATCGGTGGTTGCGCGTGAGGTCAAGGACCACGGTGTCGGGCCACGTGTCCAGGATGTCGGTCATGAGTGACGGCGCGGCACCGTTGAAGCCGTAGATGGACTGGTTGGGGTCGCCCACACAGAACAGGTCGGGGTCGTCGCCGGCCATCTGGCGCAACAACATGAACTGCAACGGGTTCATGTCCTGGGTTTCGTCCACGTAGAGCGCGCGGTTGCGGTAGCGAAAAGACGCCAGCACGTCGGGGTCGTCGCGCAGTAACGTGATCGCTTCGCTCAACAAGAGGTCGAAGTCCACCTGCCCGCGGCTGCGCGTGAGTCCCACGTAGCGGTCGAGCACTTCGGCCAACTGCGCCGGCGGCAGGGGGGCCTCGCGGCGCTGGCGCCGTGCCGCCTTTGCGTAGGTCGCGCCGTTGAAGCCCTGGCTGAGCGCCCAGCCAATCTCTTGTTCCAACCGGGGTAGTTGCCAGTCCTCGAGCTTCAGCTCGCCGCTCTCGCGCAACTGGATGGCCAGTGCGCTCACCAGTCGTCGTCGATTCGGTTCGAGGGTGAGGGGTCGCAGGTGGTGATCGTTTCGATACTGAGTGACGATGTTGAGGGCCGCGCGGTGAAACGTACCGGCCCGCACGTCGCGTACACTGGCGCGAAAGAGTCGCTTGCGTAGTTCGTCACCGGCCTTGCGCGTGAAGGTCATCGCGAGAATCTGGTCGGGCTCAGTCTCGTGATCGACCACACGTCGCTGGATCCGCAGCGTTAGCACGTGGGTCTTGCCCGATCCGGCGGTCGCTCTCACTAGTAGGCGTCGCGCGGGCGACATCACGGCCTCGCGCTGCTCGGGCGTGAGGCCGATGAGTAAGTCCTGTGAAAAGTTCGCCTCGTCCATCGCTCCCTGCACGCTAATGGGAGGCGGTGACGTAGTTCAGGGTCGCACATCGGTCTCACTAACCTCTAGACGTGCTTCGTAGCTATGGCGACTCGCAGGTGTATGGGCAGACCTACGGCACGGGCCCCGTCCGCGTCGTCTGGCTGCACGGCTGGGCTCGACAGGCAAGCGACTTCTCTTCGGCCGCCCGGTCACTGGCTGATCGAGGGGTCGCCTCGGTCGCCCTCGACCTGCCCGGATTCGGTTCGTCGCCACCCCCTGACTCACCGGGCGGCGCCCGGCTCTACGCCCACCTGATCCTGCCCACGTTGCGCGAGATCTCCGAGTCACCCCTGGTCTTAGTGGGTCACTCCTTTGGTGGTCGGGTGGCGCTGCTCGTTGCGAGCGAACACCCCGAACTCGTCAAAGAACTGGTCCTGACGGGCGTGCCTCTTCTTCGCCTCACCCCACCGAATCGTTCACCGATGGCCTATCGGCGCGTGCGCTGGCTCGCGCAACACCACCTCATCAGCGAGGCGCGACTCGAGGCGGCGCGCCAGAAGTACGGATCGAGCGACTACCGCAACGCGAGTGGCGTGATCCGCGACGTGCTGGTGGCGACCGTGCAGGAGAACTACGAGTCCGACCTGTCGTCGCTGCGCACGCCGGTGACCTTTCTCTGGGGCGAAACTGATCGCGAGGCGCCGCCCGAGGTGGCCGAGCGCGCGGCGGACTTAGTGAGCTCTCCGACGAGCGTCACGGTCTTAAGTGGCGTGGGGCACTTCGTTCCGCTCGAGGCGACCGACGCCCTGGTGGACGCGACCATGAGGGCGCTTCGATCGTGAGTATCACTGTCACGACTATCTTGAGCGCGTTGCTCGTCGCGGCGTACTGCGCCCAGATGGCCCGCTGGCTGCGGGTCCTGCAGCGAGAGCACTATGACGCCTCATCGCTGATGCGCTTTCTCGCCCGCTGGTCCTCGCCCCAGCGTCCGAGTGCGAAGGCGAACCTGGGGGGAAAGCCGCGACGTCCCTTCACCTTGAGCCACGTATTGATCGTGGCGATTCTCGTGACCATCGTGTTTCGCGCCTGGGACCCGCTCGTCGTCGCGGCCTCGCTCTACGGTCTGTTCTGTCCGTGGGGGTTGTCGGTGCGCGGGCGTACCAGTCGACTCGAGTGGACTCGTCGCCTTCGTACGATCGCCCTTCTGGCGACCGTCATCTCACTTGTCATCGCGGGCGCCGCGGCGCTGGCGCCCCACCCCTTCGTGGGGGCGGTCGTCATGGTGTTGGCGGTGAATCCGATGCTCGATCTGGTCACCCGGGCGCTCAAACCCTCCGAAGATCGGCGCGCCCAGCGCTTCGTCGATCAAGCGGTCCGACGGCTGTCGTCGATCGGCCCGCGGGTGGTGGCCATCACCGGTTCGTACGGCAAGACATCAACGAAGAACTACCTGAGCGCGCTGCTCGGCACGACCGTGGGCGTCGTGGCGTCACCCCGTAGTTTTAATAATCGCGCCGGGCTCTCGCGCGCCATCAACGAGAACTTGGCCGAAGGCACGCAGATCTTTATCGCCGAGATGGGCACCTACGGGCCTGGCGAGATACGCGAGCTGACCTCGTGGTGCGCGCCCGAGATCGCCGTCGTCACGGCCATCGGTCCGGTTCACTTGGAGCGGATGGGGAGTCTCGAGGTTATCGAGGCCGCCAAGCGCGAGATCACCGAGCGCGCTTCCACCGTCGTGCTCAATCTGGACGACGCGCGGCTGTCGAGTTGGGTGCGCGACCTGCGCGCGAGCGGCAAGCGGGTGGTGACCGCGGGATCGCGCATGGTGGACGCGGATGTGCGGGTCGCGGTTGTCC
>JBARLO010000057.1:0-25752 GCA_049801955.1 Acidimicrobiales bacterium
CAATCGCTGGGTCGGCATCCTTCACGCCTGCCTCGAACAGCGCGTCGACTACGACGAAAATCTCGCCTGGAAGCACCGAATCGATATTGCCGCTTGACACGCTGGGGTCAAGGGGTGTCTAGACCCCTCACAACTACTCCCTGTGAACGACGGGCCGGTCGCCCGTCATCTGGTTGCTACTGCCCGCTTCCGGGGACGTCCGATACGTCGGGTCGAGCCTCGATCGCGTCCTGGGTGCGGGTAGCGGTGGGGGGTACATCTGGGCTCGTCCCGCTTTGTTGTTGGCGTTCGATGGCGGCGTTGATCTCTCCTCCCACGAGGACGGCGAGGCCCGTCAGGTAGAGCCAGAAGATCAGTATCGCGACCCCGGCGAAGGCACCATAGGTCCTCGAGTATGACGAAAAGTCCGAGGTGTAGAGCGAGAACACGAGGGACACCACGGCCCACACCGCCGTGGCAAAGAGCGCGCCCACACTCGTCCAGCGCCACGTGCGGCGCGTTCGATTCGGCGCGACGTTGTAGAGCAACGTGAAGAGCAGATTGACCAAAATGAGCGCCACGATCCAGCGCACGGCCGTCCACCCGCCGGCGAACGCGTCGCCGCTGAAGGGCGAGGTCGCCTTGATGGATCGACCGATGGACGCGCCAAAGACCACCAAAGCCGACGCCGCACCACCCAGAATGATCGCTCCCACCAAAAGCACGACGCCGACGACCCGCTTGCCGAGAAAGGAGCGATCCGTAGGTATTCCGTAGGCCACGTCAAGACCCTGCTGGACCACCACCATTCCCGATACCGCACTCCATATCGCCACCAGTGAAGCCAGGACCGTGGCGATGAGATCGCGGCGAGTGTTCTGGGTCGCGTGGGTGATCGCCTTGGTGAACACGTCCGACGCGCCAGAGGGCAGTGCGCGAGTCACGCCGTGGATCAGATCTATAACCACCGATTGCGGCAAGGTCACCAACGTGGCGACGCCGAGCAACGCGATGATCGTCGGGAAGATCGACAAGAACCACCGATAGGCGAACGCCTGGGCCGCGACGTTGACGCGTCCTGACTTCATGTGCACTCGCACCGACGCCGCGACCGATCCCCAGTTGGTTTTAGCGACCTCTCCTTGGACTTGACCGACATCGGACTTCGCCTCGTCGATCAGCGACTCTTTCAGTGCGCGAGCCCGTGCCGGATATGTGGCGTGGGACGACGGGGCTTCGTCTTGGGGCGACTCCTTATCGGTCACGCGTTCTCCCCTACACCGTCGCTGCATCGCCCGTTCATTACGCCAAAGAGTAACTCTCACCATCTGCCGCACCGTGACGCTGACGGGAGCGAGAGCGCGTCGCCAAACGCCGTGACCAGGGCCGTCGCACAGGCTATTTTCGCACGTGGGGAGTAGATTTGGCTTGTGCTCTCTCACTACCACGCGCAGATTGACCCCGATGAGGAGAACAACTCCCACGCCACCATGTTGAAAATGGTGGGTTTCAACAAGCGCGTACTCGAGACCGGGTGCGCGTCGGGTCACATGAGCGCCCTCTTGAAGGCGCAGGGG
Source organism: Acidimicrobiales bacterium (assembly GCA_049801955.1). Classification (GTDB taxonomy): domain Bacteria; phylum Actinomycetota; class Acidimicrobiia; order Acidimicrobiales; family RAAP-2; genus RAAP-2. The sequence continues at coordinate 1,557 of JBARLO010000057.1, forward strand.
TGCACGGTCGTGGGAATGGAGCTCGACGCCTCGGTCGTGGAGCCGGCCCGCGAGTGGCTCGAGTCGGTCGTCATTGGCGACCTCGAGGATCCGACGCTGTGGTCGCAACTGGACGGCGACCTCTTCGACGCGATTTTGTTCGGCGACGTGCTCGAACACTTGCGCGATCCCCTGCCCGCTCTACGCGAAGCCGCCACGCATCTAGCACCCTCGGGAGTCGTCGTGATTTCGGTGCCGAACATCGCCCACGCCGACGTCAAGGCCGCCCTCATCAAGGGGGTCTTCCCCTACAGCGACAGTGGCCTCCTCGATCGAACCCACATCAGTTTCTTCACCAAGGACAGCCTGGTGGAACTGGTGCGCGAAGCGGGACTTGCGGTCGTTGAAATCCGTCGCGTCACGGTGCCGGCGTTCGCCACCGAGATCGGAATCCACCGCGAGGACGTCGACGACGCGACGTTCGACGCGATCACCGCCGACCGCGAAGCGTTGACGTACCAGTTCGTGGTGAGGGCGGTGCGTGACGACGCCGAGCACGCCGTTGACAAGTTGTCCCTCGATCTCATCGCTCTCAGTGACCAGCTCCTCGACCAGACCACCCACAACATTGCCTTGCGATCCGAGAACGAGAAACTAACGCTGCAGGTTGCGGCACTCGAGGTACAACGAAGCGTTGACGAGCGCGACCTTGGGAATCTGCGGGGCCAGCGAGAAACAATCGCACGCCTACTGCCCGGACCGTTGCGACACTTCATCCAAAAGCGGGTTGGACTCGGAACGAGTTGACGCCCTTTCGGGTAACGAGATGGAGACCGCTCGATGACTACTGACCCACCGGATCGAAGGACCCTCAGTCGAAGGTCGCTCTCCTTCATCATGTTGGCGTTCATCGTCGTGGGGGTGATTGTCACGACCGAATCACCGCTGCTGGGCGTTCTCTTCTTAGTTGCGATGGTGCTCTTGGGCGCGGTCGCCTGGAACCGACTGCGACCCAAAAGTGGCACTGGACTAGGCATACTGTCGAGCAACTGCGAGAAGTGTGGCGCGTTGCTCCAAGGCGCATTTGGGCTTCCCACCAAGTCGTGCTCGGAGTGCGGCCACGCACAGTCGTGGGCTCCCTAGGCGCACTCGCCACCGAGTGGGTCGACCAGACCTCTTGACTCTCCTCTCGTAATGTGATATCACTTAGATATCAGTTAAATGCAGTCGCCTATGGGAGGCACCATGAGTCAACCAGTTCCAACGAGCGAGCCCGCCGCCAGGTCGCTCAACATCACGAGCGCACACGTCGACATTAAGGAACGAGGCGCCAAGTTAGTCAACGGATGGTTCGGCGTGTTGTTGATTATTGCGTTGATCGTCGTTGCGATCCTGATTCCCGCGTCGTCCCGGGGGTTCGTCGCCATTCCCGTCGTGCTCGCCGTCATCGTGTTGAGTTCACTCGTCATCGTCCAGCCGGGCCAGACCCGTGTCGTCCAGTTCTTTGGCAGTTACGTGGGAACCGTGCGACACACAGGTTTGTCGTGGATTCTTCCTTTGGCCAACCATCGCGGCGTGAGCATTCGGGTTCGCAACTTCGAGACGAATCACCTCAAGGTCAACGACGCCGAAGGAAATCCCGTGGAAATCGCGGCCATCGTCGTCTGGCAAGTGACTGACACGGCCCGGGCCCTGTACGCCGTTGACGACTACCGCAACTTCGTGCGCGTACAGGCCGAGTCGGCGCTGCGCCACGTCGCCACGACTCACCCCTACGACGACCCCGAAGTCCAAGGATTGTCACTGCGGGGATCGACGGACGTCGTCGCCGGCGAACTGGCGGACGAAATGGCGGACCGGGTGACGGTCGCGGGTGTGCAGATCGTCGAGGTCCGCATCAGCCACTTGGCCTACGCCCCCGAGATCGCCCAAGCAATGCTGCGGCGCCAGCAAGCCAACGCGGTCGTCTCGGCGCGCTCGCGCATTGTTGACGGTGCGGTGGGCATGGTTGAACTCGCCCTCGAGCGAATCCAGACCCTAGGGCTCGTCGAACTCGACGAGGAGCGCAAGGCAGCAATGGTGAGCAACTTGATGGTCGTCTTGTGCAGCGACCAACCAGCATCGCCCATCATCAACACCGGATCGCTCTATCAGTAGTTCGTGAGCGAACGCAAGCCCATCCTGCTGCGGATTGATCCCGCCATCCACGACGCGCTGGCGAAGTGGGCGGCGGATGACCTGCGCAGCCTCAACGCGCATATCGAGATGCTGTTACGCGAGTCGCTCAGGGACGTGGGACGCATGCCCAAGAAGTCGGGCCCACTCCCCCGACGTGGCCGACCGCCCGCCACTTAACGAGAAAGGAAACGACATGTACTTTGGAACCTACTGGGCCGATCCGATCTGGAAGTTCTTACGTATCGTGACGTTTTTCACCGCGGCCATCACGCTCATCATTCTCGGGGTGTATCTCTCGGGCCACAAGTCGTGGCTCGACGCACTCACCGTCGCGGTAATCGTCAACATCGTCCTCAATGTTGCCTTGGTCGCTCGCACCCTGATCTATCGCGCTCAGTTGCGTCGAGACTCCGACTCCTAAGAGCTACGGCCCTCGGACCTCAGTCCCGCCGGACGCAACCTCACGGCGCGCCGCTCGCGCTGAACTATCCGAAGAGTTCGCGAGACGCGACCGGTGGCATCGCCAACTCACTGGGAGCGAGCGGGCCAGCGGGCCAGAGGAGATCGGGACCCTTCGCGCGCGGGATCTGGGCTGGTGACGGCAGGAGGATCTGCACCGGCTCACTCACGATCACACCATCCAGCCAGGTGATCGGATTCTTCTCGCTGGTGCCAAAACTGTTGGGCGAGTACCAGTTCGGCGGATGGGACGTGTCGAGGATCCCGATGGCCTGGAAGGTCAACGCGACAAGTTCGGCGCAGTAGATCGCACTCTGTTCGGTCCCCTGGTTGTACAGGTGACCGAGGGCGTAGTTGAGGGCCATCTCGAGGACCGTGCCGAAGGGACGGCCTTCATACTCATTCACCACGTTGAGCACCGTCTGGGCCAAGTTAGAGGGTCTCTCCCAGTTGAGCTTGACGTAGTAGGGGCTGTCGCCAAAGTTGAGATAGATATTGGTCGTCGCCGTCAGGGCGTCGCCAAGTTGGGCACCCGTGTGCGAGGTTTGCGTGTGGGGATCCGGAGCGATCGCCTCAGGGGCCTCCTGCCACAGCTGAGGAGGTTGTGTTGGGTCCGGAAGATAGATCATCGTCGAGTGAGAGAACTGACCTCCGGTAAAGATCTTGATCCACTCACTCTCGTTCGATATTCCCGAGAACAAGATGAGGTCACCGGTCTGCATCTCACCAACCAAGTCGCTCCAGGGTACAGACGTGATGGGCATAACCCTCCTCCTTTGCTCGCGTTGTTACGACGCGACGTCCAAACGTCACGTCGGCGCGATCAGTATGAAAATACACGAGTAGTGTCCTGAAGAACCTCGAACATGGAGGGCGATGTCGAGAACGGACGAACCCCACACTTCGGTTGACCAAATCGACGCCGCCATTCTCTTCACCGATATCGAAGGTTCGACCGCGCGCTGGGATGCCGACGCGCTCGCTATGCGCGAACAGCTGGCTCGACACGATGCCGTCGTGACCGATTCGATCCTTGAGCACGGGGGTCACGTCGTCAAACACACGGGCGATGGATTCCTCGCTCGCTTCGAGACCGGACGCGACGCCACCGCCGCGGCGATTTCCGCCCAGCTTCGCTTGGCTGATATGGATTTCTCTTCGGTCGGCGGGCTGAAGATTCGCGCGGCGATTGACGTCGGCGTGGTGGAGACGCGTAATGGCGATCTCTACGGACCCGCCCTGAATCGATGCGCCCGGCTGATGGATGCGGCTCACGGTGGTCAGGTGCTCGCGAGCGAATACGCGTGGGAGGACCTCCACGTTGGCGAGTCGTTGCGCGCGGGCGAGAGACAGGACGCAATCGACTTCGCCGACCTGGGCCTCCATCGACTCAAGGGGCTCGCCCGACCCCAGCGCATCTTCCAGGTCCTGCACTCTCAACTACCACAGGCCTTTCCTCCCCCCCGGTCGCTGAACTCATCGATCGGCAACCTGCCCGTTGACGCGAGCCCCGTCGTCGGTCGCGCCGACCTGATCTCTCGGGTTGCCGAGCTCCTCGCGGCACCCGGGGTCGTCACGCTCATCGGTCCGGGCGGGGTGGGAAAGACTCGTCTGGCGATCAGTGTGGGTCACGAGGTCGCCGGTCGTTTCGCTGACGGCGTGTGGTTCGTCGACCTCGCCCCGGTCAATGATCGACGGGGAATGTCCGCGGCAGTTATTCGCTCGATGGGTCTCGCACGACGCTCGGGTCAGACCTTGGAGTCGACGTTGCGAGACGTCCTCTCCAGCCGACAAGCCCTCCTCATCATCGATAACGCCGAACACCTGGTGGACGCCACCAGAGATCTCGTGTCACAAGTTCTCGTACACGGCTCGACGGCGCGGGTTCTCGTGACGAGTCGTCTACCCCTGGGCGGATCGTCGGAGACCAAGATTCGAGTGGAGCCACTCGTGACGCCCAAGGGAGTCGGCGTTCGCTCTCTCGACGATGCGCTCTTGAGTCCGGCGGTCCAGTTGTTCGTCGAGCGAGCGCGCAGCGCGCGGGCGGATTTTGCTCTGACGTCCGAGAACTTTAACGACGTGGTCGCGATCTGCGACGAACTCGACGGCTTGCCACTGGCGATCGAACTGGCGGCCGCACGAGTCGAGGTGATGACAATCGCCCAAATCTCGGCGCGCTTAGACGACCGCTTTCGCCTGCTCCAAGCCGGCCCGGAGCAGGATTCGCGTCACCGCACCCTGATCGCCACGTTGGACTGGAGCTACGAGCATCTCAGCCCTGGCGCTCAGGGCCTTTTTGCGCGGCTGAGTGTCCTCGCGTCGAGTTTCTCATTCGATACGGCGGCCGCGTTGGCGACCATGGACGAACTCGACGTCATCGCTCAGTTGGCGGAGCTGGTGCAGAACTCCATGCTCGCGACCGACCACAACAGCGAAGCCGTGCGGTACCGGATGATTGAGACGATGCGCGATTACGCCGCACTACGCCTGGACGAGTCGGGCGACACCGACGAGGTCCAGCGCCGCCACGCCGCGTACTTCAGTGAGATGGCCGCGTCGCTCCAACGTGTGACTTGGGGGCGAGAGGCCCTGGGCACCTTGGATCAGTGCCGCCTGGAACTGCCCAGTCTGCGTCGGGCCTTCGAGTGGGCACTGGCGAACGATCCCGCCCAGGCGCTCGCCATGGCGACGGACCTCTACGCGCTCTGGCTGATCCGTGATCTTGTGGCCGACGGACGTCGATGGCTCCACGAGGTGTCCGAAGTCATTGGGGGGACGGGTCCGACTCTCTCACGCGAGTTGATTGCTGCCCTCGACGACGCGGGCACTCTGGCCTGGATGATGGGCAACACCGACGATGCCGTGCGCTACCTGGAAGCAGCCCTCGAGATGGCTGACGAAATCGGCGTCGGCGCGCCGCCCAAGGCCCTGGTACGTCTGGGCTCCATCCGCAGCCTCGCCGGAAATCCCCGAGAGGGTCTTCGTTTGTGCAATCTCGCTCGCTCCCTGGCGCTCAATTCCGACGCCGACCCCGAAAGCCTGGTGGTCGTCGAACGAACCCTGGGCGCGGTACTCGCACTATCGGGCGATCCCGTCGAAGGGGCGGCCATTTGCGAACACGCGATCACGCGAGCGCGAGAGACCGACCTGTGGCTCGCGTCGGCCCTGACGAACTTGACCTACGCCACGTCGCAACTGAATCCCTCGCGCGCGATCGAAGCCAGCCTCGAGGCGATCAGCGAGGCGGAGCGAATCGGCTCGAAGTACTACCAGGGCAGCGCCTGGGCCGGACTGGGTCTCGCGAACCTCACCCTCGGCAACGTCGAAGCAGGATGTCGCGCTTACGCCGAATCGCTCACGCACATGCTCGACAGCGGGGCGCGCCAGAGCGTGTTCATCTCCCTGTTCAAGCTCAGTGATGCGCTCATCTCCAGTGCCCCCGCCGCCGCCGTGACGCTGACCGCGGGCGCGGCCAAAATTCAGCAGGGTCCCGGCGCCGACGGCACGTGGCACGACGCCATGTCCGTGCGCTTGCGCGCACTCACCAGAGACTCACTAACCGACGACGTCTTCGCCGGAGCCTGGGACTACGGCACCACCCTCAGCGTCGACGCCATGGTGACACTCGCTCGCGAGACGGTCGACGAGACCTGGTCGACCAGCCCCAGTTGATCCCGGCCCGGGTAGTGTCGTGACCACGGGCGGCACGGTCTGGCCCCTCGCGGAAGGCAGGTGAACTCGTGTTCGATATCGTCGTAGTGGGCGCCGACAATTCGACAACGGCCAAGCGCGCGATTGAAGCCGCGGTCGAGATTGTCTTAATGTCGGGCGGTACGCTCCACCTCGTTACCGCGTTCGCCTTCAAGAAGGTCGGAGAGTCCTCGCCCACCAGCGGAATGTTTACAACCGAGGGCGACGCGAGTGCCGCCTTGCAGGTGCTGTCCTTCATCCCGAAGAACAAGGGCGTAGAGCCAACGCTCCATCTGGTCGCCGGCGACCCCGCCCAGGCCATCATTGAGACGGCCGACAAGGTGGGAGCCGACCTCATCGTCGTCGGAAACCGTGGCATGAAGGGTGCGCGACGAGTTCTCGGCAGCGTTCCCAATTCCGTAGCGCACGGTGCCAACTGCTCCGTCGCCATTATCGACACCTCGGAGTAACGGGCTCGCGGCAAGTGCCAAGGCGCTGCGCGCATAGTCCGAGATGGGAGGACCAGGAGGTCGAACACTCGACTCTGACTCCTAGAAGCCTTGAAACACCCCGAGCAAGTACGCGACCACATCGTTGCTCCGCAGAGACTCACTCTCGTGCTGGTCGTCGAGGCGACCGTACACGAGACGCACCAACGCTTCGGCCGGGAGCGCGAGGTCGACCCCATCGTCGAGTTGATCCTCCACCATCTCCGCCGAGTCGGCGGTGAGGCGAAGCGTAAAGGAGCGGACCGGGTCGATCGTGCGAATCGTGATCAGACGCGCCTCGCCGGTGAGTCGAGCGGTGCGCGCGACCAGGAAGTTGATTCGATCCAGGATCAAACCACTCGCGTCGGCAGCAAGGGTGGCCCCAGGATGAAAGGGCACTTCAACGTCCCAGGTGTGCAGCACGTGCTCGCCGAGGCGCAGGCCAACGATTCCATCGAAATCAAAGGACATCGGCCCGAGCGTCATCTGGTATCCGCTGCGCTGTTCCTCGGACATCCCCTCAAGTGCGTCGAGATACTGCACATCGCTCACTAGTGCGTCGGCAACCTGGTCCGAAGGCTCCTTGGCGTTCCACTGATCCCACACCGACTGGTTGAAGCCGGGGTCGCGTTCACGACCCGCGAGGTAGTCCTCGACTCCGCGCGCGCCGATCACCGCACCGGAACCCAGATGGGAAAACGTGTCGGCAATCGTCCACTCGCTGGGATACGCCGAGGCGGTGAAGTTGGTGGGGTCCATCTCGGAGGCGACATCGCCGAGGTGAATAACGGACTCTCGTAAGGCATTCAGTCGTTGGGACACGGACACGACTCCTCTCTGTTCGCAGTCAGTGTAACGATGCGCCTAGGAGCCCGAACTGGCGGTGCTGTGAGTCAACGTCGCTCCGAGAAACGATCGCTCGACTTCATTTGCAGCAAGTTCTCGAGCCCTCGATCGATAGGACTCCGCTTCTGCTGCTCGGCCGAGCTCCTCCAACAGATAGGACTTGGTCGCGGGCAAGTAGTGGTAGAGATCGAGCGAACCCTCCCGCTCTAATTCGTCGACGATGGCGAGTGCCGCCTGGGCACCATCGACCTTGGAGACGGCGACCGCCCGATTCAATCGCACGACGGGGCTCGGCCATGCGAGCAACAACTCGTCGTAGAGGACCACGATCTGCGGCCAGTCCACTTCGTCGTACGTGCGCGCGTGAGCGTGAAGTGACGCGATCGCTGCCTGGAGCGTGTAGCGACCCGCTCGGTGCGTCTGCATGCTCGCCACGATTAACTCGTGAGCGCGGGCAATCTCCTCGCGGTCCCAGAGTGATCGATCTTGAGCCGAGATCGGCTGAGAGCTGCCATCGGGCGCGACACGCGAGTCCTGACGCGCGTGAATGACCAACAGGAGCGCGAGCAACCCCTTCACTTCGGATTCGTCAGGCAAAAGTTCGTGGAGCAGGCGGGCCAGCCGCAAGGCTTCGCGAACGGTGTCACGGCGCACCAGAACTTCTCCTGAGGGAGAGGCGTGTCCGACGGTAAAGAGCAGATAGATCACACCTAACGCCCCCTCGAGTCGAGCGGGCATCTCGTGGGCGTTCGGCACTTTGAAGGGGATGCGCGCGAGCGCGATCTTCTTTTTCGCGCGGGTGAGTCGAGCGGCCATTGTGGTCTCGCTGACCAAAAAACATCGAGCGATGTCGGCCCTGGTCGCACCGCACACCAGTCGCAGCGTCAGAGCCATCTGCGCGTCGCGCGACAGCGACGGGTGACAGCACATAAAGACGAGACGGATGGTGTCGTCGTCCGAGAAGTTGCCGTCATCCATCTCTGACCGCAGGCTCTCCTCCACGACGGATTCGCCGGAATCCACTAGCAACGGCAACTTTTGCCGATAGGTCGCGGCGCGTCGCTGGGAATCGAACACCCGTCGACGAGCAACGATCGTGAGCCACGCTCCAGGGTTATCGGGAATCCCGTCGCGCGACCAACTCGTCAGTGCTTCAGCAAACGCGTCCTGCACTGACTCTTCGGCGAGATCAATATCCCTCGCCGTGCGCACGGTCGAAGCGAGAACTCGCGCCCATTCATTGCGATGAGCACTCGCCACGGCCGCGCGCACGTCGTCGGACATTTAGGCGTGCGCGCGTGAGGGGATGACGTAGAACTCAACGGGTCGCACTTCGATGCCGCCCCCTTGGTGCAGGATCGGGTTACGCCGCGCAATGGCGAGGGCGGCGTCAAGGTCCGAGGCCTCGATCATACACAAGCCAAGTACGACTTCCTTTGACTCGATGAACGGACCGTCGGTGATTCCTTCAGCCCTGATTGAGGTCGCTGCCTCATGCGACTCCAATCCAAAGGCCGCAAGCATCACGCCTTCGTCCTGAAGATCTTGTGAGTGACGGTCATGCTCTCGCATGCCCTCGGCGCGACGCTCCTGGGCCTCGTGATCATCTAGGGACGACTCGTCCTCGTCACCTATTGGCGCGTACAGCAAAATTGCGTACTGGGGCATTTCGTGCTCCTTTATCCTTCGTGACACCTCGTCACACCTACACGTCGAGCAAAAATCGAAGAATCGACACCTCCCACAGGAACTTTCACGTCTCCGGCATGAAGAAAGTGAACATCTTGTCCGCCCTGATGCGCGCGCCGTAGGAGTCGCCACTGTCGACCCACTCACGAAAGCCCTCCCCCGCGATGGGCAGATAGTGGTCGAGCATCGCCTGGCGAAGCTGAGGAAGGTCGGGATCGTTGATCTCAAAGATCTCGGCTCGACCGTGAACCGTGATGGCGAGTTGCTCGTTGGGCAGGTGCGTCGCGCTCACGAATGGGCGGGCGGCAATGTGGCGCATGCGCACCGAGTCCTTGCCCGAACTGAAAAAGAACTCGCCGTGGATGAAGTAGCCATCGACTGGTCCCACCAGCGGTCGACCATCAGCCGTCGCGGTACCCAGAACGAGAAGACGCATACCTTGAAGCACTACGCATACTTCGATTGCGCTGAGCCGACGCTCGGCGGTGATTATCTCACTCATGTGCGGACCGGCCGAGTCGGCGCTGGCATTAAGCAACTGCTGGAGGGCAGCGAATTGCGTTGGCGTCTCCCACACGCCGTCATTTCAGCACATCATCTGCCACCTCGACCGAATCTCTTGAAGGGACTTGCCAGTTGAGGTGGATCAACAGAGCGCGGTGTCCGTACCTGCTATTTGTTCGCGTTGGGAGACGCTGTCCTTTAGAACGCAACGACCTCACTCGAATCGTCGAGGGCGGGCTCGCTCGAAGTATCGCTCTCGATGCGACTCGCGCGCTTAACTTCCTGTCGACGCTGTCGACGTCCCGAGATGAGACCGTCGACGCCAATCCAACTTGACGTGCGCCACGTGGCGAGAATGACGACGGCAAAGAGCGCGTAAAAGGCGCACACGCTTGCGGTACCTGACATCACATAAGTAAAAAGCAGGAGGAGGCTCCCCACGCAGGCAAGAGGCGTCAGAAATCCAAGCGCCAGACCGACTCCGATCGCAAACTCAGCACACGCCACAAGAATGGCGATCCATCCCGCGTTCGGAACGACGAAACTGTGCAGGAATGTTGCCCACCAGCTGTATGCCGCAGTGCCGTGGGCAGCGAATCCCGCCACACCGGCTCCATTGTGGTGCAGGAAATCGGGGTTTTCCGCGCCCCACAGTTTGGCGATTCCGGCCTGTAACCACATGACGCCAAGCCAAATCCGCATGGCATTCCATGCGAGCGCCGCCAATTTAGAGCGTTGCAACCACGTAATTACTCGTGGCGACTTTACCTTTGATGGATCGCCAATAAGTCCAATGACATTGACCATGAATCCGCCTACTTTCGAACTTCACCGACGAACTGTCGGCGCAGTAGGGAAGCGGGGTCTTGACGTCCTAATTGGAACCGTACCACCTCACGCGAGAACGCAGAGCGCTCAGCACGTCACCCGTGGCGCCGATATCGCAAATCCGTCCTTCTCTTGACTGTGCGCCCACACGATTGGTTGGCCCGACCGCTCCCCGAGGCGCACAGCGAACTCCTCGAGTGAAAGGTTCAAGTTCGCCGCAATTCGAATGAGTTGCTCCTTCAAGAGGATCGCGCTTCTTGGATGGTCGTCGGGGGATACGGTCACACTCACTTCGATGAAACGTATCTGCTGCTCGATGGCCGAGAAGAGCCGACCCGCTATTTCGATGAGGTACTCGACATCGTCGTAGAGCGCGGCCGCCTCTCGGTTTCGTGTTCCTGTTTGGTGGGGCGATTCAACCCTCTGCAAAGACATCTGTCACCTTTTCGCTCACTTGCTCGAGATTTCCCGAGCGTCGGTCTTCGGTGCGATCGATCTGAATATCCTGGTCGTCAACCATTTTCCCCGTGACGTCACCAACTTCACCTACCGACACCTGAACTACCTTCCTCAACTTGTTCATCCCCGCCATGATGTTCATTCCTCAATTTCTGCGTATACGTCTTCAAGAAGAGCTCGCCTATTTAATGCGTGGTCACAGACCGTCTCGGTTCATAGTCGCCAAGGGATCTGTGACCACGTAAGCCTTTGTTACCGAACCATCAGAAAAATGACCACGACAACGACAATGACAATGACGGTTCCAATGCGAAGGTTCATGGGGCCGCGCGCTTTGGCTTCACGCACTCAACGAAACGCGTCCGTGGGCCGCGGGCGAGAGGCGTCAGCGTCACTGAGTTTCCTCGTGCAGCGAGCTGGAGTGGCCCTGGGAATCAACCACTTGTCGGTCCAACGAATGAGGGCCCGACCCAACAGACCGTCTCGAAACGGCGAATATGACTGATGAGACAACAAAACCCACGGCACCGGCGATCATCAAAATGAGTCCAATGGTGGAGAATTTAAAGCCGGTTCCGTCGTAGGTCACCGCCCAATACATGATCGCGCCCGCAACGGCGGCGAATGCGCTGAGGACCATTCCAGGTAATCCCATAATGTGCTCCTTCGGCTCGAGCCCCACAAACTGTGTGGCGCGAAGGAAGCAAGGTCTGGACGTCCTGATCGCACCATACCAGTTCGTCACCGAACGCATGCGCTCGCATCTCGGGACTCGAAAACCTGGTTGCGTCCCCGGAACCGGGTGCTCTAGCCCAGGAGTTCGACGACGCGAATGACGAGGTGATCGCCGAGCAGCGTCGAGAGATTTAAGCCGTAGCCAGGCCTTTGACCTGATCTAATTCACTCGGCATCATCACGCCTTCCACAATGCGCGCCGCAAGCTCGGTCATTCCTTCATTGTGATTCCGCGCGTGAGCGCGAAGTCGATTGAATGCTTCTTCTACGGGGCAGTTCGTGGCCTGGCGAGTCATTCCTTTCGCCTGCTCGATGATGATTCGACTGTTAAGAGCATTGCTGAGTTGAGAATTGAGGGTCGTGGCGTCGAGGGACGATTGGTGCTGAAGGATGGCAATCGTCGCAACGTCAGCGAGGCCTTGGGCCGCGACAACATCTTCCTCCGCGAGCGGACCCAGGTGAGTTCGAAAAAGGTTGAGCGCGCCGATCGTTCGTCCTCGAAGTCGCATCGGAAGACTGTGGACGGAGCGAAAACCTTGTTCGAGAGCCCGAGGCGTAAATCGCGGCCAGCGCCCATCACTCTCGCTCAACTCATGATTGACGATGGCCGTACCGTCCCGATAGCAGTCAACGCAGGGGCCCTCGTCCACCTGAATTTGAAAGAGCTCGAGCACCCGCATTGACTCGCTCGATGACGCCACGAACTGCAGCTCCCCTTCGGGCGAGACGAGCATCACACCAGCGGCGTCAACGTCAATCGCCTCCACGCAGCGTGCGCTGAGCACTGTTAAGACGTCGATCACGTCATAGTCGTCAACCAGGTTGTCAGCGATCTCCACGAGGGACGCGATCAACAGCGATTCTCTAGCCATCAATCCACCCGTCTTCCGTCGATGCCCCCTTCAGTGGCGACCACGCGACTGCGTGGGCAACTGAAATAGTAATTCTACCGCCCATTATCCGTCTCCATCGATCCCTCGCCACATTCTCGACTGAGGATCGAAGCGGGTCTCGCGAGAGAGGATCCGCGTCGCCAGCGCCGCTAACTCCCAGTCCACCGCAAATGAGTGGGCTCGCATGCTGACCATGGCGTCTCGAATCGACATTGACCCCTGCACCGCGATCATCCCGGCGGCCTGATGAACCGTGAAGTCGAGTCTCGACTCGCCATCAAGCTCACCAACCAGTCCACCGTCAGATCCGCCAGCCTCATCGGCCAAGATGGCGCGACCAATCACCGACGCCATGAGATAAGCGTCACTCTCCTGGGTTCCAGTCAAGTCACCCGAACTACGACGAAACAGACTGAGAGCCCCGAAACGCACGCCGCCAATCCGGACCGAGAAGCCAAAGACCGCTCCTGCACCGAGGGCGATCGCTTGGGGGGTGAACAGTGGCCACCGAATCGATCGGTCGAGAAGACTTGGCTCATTCACGTTGTCGCCTCGGCAAGCGTCGACGGTGGGACCTTGTCCAAGCACGATCTCGAGATTCGCAAGCGCTCGCGCGGTCGAGTTACTTGCGCACAAGCTCGTGAACTCCCCGTCGCTGTTAGAGATGACAATGCTCGATCCGTCCAGCCCCAAGAACTCCGCCGAAATCAGACACAGCGTGGCAAGGGGAGCGCCTCCGCGGTTACGACGCTCCATGAGGGTGAAGATATCGATGAGGCGTTCAGTCGGCACGTTGATCGTTCCGCGTCATCGAACTATGTCGTTCTGGGCCAACATCAGTGTCTCCTCGCCGCGCAGCGCGCTCAACGAGGACTGGATTTAGCGCTTGGTCTCTCTACAGATGAGACTCAGCGTGAGCATACTTCGGACTCGAACGGCTCCGAGGCGCCCTGGCCGTGGAGTGCGTCTCGGGTGTAGTCTCCACTCAGGACGCCCGGACCCCGCTTCCAACTCTGCTTGGTACATCGCCAAGGAGAAGCAGGCGGGTGCGAAGTGAATCCATTGAGCGACTACTCGAGAAGTTCTCTCGATCGTTGGATGCACCACCCGTCACCTCGTCGGCCTGCCGTTCTCGCTTCCCGTGCGAACTCCCCTGGCGCGAGCAGTATCGACACGATGATGTTCGACCTCTCGCCATGCCTCAACGGTCCGCGGGTACTTTCAAAACTCTCCCGCGGACAGCGACGTGCGGTTTGGCCACACTTCTCGTCGACAAGGACCGTGACGCCACCCCCGCCGGTCCTTGTCGACGATGACACACCGAATCAGTACGCGCGGCGACACGAGATCTCCGCATCTCCCCGAGCCGGCGGCGCTTGGGACCGCAACTCTTACCGCGCGACGGCGACCCTGTCGCGCGAGTCGAGCCGAAGAACACGTAGGCCCGGTCCAAGTGCGCCAAAGGTTCACAGTCAAAGAACTCCTTCACCATGAGGAGCCTGGTCGCACCCCTTTTTCTAAAACGATCGCGAGGATCCTCCACAGTCGGCGCATCGGCGAACGACGGCGCCCACGGTGTCGAGCTGAGCTCCGACAATGTCACCGACTTACTGCCGGGCCAGTGTCTTTTCATCTACGGCGAGTGGAGCTGCGTCGGTGACCAGTGCCAATACCACGACTACGAATCCCGTGCGAACTTGAGTAGCACGGACTCACTGAACACTCTCGCGCCTCCAATTGGCGATCACGGGTTCCTCGATCTGTCATGACGATGAGTCCTCAGTAACTGTTCAGAGGACCGGCGAGAAATGCGCGACACGTTGCCCCACGGTTCCGCCGACGATGCGTCTGTTGATCAACCGCCGCAGTTGAGCACTGCGACCACCACGAAGAGCGCTGGCCCTCTGTCGATCGATGGCGATGATGCTTCGACCCGGAGGGCCAGCGGATCGACGGAAATCTCGCCACCGTTTCTTGAAACTCACTGGTTGCGCGGTATTGGAGAAGGGTAATCACAAACGGAACTCGCACTCCCCCGCCCTGGAAGAAGGCGAGGCGCCTTATCCTTTGGTGTTGTCATCCCTGCGACGAGTCGATACGAATCGGTGGTAGTCGGTCAGTTTGAGTCCAGGAGTTCAGCGATCTCCCCGACCGACCAAACGTGAACTGCTTTGCCTGACGCCATCGCAGACGAGGTGACAGTTCTCAGAAGCGGACCGGGGCGTCAGCATCTCCGTCGCTAAAGACTAGGGAATAATCTCCACGTAGCCGGACTTACCGGAAGCCGCACTCGGGGAACTAAGACACGCTCCCTGAGAGCCGGCCCCGCCCGAGCCCGCGGCGCCCGTGGTACGGTGTCTGTAGGACGTCTAGACCCCGCATCCATGTCAGTTGACCTTGATTAGGTCCCCTGAGTAGGAGTGCGTTGTGGGTCATTCGGGATTGCGGTCAACAGCGTTGCTGACCCTGTTGGTACCTTCACTCACTCTCTGCACGACAAGGGCCGGTTGACGCACTGACAGATCTCGCATCAACGACGAAAGAAGAACTCCATGGCAGGAAAAATTGAAAAGACCAAGGGCAAGATCAAGGTCGCGCTCGGAAGTTTGACTGGCAAGAAGAATCTGGAAGCCGAAGGCAGGTTGGACCGGCGCGCCGGACAAGCCAAGGAAAAGATTGGCCGGGCGAAGGACAAGGTCGATGCCGCAGCACAATCGGCGCAAGATATGGCAAACAAGGCAACTGACAACGCCAGAGACGCCGCACGGCCCGAATAGCCCTCGGCGACAGAAAAGAGACATCGTGATTTTCTTTGGTCTAATTCTCCTATTAATCGGGTTCCTCACGGGGATAGCGATTCTGTGGACACTGGGCGTGATTCTGCTCATCATTGGTTTGGTTCTTTGGATCCTCGGGTCTGTGGGTCACAGTGTGGGCGGTCGGCGACACTACTTCTAACGAGTCGACACTCACTACCGCGTAGCGCGAAGATCTGCATGCTCAGGCGTCGTAACTCGTGTAACTTTTCTCCTCCAGCGACACTAAGCAAGTGGCCGGCCACTTTACGAGGAGGGGTCACGTGCGACAATCAAACTCCTGGCGACATGGATTGGCGGCCGCGTGTGCGGTCCTCATTCTGTCGCTCATCTGGACGTTCTCCGCCGGCGCCGCGACCCAAACGATCATCTCGGGAGGCGTAACCGTGACCTACACGTATCACGGGACCCCTCCACTGTCGAGCAACTCGCGCCTCACGATCTCTGAGGGCGGGACGGTGATCTACGACCAGCCCGTGACATCGAAGTGGTGTGGCAAACATTGCTCGCCCAACATCATCGCTCGCGACCGCAAGGTGATCCACATCGTTCGCTTAACTCAGGCTGGTCCTGCCAACGTGGTCCTGGATCTTTACAGCGGCGGTGCTCATTGCTGTTTCGTTGAGCAGGTGTTCTCATTGACAGCCAACCCGACCACGGTACGCAAGGCAGAGTACAACTTCGGCAACCCTGGAGTCAGGCTTGTGAGGCTCAATTCGAACGACACCTACGACTTCATCAGCGCCAACAACGACTTCGCGTACGCCTTTACGGACTACGCGGCTTCCGGCATGCCGATAGAGATATTCAGTTTTTCTCACGAGGCGTTTCATAACGTCACCGTGTCGTTTCCGAGCCTCATCCGTAAGGATGCTGCCCAATGGATGTCAGCGTTCCAATCCCAGGCCGGTACTCACTATCAAGACTCAGTGGGATTGGTCGCCGCGTGGGCCGCCGATGAGGACATGCTCGGACATTCCGCGGGGGTCGCAAGGTTTCTCGCCGCGCAAGCAAGAGCGGGGCATCTCAACAGTGCCCTCAACCCGATCACGCCGAGTGGTCACGAGTACGTACTCGCGCTGCAGAAGCTCCTCCGTGCTCAGGGGTACCTCAACTAGGTCTTAAGACTGAAGCGCTTCTTGTGAAGAAACATGCGGTTTTATGCGGTTTCTTGCAGTCGAACTTTTCTCCCAACGTGGACGTCTCGATCGCGCGCGGAGAACCATTTTTCCTATGTTTGCTGACCCTATGGGAAGATTTGGAGGGTCATCGACTCATATCTCCGCAACTTACCGCCACGACGACTTATGAGTTTTCTCTCACACTCTGCCAATTCGACGACACGCCCAGTAGGGATGCCTCGAGAAGCTCAGCACGGCACCTGCAGAGGAATCCCGTACGCAGTCTTTGGAAACTTGACGCAGATGTAAACCGTGAACTTTTGATCGGGCGGCATCTCCACCAACGTCCCGAACTTCACGACTCCGCCGCTACCCGAGGCAAACGTCGGCTTCGGATCCAGGGCCAACTCGAAGCGTGCTGCCGCAACGACCACGTCAGCGCCCGCGACGGCTTCGCCGCGTTTGGCCGCAGATGCGATCGCCTCACCGCTGGCTGACATGACCCCTCCACGACTATTGAGAAGACCCAGGGCTTCGCGCGGGCAATGAATAAGTCGCGGCGCTGCGTTGACATCTTTCGAGAAGTCGATGCACGTGTCGGAAAAGGGCTTCTCGTCGAAGAGAACGACCATCCGGGAGTACCCATAGACCTCACCGATGTTCATCAGCAAGAAGAGACTCTTGGTGTTCACGGATTGCAGACCAACCGCGTTCGTGACGTCGGCCGCGGTGACAGCATGAGGGGGCACGTCGTGCGAGGCGGTGGCAGCAGCGTATTCGGCAATGTTCAGCGCCACTGACTTTGCACTTGCACCACCAGCCGAACTCTGGCCCGCAAACTGCAACGTCATGAAAGTAATCGTTGCTAGTAGTAGTGACCCGCGACGGAGGCCGCCGCGTTGCAGGGCGTATCGTCTGAGAATTGGAGTAACCAAGGGGGGCCAGTCTGTCACGATCGTGCTGAAGCGAATCTGAATCTGGTGTCTGGCGGATGGTGGAGAGAATGTCGAACGGCGTAACCCCGATCAAGGTAACGAGGAGGATCCAAGCTTCGGCATCTCGAATCTTTGAACTACTCGCCGACCCGCGACGTCATCCGGACATCGATGGCTCCTTTGAGTTCACGGGCGAAGCCAAAATGCTCCAAAGTGCGGTGTCCGATGAACTCATCACCGGCGTCGGGGACGTCTTTGCGATGAAAATGTATCTCGACGACGTGGGCGACTACGTGATGCTGAATCGCGTAGTTGAGTACGTGCCCGAACGGCGTATTGGCTGGGAGCCCGCTCCCGGCGACGTCGCGGCATCAGAAGACGGAAAGTATCCGATTGGAGTTCCCTCTGGGCATCGTTGGAGTTTTGAGCTGACGCCGGTCGATGCCGACACCACGGACGTGACCGAAATCTACGACGGTGCGTCGGCGCCCGAGGACGTTCGCGCGGCTACCGAAGAAGGCGAGGTCTGGATCGACACGATGACGGCGACCTTGACGCGGCTAGCCGAGATCTGCGAAGGCTAATTGGTTGGGCAATCTCGTCCTGGGGCAGATGTGGTGAGTCGCTTCGGAAGAACGCTGAGGCGAAGCGTGAATCCGCTGTCGACCGGAGTGACTCGGGCGTGGTGCCATTCGCGTATCTATCGATGGGCACGCGGGCGTGGAATCAGCTTTCTCTCGGAGATGCCCGCGACTCGAGCGGCCAAGAGAGGTCGTCGGTAACGAAGTCAGCCTTGCGAGAGCCCAACTCCAGTAAGCAAAATGGTGCGGTGACCTGCCCTCAGGTTCGGCCGCTGCGATTTAGCCCAAGTGTGAAAGGATTCCCGAGACGGTCTCGGACGGAATCTCTTAAGGGCAGAACATTGAAGACTCTCAAGATCGGGGTGATGGGACTTTCGGTAGGCGTTCTTCTCCTGGCCCTCACAGTGATTCCGGAATCCGGGGCTATCGCCTCGACGACTGGGAACGCGCCATCTACTGAGGTGACTTCGCAGGCGCCAATCACGGCCGGTTCTTCACGTAGCGAATGCCTGACGCCGTATTTCGATGATTCGGGGTCCACCGAATCTCAGAACTTCAGTGCCCTTGACGACGCTGTGACCAATTTCGATACCCTCACGAACTCGACCGTCACGTGTGTCTCGGCATACTTGAATGGTGCGACGGGGTGGACCGACTGGGAATCTCCGTGGATCACCAATCCGATGTACGGGTACACCCAATGGGTTACAGCGGAACCGCAAACCCGTCAACTCGTCCTGCAGGTGGACCTCGTCCCCGCGAGCGAGATAGATGCGGGGAGCCCGCTGGATTGGGAGCAATCCTGCGCGACGGGCGCGTTCGACTCCTACGCCACCCAACTCGGCACCAATCTGGTCGCCGCCGGACTAGGTAGTTCGATCATTCGACTCGGCGCAGAAATGAATGGCACGTGGGAGACCGACTTCATGGGCACCACCACCCAAGAGCAGACCGCGTGGGCGGCGTGCTTCGCCAAGGAAGTCACCGCACTGCGTCAAGCGCCCGGTGAGAACTTCCTCATTGACTGGGACCCCAACGCGGGCAAGGGGGGCTACCCGTACGCAAACTTCTATCCCGGAAATGCGTACGTCGACATCATGGGCCTTGACCTCTACGACGTGGACTCCAATACCCCCAACACGTCAGAGACCTTTGCGACCCTCGCCAATGAGCCTTACGGGCTCACGGACTTCGAGGCGTTCGCGGCCGCCCAAGGAAAGCCCATGAGCTTTCCAGAATGGGGACTGTCGAACGTGCCTTCCGGAGACGATCCCGGATACATCGACGGCATGGCATCCGCGGTCGCCAATGGGAACTTCGCCTTCGAGGCCTATTTCGAAGGCGACGGCACTACCTCAACGACCGTGCCACTGAGCTCCAGTTCCACGTCGCAATCTCTCGCCGCGTACCAGGACTGGTTCG
Source organism: Acidimicrobiales bacterium (assembly GCA_049801955.1). Classification (GTDB taxonomy): domain Bacteria; phylum Actinomycetota; class Acidimicrobiia; order Acidimicrobiales; family RAAP-2; genus RAAP-2. The sequence goes on from JBARLO010000057.1 coordinate 21,180, forward strand.
GCACACCGTCACTCAGTCTCGCGACCATTTCGGGAACCGTGACGGCCGTTGGCGGTGCTGACCTCGCAGGTATCTGCGCGGAAGCCTTCCTCAACGGCACTGATCTTGCCGCCTCAACTACGAGCGCCGCCAACGGCACGTTTACGATTTCCGGGCTCGCGCCCGGTAGTTACGGCATCGAGTTCGTTCCGGGGTGCGGCAGCGGGGACTTCGCGAGCCAGTGGTACAACGCAACCGCGTCGGGAACGCAGTCGCCACCGGGTGACTTGGTCACCGTTAGCGGTACCACTTCGGAACCCGACATCAATGCGACGATGTCCGCGGGCACGAGTATCTCTGGGACGGTGAGCGCGGCGGCCAGCGGAGCCGACCTCGCGGGTATCTGTGTCAACGCGGTCCCCGTTGGCAGCACCACGAGTGCTGGTCTGGTCGCCACGAGTGCGTCCAATGGTACATATGCAGTTGAAGGACTCTCACCGGGAAGCTACGACGTCGAACTCTCCGCGGGGGCGTGTGGAGGAAGTTTCGTCACCCAGTGGTACAACGACACGCCGACGGGGGCGTCATCCGAGTCGGGAGCGTTGGGCGAACCGACTTCGGTAGCGGCCCCGGCAACCAATGTCAACGCCGCGATGTCCGCGAGCACCAGCATGTCGGGGACGGTGAGCGCGGTAGCGAGCGGAGCTGACATCGGCAATATGTGCGTCTGGGCGTATCCCGTGGGTGGCGGTGCGCCTAACAAAACGACGACCGCGCTCGATGGAATGTACACGATGTCTGGTATCCCGGCCGGTAACTACGACGTGGAGTTCTATACGTACCCCTGCGGGGGCCGTAACTATGTGACTCAGTGGTACAACGACACGCCAACGGGCGCACCATCCACGGCGGGAGCGGTGGCGGTTGGCGTCACGGTGACGTCACCAGCGTTCGGTATCAACGCCGCGCTCGCCCTCGCCGCAAGCTTCACCGGTACAGTGACCGCGGCCTCGGGCGGATCGGATGTTCCTGGTGTCTGCGTCTCGGCCACGTCGACTGATGGCGGCATCGGGGGTTCCGCGACCTCCGCGTCCGACGGAACCTACTCCATCTTGGGACTAGCGGCAGGTACCTACGACGTGATCGCAGACCCCACGTGCGGCGGAACAGTTACGACCTCGTTCGCGTCGCCGCAGCCCACGAATGGCGCCGTGGCAGTCACCGTGGGCGAGGCGTTGACTTATAACGTCGCATTGGTCCTGCCTGGCTCGATCACTGATGTGATCACGCCCACTACCAGCGCACCATCGAACGCTGGTGTCGGCGGCGCCACCTACACTCCGAGCGCCACCGCGACCTCGGGTGACAACGTGGAGATAACTCTCGACGGTTCATCGAGCGGCTGTGCGATCACTGCCGGAGTCGTGAGCTTCACGGCGACCGGCACCTGCGTCATCGACTTCAACGATCCCAGCACCGGGCTCAGCGATGCATACGCGTCGGCCGCTCAAGTCCAGCAGTCTTTCAACGTTGCAGCGTCATCTGGCGGCGGCGGCGGTGGTGGTGGCGGTGGTGGCGGTGGTGGCCCGCCTCCCCCAAGCCCCCCGATTGTCAGCACACCCCCTCCGCCCGTCACGCAACCCATATCGCCACCCACTCCCGTGACGACGATCCCCACTCCAAGAGAGGTCACGTACACGGGGAGTTCGATAGTTCTCTCCCTCAAGGCGAAGGATGTTCTCATTGCTCTTGCCAAGAAACTCACTGCGGGGGGCTCGATTACGGTCATTGGCTACGCGCACGACGACAAAGCGCTGGCGCGCAAACGAGCCCTTGCCGTGGCGGCTTTTTTGACGAACCGAGTTTCGCTCCATGTCGCGATCAAGATCGTCACAACCTCGACCGTGGACAAAGTGACGGTCGTCACCACCAAGCTGTAAATATCGGCCTCTTGCGAAAGTCTCTACTGAGACGTTCTCTGCAACCCAACGACACAGATCAACGCGTTGAAATGGCCACGCCACCGCTCAACTTGCGAACCTATTGATTCGTGGGTCGAAGAACTTCGGCAAAGCGAAGAGCTAGATTGTCACACTTCGATCGGCGCTCGACGCGGATTCCGTCACGATGCTTGTCGAACTTCCTTTCGGCGCTCCAACGCCTCGGGCAGTTTCATGCGAGGATGATCCTGTACGAAGTGCCGGCGCAAGGCATCGACCGACGCAAAGATCTTGATGCATGTTCCGCAGATATGACGAGTGGTCCGTGTACGCATATTCGACTCCAACCCGTTCTACCGCAAACTTGGCTGAGAGTGACCTCTCTTCGCTAACAAAAAAGAGGTGGATCTAACCTACGACCAAGGATTTCCGGCTGAAAGCGTTTGATTACCCTCATACGGCAACGCATCACCGGCGCCGAATGTAGTCCTCCATCGCGAGTTTCGAACGGTTACCGTTTGGACATGGGTATCTTTCGTAGGAAGCACCGGGAATCGGCAACACCATTGGAAGACGTCGCCGAAGACGAAGAATCGACTCCGCATCGCGGTTTTCGAGGTGTTCCAGACATGACTGGGGCTGGGTCCAGCCGACTGCTGGGAGACGGCACAATGGAAATCAGCGATAACGCTGAAGGGGATCCCCTCAGCCGTCAGAGGAACCGTGCTGAGGCCAATCTTGAGGACGACAACGCGGAAACGCAATTGATCGAAGACGAACGTCGTCGCGAAGAGCATTAATTGCGGTAGCACATCCCGGGGAGTAGTAACGCAGCATCGGGACTTCGACGACCTTGGTCACTTCCAACGTACTGTTTTGAACAACGCTCCCCTGCGAAGAACAGAGGGATCGGATCGACTCATGAAGAGACAACGGTGAAATCTGACCGACGAGAAATGGGCCAAAGCATCATTCGCGAAATGATGGGTGAAGAGACCGCAGCCAAGCTCATCGAATCAGCTGAATCGAACACGTTCGGATCTGCAATCTCGGGGTACGCCATCGACGAAGCCTTCGGGGAGATCTGGGCTCGTCCGGGGCTCGATCGCAAGTCACGCAGCTTGGTCTCGATGGCGGTCATGGTGGCCCTGCGCCAACCCCACGAATTTTCGATCCATATGAATGTCGGCCTCAACAACGGGCTGACCGTGGAAGAAATCGAAGAGGTCTTGATTCAAACTCTCCCGTACGTGAGATACCCTGCAGTTTCAACCGCGCTCACTGCGGCGATCGACGTCATGAAGGAGCGCGGACTCGAGGGCGACTCCACGTACGGTGGACATCGCGGCTTGCTCTAGCCCCAGTACGGGATCAAACCCGCCGAGTAAAAAAAACGTAGCGGCGGAGCTCTCAATTACCGACTATTGCCAGAGCAACCACCGGAATCTCACCAACGTCTGCGTCAAGTGCCCGACTGCACGTCTTGGCAAGCAAAATCGCACACCCCACATTGGAGATCGTTTCGGCGCCGAAGAGCACATGGAGCGCGCCCACGATGCTCAAGAGGGCGGCAAGACTTCCCAGCACCTGGACCCAGAGAATGGCCCTGGCCCAGGGAACGTCCGTCAACTGCCGATACAGCCAATAGGCGGCCGTACTCATGAAGGTGACAAGGATGGCCCCAAAGCCATAGTGAATGTACTTCAACACCGCGTCAAGGGAGTAGAAGTAGGTGCTCATAAGAACCAAGAGCGACGCGGCGCTGTAAAACAAGAGCAGTTTGCGCACCTTTTCTGAGCGAACGCCACAGCCACCGCACGCGCGCGCCGCGCGCATATTGCCCCCAGCAAGCACCACCCAGCCGAGTGTGTAGAGCACCGCCGTCTTTACATGTAGGCCATACTCACTGATTCCGCCTTCGTGCCGGGCCAGCACATAGCCCGGATGGAGCGCGACACCCACTCCCATAAAGAACAGAAATGCGACCTCTCCAACAACAACCCATCGCAGCAGCCTGCTATTCACGTTTACTCATCAGCTCTATCAACGCTATGGGAGATCGCGTCGTGGAAACCGTCACCCTGGTTCCGAGCTCACAACTTTCCAACCACTATCTCACTTTGCAGTCGAACTCAGACCGACTCGCGAAAGATTTGAAGGAGTGGGCCGGTGAGGATCGAATCTACGATGGAGGGATTGTGAAGGTGGGGATGGATCAGTTTCGTCCAGAGATATCGGTCTTCTTCTGGAAATAGCGTTCGACGGCCGTCGAGTGTCTCGATCAGGTACCGTCAGCCATGGGATTCTTTCGCAGAAAGCACCGCGAGTCTGAGACGCCCTTGGAAGCCTCGAGAGATGCGGCGCATTCCGGGGAGCCCCATGGCACGGACGTTCCTGAGGCAGACCCCTACTCCGCTTTGCGCGATATTGACGTCTTCGGTCAAGGATCAGCGGACGGAATGAACCGCACTGACGATCCCTCACGGGGGCCGATCGAGTAAGCGGAGGACCTACGCAGTGGTCGTCACGTGGACGACGCTCGAAAACTGGACACTTGTGACGCTCGAAAAGTGAACAGTTGCGGACACTCTAACTCTTGCCGTCGGTGGTCAACATCACGCTCGGCAAGCTGTCGACGCCTCGTCCCCTGAGTC
>JBARLO010000058.1:0-4083 GCA_049801955.1 Acidimicrobiales bacterium
TTGACGACGCGACCGCCGATTTCGATGTCGCCACCGGTGACGTCTTCGAGGCCGGCGATCATGCGCAGCGCGGTCGTCTTGCCGCACCCCGAAGGACCAACTAGGCACACGAACTCGCCGTCGTCAATCTCCAAGTTGAGGTCGACCAGAGACGGCGCGTTATTACCGGTGTACTGCTTGGAAAGATTTCTCAGAGTGACGCTGGCCATGACAACCTTCTATTTAACCGCGCCCGCCAAGACGCCTCGGACGAAGTAACGCTGAAAGGAGAAGAACACAATGAGGGGCACGATCACGGACACGATTGCACCGGTTGAGATGATCCAGTAGTTCGCTTGAAGTTCGTGATTTTGATCGTAGAGAAAGACGGTGAGCGGGGTGTGCAGGTTGCCGCCTAAGAAGACCAGCGCCACCAGCAGATCGTTCCACACCCAGATGAACTGAAAGATGGCGAGCGACGCCAGGGCCGGTAGAGCGAGCGGCAACACGATGCGATAGAAGACCTTCCACTCCCCCGCGCCCTCCATGCGGGCGGCTTCCAGCAAGTCCATGGGAATACCGCTCATGAAATTGCGCATGAGAAAGATTCCAAAGGGCAGGCCGAACGCCACGTGAAAGATGATTACGCCAGGAATCGTCCCGTATGGATTGAGCCCGAAGAGGTTCCCCATATCGCGGTATAACTCCACGACCGGGATGAGGGCCACCTGTACGGGCACCACCATCAGGCCCACGACGGCCAAAAACACGACGTCACGGCCGCGCCATCTGCCAAAGACCAAGCTGTGCCCCGCGAAACACGCCAAAAAGGTCACCAGCAACGTGGCGGGCACCGTAATTTCGATTGACGTTATCAACGAGTCCAGCAGTCCTCCCGCGACAAACCCTTGGTCAAAGAGGACTCGGTAGTTCGAAAAGGTGAGGGTGGCGGGCTTGAGCAGCGCCTTCCACCAACCACTCACCCCGAAGTCCGCTTCGGGACGCAGCGAGATGACCAGTAGTGACACCGTCGGTACCAGCCACACGATGGCGATGATGCCGAGGACGATGTTGGCTGGTCCCCGTGTCCCCAGGCGCCGGGCTAGCCCGCGCCGGCGCGGAGTCAAATCTGTCGTCTCAACGATGTTGGCCATCACACGCCCTTGATCCGCTTGAGGTTCATGATCATCGCGGGAAGGACGAGCAAGAACAAGATGACCGCAATGGCGCTCGATACCCCGGAGTGAACACCACCGGTAAAGCCATCGTTATAGATCTCCACCGCGAGCGTGGGAGTGGCGTTGACCGAAGAACCCGACGCCATATTGAGGACTATGTCAAAGACCTTGAGCACATTGATAATCATGGTGACAAAGACGACGGCGAGGACCGGCGAGAGCATCGGCACCGTCACCCTTCGAAACACTTGCCACTCCTTGGCCCCATCGATACGGGCGGCTTCTAGAACTTCGCGGTTCAGGGACGCGAGCCCCGCCGCGATCAGCACCATCGCAAACCCGGCCCATATCCACAAGTACGTGATGATCATCGCCATGTCGGCCAGCGGAACCGAGAGCAGCGCTTGGGCGGTTTGGTTCAAGCCCGACACCGGCGTCAGGGAACTGCCACCGAGCCATGAGATGCCGGTGAAGCCCGAACTAAAGTTGGACGAGACGAGTTCGACGAAATACATACCCGATCCGACGTTCGAAAACTTGTACTGGCCACTTGTCGTCGTCGTGGTGCTCGCCACGATCGCTCCCTGAGCGTTCACCAGCGAGAGGCGAAGTTGGGGAAGACCCAACTCTCCGGGCAGGATGTCTTTCGTATTCGTCGGAGCGCTCGGTGAAAATGCGCGCCACACGACTCCCGTGATGGCCCCCGACATCGGTTGGGGCTTTACCGCCTTTTGGGCCTTGAGGACGGTCAGGGTTGCGGGGGTGACGTCCCGTAGGCCGATATTGATCATCCCACCCGCTTTTGCCGAGGAGAGACTTTCGATCGTGCTGTTCTTCGCGGCGCGTGAATTACTTCCCACGAGGTCGGCGACCGTTTGACCGGCCGTCGTGCTCACGGGATAGGCGCCCGGAGGGTTAAACCAATCGCTGATCGTGAGGGCGGCGGCGTTCACCGCTCCGATCTGGGGACTGTTGTCGAAGATGGTCGCCCACACCAAGGCAGAAGCCGTCGTACTAAAGACGATCGGCATCACCACCAGTGCTTTGAACGCCGTGGCCCAACGAATTCTTTCCGTGAGCACAGCGAAAATAAGACCAATGGTGGTGACGAAAAAAGGGAAGATGAGTACCCAGATGACGTTGTTACGAAACGCGGTCAGGATGGTGTCGGTTGAAAAGACGGTCTTGTAGTTGGTCAGCCCGAGAAATTTGGTGGCCGACTCGTTAAAGAGGCTCAGGCGCACCGTGTCGATCGTCGGCCACACCACGATGAACAACAACCAGATCGCCGCGGGCGCCAGAAACGCGAGCGAGACGGCGTGTCGGCGGATCCACGAGCGATGCGCGCCCGGTCGTCTCGTTACGTTGATTGCGCTCGCGCTCACGGCCCCCCACCACTCACGACATTGCGGTTGCACTTAACAGCGACATCTATCAACTGCTCATCGGCGTGCGCGTAGCTCAAAGAACTACACGCACGCCGATGACGTTACATCCGATTAGCCGTTCGAGGCCAGGTACGCCTTGGTTTCACTCTGCATCGTCGACTCAAACTGAGCCGTCGTGTCGGTGCCGCCGACCCAGGCCAGCATGTTCGACCACATCTGGGGCTCCAATGTGCCACCGTATTCGTCGTCCATACTGAACACCGTCGAACTCGCCGTATCGAGGTTCTTCACGATGCTCGCCGTCACGGGATTCTTGATGGCGCTGGCCGGAACAGCCAGGTTCGGAGTGATCGTCCCTCCGGGAGCCTCTTCCCACAGCGTCGCGAACTGCTTGGAACCTAGGTACTTCATGACCGCTCGCGTTGCCTTCGTTGACTTCAGCAGCATGGCCACGTCGCCCGACGACTGGTCGTCGTTGACGTACTTACTGCCTGATGGCGCGGGGAACGCGAAGTAGTCGTAGCACGGGTTGGTCTGGCTTAAGGTGCACGACGATGCGTTGGACGCCACGTAGTTCGCGGGAGTCGACTGCTCCACGAAGGACGCTTCAATCACCATGGCGGCCGTGGGCGATCCCGACGTGGGGAACACGTCGTTCAGGCACGTGGGCCACAGCTGATCGGTGCCCAGAGCATTGCTGATACCACCCACGTTTGCTCCGTTGGAACCGAGCAGCGAGGAGTAGTTGGCAAATGCCGCGGTCACTTCCGGGCTCGTCCAACTCAATTTTCCACTTACCAGGTTGTTGTATGCCGTAGCGCCGTTCAGCTTCACGAACAGGTTTTGAAAGAGGTCCGTGGCCGCCCAGCCTGCACCGGATGTACCGCTGCAGTAGGAGATCGGCGTGTAGCCGGCCTGAGCAATCGTCGAGGCATCGGTGAGCATCTGCTCAAAGGTCGTGGGCGTTGACGTGATGCCCGCCGCCTTGAATACTGCGGGGTTGTAGAAGACGGTGTTCTTCGACGACGAGTCGAGCCAGAGCCCGTACAGCGTCCCCTTGTACGTTGCCGACGAACTCCACCCGGCGGAGAAGTTCTTCACCTCACTACCCAAAATGGACTTCAGCGGTGTCAACCGCTTGCCGGCCGCGAGTAAGTCAAACGACCCCGGAGTTGGGACCGCCGCGATGTCCGGTGGCTTTCCTCCCGCTACTGCGGCTTCCAGCAGCGTCGGCAAACTAGAGCCTCCGTTGCGGACCGTCACCTTAATCCCCGTCTTCTTCTCAAAGGGCTTCAGCGCCGTCGCAAAACCCGTTGCCTCGGCGCCGGAAAACTCATTCCACACCGACACGGAACCGCCGATCTTGCTCGACGACGCGCTCGCCGCACTGTTCACGGCAATTGCTGATACCGAAGCGATCAGTGCTGCCGCGCCTGCAACTGCGACAGCGCGCTTCCCAAAATATTTACTGGATCTCAAATTTCCCCCTACCAACGTCCGAGCGTCACCAGTTTGGTGCCGCTCTGTCCTGCCTCATT
>JBARLO010000059.1:0-50424 GCA_049801955.1 Acidimicrobiales bacterium
AGTCTGCTCGAGGCGTGCCACGTCGTCCAGGCGCTTGGCGCCGAGGTGGCCGTGATCCTCGCGGTCGTTGATCGCGGCGGCACGGCCGGAGCCATGACGGCCGCCGAAGGTCTCCACTTCCGCGCGCTCTTCAGCGCGCCGGATCTCGGCTTTCCCTACGAGGGCGCCTAGACCTCGAGGACTCTCAGAACGCGCGAGCGCCACTCGTAGAGAATGGGGTAGAGCTCGTTGGGCGTGTGGCCGAAGCGCAGCACGAGTGCGTCGAGCGCGGGCACGACGCTGATCTGTTGGCCCTCATACCCACTGGCCCAGTACGTGCCGTACTCATCTCCCGTCACCCACCACTGCCAGGCGTAGAACGTCCCGCTCTCGTCGTCGATGCTGAACGGCACCTGGGCGGTCTCGGCCCATCGCCGAGAGATCAGTTGGCGACCGTCCCACTCGCCCCCGCGCAGGTACAACAGTCCGAACTTGGCGAAGTCCAAGGCGCTGGCGTGTACGTAGCTCGAGGCCACGAAGACCCCGCTCGCGTCGAAGGTCGCCTCGGCGCTGGTCATGCCGAGCGGCCCAAAGAGACGCTGGAAAATGTAGTCACGATACGCATCGCCATAGCCCACGACGTCGGCCACGATGCGACTCAGCACGTTGGTGGTGCCCGAGGAGTAGTTAAAGACCGTGCCCGGCTCGTGGGCCAGTGGTAGCTGGGCGGTGAAGGCGGCCATGTCGCCTTGGCCCTCGCCAAAGAGCATCTCGATGACGTGGCTGCTCTGGCCGAGCTCGTACTCCTCGACGAAGGCGAGACCGTCGCGCATCTCGAGGAGGTCCTTAATGCGAATGGCGTGGCGCGGGTCAGCCGGATCGGCCCACTCCGGGACTGGGGCAAGGTCATCGGGGTTGAGTCGCCCCTCGTCCACCAGAGTTCCGATCAAGAAGTGCAACATGGACTTGGCCATTGACCACGACAGCAGCGCACTCGCGTCGGTAATGGGCTCGGCGGGACGATCGAAGAACTCGCGCACCCCGCCATATCGCTCGGCCACGACGCGCCCACCCTGGATCATCACGACCGCGTTGGTCACCGCAAAGGCCTCAGCCGTGAACATCTCATCGACCAGTTCGTCGAGCTCGTGCTGTCGCGGATGAGTCCCACGGGGCCACTCGCCGGTCGGCCAGTCGACCCCTGGGGGTTGTGGCGCAAAGGCCGGTGTGAGGTCGGGCAGAGTGCTCATGGACAGTCATACTGCCACGACTCACCTGTCACAACCCCGTCCTACCGTGGGCCCATGAGCTCGCCGCGCGAACAGGTCAGTGCCCGCTACCTCTACCGCGCGGTCACCCCACTGCGCCGTGGCGCCGCGACACTGTACTTGGTCTCGCGTCTCGAGGGCTCGAACGTTCTTGCCCGGATTGAGGTGGTCGAATCGGCCGGAGCCTCCCTGCAGCGAGCGCTTCATCCGAGCAAGTCTCGACAGTCCCCGCTGCGCGTGGTCAGTCCGTGGCTACCGACTGCGAGTCGACACCACGCCAAAGCGCGCGTGACGTTGGCGTCATGAGACCATGAGTGGATCATCGGACTTTGGTGCATTGAGTCTCATCGGACCAGGATGTCGTCGGGCTCTCGCCAGTTCGCTTTGAGTTGCGCGTTCGCTCACGATGACAGACTGGAAGCGTGAGCGGGTACGCGCAGGCGGATTGGCATGAGTTCTTCGTTGCCGCGGTGGGGGCTTCGGCGGCTCTGCTCGGCCTGCTCTTCGTGACCATCTCAATCAATCTCGCGCACATCTTGGAGCACCGTCAGTTGCCCGGAAGGGCAGCCGGGACACTCGGGACACTGTTGAGCGCCTTGATGGTGTGCAGTTTCGGTTTGGCGCCCGGTCAGTCCGACCGAACTCTCGGCGTGGAGATTCTGGTCATCGGCGGCGTCGTCGCAACTCAGGCGATCTGGGTGTCGGTGGGCAAACGAAGTACGGGCGATCCACTCAGCTGGACGCTCGGGAATCTTCTGATCCTGCTGTTGCCCGAGCTTGCCTTCGTGGGAGGAGGTTGCAGTCTGCTCACCGGTTCGGGAGGCGGGTTGTACTGGATCCTTGCCGGCACTGTGCTGACCTTCCTCGCGGCCTCGATCAACGCGTGGGTATTCCTCGTTGAAATACTTCGTTAACGCCCCGGTTGAAATGTGTCAACCGAGCGCGCGACCCCGACCGGGTGAGCGAATTCCGCCCCGAGGACCCCGCTGGGATCCATGGGGCCAGACACGAAGAAGTGGGGCTCATCGGATTCTGGCGGGGAGTTCGCGTTAGCTAATGGAGGAGGCTGATGTCATGACCGACGAGTATGGCCCGTGGCAACCACTCAGCCTGCTGGCGTTGCGAGAGACGTTCAATGGAGCGCCCTTCCGCTGGTGGCTAACTGGAGGTCTTGCACTCGAGGAGTATGCGAAAGAATCATGGCGCGCACACGAAGACATCGACATCGGGATTTGTCGCCAGGACGCCCCTCAGGTCCACCGTTGGCTCGTCCAGAGGAATTACCACCTTTGGATTGCCGCCGACGGCAAGCTCGCACCGTGGAATGGTCGGGCGCTCCACGAGGAGTCCCATGAAGACAACGTGTGGATGAAGTCATCGACAGAGGGTCCGTGGGTCTTGGACATTCAGGTTGGCGATGGCGATGATGCTTCGTGGATTTACCGACGTGATAAGTCGATTCGGCGTGAGTGGTATGCAGTCGTTCTCCTGACGGACCAATTGCCTTACCTTGCGCCAGAGATTCAATTGCTCTTCAAGTCCAACGGTCTGCGACCCAAGGATTACGAGGACGCGCGACACGTGGTTCCGCTACTCAATGGGGAGCAATGTGCGTGGCTGCGGTCACACCTTCACTCGAACCACGAGTGGCAGCAGTTATTGGTCAACGATTGACCCCGCCAGGATCCGATGAGCCAAAAGTGGTCGAGACCGGCGTCGATCCGGTGACCTCACGCTTTTCAGGCGCGCGCTCTACCAACTGAGCTACTCGACCTCCTCGTCACCCCCGAAGGGGCGTCGAGCGGACCTGACGGGATTTGAACCCGCGACCTCCGCCTTGACAGGGCGGCGTGCACTCCGAGCTGCACCACAGGTCCTCGGTGTTCTCGAGGTAAACCCCGAGACGCGAAGGATCAGTCTAGCCCGACAGCAAGGTTCGGGAATTAGGGCAGTCCGACGTTCGTGGTCGCCAGCGAGCTAGTGGGAACGAGCGTCGATCGACCTCGTAATCGCGGACCCCAGCGCTGGTAGCGCGACAGGTCCGGTGCGAAGAACGAGGTCGTGAAAGTCGCGTACCGCGAGTCGCTCTGACGCACGGCGACGCAGTGCCTCGAGTTCGAGGCGACCCACCATGTAGGAGAGGGCCTGACCCGGCATCACGATGTAGCGGTCGACTTCCGACTCGACTTCCAAGTGGCTCATGGGCACGTGGGACGCCATCCAGTCAATGGCCTCCTGGCGCGACCAACCCAGTGCGTGAAGACCGGTGTCCACGACGAGTCGGGCCGCTCGCCAGGCGTCAGTGCTGAGCATGCCCAGTCGGGTCAAGTCGCCGCTGTAGAGGTTCATCTCGTCGGCTAGTCGCTCCGCGTAGAGTCCCCAGCCCTCCGCACTGGCCGTGTCACCAAAGACCGAAAAGACCATGTGGCCGCTCGCCTCTTGGGCGATGGTGAGTTGGAAGTGATGCCCGGGTACCGCCTCGTGAAAGGCCACGGCTTCGGCCATGTGTCGAAAACGCTGCTCGGGTTTCGAGGTATTGACGAAGTAGGTACCGGGGCGAGAGCCGTCCAGGGCGCCGGTGAAGTAGTACGCGGGGGCCGAGCCGCTGGCCAGGGCGTCGGGGACCGGCTCCACCGCGCACGGCGTAGATGGAATCAGGCCGAACCACTCGGGCGCCGCGAGTTCAGCTCGACGCACCGCCGCCACGGCGCTCGACAGGATCTCCTCGCTGTCGGCGTATCGCAGCACGGGGTCGGAGCGCAGTCGCTCATGGATCTCGCCCACGTCCGTCGTCGCCCAGAGTCGAGCGCCGATGGTTGCGAACTCGGTGTTGAGCTGCTCGATGAGGGCCCGTCCGGTCGCGTGCAACTCGGCGGGCGTTCGCGACGTCGACGTCCACGCGCGCACGAACGTGGCGTAGAGGTCCTCGCCGTCGGGCAACCAGTGAAGTCCCGCGCGCTCGTCCGATCGACCGACCGGGAGCGCCTCTCGCTCCAGAAAGTCTCGGTAGGAGGACAGGGCGAGCCGGACCGAGCCATCCAGCAACTCATCCTGGGTCGATGCGAAGGAGTCGTTCTCGATGTCCAGGTGTTGACGAAGACCACCGAGATCGTCGTCGCCCAATACCTCGTCGATCTGCGCGATGGCCGCGCGCACGCCCCGCGCGGTGGGCGTGCGACCGTGGGCGATGCCCTCGCGGTGGCGCTCGGCGGCCTGCTCTAAAAATCGTGGCACCGTCGCGAGTCGCTGAAGGTGCGCCGCGCGACGATCCTCGGAGTCCAGGGGCAACTGGTAGAGGGTGGCGATCAAGGCGGACAGTGGGGCGATGTGAAAGTCACTGATCGAGAACTCGACGCCTCGAGCCGCTAGGAACTCCGTGTGCGTCACGGCGCTGAACTGCACGTGGTCAAGAGTGACGAGGTCGACCTCGTTGAGAGTGGTGCTCGAGGCGATCAATCGATCTCGCAGGGCCCGCGCCTGCACGGCGACATCTTCGTACGCGGCCCTCGCTTCGTTCTCTGCTGCTGCCGAGAGGTCGGCCAGCCCGACGTTGCCCTCGCTGAGGCCGAGCAGTGCTGCCTCTAGGGGTTCTTCTGTGAATCGGATCGCTACCAGTTCGTCGGCGAGCGCCGATACCTCAGGGTTCACCACTCACCACTACGTCGCCGGGTACGTCGGTTGCGGTGTCAGTTCCGGACCGCACCGGGTGAAGACCTCGGACTCAGACATCGTCGAGGACCAAGCAGAAGGGGTGCCCCACCGGATCGAGGAACGTTCGCCACGTGTCACCCGGTTGGAACGACGCCTTGGTGGCGCCGACCGACAGAGCGTGGGCTTCGCCCGCTTCTAAGTCGGTGACAGCGAAGTCGAGGTGCAGCTGCTGAGGCACTGGACCTTCGGGCCAGGTGGGGGCCACGTAGTGGGGGACCTTTTGGAAGCCGAGTATCGAGCGGCCGTTGTCTTGTATCTCGATCCAGTCCACGTCCTCGGGGGCAATTCCATTGAGCGGCTCGACCACCAGGCCCGTGAGGTCGGCGTAGAAGTTCGCCAGGGCGATGGGATCCGGGCAGTCCAGTGCGGTGACGCGCAGGGCGATGCTCACGATTCTCCTTGGTCGGGTTGGGTGCCGCCGCGCATGACGGTCATGGTCGTGCCGTTGGTCGGCTCAATGAAGACGCTGATCGCGCTGCCGGGAACGGGCATCTCTTCGATCAAGACGGTGCCCCCGTGGCGCCGCACGATCTCGTGCACGCGCGTTAGCGAGTCCACGACGTAGATCGGGCGCCACTGGGGTGCTTCGCCGGTGGGCGAGGACGAGATGCTCGCGAACCACTGCTGGCCGTTCTTCAAGATGCGCATGTCCGGGTCGGTCGATTCGATCTCGTGTCCGGTGAGCCCGACGTAGAAGTCGGCCGCCCGCGCGGGATCGCCCGAGACGTGGTCGAACCAGCCCGGGGCGTTCTCTTCATAGGCCACGCCGAAGCCGTGAAAAGTACCGGGCTGCCAGAAACCGAGGGTCGCGCCCTCGGGGTCGATCATCATCGCCATCTTGCCCAGATCCATGACCTCCATGACGGGCATCGCAGTGCTGGCACCGAGCTCGCTCGCCCGCGCGACCGACGCGTCGATGTCGCTCGTCGAGAAGTACGTCTGAAACGCGGCAGTCGTGGCGCCGTCGTAGATGCCCAGGCTCATCACCGGCTGGCCGTTCGAGAGAGCCAGCGCGTAGTAGCCCGTCTCGGGCGCGCCCTCCTGCCACGTCCAGTCGAACAGCGCGCTCAAAAAGGCGCGCCGATCGTGGTGCAACTCCTGGGAGGTGACCATGGAGTCCACCCAACAGGGTGTACCGTCATCAATCTTCGAAAGTGTTGTCATCGCGCCATCATGGCAGACGTCTCGCGTTCGCGCTAGGGGAAAATCGAGCGTGCAATCGTCACGTTGTCGTCACTGGTGGAGGTCGCGACACAAAACGTAGGATGCCTGCAACGACAAGCGAAGGGAACATCATGCCAGTACGTACAGCGCGTTCAACGTGGACCGGCGGACTCCAGGACGGATCCGGACGGGTCGAACTCGTGAGCAGTGGAGTGGCCACGTTCGATGTCTCGTTCCCGCGTCGCGCGGCCGATGACGCCGAGGGCGTGACCAGCCCCGAAGAACTCATCGCCGCCGCACACGCGGCCTGCTACTCGATGGCCCTGTCGGGCGGCATCGCCGCAGCTGGCGGCACCCCCAAGTCGCTCATCGTGACGGCCGACGTTCGCCTTGCTCCGGATCCCGCGGGCGGATTTCGAATTCCCGACATCCACCTGAGTGTTCGCGGCGACGTGGAGGGCCTCGACGAAGCGGGCTTCCTGGCGGCCGCCGAAGCCGCCAAGGCGGGCTGTCCCGTGAGCAAGGCTCTTACGGGCACGACCATCACTCTCGACGCCGCCCTCGCCTAAAACTGACCTTTAGTCGCGCGCGATCTTTTCGAGTGCCGGCAGCGCCGCCTCGATGGTGGCGCGCTCCTTCGGTGTGAGCTTCTCGAGCATGCGGTTGATCTCGAGGGTTCGCTGACTCCAGAGATCGCTGATCGTCGATCGACCCAGTGGGGTGAGTTCAATCAACGATGCGCGCTTGTCCATCGGATCAATCGCCCGCTCGACGAGTCCGTGCGCTTCGAGGTCCGCCACGACGCGGGTGGCCGCGGGAGCCCCCAAGGACTCTTGGGCCGCAATCGCGCTGATTCGCAGCGGCCCCAAGTCCTCGATGGTCGACAGTGCGGACACCTGGGTGGCGGTCAGCGTGGACGCCCCCTGGCGTCGTAGGGCGCGCACGACCCGCGACAGAGCGAGGCGCAGGCGCGCGGCGGCGGCGACTTCGTTCGTCGTGAGCGTGCTCATCGCACCACCTCGGCTTCGATGGCGATCTCGCCGGGCACTGCGCCGGAACTTTCGGCCAGTGCGGCTTCGTGGGCGACGATCTGGGGAGCCTGATGAATGAAACGTTCACCGCGCAGGGCCGAGAAGATCGCACCGATCACCGCCATCACGAAGGCGACCGAAAAGACGATCACCAGACCGTGGTGGAAGGGAGCGCTGATGAGGTTGGGAAAGAACGTCTTGCCCGTGAGGTGCAGCCAACTGGCAGACGTGACACCCGCGTGGCTCTGTGAGACGAGCAAGCTCTTGAGGGGGTTGAAGCCGAGGAACGACGAGAAGAGGCTGCCCACCACCGGCGTGTGAGCGGCTGCGTGGGCGGCACTGGTGCTGACGCCCGCTGTGGTGAGTCCCCTGGCCATGGCCTTGGGCAGCGTGCTGGTGAGACCGACGATCATGAGCGAGAAGAAGATGCCCGTCGAGAGCACCATGCCGGTATTCATGAAGGCGGCCTGGATGCCGGCCGCCCCACCACGCTGGTCGGCGGGCACCGAGTTCATCACGGCGGCCGAGTTGGGCGCGGCGAACATGCCGCCGCCGATGCCGTTGACCGCGACGAGGAGCGCGAACTCCCAGTAGGTGAAGTTGGGCGCGAGGGCGAGCAGTCCGAGGAAGCTCAGCGCAAAGACCATCAGACCAACGGTCGAGATCACTCGTGCGCCGTGGCGATCCGAGAAGTAGCCCGAGATCGGACCGGCGGCGAGGAAACCGATCGTGAGCGGGAGCAGCGAGATGCCCGCCCACAGGGGGGTGTCGGCGTAGCTGTAGCCGTGCAGCGGCAACCAGATGCCCTGGAGCCAGATGATCAACATGAACTGCAGGCCACCGCGGGCAATGGCGGTGAGCAGGCCCGCGCTCGATCCCATGAAGAAGGCGCGGATCTTAAAGAGTCGCAGATTGATCATCGGAGCGCTGACGTGGTTCTCGATGAAGAAGAACGCGACGAGGCAGATCACAGCGACCACGAACGAGCCCATCACCAACGGCGAGGTCCAGCCCATCGAACTGGTGCCGTAGGGCTCAATGGCGTAGACGATGCCCACCAACAACGCGGTGAGACCCACTCCGAAGGTCAGGTTGCCCCACCAGTCGATCTTGGCCGGGGTGCGGATCCCGGTATCGCGAAGGCTCTTGTAACTCCAGACGGTGCCGATGATGCCAAAGGGCACCGAGACCCAAAAGACGAGACGCCAGTCGACAATGGAGAGCAGGCCACCAGCGATCAGTCCGATGAACGATCCGCCGATGGCGGCGATCTGGTTCACGCCCATCGCGAGGCCCCGTTGGTTGACGGGAAAGGCGTCGACCAAAATGGCCGAGGAGTTCGCGAACAGCATCGCTCCTCCCACGCCTTGGACGAGTCGCAGCACGACGAGCCACAGGGCGCCTGATCCACCGTGAAAGGGGTCGAGCGCGAGCAGGGCCGAGGCGACCGAGAAGACGGCGAACCCGAGGTTAAAGACGCGCACGCGACCGACAATGTCGCCGAGTCGCCCGAGGCTGATGACGAGCACGGCGGTGATGAGCAGGTAGCCCATGAGTACCCACAGCAGGTACCCGACGTTGCCCGGCGCGAGGGGATTGATGTCGATTCCTCGAAAGATCGCCGGTAGCGAGATCAGAATAATTGAGGAGTTGATGGTCGCCATGAACATGCCCAGCGTGGTGTTCGTCAGGGCGATCCACTTGTAGCGGTCGTGGTCAAGGTCCTTCAGCGCGGGCATTTTCCTACCAATCCAGGGACTAACTAGTTGCTTACTTACAAGCAATCATATCGAACTACGAGCGGGGCGTGACCTACCGCAAATGGATCCGACCTTCGTCATCGAGGGGCCAGCCGGGATTGTGCGCCACCTCCCAGGGATGACCTTCCGGATCGACGAAGACCCCCGAGTATCCGCCCCAGACCGTGGTCGCTCCGGCGCGCGCGATGGTGGCTCCGGCGCGCGCCGCGTCGCTCAGTGTGTCGTCGACCAGTTGGGGGGACGCCACGTTGTAGGCGAGGGTGACCCCGCCCCAACCGTCGGTGTCATCGACACCGGAGTCCTCAGCGAGCAGTCTTCGATCCCACAGAGCGAGGATCATGCCGCCCGCTTGATAGAAGACCACTTCACCGTCGGGTGACTCGCCGTGCCAGCCGAGAGACTCATAGAACGCGCGGGCGCGAACGAGGTCGCGCACGCCCAGGGTGATGAGAGAGATGCGTTGGTCCAGGGCGTCATTCTGGACCCTGTACGTGGCCCACGTGGTAGGAAAGTGCCGTGGCTATCACTGACATCGGTATTGTCTCAATCCCGGTCACCGATCAGGATCGCGCGGTCGCGTTCTACGCCGGCGTACTTGGCTTTGAAGTGATCAACGACTCGCCGAAGGGACCCGAGATGCGCTGGGTCCAGCTAGCTCCCCCCGGGGCGACGACGTCGATCACGCTGGTGACGTGGCTCGCGAAACTGACCCCGGGCTCGGCGAGTCTGCTGCTCAACACCGACGACCTTGAGGCGGACATCGAGAAATTTCGCACCGGCGGCGTCGTGATCGGCGACATCGCCGAAGAGTTCTGGGGACGCTTCGTCATGCTCGAGGACCCCGACGGCAACGGCATCATCGTGCGCGGCGCTCCTTCGTCGCAGTGATCGTGCGCTTGGTCGACTAACTCGATGACAACTGCCCACACCGAAACCGTCGACAAGTACCTCGAGGCGATCTACTACATCGACGCCGAAGGCGAAGTGGTACGACCCAGTCGCTTGGCCTACTGGCTGTCGGTAAGTGCGCCGACCGTGAGCAACGCGCTCGTGCGCCTCAAGCGCGATGGATGGATCGACGTGGGCAGCGATCGCAGCGTGACACTCACCGAGAGTGGGCGGACGACCGCCACCAGTTTGGTGCGTCGCCACCGCATCCTCGAAAGATGGCTCACCGACGTCCTGGGCTTCGACTGGGCGACCGCCGATATCGAGGCGGACCGTCTCTCCTCAGCCATCTCGGACGCCGTCGTCGATCAGATCGATACCTCGATGGGTCTGCCCTCGACGTGTCCGCACGGCAACGTGATTCCCGGGCGCGACGCCCCCTACGGCGTCCTTGTCGCCCTCGCCGATCTCGAGCCCGAGGTACCGGCGATCGTGCGACGGATTTCCGAAGTGGCCGAGCACGACGCCCCCGCGTTGCTCTCGATGTTGGCCGACCACGCAATCCATGAAGGCAGCGAGGTGCGCGTGATTGAGTCGAACGTCGGTCCGAGCGAGGTGGCGCTGACGGTCGCCGGGAATGAACTGGTGCTGTCGCTCGACGCGGCGCGTTTGATCTGGGTCCAGCCGATCTAGCGACGACTCGCCGAACGAGGGCCATACTGGTTCATGGCCGAGTTTCCCAGTCCCACTCTTCACTTTTCGTCGCGCGGCGAGGTGATGATCAACTACCTCGACTACTTTCGCGAGGGCGTGATCGAACGCGTACAGAGCGTCTCCGAGGAGGAGATTCGTTCGAGTCGCCTTGCCTCGGGTTGGACGCCGCTTGAGCTACTGCGCCACTTGACCTTCGTCGAACTGCGGTGGCTGGAGTGGGGGTTTGAAGGGGTGAGCGTGGCCGATCCCTGGGGCGATCGCCGCGATGACCGCTGGTACGTGGGCGAGGACGAATCGCGTGAGGACGTCACTGCCGAACTGCGCTCACGCGGTCGACGCAGCGCCGCGATCATTCGCGAGAACAGCCTCGACGCCCTGGGCCAACCCGGTCCGCGCTGGCAAGACCCCGAGGACCCGACCACGCTCGATCGAATCTTGCTGCATCTTCTCCAGGAGTACGCGCGACATCTCGGGCACCTCGACATTGTGATCGAGATCGCCGGTGGCTCGACTGGCGAGTAAGAAAGACATGGGAAGTGAGTGGGGCCTCACCCCGCGCCAAAGCATCGAGATGGAAGCACAACGGCGTGGTGAGAAGGAACTGGTGCGCGACTGTGTCGCGATTCTTCAGGGCGGACCCATCGACGATGGGACCCTGTTCGCACTCGCCGGTCCGGCGGCGGGGGCGCTCATGGAGGGCGGCTGGGGCGGGGTTCACGGCTACTGGCCACGCGTGTGGGCGATGCGCGGCTTTCTCTACGTCTGGGATCCGGTGGCCGGCGGCGTCGTGAGGGCGGGCGCGAAGGACCCGCACTGGCGGGTTCGCGAGATGGCGGCCAAGGTGGTCGCTCGACGTCGACTCGGTGACGCCCTGGACGCAATGAATGAATTGCGCGATGACGAGGTCAAGCGCGTGCGCGACGCCGCGCATCGAGCGGTCGTTCGCCTGGTCGAAGCGGACGCGTAGCGCTCGCGTCACGCACGGAGGATATTCTTCGCCCATGACTGAGTTTCTTGGACTACGTACCGTGATCTATCCCGCGCCGGATCTCGCCTCGGCCACGGCGTGGTGGACAAACTTTCTCGCGATGGAGCCCTACTTCGATGAGCCTTTTTACGTGGGCTTTAACCCCGGCGGGTACGAGCTCGGACTGCTGCCCGACGCCGATCCCGCCGAAGGCGCGCTGACGTACTGGGGAGTCGAGAGCGTGTCGGACGCCGTGGATGAGGCACTGGAGTCGGGGGCGGCATTTCATGGCGCGCCGACCGACGTGGGAGATGGCATCATCATCGCCTCAGTGACGACGCCCGATGGCTCGATCGTCGGATTCATCTACAACCCCCACTTTCAAGCCACCACTGACTAGAACGCGCGGCGATCTCCCGCGACGCGCGACGCATGCCAACATGAGACGTGGTCCTTCCCTCCCGTGGCCGCGAGCTCGTTCTCGCTACACTGACCGTCGCCGCGATCACTCTCGGCGTGACGTTCACCGTGTCATCGGGGGCGCCGCTACCCGGTCAGGTCATCACGGTGGAGGCCGCAACGCCACTATCGCGTGTAGCGGTACTGCGCACCTGGCGTCTCACCGGTGCCGGGACCTACGTTCGGGAGTTCGGGGCGGTGATCGCCTACGTGGGAGTGAACGGCGTACGACCCACGCGCGAGGGCTTGGGCCGCACTCCGGTCGGGGAGTTCACGCTGACCCAGGCCTTCGGCAACGAACCCAACAACGGAACCCGCCTGCCCTATACGTACGTCGGACCCGACGACTGGTGGGACGAGAATCCTGACTCGAAGGACTACAACCGCCTGGTCGGCAGCGTGGTCTCCCCAGGGGGCAACTCCGAGAATCTCTACTACTCCGGTCACGTCTACGCCCACGCCGTGGTCATCAACTACAACATGAGTCCGGTCGTCAAGGGTGCGGGCAGTGGGTTCTTCTTGCACATCAGCTCCGGTGCGCCGACCGAGGGGTGCGTCGCGATCCCCGAGGGCAATCTCAACCAAATCATGCGATGGCTGGATCCCAGTGAGCACCCGGTGATCAGCATCAACGTGGGCGCGGCGGCCCTGGCCACCGTCGAACCTACGGGTTCGTCGGCGTCGTAGCGTCGGTCGAGATGAAGGTCCACGCGCGGTTGAGTGCGATCACGAACGAGGCGAAGATTACGTAGCAGAGGCTCTGAATTATCCAGACTTCGTGCGAGCGAATCGTGATGATCACTCCGGCGGTGAATTCGTAAATGTAGGTGCAGTTGCTGAAGGCGAGCACGTACGCCTGGCCCTTGAAGTGTCGGTTTCTCAGGTGAATGTGCCACGTGTTCACGAGACAGAACAGAGCCACGAAGATCATCCCGAGTCCGACATTGGTCCCGGGAATGATCGCGAGGATCGCGAGGCAAAACGCGTTGACGAGGCTGGTGAAGCTGCTGCCGGCCAACGTGCGAACTTTACCGAGGGCGTTCGGCCCCAGGACAAGCTCCGAACGCAGCGAGATGGCGACGAACAGCAGTCCGATCATGGCGCCCGCCGCGCCGGCGGCGACGATCATGAACTCCAGATACGAGTGCGGGACCACGCTCTGCCTTTCGTGCTTCGTCGAAGACTAGATCAGGTCTCGCGACGGATCGATCGAGACGACATAATGAAGACCATGAGCGAGCGCGAGAGCGTCTATGACTACGTGGGCGGCGACGACGCGTTCCTCGCGCTGGCTGCGGCTCTTAACGAACGCTGCCTCGCCGACCCGGTCTTGAATCATCCCTTCTCTCACCCGAGCCACCCCCAGCATCTTGAGCGACTGGCGTCCTATCTCGCGGAGGTCTTCGGCGGCCCACCCCTCTACAGCGAGTTGGGGGGACACTCCGCGATGCTCGAACTGCACGCCGGAACGGGCGCGGACGATGACTACGCGTCACGATTCCTCGCGTGCTTCGATCAGGCCGTCGAGGACGCGCAGTTTCCCGATGACTTCGTGCTTCGTCGCGTGCTGCACGACTACATGGCCTGGGCCACGAGCGAGGTCAACCAGTACTCGCCGGTGGGCGTGAGCGCCCCAGCCAATCTCGTTATGCCCCAGTGGTCCTGGGACGGGCTGGTGTCCGACGTTGCGTCGCCCTGAGTAACCTCGCGTCCTATGAGTGACTTTCGATCAGAGGTTTTTGCCTACGCCGATGAGGTCGTAGAACGGTACGCCGCGCTGGACCCCCTCTTTGCGACGGAGGCCGGGATCGCGGGCTACGACGAGTACCTGCCCGACTTCTCCCCCGATGGCGCCGCCGAGCGGCTGGCGGCGACCAAGGACATGTGCGATCGCGTAGCGTCACTGACGGCGATCGATGACATCGATCGCATCTCGTTGTCGGTCATGCGCGAGCGCCTCGAGACGAGTCGGGACCTGCTGGAGTCGGGTGAGTCCGAACGGCTCTTCAGCGTCATCCACTCGCCACTCTCGAGCACGCGTCAGACGTTCGAGCTCATGGCGGCCGAGACCGAAGGCGACCGTGAGGTCATCGCGACGCGCCTCGAAGCGGTCGGTCCCGCACTCGTGAGTTGGCGACGACGACTGGAAGAACTCGCGCGCACCGATCGACTCGCGTCGCGCCGACACGTCGTCGGCGTGGCCGACCAAGCGGCCAAGTACGCGACGGGCACGTTTACGCGCTTCGTCGAGCGCGTGTCGCCCGAGTCCGCAGAGGACGATCGCCTAGTGCGCGCGGCCCACGCTGCCGACACCGCGTGCGCCGAGTTGGCGGAGTGGATGCGCGACGAACTCGTGCCCCAAGCCAACGAGCGTGACTACTGCGGGGTGGAGCGCTATCGCGTCTGGGCCAAGGACTACATGGGAGCGGAGCTCGACTTTGAAGAGCTCTACGAGTGGGGCTGGTCCGATCTTCGTCGCATTCACACGCGCATGTGGGAGATCGCCCCTCAGCTCGTTGCGGGCGCGTCCACTCTGGTGGAGGTGGCCGAGTTCCTCGACCACGACCCCTCGCGCCAGATCGTGGGCACCGATGAACTGCTGCGTCGACTGATCTCCTTCACCGAAGCGGCGACCGCCAAGTTAGACGGCGTGCACTTCGATATCGATCCGCGCGTGCGCTTCTGCGACGCGCGACTCGCACCCGAGGGCTCGGCCGCCGCGCCCTATTACTACGGGCCGAGTGAAGACCTCTCGCGACCGGGCACCACCTGGTTTCCCACCTTGGGCGAGACGACCTTCTCGTGGTGGGAGAACGCGTCGACCTGGTACCACGAGGGCGTGCCGGGACACCACTTGCAAGTTTCGGCGACCATCATCGCGGCCGATCGACTGAGCCGCTTTCACCGGTTGGCCGCCTGGACGAGTGGACACGGCGAGGGCTGGGCACTCTACGCCGAGCGCCTGTGCGAGGAGCTTGGGTTCTTCGAGGACCTGGGCGAGGAGATGGGCTATCTCGCGTCCCAGGCCCTGCGCGCGGCGCGCGTGGTTGTCGACATCGGCATGCACTTGCAATTGAGGGCGCCGAGTGACCTCGGAGAACTCGGGGACTTGGGCGACTGTTCGGGACGAGTGTGGACACCCGAGATGGCGGTGGCTCTCTTAGAGGAGTGGGCGATACAGAGTCGCGCCATGTCGGAGTCCGAAGTCGAGCGTTACCTCGGCATCCCCGCGCAAGCCATCTCCTACAAAGTCGGCGAACGAGTCTGGTTACGTGCGCGCGCCGAAGCCCGCGAACGCCTGGGAGAGGCTTTCTCGCTCAAGCGCTTTCACGCCTACGCCCTGGACCTCGGTCCGATGGGGCTGGACGCACTCGAGTCCGAGTTGCGCCTGTGGCAGGGCCAGTAGATCTAGATCGGCGCGCCGACGTCCCAGAGGTGGTGGACGACATCGTGGAGCGAGTAGCGCCCCAGCGATGAGACGCTAAAGACACTGCCGTTCGATCGCAGTCCCGGGCGACTCCACTGGTCGCCCTCCACGGTGCCGTAGCGATCCGCGTAGCGACGAGCGTTCGCGCAGAGTTCGTCGCGCACGCTCGTCGGATTCTGATCGGTGTAGCGACTTTCAAGGGCGGTCTCGTCCTGATCCCAGTTGTCGAACGTGGGATTGTCCTCATTCAGCATCAGTGTGAGTCGCCCGTCCATGACGAAAAAGACGTCGCGCACGTGACACGCGTACTCCAGCGGGGACCACTGACCCTCCCGGGGTCGGGTGCGCACGTCCTCGCGCGAGAGTACCGGCGACCACCGGGTAGCCGCGTCGCGAAGTCGCTCGGCGAGCGCGTCGTCCTCGACGCTGCTCGCGTCAAAGCCGCACTGCTCGCAAGGGCGTTCGAGGACCCACGTCCAGTCCTTCGTGTCGCGCTCGACGGCCATGGGCTGACTTTACCCGGCGTGATCAGTGAGCACTCGCGCCGTAGCGCGCAAAGAGGTGTACGCCCACGAAGATCCATCCCATCCACAGCACGACGCGTCCGGGAATCGAACGGGCCACCCACGCGCCAACTCGCGGTAACGACGCGAGCGTGTTCGGCCGCGCCCGTGCCACCACCTCCAGGACCACGCCAGCGCCGATCAGTACCCACCAGATGACGGTCACGATCACGGCTGATCTCCTCGTGGGGGCTGGCGCAACCTCGCGATGGGTCGAGCGCCGACCCCGAGCCAGGCGAGGAACAACAGCCAGCGTCCCCAGTGTTCGACGAGAAGGTGGTCCAGCGTCGTGCTGAGGGTGGGGACCGACGTCGAGCGACCGCCCAGGGCCAAGCCCACACTCTCGAGCGCGAGCGCCAGGATGAGAATGACGACCCAGGCGGCGACGCGGTGCGACGAGTGGGTGCGGTAGTACGCCGTGACGTCGATGCGCGCTGGGCGAAAGCCGCCGACCCGCGCGTACAGCGCGAGGGCCACGAGAGCGGGAAGGGCAATGAGGACGTACGCGCTCAGAGTGAAGGGGCGCACCCCCGTCGCCCACCAGGCGTAGAGCGCCGCACCAAGTACGGCCCCCGCAACCGCGACGTGACCTCTACGCAGCGAGGGGCGAGGCCTTGGCTTCGTTCTCGAGTTCCTGAATCAGTTGCTGGGTCACGACGGTCGCGCCCGCTGGGGTCGCGACGCTGGCCGAGTTATGACTGATGGTCGCCTTGATCGCGACGGTGTCGTTGCTCGAGCCACTGGAGTCCGGAGCGGTAATCGAGGCCGACGCGCCGGTCAGCGTCGATCCCGAGGTCGTCATGGTGAGCGTGTAGGAGCCTTTGACATCGGTCGGCTCGGCGACCTGGGAGATGCCCAGGCTCTGGATCGTGGGCCACAGGGCGTGCACGAACGACGCCAGCGTCGCCGTTTCGGTGTACCCGCCACCGGCCACGCTCGTCGAGTGCGCGGTTTCGATGATGTGAATGATCGCCTGACGCAGCGTGTTGATCTCCCGCGTCTCTTTTTTGGACGGCGCCGTGCTGGTCTGCTCCTTGGCCGCCAGGCTCTTAATGAGGCTGGCGGGTACTTCGAACCAGCGCCCACCGAAGAGCAAGTTGAATCCGGCGATGTCGCTCGCGGGAAGGTTGACCCCGGGTAGCGACGAGAGAGGCGAGAGGTCGATCTTGAGGTACGCGTTGCCGCTGATGTCGCGAATCTCCAGCAGGGTGCCGGAGCCCACGTTGACCGTCACGTCCTCGTCGAGCGCCGAGGTCTGGGTCAAGTTCCCTCCACTGGGGTTGACCTCGACCACGTCGAGTGAGATGTCGTTGGCGTACTGCTGAATCTTCGCCATACCCGGCCCCGAGAAGGAGGCGGTGATGTGCACTTCGAGGGCGGGTTGGGACGACACCGAACTCACGGCCGAATCCAGGGTGGCCGGTGCCGACGACCCGCAGGCCGAAAGCCCAAGCCCCGCCGCGACCACTCCGATTATCAGGTATTTACGCACGCGAGCCTCCCTAGCGCCGACACCTCGCGAGGTGTCGTCTCCTGCCCTCATCCGAAACCTACCATCCGAGTACTGTGATCAGCCCCGATATCCTGGCGTTCGTGGACGACGCGGAGTTGCTGACACGACTGTTGGGTGGGGACCGCGACGCCTTTACCGACCTCGTGAAGAAGTACCAGGACCCTCTGGTGCGTCTGGCCCGGTACTACGTAGCGAGCGAGGCCAGTGCCGAAGACGTCGCCCAGGAGACCTGGATCGCGGTCCTGCGGGGCATCGAACGATTCGAGGGCCGATCGTCGTTCAAAACGTGGCTCTTTCACATCGCCGCGAATCGCGCGCGAACCAAGGGGGTGCGAGAGCATCGCGCCATCCCGGTGGACCTCGGTTCGGACCAGTCGCTGCTCGCCGGGCGCTTTAACAAGGGCGGCATGTGGAGCGACCCTCCGGTGCCCTTTAGCGACAGCGTGGATGACGCTCTGGATAGTGCGCCTCTCGTGGCGCGCGTCCACGAGGCCATTGCGCACCTGCCCGACGTCGCCCGGGCCGTCGTAACGCTGCGCGACGTGCAGGGACTATCTACTACGGAGGTCGCGAACTTGCTCGAGCTCTCCGAGGCGAACGTGCGCGTGATCCTTCACCGCGCTCGTTCACGAATACGAGCAGAGGTCGAAGCCCAGATGCGAGGAGGTCAAGCATGAGACTGCTGTCGAGATCCCTCGTGTGCCAACAGGCCGTCCAGCTGATGAACGACTACGTCGATGGCACGCTGTCGCGACGCCAACGGCGTCGCCTCGAAGCCCACCTAACTGACTGCGATGCGTGCACCGCCTACCTCGAGCAGTTGCGCGTCACCATTCAGGCGAGTGCGGTGGTGAGCGTCGACGAGATCGACCCCGCGGTGCTGGAATCATTGGTCGAACTCTTCGAGAGATATCAAGAGGACTCCTAAGTCGACATCCGGTGTCGGTCCGCCCAGCGTGGCTACGCGAGATGGGTCTCGCGCGACGAGTTTGACACCGTGTCGCGCTCGACGTCGTTCTAGGGTAGGTCCGTGCACGACCCACATCCGACCAGTGCGACGCTGGGGTACTTAAGCGCGCATGAGGTGTTACAACGCTTAGCGGCGGGTGGTCTGACCTCGCTCGATCTCGTCGACACGCTGATCGAGCGTGTCGAGCAGGTTGACCGAAGCGACAGCCACGTTGCGCTGAACTCAATCGCCGCGATGAGCGACGACGCGCGCGCTCAGGCCAACATCCGAGACGAAGAGAGACAGCGCGGCGGTGCGCTCGGTGCGCTGCACGGCGTCCCGGTGCTGATCAAGGACAACGTCGAGGCGCGCGAGTTGCCCGGGCTGGCGGGTTCTACGTCACTGATTGGACGTCCGAGCAGCGACGCAGCTCTGGTGACGCTCCTGCGCGACGCCGGGGCCATCATTCTGGGTAGCACGAATCTAAGTGAGTGGGCGAACATTCGCTCACCGCGCTCGACGAGTGGTTACTCCGCCGCGGGCGGTCTCGTCGCCAATCCCTGGGCACTCGACCGATCGGCGGGAGGCTCGTCGTCGGGCTCGGGCGCCGCCCTCGCGGCCGGACTCGCTCCACTCGCGGTCGGTACCGAAACCGACGGCTCCATCGTGTGTCCCGCCTCGGTCAACGGCGTCACCGGACTCAAGCCGACCGTGGGGGTCGTGCCCCGGACGGGCGTGATCCCCATTAGCGCGAGCCAGGACAGCCCCGGGCCAATGGCTCGCAGCGTGGCCGACGTGGCACTGATGTACTCGGTTCTGGCCCAACAAGAGGCTCGTCGCGTTGACGCGACCTCACTGGTGGTGGCGAAGAACTGGCGCACGGGGCATCCGACGACCGACCAACTCTTCGACGACGTCGTGGCCGAGCTCGTTCGCGCCGGACTCTCGACCTCGTCGCGCGACGTCGCGGCGCCCGGCGAGAGTGAGGGTCGCGACGAAACGACCGTGTTGCTCGCGGAACTCTTCGACGACTTGAGCGCGTACTTGGCGGCGCGCCCCGGCGAGGGCGTGGCCTCGTTGGCCGACGTGATTGCGTTCGAGGACGAGCACGCCGAGATCGAGCAGCGCTACTTCGGGCACGAGAACTTTCTCGAAGCCGTCTCGACCGGCGGACGCGCCGGTCCCGTGTACGCCGAGGCGCGCCAGCGAAACCTCGCGTGGGCGCTCGACACCTGCCTCAATCCAGGAATCGAAGGAGCCGACGTCATCATCGCGCCCGCGTACGGACCGTCGTGGAAGAGTGACCTGATTGTGGGCGGTCACCCGGGTCCCGCGAGTGTGGTGACGAGCCCGGCCGCGATCGCCGGCTGGCCCATACTGTGCCTGCCCTTCGGGGTCGTTGACGGACTACCGGTCGGGCTGGCCGTGGTGGGTCGGGCCAACGATGAGTGGCGCGTACTGGACGCCGCCTCGCGGATCGAGTCCGTCCTTCGATCAAAGAATCCGTGGCCGACGCCACTGTGGAAGGCCGCGACGCGCGGTTAGCGAGTTAGAACCCGGGCGGGGAGCACTTGAGGGTCCAGCCCCACACCTCTCGCACCGCGCTCGGAAGAGTGATCGGGCACTTGGCGCCATCGGCTCCGCCGAGACCGTCGTCGTATATCTTCCACTTCGTCGCACCCGACGCGCGGGTAAAGAGGTAGTACGCACCGTCGTCTTGCGAGGCGACTTGAGCTTCCATGGAGTTCGGGCTGGGATCGAGTCCGGCCCCGGCGTAGTACGTCTTGTTGACCTCATCGAAGCCGTAGTACGTCTCGCCCTTCGCCAGGCCGACGTAGTCCTTGAGCGGTAGGTCGTGCGACGCCGCACCCGCCGCGAGCAAGCTCGCGCGGACTGTTGGCGTGACGATGAGGTTCTTGGCCGCGGGGGAACTGGCTGCGGGCAGTGCCCAGAGCGCAGTGATCACTACGGCGATCACGCTCACAGAGGTCACTCGGCGCACCACGGTCCTCCCGGTCTGTCTCGCCCTCAGCGTATCGACACGCTTCGCTCCAGTGTGGCGTGTCATCACCCCTCGATACACTCAGCCAATGACTGAACACATTCGCTTTGGCGCCGTATCGCTCGACTGCGCGGATCCTCATCCCCTCGCCGACTTCTGGGCGGCGGTCATCGACGGCGAGGTCGCGTTTCGCAGCGACTCCTTTGACGCCGTCAAGGCCGGATCAATCTGGCTGACCGCCGTCAAGGTTGATAACTACCAGGCGCCCACGTGGCCCGAGGACGAACTGCCGAAGCAGATGCATCTCGATCTGGCGGTGACCGACCTCGCTGAGGGCGAACGTGAAGTTCTCGCGCTCGGCGCGACCCGGGCCACGACCCAGCCCGCCCCCGAGGCGTACCTTGTGTTTTTCGACCCGGCCGGCCATCCGTTCTGTCTCAGTACGGGGATTCCCGACTAGCGCATTGCGGTCGGCGAGCGAGGAAGCGGAAGCGGTCCGTCGCTTGTTCGACGACGATGTCGACGAAGCCCGCCGCATCCAGACGCGAGGCGAGCGATGACGGGTCTACGGGTACGTAGATGTCGCTCTCGTGCAGCAGCCATCGTGCTGTGGTTTCCGTGCTGTCGGAACCAGCGAAGAGCGCGCCCGGCCGTAGAGCGCGGCGAACGTCAGCGAACAAGCGGTTTTGCAGTTCGGTCGAGGGAACGTGGTGCAGCATCGTAAACATCACGGCCGACGAAAACCTTTCGTCCTCAAACGGCAAGGCCGTGGCATCCGCGCACACCACCTCAACGTTGGTGTCGGCGAGCCGCGCCGCGAGAGCTGCGGCGAGCTGCGGGTCGATCTCCACCGCCGTTAACCTGGCGACGCGCTGACGAAGCACGTCGGTGGTGCGTCCGGGTCCTGGTCCCACCTCCAACACGTCATCGCCCAGGTTGTGTGTGCTGAGCGCCCACGGCAACAGTTCGTTCTCGACGTACTCGGCCCACTCTGGGCTCGAGCAGATCTTCATGTGCTCTTCGTTCACGCTCCACCTTCGCACGTTGAATCTGTCTCCTGAGACAGTTGAGACACTTAGAAACGTCAAAGAGTGCACGGGACGCGCTCACGAGAGGCCGGTGTTCTATCGCGACGTAAGCCTCAATTTCGCCTCTACGTAACGCAATTGAGCGTCGAAAGATCTCGTGACATGCACATCACTCTTTCGTCGAGTGTGCGACGCGTTTCCTTGGAAGTGACGAGCGGTCGAAACTTAGGCTTTAGGTAGCAGTACTCCATGCGAGTTCGACACTCGTGAACCAAAAAAGGGAGATGATCATGGGACTGGCCGGAATGGTTGTCAGTGCGTTATCAACGGTGACAGGAGCGATTCTGTATTGGGGCGTTACGGCCCAAAGCTCAGTTGCCGCCCAGAATCACGGGATTCGACTCTCGACGATCGGCATCATCTTGATGATCGCCGGTGTGGCGGGCTTTTTGATCTCTACGGGGGTCTTTGCTTCCTCGCGTCGTCGTCCCTCCGCGCCTACGCAGAGCGTGGACCGCGAGGTGGTCGATTCGACCGGTCGCAAGACCGTGTTCCACGAGCAACGTAACTAAGTCCGCCTAGAAGAAGGAGAGTTGTCATGATTGTGTTCGGTGTGGTGCTGATGCTCATCGGCCTGTTGTTGGGTATACCGGTGCTGTGGTCGATTGGAGTGATCCTGTTGCTCGTCGGTCTGGTCTTGTGGATCCTCGGTGCTGTGGGACACGCCGTGGGCGGACGTCGCCACTACTACTAGGTCGCTCATCTTTTAGCGATTACACGAGAACCGCGGCGGAATCTGCGCCGCGCTTCTCGTCGCTTTCGACAGAGTTCACCGTCGTCGGCGTGCGTTTCATCAACGTGTCGTGGGCCTGGAACGATCCTTGGACGAGGAGCGCGACGAGCATCGCCGCGCCGAAGGCCAAGGGAAGGTTTCGTGTGCGCAGGAGTTCGGCCAGAACGATCATCGAAGCCAAGTACGAAAACGAACCCCGCGTGACCCCGTAGAGAAAGTGCGAGGACGCGTGCGATCCTTGTTCTTGGTGCGTGAGGAACGCCATCATGAGACTGGTCGCGGGCAACGCGTCGATCAATCCCGACAGGACCGGACCGAGTCGACCCGCCAGCGACACGAGGACCATCGTGAAGACCGTGGCGACGATGATTCGAAGCCAGAGTCGCGAAGGGCCCTGGACGGGAGACGAGACGCCCTGCGTCGCGGGCCACCAACGCAGTGCCGCGCCAAAACCGATTGCGGTGATGACTCCGGCGAGGATGGCTGAGAACTTGAGTACGTCGACGGTGCCGGCCGCAAGTGCGAAGACTCCCAGGGCGCCGACTAAGGCGGTCGACGGGGCGAATCGGACGGTGAAGTGGGCGTAGAGCCACAGAACGACCGCCTCAGCAACGGAACCGACCAGAAGCGCGCTCGTCATGGAGCTCGCAAAACCGGTGCCGTGCTGCAGTGCCACCAGCCAGAGGAGAGGGAGGCTGGCGAGCGGCAGTCCGATCACGAGTCCGCCCACGGCGTCACCGAAGCGGCGTTGGGCAAGAGTCCCCGCGACGACCGCGAGGGGGACAAGAAGTACTCTGAGCAGGAAAAACAGCATGACACCAGAATACGGGTCGAGTAGGCGAAAATGACTCGGTATACGGTTCACGGAACCCAATAATGGCATGTAAAACGAGGTAAGATAGTCTCTATAGTTCGATAAACGAGGGATATGGACCATGGATGACATAGACCGGATGCTCTTGGTCGCCCTCAGCGACGACGGGCGTCTCAGTTACCAACAACTCGCCGACCAGGTGCACTTGAGTGCCAACAGCACGGCCGATCGAGTTCGTCGACTGCGCCAAAGCGGGGTCCTCGCGGGCTTCCACGCCGAGTTGAGCCTGGCCTCGCTGGGCTACACCCTGCACGCGCTGACGGACGTCAACCTGAGAGAGTCGGTCGAGCCGCGCGACTTTGAACGAGCGCTTGAGGGGGTGCCCCAGGTCCTGTCCGCGACACTCACCACGGGCGAGCGCGACTATCAACTGCGGATAGTGAGTCAAAACACCGACCAACTCCAGTCAGTTCTGGAGACGTTGCACAAGTTCGGAACACGCGACGCGGAGAGTCGCATCGTACTTGCCGAGACGGTCTTCGGATCGTCGCGCCTACTCTGAGAACACCCCGGGCCTTCACGCTCGTCACTACTTTGAGCCACTTAGTATGAGTTTCAATTCGTCATTCACCTAGACGAAGGGCCAAGGAATGAGTACAGCGACAGAGGAGAAGCGGGCCGCCTCGTTCGTTGTCTACGGCCAGGTGTGCTTTCTCGTGTTCATCGCCATCTGTATCGCCGTACGTCCGGGCTTCGTTTTGAAGCTGAACGAGGGCGGGATCAGCAACTATGGACCCCACATCGAAACGGGCATCATCTACACGCTCGCTCTGGTGGGGCTCGCCGAGTTCAGCCGTCGGGCCGCCACCCTGTATCGCCGCGACCTTGATCCCAACGCTCAACGATTCCGACGAGTGCTCTACTTCTACTGCGTCTTCGTGATCGCCATGTTGTTGACGTCGTACGTCTACACGATTAACCACACTCTGCGCGACCTTCACTTTGCGTTCGGAACCGTTCTGATCCTGTTCGAAGCGGGTTCGTCGTGGTGGATGTTTCGACTCTTTCGTCGATTCGTCTGGGACGGGGTGTACCTGTTGTTTCAGCTGGGTGGGAGCATCGTGTGCCTCGTGACGATCGTTGGGGCGATTCACGTGCTCTTCGTCGGCGAGATGGTCACCTTTATCGGCTTCAGCGGACTGATCATGCACACGGCGCGCTACCTCAGTACCGATCGCGCAGCGGGTGATCAGTCGCGAGAACCCGGTCTGAGGAACTCGCTGTCCTGAGACGGCGACGCGTTCACTCCGGATAGGAGTAGCGAGTGACGCTCGAGATGTTGTGAAAGCCCATGGCGCTCAGAATGGGTTGGCTGTTGGTTGACGCCAAGACCATGAGATAGCGGTACCCGCGCTCGCGCGCGAGCTGTGCTCGGTGCGCGGTTTGAGCCCGATAGAGGCCCTGGCCTCGCCAGCTCGGTTCGGTGCTGCCCCCCCAGAGGCCGGCAAAGTCACTGCCGGGAAAAAATTCGACGCGTGACGAGGAGACGGGTTCCCCCGATTCACTCAGTACGACGAACATCTCCATCTCGTGCGGCGCCACCTCGAGGCGACGCAGGAGCGCGCCGCGAAGATCCTGCTGACTGTGGGCAAAGACACTCTCGTGCACCTTGATGAGAAGATCGACGCCCGCTTCGTCTCGTATCTCGTGGAGCGTGAGCCCGGGTGGGAGTACCGGCTCTGCTGCAACATGCGACGCGTCAGCGATCATCACCGCCGAGGTTCCGATCAGAGAAAAGCCGGCGAGTTCCAGTCGCGAGCCGAGGTCCGGTGGCTGGTCGTAGTCGTACACGCTCCAGATGAACTTCAAGTCTCGGGAGCGATAGAACTGGACGTGCTCGGCGATGGCATCATCGACCGTGGCCTCAGTGAGCGACGTCCACATCACTTCGGACCAGCCGACCCCGTTCGATGCGGCCCAGCGCACGTACGTAGGGCCGACGCTGACGAGCGAGCCCGATCCATCGATCGTGCTATTGCGTCGAACTTGCTGATCAAAGAGATCGAGGAGTTCGTGTGGGCGCAAAGTCATGGTCACGAGTCTGTCAGGCGACCTCTGGGAGAACGCGCGGTACGTGTCTGGAAAATCGGCGAACGACTGTTTTTTGTACACCTCATTATCCGCCGTGCGTTTTCGGGTGTGCGTTGGGTTGTGATCCCAGCGAGTGAATCTCACTCAAAGCTTTCACAGGGAAATCTGGGAAACCAAAAAAATAGGCTTTGTAGTGACGAAGGAGGTAGTTATGTCTATCCGTCACCACTCCACTGACACCATGAGCGAAGACACCCCGGTGACCGACGTTATGGCCAGCCGCGAAACGGACACGGCGCCAACCCCGATACCGCTGGCACCAAAGACCACGGTCAGCGATGGGTCAGATGTCTACTACCCCCACGCGACGGTGGGGCTCTTCCTAGAAGCCTTTGGCGCACTGCTGCTGTGCGCCTGGGCGGGAATTATTCCCTACGTCGGTCCCATCTTTGGTTTCTCCGCCGATGGCACATCGTCGTGGACGTCGAACGACGCCCACACGTACGGAGCACTCGTTCCCGGCGCGGTGGGCTTGGTCGCGTGTCTGATGATTCTCGCGTGTGCTCGGCGACCCGCGGGCATGCAGTCCGCGGGGACACTGGCGAGCTCGGGTGCCGTTGTCTTCCTCTGTGGTGCGTGGATGGCGGTCTTTCCCGTCGCGTGGGCGGTCATTCGTGCCCCCTATTTCCACGTGGCCTCGCCCACGCTGACCCTGGAGTACTGGCTCGGATACGCCAGCGGTCCTGGCCTACTGCTCGCGGCCTTTGGCGCATTCGTGATGGGACGCGCCCGGATCGAGAGGGTTGCGCACCGTCTCGTGAACCGACTGAGCGTCGCCTAGTTCGACCCCCTCGGCGCGGAGCAAGAGCCCCTTCTCCCCGTGAACTGCTCTTGCTCCGCGCCGAACAGCCAAGAAGAACCCGGTGACGCGACCTAGTCGTTGAACCGGTGAACGGTGTGTCCAAACGTGCCCTTGGCAAAAGCGAGGACCTTGGTGGGCGCCACGCTGTAGACCTCGACTTGGAATCCCTCGGGATGAAAGAACTGTCCGTCGTGCGTGGTAAACCCCCACGTGTCCCCGTCCCACTTTGAGCGAAACGCGAGCGCCACGTCATCGAGCAGCGCCTGGTCCTGATCCTGACGAGCGTCGCCTTCAACCACCACGTCGACGCCGTCTTGCCAGTCGTTGCAGCCCGTTGACAAGATGACGTGAGGGTTGGTGCGCAGGTTCATGGACTTCTGCTCTTCCGGACCGGTCGTGAAGTGCAAGGCGTCGTTCGACCACGCGGCGACCAGAGGTGTCATGTGGGGATGACCATCGGCGCGAACAGTCACGAGCCAAAAGATCTCCGCCGTCTCTAGTTCGTGTTGCGTCGCCGCCCAACTGGTGGGCTCGGCTTTGGCGCTGCTGTAGCGCCGATCAATGGTGGTGGTGGGTGTACTCATGTCCCTCTCCTCGCGTGCTCGCATTACTTCACTGTCATGATGACCGAGATTGCCCGCCAAACTCATCGTCGAAGCGTTGACGCGACGTAGTAGGCATGATATATATATGTTATGCCTACTACCTCAATACGAACTATTACCGCTCGAGAAGACTTCCTGGGCACGTTGAGCCACGCACTGCACGGGCTCAACGTGCCCGTTGCCGTCGCCATGACGGATTTGGACGACTTCGCCGAGATCAACGAGATCCACAGTTTTGAGGTGGGTGACCGAGTTCTCGAGAGTTGGGAGAGAGCCCTAGACGCCAACCTGCCCCGTGATGCCACCGTGGCTCGACTCGGCGGGGACGAGTACGCGGTCATCTTGCCGGGCAGCACGGCCGAAACCGCACTGATCTTGCTCGACGAAATCCGCGCGCACTTCTTCGAGCACGAAACTGGCCCCGCGGGTCACCTGAGCGCCTCGATCGGCGTGGCCTCCATACCGCCGCACGGCGCGAGCGCGGAAGAACTGTGGCAACACGCCGGCCAGGCTCTCATGCGCGCCAAGCGCGACGGGCGTAACCGGGTGGCGATCTACATCGAGGAAAAGATGGTTCTCAAGAGCAACTACTACAGCCGAGGGAACCTCGAGCGACTGGCCAAGTTGTCCGAAGCCACGGATCGCACCGAAGCGAGCCTCCTGCGCGAGGCGCTGGACTCCCTGATCGACCACTATCGCGACGTGCTCTAGGAAAACGACCGACGTCGCGGCGTGACGTGACTTGACTCGTACCTTGGGGGAGATCGCATACTGAGTGCGTGGCGCTTTCGCGGTGGTGCCGAAGGAGATCGAAGGATGGAAGAAGTCAGCATTGGCGAGTTCGCCCAGCGCTCCCGCCTCTCGATCAAGGCCCTCCGTCTCTACGACGAACTCGGTGTGCTGTCGCCGGCGCGCGTTGACGCCGCTTCGGGTTATCGCTACTACGACCTCTCCCAACTCCCCGACGCACGTCTCATCGCCATTCTTCGCCAACTTGACTTCCCTCTGGCTTTCATCAAAGAGCTCCTCGGCAGCGATCCTCTCGTCATCGCTCAACGCGTCCAGGAGTACTGGCGCGAGGTGGAAGTCGCGCGTATTGCACAGCGGAGTCTCGCTGAGTACCTGATCAATCAGCTGAGTGGAAAGGAGCCCACCATGTATGAAGTGGCCACCCGAGAGGTACCCGAGCGGACGTTGCTGTGTCTCAAGCGCAACGTCGAGGTACCGGATCTGTGGGCGTTCGGTAAGGAGTTCATCGCCATACTGCGGGAGCGACACCTCCCCACGATGCCGGGACGTGAGGGCGGGATGTTTTCCATTTACTGGGGCCTGGTCACTGGCGACAGTGACGGACCGGTCGAATGGTGCAAACCCATACCCCCCGAGGATGCTGAGACCCTCGCGCTCGAGAATCCCGATCTCACGTTGCGGGTCGAGCCCGCGCATCACGAGGGGTACGTGGTCCTTTCGCCTAACCCCGACAGTGAGAACTCGCAGTGGCAACGTGCGATGGATGCGATGCAGGCCTGGGCGACTGCGCACGGCATCAACGACGATGATCTCGCCATTCGACCCGAGGATCTCGGGATGCGCATCACGTACTTTTCCGCGGAGCCAATCACTGGGACCAGCGTTCCCGATGACTACAGCGACATGGCTGCGCCCTACGCGTACCCCGACTCGATGTCGCACTGACCGTACCCGTGTCGTAACGCACACCGGAGCGGGGCGCTCGTTCGCTGCGGTCGGGCGCGGAAGTGACCGGTCAAAACTGCGTGAGCGGTGTCTGAAGGTACGGTGACACTGTGTCTGATTCGGCCTCGACTCGCCGCGGGCGAGTGCTGCGCGCCGCGATTCCCGAACCGGGACCGCTGCGCACCCTCACCAAGTCGACGCTCGCCAACACCATCGGCAACGGCCTGTACTACACGGTTGAAGTCATCTTCTTCACGCGATCGGTGGGCTTGTCGGTTCATCGCGTCGCCCTCGGCTTGGGTATCGCTGCGGTCGCGGGGCTGTTGATCTCCATTCCCGCGGGACACATGTCGGACCGGTGGGACCCTCGATTGCTCGTAGCCGCGGGCGCCGCGGGCGAGGGCGTGGTGATGGCGTGCTTTACCCTCGTGCACTCGTTCTCTGCATTTCTTCTCCTCAGCATCATCGGTGGCGCGTTCGGTGGCACCGGGGGCGCGTCGCGTTCCGTCCTGTTGGGACGCTTTGGCCAAGGCGAAGACCGCGTTCGGATCCGTGCCTACCAGCGGGCGGTCACGAACTTCGGTATGTCATTTGGCATCGCCCTGTCGGGTGTCGGTCTGGCACTCGACACCCGCAGCGCCTACGTGGCGATGGTGCTGGGCAATGCGGCCACGTTCTTCTTGGCGTCGGCGTTTGTGCTGCGTCTGCCCTCGATGCCGCCGCTCCCCGTTGCGCAGGGTCAGCGCCGCGAACCGATGACCGTGGTCTTGCGCGATCGGCGCTATCTGCTGGCGTCACTCCTCAATGGACTCTTCGCCATTCACTTCATCATTCAGAGCGTGGGTCTGCCCCTGTGGATCGTGTATCACACCCGCGCGCCGCGGTGGTGGGTGTCGGTCTTGTTGATCATCAACACCGCCATGGTCATCACGTTGCAAGTGCGCACGAGTCGAGGATCGGGCGACGTGGTGCGGGCAGCCAAGATCTTCGCGCGCTCCGGCGTCCTGATCGCCGCGGCGTGCGTCCTCTATTCGCTCGCTGCGGGAGTCGATCTGGTGGCGGCGTGCCTAATTCTGGTCTTGGCGATGGTGGCGCATACTTTTGGGGAGTTGTACAGTTCAGGCGCTTCGTGGGGTATTGGTTATGGGCTGGCCCGCCAAGACCTGCAAGGTCAGTATCAAGGGGCGTTCGGTTTGGGTTGGGGCATATCGGGCGTCATTGGTCCGAGCATCGTGGCCGCCACCGCGATCAGTATGGGTCGCGTGGGTTGGCTGATCTTGGCCGGAGGTTTTCTGATCGTCGGCGCAGCCTTTCGACCTCTCGTGGCGAGTTACGAGCGCTCGGGTGTCGCGCGCTGACACTGCCCTACGCAAGGCGATAGAACGCCAGGCGAACTAAGGGGCGACGAGATCCGCGGCGCGGAGCATGTCGCGACCCGCGGGCTGTAAGTCCACTTTCGTGGCTAAAAGCCCGGTCGATACCCGCTCGGCAACGCCCCACTCCCAGATCGCCTCCGCATCCAAGTGCGTTCGATGCGCCAGCCACCGGGCGCGCTCGTGTGGGTCGCCCGTCATGAGTTCGAGGGGATCTTCGCGCATCAGCACTCCGAGGTCGCACTCGCGCTCGGCGATCAGACCGTCGGGATCAACGAGTTTGAAACCATCGTCAGCCTCGAGCGCGTTCCACTGGTGGACATCGCCGTGTACAAGGACGGCGCGCTCGTCGTCGTGAGCTTTTTCCCGACGTTCCGCACAGTGCACGGCGTACTCCACCGCGCGCAGGGAGCACGGGTGATCCAGTTCTTCCCACTCCACTTCGATGAAGTTGACGAGCCATCGGGCCTTCTCCGAGCCCGACGGCAGGTGGCTGTCGTGGGCCGGCCTCCACACCTGTCGTGCGGCGTCGCACAGGATGCCCAGACGCTGCTCAATGGGTAGTCCGAGTGCAGAGAGCGGGCGGCCCAGGCGTTCGATGAGCATTGCGCCTCGGTCCGCGTCGCTTCGCATCAACTTTGCGCAACCCACGCCCCCAGCACGGCGAAGCACTTCGATCTCATTCTCAGCAGTGCGGTCGTTGCGGGGGATTAGAACTTTTAGAACCGCCGGACTGCCGTCGGCGAGCGACGCTTCCGCTACGAATGCTTCGGTTGCGTCGAGATACGTTCGTCCGATCGATAGCGACCACTCGTTCTCCAGGTCGGAGAGGAGTTCCGGAAGAGTGTCGATCCACCTATCGGCTCCCGCCAACCGCGCCTTCTTGCGAACCACCCTCGGGATTTCCATCATCGGTCGAATTGTCGCACGCCAACATTCTTAGTGAGTTCAACGCGCCGATTCGACACCGCGGTCGAGACCTATGCTCCAGTCACGAACACGCGCCGCGCCCTCGTCATAGCCCTCGTGGGGATTGCGGTGGTTGCCGCACTCGTGACGTTCACGCTCAC
Organism: Acidimicrobiales bacterium; assembly: GCA_049801955.1. Lineage (GTDB taxonomy): Bacteria > Actinomycetota > Acidimicrobiia > Acidimicrobiales > RAAP-2 > RAAP-2. Next base: position 30,727 of record JBARLO010000059.1, read on the forward strand.
CAGACCATCATCAGTGCCAAATTCCACCTATGCGGACGCATTTACACCCGTGCCCAAAAGCCTTCTGGTGAACGGTCAGATGATCTTCAACCGGCTCAACGCGACTCAGCTCTCTCGGGTGCGCGTCACGCCCAGCGCGGCTCGACAAATCGTGGAGACCGAGGCGGGAGCGAATCCGAGGTCTCCCGTCGTGTACGAATCTCTCGGCGGATACATCAACAAGGAATACATCATCCACGACTGGGTGGGGACAAGTACATACATCCCGCCGGCCCAACCGGCGTATCTCATTCGGGTGTCCGGGCAGGATATCGGATCGACTGGACCGGGCACGATTCACTTCAATCATTATCTGAACGTCATCGTGAACGCGGAAGACGGAAAAGTCATCACGGGCTTCTCTTTCAATTAACAGTGCGCGCGGCGAGTCTTATACCGTGTGACGATGAATATTCGACGAGCTGAGCCCACCGACACCGATGTGATCGCAGAACTGATACGTGACCTGGCGACGTACGAGCGTGCCGAAGACGAGGTGGCTATCACCCGTGACGATATAGAGCAGAGTCTCTTTGGTTCTGATCCTCGCGTGTTCTGCGACCTGGTTGAGAGGGACGAAGGATCCGTTGTGGGATTCGCGGTGTGGTTCCTCAATTACTCCACCTGGACGGGTCACTACGGGATCTACCTCGAGGACCTCTTCGTGCGACCCGAGTCTCGAGGTCGAGGCTTTGGAAAGGCATTGCTGGCGCGACTCGCACAGGAGTGTGTCGCGAAGGGCTACACGAGGTTGCAGTGGTCGGCGCTCGACTGGAACACGCCAGCCATTGACTTCTACACATCCCTCGGGGCCGAGGCAATGAGTGAGTGGACGGTCTACCGGCTTTCGGGCGTAGCGCTCGAAGACCTCGCGGCGGCGTCGTGAGACGCGCAACCACTTACCATGAGGTGAATGAAGGATCCTGATCGCGGCGGTTCATTGGATGAGTTGCTGGACAAGAGCCTCACCTTTGACGCCACCACTGAGCGTGGACTCACGAATCATCTCCCCATGGCGTTGGTCGCGAAGGCTGGCCTCGGCGCGTCTCTGGTTGAGCTCCGGAGATTCTCCACTCGCTACTCCCGCCGACTCGTCCCCGCTGGCTCAAGCGGTCACCTAGTTACAAAGAGTGATTGGCAGAGTGCCGTCGGAAAGAAGGACGCTTACGTAGATCTCACCCGGTTTTTTGACGACGAGGTCAGAGAGTTGGGCATTGAAGGTGCCGTTCGTACGTATCTCACGTACCTCCTGCCCGGCATCTCGGGCGCCGCGTTTCACGGCGTGATACGCCTGGCGTATTCGTTGGACGTGGACTCTCCCGAGCGCGTCGGTACGGCGCTCGCCTATCTCGCTTCGAGCGCCATGGAACTCGCACCTCTCGAAGACGTCGAGGAAAGGACCGATGACCCCGAGGTTCTCTTGGTCGAGATGACCGTTGGTGGTGCGTGGGCTTCGGTGCCCGCAACGAATCTCATCAGTGATGAGATGAGGTGGGTCGGGCCTCAGCCGGGATTCTCGTCGTTTGCCTCGTCGCTCCAGGTCGATGACTCAACTCCGCGTCGACTGGCCGCCGCGGCTCTCAAGGTATACGCCTCAACCAACAACTTCACGGCCCTGCACGGCGTCACGGGCATGGAGGCACTCGCGCGACTGCGGCGATACGCCGAGGACACTGAACGGTTCGATCGGTACAGCTTTCAGGCGCTGGCCGCCGCCTTCGCCACGATCGGTGCGCCGGCGGTCTGGTCGGCGGATCAACTCGCCGTCGCCGCGTCATCGACGGTCCTCGACGAGGAGACGGTGCGTCACCGTGCCGCCTGGAGTGACGACGAGCACGTCGCCAAACTGGTCTTTACGTCGCAGCGCCTCCACGAACGCCAACCTGATCCGCTCTATCAGTTCGTGTCGGAGAGGGCGGTCACCAACGACCCATCGAGTCAAGGAGACGATCGAAACGTAGACGCCTAGTCGTGCGGCACCGCCCTGCCGTCGCTGCGCATCGGTAGATACTCTTGTGCGCGAACGTCAAAGTGCCAGACGGACATGAGGGAAGGAGGCGGAGTGACGTTTGAGGCCCTGCCAGATGATCTACCGGGACTGCCGATGCTGCTTCGTGCAGCTCGGGGTTCCTTTGCGAGCGCCATTCGGGTCGCGATGGCCGCCGCCGACATGCCCGCGCTTCCGACGAATGGACCCTTTATCCTGGGCGGACTGCACGCCGACCCCGACTCTTTGGAACAACTGGTTGGTCAGCGCCGCAGATCAATCGAGAAGTATCAGACGATCGACAAGCTCCTCGAGGCGGGCTATTTGAGTGGATCCCACGACGATCCGGTTCTGACGGACCGAGGTCACGATGCGGCACACATCATCTATGGAGCGATCGACGGGCTGACAACCTCACTGAACGAGTGGCTGGGTGATGACGGTATGAAGTCGTTCGTGAGGGGCCTGCTCTTTTTGATCAGTGACAAGCAGTCACGTGAAGAGAGTTGAGCGGACTGACAAAAAACGGTGCTGGCGACGATAGTCGCCAGCACCGTTTTCGCGGTAATGACCTAGTTCACTGAGAAGTACAGGAACAGGTTCGTCGGGATGATCGCGGTGGTCAACTTCTTGGTGACCTGCTGGTTCAAGAACGCGAAGGACTTGTGCGCGTTGATCGCGTTCCACTCCTTCAAGCTGGTCACTCCGATCACTTTCACGTCCCACCACTCAGCCTTGCCGTTGTCCTGGGTCGTGATGAAGTGCTCGTGACCAGGAGTCGCTGAGTTCTTCAACGCTGCGGTCAGCTGTGCGGCCGTTAACTTCGGGTAGAGAGCCTTCAGGTCCGGCTCGAGTCGGCTCAGGTCAATCGTTCCGGGGTGATCGACGCAGACCAGCGCACTCGGGCACTCCATCGACATCGCGGAGACCGTAAAGCCGAGCGGCACCGTGATGTACAGCGGGTCGAAGTTCTTGGCCGGTGGCACTTTGTAGTTGGCGCCTGCTTCGCAACCAGAACTGGCCGCGGACGACACGCTCTTGTCGCAGTAGTAGCCCTTGGAGTAGGTGAAGCTGACGGTACCGCCATTAAAGAAGGCCTTCGTCATGCCGTACTCGTTGATTCCCATACCTTTTTGCATCGCATTGCTCGCGGGTGCTGCGGTGCCTGCGGCAGCCGCAACCGCGGCGCCGCCAGCGACGACTATCGCCACGGAGGCAGCGAGCACCTGCGCTCGTTTAGTGAAACTTCTCATGACATTTGTCTCTTCTCTCCCGACCACGTTGATGGGGACTTGTCTTTATTCGGCGCCAACTCGGTTTCGGATGTCAATCGAGTGAGATCTCTCAGTAAAGTGCTCGACGATCTGCCAGTTCGGCCGTGCGAGAGGAGCAACAGAACATGGCCCTGATACTTATTACGGGAGCGAACAAGGGTCTCGGCTACGAGACCGCCCGGCAACTCATAGATCACGGGGACACCGTCTTCATCGGGGCCCGAAATATCGAGCGTGGGGACGTGGCCGCGGCCGCGCTGGGCGCACGGTGTGTGCAGTTGGATGTCACGGACGATGTGTCGGTCTCGAACGCACTGCGAGTGATCGATGAACACGAGGGGCGTTTGGACGTCCTCGTCAACAACGCGGGGATTTCGAGTGTGGATATGGACGTCAGTGGCCCGGCCGCACTCAAGGTTTTCGATACGAACGCGATCGGTGTCATCCGCGTCACTCAGGCCGCCCTTCCTCTGTTGGAGAGGTCCGAGAACCCGGTGGTGGTGAATGTGTCGAGCGCGCTGGGCTCGTTCTGGGCAGTCACAAATCCCGATCGCCGCCAGTTCCACTTTCCGTCGATCATCTATGGCGCGAGCAAGGCCGCGGTCTCGATGCTCACTGTTCAGTACGCCAAGGCGTATCCGACGATCAAGTTCAATGCGGTCGAGCCCGGCTTCACCGCGACTGAACTCACGTCACTGAGCGCGGTCGGTCAGCCGGTTCAGATCGGTGCACAAGTCATCGTGCGCATGGCCACCATTGGCCCCGATGGCCCTACGGGCACGTTCCAGGAAGGCGAGCACGAACTGGCGTGGTAGCTGCTCGCTCTCGATGACGACATCGGCGTCTTGCCAGGGTCGTTGGAGCGAGACGTAGAGGTCCTCGGCTGCGAGCCAGCGTCGAATCCAGGCCTCGGAGTTCTGAGCCCGAGACCTTTGTCGCTGAAGTCGGATCGACTCACTGGCCTCGACATATACGGTCACGTCGTAGTACTCGCGCAGTTCGGGACGCAGCGAATACACACCTTCGACAATGACGACGTCCGGCATCGGCGAATCGATCCATCCGCGTACTATCGCCTCTTCCCACTCATGCCGTCGATACCGAAGAGTGGGAGCGTTGTTCTTGACGCGCTCAAGGACGTCAGACTTCAGTCGACGCCAATCGACGTAGTTTTCGTATCCTCCCGCGGCATCGAGAGCCTCTAAAGCGTCCTGCGACGCGTCGCTGTAAAAGTCGTCACCTTCGACGATGGCCGACGTCAGTTCCAATGTCGCGGCGAGTTCTCGTGCGAGCGTGGACTTGCCCGACCCACCCTGACCGTCGATGCCAACCGTTATCGGGCGGTGATCAACTTCGACAATCCGACTCAGAAGCGAGGTGACGGCGATCTCGTAGAACAACACGCCGTCAGTTTGTCAAAGGCTCACGCGAAGCCATGTGGCGGGTCCCCGTACGTTCATGGATCTACAGCTGGGACAGCCCGTGGGTAGCGATCTGTTCGAAGACGTGCATATTGGCCTCGAACGGTGAACCTGGCTCGGGCCAATGGATCACCACTTCGGTGATTCCGAGTTCTTGGTAGCGTCCGGCCCAGTCCACGAATGCATCGAGAGAGGCAAGAGGTTCTTCGTCGGAGAAGCCTTCCAACACGAGTCTCTCGATCGCGTGTGGTTGTCGCCCCGCCGCCACCAGGATGTCGTTGAGTTGGCGCGACTGGGACGCCACGACGTCGTAGCGCGATTCGTCCTCACGCGAAGAGCGTCCCAACGTAATCCAGCCGTCAGCGAATTGAGCGGCGAGTCGCATCCCGCGCACTCCGTCGGCTGCGATGAAGTGCGGCGGTCGGGGCTGCTGGAGCGTTCCCGGGATCATCCGAGCGTCGTGTGCAGTGTAGAAGTCTCCCTCGAAGGAGGTCTCGGTGTTTCGGAGTAACTCATCGAGCAATCTCACGAACTCCGCGAATCGATCGCTGCGCTCACGGAGCGCGACGGACTGACCGAGAACGGTGAAATCGCTCCCGAGGCCGCCCGATCCCACTCCGATGACGAGTCGACCGATTGAGACGTCATCGATCGAGAGCAAATCCTTTGCCAGGGGGACGGGGTGGCGAAAGTTCGGCGACGTCACCAAGGGCCCGAGTCGGATCTGAGATGTCACCACGGACGCAGCCGTCAACGTAGGAATCGCCCCGAACCATGGTCGATCCCGTAGACGGAGCCACGACAGATGGTCGTAGCAGTACGCGGCGTGAAAGCCGAGTTCCTCGGCCCGGAGCCACTTCTCACTCGACGCTGGCCATCGTTCAATGGGAAGAATGACGGTGCTCAGTCGCACGGTTGTTCCAACTCGCGGTCGCTCACGGTGTGCTCGTTCATCGGCTACAAACTACCGAGGTCGGGCCAGTACCCTTCCCCAAGCGGGATCCGACTTAGGGTCATGGCGAGAGACACATCGTGTCTTTGCTCAAAGGGGGAGGATCGTGTCTTCGATCTCAGGTGCAGTTTTTGCCGGCGACTTGGTATTCATAGGGGTTTTATTCATATTGCTCTTTCTGAGTGCGGGGTCGATTGTTACGTACGTCATCATCGTGATCGCCAACCGAGCGGATCCGGATCCGTCGGGCAAGCGGCCGATGGCCGCGTACCTGTTCGGCGCCTCGTTCCTGTCGCTGTGGATCGCCTACGCGGGCTCCATCCTCGTCGTCGACGCGATCGTGAGCCTGATGCGCTCCGTGACTCCCAGCACGAACAGCGTGGCACGGGTCGTCGTCATCGGGTTCCTCATGGTTCTCGTCGGGGGAGCCGCCTACATGTTGCACCAGCAACGTGGAGTGGCCCTCTCGAATTCGGAGACCGATCCCCTTAGTCCGACCAAGCGCGTCATGCGCAGCTACGCGGCCGCGGTGAGTTTCATCTCGGTGTTGATCTCTGTCATCACCCTCATGGTGCTCGGGTACCTGATATTCGAGCTCGTCGCGCCCGGCGTCTTTGGGGCGAGCGGGTCACGAGTCGACACGCTGTCGTCCATCATCGATTCGGTCTACATCGTTGGCGCCACTGCGGTTATTTTCATCGCCCACCAGGCAATGGCGCCAGCGGCCCTGCGGCTCTTGCCCCGGGGCGCTACGCGGGCCGTGGATCCGAATCTCGAGGCGTAACGAAGTAATAGGCGCCGCTTGCAAAGTGGTCAGTCCTTGCGGTGAGATTGTCACATAAGGGTCAGCGAGAGAAGGGGACACTATGGTGAGCGATTTGGAGTGGGGCAGCTCGTTCGCAAAAGCGTCAACAGGGGCTATGAGTTTCTACGACGACATCATGGTTCCTCGACTATTCGAACCATGGGCCCAACTACTGCTCGACCAAGTGAATCCTGAGAGTGGGCGATCCGTCTGCGACGTGGCCTGTGGTCCGGGAACGGTGACTCGACTCGCGGCGGGTCGTGTTGGTCCCAGTGGAAGCGTCACTGGTTGCGACCTGAGTCCGGCGATGCTTGACCTCGCGCGTTCGAAGCCGCCGCTTGATGACAGCGCGCCAATCGACTATCTGGAGTGCTCGGCTGACGCTCTTCGTGCCCTCGACGATGCCTTTGACTTTGTGACCTGTCAGCAGGGCCTGCAGTTCTTTCCCGACCGGCGTTTGGCGTTGGCGGAGATGAAGCGAGTTTTGCGCCCCGGTGGAAAGCTCGGTGTCTCGGTGTGGTGTGCCATTGAAGACTGTCCGCCATTCAACGCTTTGGCAATCGCCCTGGAAGAAGTTCTGGGACCTGAAGTCGCCAATACCTATAGGGGCGGTCCGTGGGGCTTTAGCGACGCTTCAGCGCTGGCCCAGCTTGCCACCGACGCAGGATTCATCGATGTGAACGTGAATCGATACGAGTTGCCGGTCGTCTTTGAAGGCGGCCCGAGCCAACTGTTGTTGACGTTGCACGCGGCCGCGGTGGCCGAGACAGTGGTCCAACTCTCTGAGTCGGACCAGACGGCACTGGCTACGGCGGTGGAGAAGGCTTCTCGCACCATGACTACTGACGGGTCAGTGCGATCCCATGCCGCGCCGCACATGATGACGGCAATGGTCAGTGAGAGTTAGGAGATCTTGAGGTATCGACGTGTGTATGCCTCAACGGAACGCCGAGGAACTTTTCGCGATCCCGACGGGAATCCACCCCCGCGAAGCTGTCAGCCCCAGAATATGTTTGTCTGGTCTCGCTCGACCTCTGCCAGGATGTTGCCAATTGGACCGGGCGATATGAGATCGAAGATGTGCCAACAGTTCGTTACTGTCGGACCAGTAGAGCGTCCATTTTCTACTGGCAGGGTCAAATTTCATTCTCGCGACACCCTCTCGAGTCCATTCCTGTTCGGCGTCTTCTGGCCACGGGGGACGGCATTCGACAATCGTCACCGTCTTTCCCCGTACGTCAACTTCCATCCTGATTTGATGTTGAAGGGTCGTCGGCACTCTTTGTGCTGCGTACTTGCGAATCCTCTTCAGATCGAGGTCAGGAATGTCGGCCACATCGAGACATTAGACAACGAGATGGTCATGAGACGAGTCGAGACGAGAGGTCGCCCACTCGAGTGTCTAGATTGAAATCGTGCTGAGTCTTCGGCCGATGTCAGACAGCGATCTTCCGGTCGTCGCGCAGTGGTTGACCCAGAGCCACGTCGCTCAATGGTGGACATCAGAAGTCTCACCGGATCAACTGATTTCGGAGTACCAACGTCGAGTCAGTGGCGATGATCGTCGCACCACCATGCTCATGATCTCCTTCGAAGGCCAGGACATCGGTTGGTGCCAGTGGTAATTCTGGTCGGCCTCCAAGGAGGAGTCGTTGGCGAGGGCGGTCGCGCCGGCGAAATCGGGATTGATTACGCGATTGGCGCGACGCAAAACACCGGACGCGGATTGGGACGCGCGTCATCGATGAACTGGTGAAGTACCTGCGAATCATTGACCCTTCAGCAGGGATACTGGCCGATCCCGAAGAGGCGAACCTACCGTCACGGCGGATTCTTGAGAAGAACGGCTTTTCACTCGTTGAGGTACGTCAAATGCTTAGTGAAGCGGGGAGGCTTCAGAGCTCTTTATCGGCGCGCAGCGGACGGCGACGGGTAATTACCACTACCCGTCAGCACGATTTCGCCAACTCGATGTCGAACGGAGCAAAGTTCACCCACATCTGGTGCGAGACGCCGAAGAACAATGTTGTTATCGATGTTCGTGTGGGCTCAACCACTTCGCCTTGACTGACCGTGCAGTGCATGGGAATGGCCAGCGAGACTGCTGACGTCTGCTCTCCGGCAACGGTGAAGGCATGGAAGGTGCGAGAGTAACGTCGCGGTACCTGGCCGTCGCCAAATTCTGCTGGTCCGAAAGGCGGAAAGCCCGCGAACGGCGACGTAACTCCAGTGATCCTGATGGGAAGGCTTCCCGAGTTTTCTATCCACACGGTGATGTGAATTGTCGACGTTCCTTTGGGCATGTCCCACACGGGAATGACGTTGGGCGCGAGCGCACTCACGGGATCGACCTGGGGAAGCCGCTTTCCACTCGCGGAGATGAGAGACGGACCTGTACTTAAATTCGGTGTCGGCAGAAGCGGCTGGTAGTGCAGCCACCAGGTCAGCGATCCAATGAGAAGGCCGGCGATCACTACTGCGCCTGCGACGAGAGCCGTGCGCTTCATCCGCTTCACCAGACTTAGTTTTTGCTTCTCTTCGGTGGCCGACAGCTCCTGTGCCAACTCCCTAGGATTTCCGAGCCGGGCAAGTATCTCGCGCAGGCCCGCAGCGTCTTCTGGGTCGAGCGCGGCGCGCCCCTCGGTGATGTGCTCGGCGATCTCATTGATGAATTCCTCGCGCGACGAAGGAGAGACAGTTCGCAGTCCAGAGCGCAACTCCGCAAGGTACTGGGCGACGAGGTCTGGCATGGTGTTCTGGTCGGTCACTTCCATGTCCTCCCGTTCAAGACGTCGTCGACGGCGTCGCGGAATCGCTTCCATTGTTCGATGAAGGGCTCGAGTGCGCGGTCGCCGGCGGGCGTGATGTGGTAGTAGCGACGCGGGGGTCCTTCAGCAGACTCTTGCCAGTAGGTCGCGACCAGGCCGTCATTGCGCAAGCGAGTCAAGAGCGGATACACGGTGCCCTCACTGGTGACCAAACCATCAGCCTCAGCGAGCTCGCGAGCGAGCTCAAAGCCATAGCGATCGCCGGACTGCAGTAGAGCCAGCACGCAGTATTCAATAGACCCGCGTCGCATTTGGGCGAGCAGCTTTTCGTTACCACCTACTACCATGCGGCATATAGTACTGATCCACGACGGTTCTTGCGAGCAACGCCTCAGGGAGCCGGGTGCCGAGCCACTCCTCTTTGAACCATGGCGCCAATCTCCCTACCGCTGCGAGTGTTCTCCTCGATCCGGTCTGTGTAACGGTGGTCTCGGTGCGGACAATACAGAGGGTGGAATCGACCGAGGGCGAAGAGTCGACTTGGGCGGCAGCGCTGGGTAACGACGGGGACTCTTTTGTTGCTATCTTCGATCTTCACCAAAATCGCGTCTACCGCCACGCTCTTCGACTGACGGCGAATGTCCATGACGCAGAGGACGTCACGGCTGCCGCGTTTTTGGAACTCTGGCGCCGTCGCAGGTCTGTTCGCGTAGTTGATGGATCCGTTCTGCCCTGGCTTCTCGTGACGACGGCCAATCTTGCGCGAAATCACGTCCGTGGCCTTCGCCGATACAAGTCGCTCTTGGCAACGCTGCCTCGCGGCGACGAGTCCCGAAGCGCAGAAGACGCCGCCGTCGAGCGGTCGGAGGGAGACCGCGCGGCAGTGCAAATCCAACAAGCACTTCGTTCGCTGACGCCTTCGGATGCCGCTTTGCTTACCCTCACGGTCATCGAGCGCTATTCGCCCGCTCAGGCGGCCGCTGCTCTCGGGATTTCCGATGGAGCGGCCCGAACGCGCCTGCATCGCGCACGGGCGCGACTGGCGACCTCCCTCGAGTCCTTGGATTCTGCAGATGTCGATGTCACGACAAGGGAGGCGAATCAGTGAGCATCACCGAAATGGATCCCGTCTTTGCCGAAGGTTTGCGTGCGGCGCTCGCAAAGACCGTGGAAGGTTCATCGCGCGTTCGACGTCGCTGGGGCTGGCGCCTGGGTGTCGGGATGTTTGCCGGGCTGGCCCTCGTGGGTGGTGGCGTGGCGCTCGCGTCGGGAGTCTTCTCACCGCCCGGCGCACCCGCCGATACTCAACTCGGCAGTATCGTCAGTGCATCTCGCACCGGCACGGCAACGATCGACCTTGGCCCCGCGCCCGCGACGGCGAACGCTCTTTCACTCGAGTTGACGTGTCGGTCCGTTGGTACGTTTACGTTTCCCAATGGTTCCAGCGAAAGTTGTGATGCCGCCGACATGAAGAGTCCGCCAGTCAATCGGACTGCGAGTGAAGTGGTGCCACTGGGCACCGGTGTGGACAGCGTGACCATCACGACAGCTGCCGGCGACTCGTGGTCCCTTCAGGCGGCGTACGAGAATCAGGTCCCAACCTCCTGGGGCATCAATGCGGCTGGCGAGACCTACGGGGTGCAAAACCAACAAGGCACTCCTGATCTCATCGCCGTCGTGGCCGACGAGGGAAACCTGCACGGCTACGTCAAGGCGAGCGAACTCAACTGTGCGACACGCGAAGACGTCCGAACACCGGCAGAAGCGCTCAAGTGGGACAAAGTGAGTAAACATCGCAATATCACTATCCCCATCTATGAGAGTGACGGCACGACCGTTGTCGGCACGTTCGTGATCGGTGGCGCCACCGGACCAAATGTTCAGACTGTCCCACTCTCCTCGCTCTCGCTGCACTGTCTGAACGGCGGGTGAGCCCATGAGGGAGGTTCACGAGGGGCTGGACTTGAGGCGGCGTATAAAAATGAAGCACGTGCTCGCGCGCGACGCTCAATTCGGCATTGTCTCAGTAATTCTCGGCGGACTCCTCATCGTCGCATCAGCGTCGGTCGCCGGAGCTGACTCTTCGAACTCAGGTGGCGCGGTGCGTCGTTACACAAGTCAAGCGTTGGTGAAATGTATGCCGTCTCAAATCACTGAATGGGCGACAGGTCCTGATGCGCAGCCCGCTGCATCCGGGAACTTCAAGTTGGAGATCGTATTTACGAATAACGGATCAACGTGCTATCTCCCGATTGCCTTCTTGGATGTCCAGCCCGTGATCGGACCGTCGAATACGCCCGTCGGAATTGGGTCGCTCGTTCCAGGCGTGTACGTCTCGGGCAAGGTCGTACTCAAACCGGGAGCCACCGCGGCGGCGTATGTCTCAATCGCTTCAACGACGTCGAAGTCATTTCAGCGTTCGGAGCGATATCACGGGGGCTCGTGCGATCCAACTCCCGCTACGGGCTTCGGGGTGTCCGTGCCGTACGCGGGATGGCCGACAAAGTACTTCCGATATTACGGACCGGGCGGCACGCTGGCAGTCTGCACGATCCGCGACGACAACGTTGCCGGAGGCTACATCTTCAAAACGAAGCGCACCGTCGTTCATGGCTAAGTGGAGTGCGTTCCACTCGTGGACCTTGGCCTCGACGCAAACGACGTTGTAATAGAACAGGCGGCAAGTAATAATGCGATGTGGAGAATCCCTTCTGGCCACTGTTTGATCTTCGGATACGAACCCGTCGCGTCGAGATTCGACTTCCGAATGACGACGACCTCGCCGAACTCGCGCGACTTGCGCTGAAGGGCGTTCACGATCCGGCGTTTATGCCCTTCCTCCACGCTTGGACGGACGAGCACTCCCCCCAACTCGAGCGAGGGCTCTTGCAGTGGGGCTGGCGTCACCGTGCAACGTGGAGCCCAGATGACTGGAGTTTCAACGGGGCCGTTCTTGTCGACGGGGACATTGTGGGAGTCCAGAGTCTGATGGCAAAGGACTTTGCCACCCTGCGCTCGGTGAAGACGGGCTCGTGGCTTGGCGCTGCGCATCAGGGCCAGGGGATCGGCAAAGAAATGCGCTCAGCGATCCTCCACTTCGCCTTCGAAGGGCTGGGCGCACTCGAAGCGCATAGCGGCGGCTTCGTTGACAACGAGCCATCCCTTGGCGTCTCGAAAGCCCTCGGCTATGAGGGCAATGGTCGGCGGACCGTCCTTCGCCGGGGTAGGCCCGTAGAGATGCTGGACGTTCGACTGGACCGATCGAGATGGCGAAACATTGAGCACCCGGATGTCGAAATTGTAGGCCTTGAGGGATGTCGGGACTTCTTTGTTGAACCCGAGAGTGGAGCGAGTGAGTTAACGGAGGGTCACATCTAGAGCCTGGCCGAGACCGACCCACTTACGTTTTAAAGGCTGGCACCAGAGAGACGTGTGTCGTAATCGTCGGCGAGTGCCTGGAGCGCGATGGCACCGTCGCCGACATAACAAGAACCGTGCATGACCGCGAGGGTCGTCGGCTGCAGTTCCGCGAGTCGTCGGATCGTGGGCCCCGAGTTCGGTGTTAGGCAACTTGCGCCAAAGACGTCTTCGGCTTGCGCAGCGGCGTCAATGATGTCTTCGGACGTGAGTGCGGGACCGTTTCCTAATTGCGTAAAGAGATCTCCGCACAACAGCGTTCCGGTCGACTCTTCATAGAGGACGCGAGCTTCCCAGCCGTGGGGCACGTGCGGGGTGTCGATGTGACGAACCCGATGTTCGCCGAGGTCGATGATTTGACCGTCGGAGAGTGGCACGGGTGCCCGATCGGCAAGATCGTTGAGTGACACCATGCAACCCAGCGCACCGTGGGCGACCTGGGCATGTGGTGCGACGGCGAGAAGTTCATTCATGGCGCCGCACTCATCGGCTTCGACGTGGCCGAAGGTGATCCAACGGAGTCGTTCGAGCGGTGTGATGGCGCCGATGGCCTCGGCGAGACGCGCGAACATGGCTCGATGCCCGGTGTGAAAGAGCAGGGGAGACTCGTCGTCAATGAGGTACTGGTTGAAGGTAAAGCCGGTGGGTCCGATATCGGGGGCGAAAGTTGAGAATCGGTAGATCCTCTCTGCGATTTCGCTGGTCGTGACGTCCACGGTGTCCTTTCAGGTTGGGTTGGCTACAGGGGCAGTGGATGACGCAGTACGCCGTCGCCTTGCTCGCGCCCGGCCAGGGTCCGGCAGAATTCGACGGCATCGATCTCAACGTATTCGCCGTCGGTGCCGCTTCGATAGTTCCCTCCGGCGGGTCCCGTCAACGAGAGCGTGAAGGACTGGCCGTGGGTCGTCGCCCATTCGGCGACGATGTCGGCGACGATACGGCCGTCGTGGTGTTCATCGAGAGAGAGCGCTCTGCCCGTCGCGCGGGAGAGATCGATGCGATGCATCCACACGTCTCGAGTGAATCCGATGTCGTAGAGATAGGAAAGCGGTTGGCGGCCGACAGGCGCAGGAAGGTTAAGCAACGGCAGTTTGGCGATGGGTCGCGGAAGCCGAGTGCGGGCCCGAAGGGCCTTAGTCGACATCGCGGCCCACTCGGTAAGAAGTTGGTCGGTGCTGAGCCCCCCTCGTTCATTCACTTGAAACTGGTTCATCCCGTCCCACCAGTACGGGCTTTTGATCTTCGCCATTAGTGGACGCCCCTTTCGCACCTGGCGCACGAATTCGCGCACCGACGCTTGACTCGCAGCGGACCCGACCACGTGGGCTGCGAGAGCTCGCGCGTCCCACAGATCGCAGTCTGTGGGCTTGGTCCAGTCGCTTGGTTCCAAATCGTGCAGGAGCGCTCCAAACTTCGCGTTCTCTGCGGCGGCGATCACCATAGATTCGCGATGATCGATTCTGGGAACAGTGGCGACGTTGTTGATGTGCGCTTGATTCATGTTTGTGCTCCCTTCCGAGCGGTGCGGGGCCGACGTCGATCGACGTCGGCCAAGTACATGTCCACTGCCAACTCCGCAAGGCGAACCCAGCGATCACCTCCGGGATCGTTGGCCACTTGCTGGTGGGCGAGACCACTGACGAGCGCGCTAAACACGTCGACATCCGTCGCATCCGTCACGTCGAGCGCGGCTAACTGATTTCGAGCTACTTCGTAGAACTCGAGAGCCAGCGCATAGGAGTTGGGCGAGGGCTCGAACCCGGGAATCGTCCTCTGGAACAGCAGTTGATGGCGGACCACGTCTTGCGTTGAGAATCGCACGAGCGCTTCGGTGAACTCGACGAGCGATTGGCGGGGGTCGTCGCAGAGAGGAAGAGACTTCACCCTCTGGAGGAGCTGTCGGTTGGCGTCCGCGAACATGAGATCGTAGAGTCCGAGCTTCGACTCGAAGTAGGCGTATAGGGACGGCTGGCGGAGGTCGACGCTATCTGCCAAATCCCGCAGTGAGATGGCGGCAAGACCGTCGCGACGCGCCAGCACCCACGCTTGGGCCAAGATTGTCGCCAGCTTCGCCTCTCGGCGGCGCCCGCGCCGGTCTCCATGGGTTGTATCAGACGTCACCACTCACCGATTCCTTCACTGCGTACTATCACCGATAGAGAAACTATCAGTAATTGATAAACTATCACTGATAGTACACAGTGAGTGCTGTCTCGTCAAGAGTCTCTGGGGGCGTCTATCGAATCCATACAAGGGCGGTGAAAGGTACGTCGCGGCGGAATAGAAGTGACAGACGACGAAGGTCTAGGTCAGCGCGTAGGGCCCTCCGCGTTCAGTGGTGACAAGTTTTCGAAGAGCGTCAATCGGGACTCTGTATTCTCGACCATGAATCCCGACTGGAACCTCTGCCAGCTCTACGGCGACTTGAAGCGGTGTTAGTTCGGGGTGGAGGTCTCGTATACGGGTTGCCATAGTTGCGAACTCGTTCATGACCCCAACGACCTGACGGCTATTAGTCCTTGCGACTACGACGTCATCCATGGCAAGGAGTTCTTTCTTGATGAAGGAATCCGGTACCCCATGAGCTTGCAACGTCGTCGCGAGATCGTCGGGGAATCGGTTAGCGAGTGAGGAAGCGGGCGACAACGGAGCGAAGACAGGCAGGAACGTCGAATGGCTGACGAAGAGCGCGTATTGGGGACGCCAGAACAGTGGCTTAGCAAACCAGTTTCCGAGACTGGTCGTCGCGTCCGGAATGGAATCGAAGATTGGCTCTTGCATTCGATCAAGCAGTTTCTTCGTGGCGTGGATCGTATACACGGGTTCATCCTCCCAATGGGGCGGCGGGTATCACTCCGGTCGTTTAGCACCTGACCTGGTTCTCGCGTCAGCGACCTTGGCCTTGAAATCGGCCTTGAACTTGGTTCTCTTTCCTTGCACTGCGACCTCCGGGAGGCTCGGTGCTCACATCTTAAGAACGTGTCCAAGATCCGGGGTCCACTTCAGTTGACCCATAAGGACTTTGAAGCCGGTTCAATCGGCTTCGAGTAAGTTTTGGGCATTGAATGGGCATTAACTGCTCCAATTCCGCGAAAAAGTGGCACCTTCGCGGTGAACGCCCCATATGAAGAAATCCGATTTCACCAGGAAGTACGAAGCACCCCAACGGGATTCGAACCCGTGCCGCCACCTTGAAAGGGTGGATTGTCTGAGAGCTTTTGAGTTCGGAAATACCTAATTAACGATTAGTTACGTTGAAGGATTCAAATCCCCTTTCGATCTTTGGGCACTAAATGGGCATAATGATCGCGCTCAACCGTCTCATAAGCCTTGTACCAATTACAGGGGTGTAATACAGATTTACTACTAAAAACGACTACATTAGTACCTACTTCACCTATACTACTAATGCATATCAGTATTAGTAGAAAAATTGAGAATATGAAGATACCCCAGCGACCGCCTTCCCTAGACGATCTCTTCGCCGAGCCCTTAGACAGTGACGGGTTTCGTCGCATTTTTGAACACAGTCAACCACTTGACGCAAAAGGACGATATCTCCACTGGGATGAAATGCGAAACCGTAGGCCACCAGAAGGTCTCGATCTCCGCGGGTGGTGGTTTGCTACCTCGGTTGCGCGCCGATCTCTAAGGCGAAACCTCCCATTCCGTTCTGTGGACGGAACGCCATTTACGTTCAGCAACGTGGACACGATTCAAAAAATGGTGCATCGCATCGATCAGCAAGCCAGTGGTCAGATCCTTGCCGATGACGTGTCTACGAGTCTTCGATCTAGCAATCGATATCTCGTCAGCTCACTCATCGAAGAAGCCATCACTTCAAGCCAACTCGAGGGGGCGAGTACAACTCGAAGAGTTGCAAAAGAACTTCTCACATCGGGCCGAAAGCCGCGTGACCGCAGTGAAACGATGATCGCGAATAACTATGCCGCGATGCTGTTTTCGCAGGAGATCTCTGGCGATGAACTGACTACCGACGCAATTTGTGAACTTCACCGAATCCTGACTCAAGACACACTGGACAATCCAGATTCAGCGGGAAGAACCCAGCGTCCAGAAGAGAGTCGGGTGTCCGTTTATTGGAACGATGACACACTTCTTCACACGCCGCCTGTGGCGGGAGAACTGCCGAGCAGGCTAGAAAAGTTGTGCCGCTTCGCCAACAGCGCGGACGAGGACGGGTTCATTCATCCCGTTGTAAAAGCGATCATTATTCACTTTTGCCTTGCCTACGACCATCCTTTCGAAGACGGAAACGGTCGCACAGCTCGCGCGCTTTTTTATCGATCGATGCTTCATGATGGATACTGGCTAGCCCAATACATTTCTATCTCGAGCATTTTAAGAAAAGCGCCAATGAAGTACGCGATGTCGTATCTCTATACCGAGACAGATAGCAACGACATGACCTACTTCATCATCTATCAGTTAGGCGTCATTGAGCGCGCAATTAGGAGTCTTCATGACTACTTAGCGAGAAAAATTATCGAAACCAGAGAAGTGGAAAAGAAACTTCAGAGTTCCTCAATATTGAATCACCGACAGATAACTGTCGTGGAAAAGGCTTTGCGCGATCCTGGTGAGAGTTTTACGATTGCAAGCCAGCAAACCAGGCACCGAGTCACTTATCAGACGGCACGAACTGATCTACTCGAGCTTGAAGAACTCGGGCTCATGAAGAAAAGTCGAATCTCGAACAAGTTCGTCTTTCGACCGGTGCCTGAGATCGCAGAACGTCTCAAAGATCTGGGATCTAACTGAAGTACCCGGTGCGCGGAGGCGCAGGTCGCCCGCGCGGCCGGTTCATTTCGATGTTTCCAAGAGTTGGAACCTCGCCGGGCTAGAGCCTTGGATCTACGGGTTCACTTTCGAGCGCCAGGACCCCAAACATTCGTGAACCCTGTTCATCAGGTCTGATGTAGCACCTAGAAAAGTCAGATGAGGTGGCTCCAAGCAGGTGCGTCGGGCATGCATCAACGTCGCGGCAGACTGCGATCGTTGGTGCGGGCCAAAGTACAAAATTGGTCGATATCGAGCCTCGCCGGATCTTTTGAACGTCAGAGCTTGAATACGAAGAGGGCAGGCGAAGCGTAGTAGACGACGTAGTGACCATCAGATGCCATCTCTGCATCATTTCCGTCCATGTCAATTTGGGCGCTGGTCAACGTAATGGTTCCGAGACGAGTGAAGTTCGAGGGGGAATAGCCGCTTAGAACCTCGTTTTTGCCTCCGCTGTAGCCGTTGAGATCCGCGCCCACCCAGAGCACGTCGCCCGCGAGGTCGCATGCATCATTGGTGCTCATTTTTGGGCCCTGCGTCACTTGCCCATCTCCCCGGATTGAGGACAGATGATTCGCACTTGTCAAAAAGTCGAGTTCACTCGAGGAGGAGTCTGTAAAACAGGAACCATGGGCCCCGACGGACTTTCCCTCAACTGAGCCTGTTCGTGTATTGACGGCTTCTAATTCGAATTTATCCACGGTTCCGGTTTCCATGAAGATCGAGTCACCCACGATGTGTAGATCGGGACCATCTGTAGAGTTCCGTTTCCACTTCACATCAAGTTGATCGTTCTTTATCGTGCCGAAGTCGTATTCGAGGGAGCTGGTCGAGTATTGACTGACAAGTACGTCGTCACCGAGAACCCCTGCGACAGAGTCTCCCGAAGCCAGCGTGGTGCGAACGACCCCAGTTAAAGGATCAAGCAACTGGTTCCCGACGGCCACAAACTGTGCGTCTACTTCGAAACTTGCGAACTCGAGGGAGCCGCGACTGCGAATCTTAGGTTCTCTCAAGGACGCGGAAGACCCCAATGGTGCTGTCGACCATTCAATGGCGCCATTAGTGGGCCGGTATCGTGTTACTTCGAGCGGATCACTCATTTCGACGTAGACGCCGAAGTTGCTGATAAACGCTTCCGCCGTTGAAGTTATGGTGTTCGTCCATAACTCCTGACCAGTCGACTCCTTGTAGGCCGTAAGGGTTAGGTCAGGGCTGCTTTCCGTGATAACCACTCCGCTGGCGAAGTAGACCGCATTGTCTCCGTCGAGATCAGGATTCGACAACTGCCAGCTCGAGTAAGAGTGGAATAACGACTGGCTCGCCGATGATGCGGATGCGCAACCCAGGAACACCGAAGTGATAGTCATAATGGCAACAAATGTTTTCGTGACGACTGCGGTCTTCATGGCTAAGTCTCGCTCGTTCGAAGGCCCGGTCCCATTCAGCGAAGCCTATACATATGCCGATTCCCACTCAACGCTGATGGACCCGGCCAATTCGATTCGCCTTCAAAGTCTTGCCTTACGCCGCCGCTATTCATTTATCGGCCGAGGAGTTTTTACAGCAAGTCCGAACTCGCGTTCTCAGTTTGGGAAGCTAAACAGCAAGAGTTATTGACCCTTCTAAAAACACTGATCAGGCCGAAGAACTTAGACTGGATGATCTGATGGAAGCAGTCCCTGGGCAATGCCGGGTCGCGGAGCCGTTCATAGGGCGAGTGTCGCGCGGATATTGGGGAATTCGCTCAGCGAATCGTTCATTGCGTGGCACGAACGAGACGCACCGCCGCGGGCGCGAGACGGCGTCGAGGCGGCGTGAACGAAGAACTCTCCAAGCGGATTAGGAAGGAACCGAAAATTCGCCCTCGTCGCCATCGTCGACATCCGAGAAGGGGTCCACAAAGCCTGGGCATTGTTCTAGGCACATGTCGCACGATACGTCTACGCCGGGGTAGAACTGATCGCCGAGTAGCTCCGCAAGTATTTCAGTCGACATTTGGACATCCATCATGCGAGCAGTCGGGTTTGCCGGTCTCCGGACGATGGATACTTCGTCCACGTTTCCGTCAACAATGATCGCCACAACAGGAGCACGATAGAGCCTGTCGTGGACGACGCTCGAAAACTGGACACTTGTGACGCTCGAAAAGTGAACAGTTGCGGACACTCTAACTCTTGCCGTCGGTGGTCAACATCACGCTCGGCAAGCTGTCGACGCCTCGTCCCCTGAGTC
>JBARLO010000060.1:0-38712 GCA_049801955.1 Acidimicrobiales bacterium
GACTCAGGGGACGAGGCGTCGACAGCTTGCCGAGCGTGATGTTGACCACCGACGGCAAGAGTTAGAGTGTCCGCAACTGTTCACTTTTCGAGCGTCACAAGTGTCCAGTTTTCGAGCGTCGTCCACAGATTTCACTTGGCATTATCCGAATTGGGCGGTCAATGCGTGTTTGCTTCAGAGATTGACCCCAATTGCCGCGAAGTCTACCGAGATAATTTCGGTTTTGAGCCCGCGGGAGACATCCGACCTTTGACTGAGGGAGAACTGGTTATGGTTCCTGACCACGATGTTCTCTGTGCCGGCTTCCCATGCCAGCCATTTTCCAAGTCGGGTAATCAACTCGGCATGGATGAGACTCGCGGTACTTTGTTCTTCAACATTCTCAGGGTCCTTGAAGCGCGCCGGCCAAGGTTCGTCATCCTCGAGAACGTTCGAAATCTCGCAGGCCCTAAGCAGAAACCGATATGGGAAACCATATCTCTAAACCTTCGTCGGCTTGGTTATCAGGTATCGGATCGGCCAACCGTATTCAGCCCCCACCTACTCAATAGAACCCGCGATGGTCGACCACAAATTCGCGAACGCGTGTTCATATTGGCGGAGTACATGGGTGACGACTGGGAGTGGGCCGACAGAGAACCGCTTGTCGCTAACAAGCCCGTCGACTCTTGGAACCCAGCGGATTGGAGAATCGAAGATTGGCTTCAAAACGACGACGAAATAGAACACATTGGCAAATACGTACTAAGTCAGAACGAAATCAATTGGCTCGATGCGTGGAACGTATTCATTCAACGTCTGGCCGAAAACGAGGAATTGCCAGGATTCCCAATCTGGGCAAAGGAATTCAGGGCACGAGCGAGAGTTTTTCCATGGACCCCCTCTTGGAAGGCCAACTTTTTGGAGAAAAACGCGGCCCTCTATAGACGAAACCGAACCTGGATTATCGAATGGAAGAAGGAATTCAAAGTCGACTCATTCCCAGAAAGTCGGCAGAAATTCGAATGGCAAGCGCGCGGATCCGAGCCTGACTTGTGGCAACTCGTGATGCATATGCGACCAAGCGGTATCCGAGTGAAGGCACCCACTTACCTGCCCGCTCTCGTTGCTATCAATCAGACCTCGATAATCGGATCGCGTCGGCGGCGTATCACCCCGCGCGAAGCCGCACGATTGCAAGGACTTCCTGACTCCTTTCTTCTCCACAGGACCGATGCTGTCGCGTACAAGCAATTGGGCAATGGAGTAAGCGTTGGCGTAGTAAAACACGTTGCACGTGCGCTTTTCGACTCAAGCTCGATTGGATGGCCCGGCTGCTCTGATGAGAAGGCCTTGATTTCACAAGTTTCATAGGGAGGAATGATGCTCGAAACCGGAAAGATCCATAACCTTCCCATCGACCATTTGTTACTGGATCCTCAAAATCCTCGGCTTCCCGAGGGCATCCAGGGGAAGGATCAGGCGGAGTTAGCCAAATTCATCAATCGCGCATACGACCCACTAAGTGTTGCAACTTCAATTGCCGAACATGGCTATTTTCAGTCGGAACCGCTAATCGCAGTACCCCATGACGAAGATCACTATGTAGTGGTCGAGGGCAACCGGCGGTTAACTGCTCTTCTTGGACTCGCCGACGCTTCGATGAGGTCTGCCTTCGATTCCTCTGCACAATGGGATGCCATAAGCAAAGATGCGACGACCTTGGGATATATTCCGTCGGAGGTTCCGGTCTTGCTGGTCGCTGACAGAAAATTAGTTGCCCCAATTATTGGATTCCGCCACATTGCGGGCATCATGCCATGGGATCCATTCGCAAAGGCACGCTTCATCGCCTCATTGGTCGACGAACAGGATCTGTCGTTCCAAGAAGTTGCAGGTCTCGTCGGCGAAAAAAAGGGCGAAGTTCAAAATCACTACCGAAATTTCGCGGTCGTAAATCAGGCAAAGAACGACTTTAATTTGAGCACGACGAACGTTGAAAACAAATTCGGCGTTTTCACTGCCGCGATGAATTTGACCCAGATTCGCAAATTCGTAAGTGCTCCCGACCCGTCCGCCGTAGCCATAAAGGCTCCGCCGATCCCAACTACCAAAGAAAGCGAACTCAAGGAGCTCTTAGTTTGGGTTGCCGGCGACGAAAATGGAAAAGGTCGAGTTATAGGAGAATCTCGAGATCTCAAATTCCTCGCGACTGTTATTTCGAGCGAGAAAGGACTCGAGTCACTTCGATCTCAAGGAGACTTAATCACGGCGCTGGAGACAGTCAAGGAAAGTTCCACTATCCCACGTCAACGCCTAGTCAATCGGCTTCAAGTTGCGAAAACAGCGCTCCAGAACGCCGCCGAAATAGTTGTCGAAGTCGAGTCCGACCCGGAAATTGAGGCATTAATTGCGGATTGTGTGGAGGCGGTCCAGATACTCAAGGACGTCGACGATTCGTGATCGAAAGTAGTCTTCGCCCGCCTTCGGGGAGGGATGCGTTGAGCATCGCCGACTGGATCGAAGCAACAATGGCCATCGAAACCACAACTTCCTTTGGAACGGCGGTAATTGTTCGAAGACTGTTTGAGGACGACGGTGACGATGACGAACTCGCGGATATTTCAATTGCGCTGAGCGAAATTCGAAGACGAAAGTCAATCGCGGGTGGCGTATATCCATTTGACGTCGACGAAGCCGGAGTCATTCGCAACGTGCTGCCCGCGAGAGTTTACGAATTCTTACTACTTTGCAGTTTGGACGACTCTCCATTCAGGCGAGCGAAAGATTGGGCATCGTCCTCCTTGCATTTCGAGCGCCTTGCACGATTGGCCCTCGAAGGTTTGTACGGCATAGGAACAACGGCTCTGAGATTCGGTGCGCCCGTGGAGGGAGGCCGGCCAACAGAATTTAAAGACGCCCTCAAATGGTTGGCCGCGAAAATAGGGTGCCAAATCGGTCGAGTCAACACCGCTTCCTCGGGCAACGACGGTGGCGCGGACATCGTCGTATGGCGTCCATTCCGAGATGGTAAGCCTGTTTTTCCCGTGACGCTCGCTCAATGCACGGTGGCCCGACACTTTGAAAACAAAGGGGAGGACATTCGTGTCAATCGGTGGCGAGCCTGGATACTCTTCAACCGAGACCCGCAGGTGGCGCTCGTAGTGCCTTTCGCACTCGGCGATACATCTGGCCAGTGGGACACATTGGACCTCGACGTCGATCTTGTCCTTGATCGCTTCCGACTGTGCGAACTCCTCGAGGGCGCCGATATCTCCTCGTGGAACGAAGTCCGCGCGATAGAGGGTTGGCTTGATACTCAGTTAGGTCAACTCCGTTATGACAGTTAACAGACGGGCTCAATTGACGAAGTCTGATTTGGTTAGGCGAATTGCCGAGAGAATTGGCTGCGAACCTCCACCAATGTCGACTGGGTCAACCGAACCGCGACGGATTTTCGAACTCGTGGTTTCTGAACTCGGACTCCCAATTGAACCTGGCAATCTCACTAAGCCGGAGTTGGCCGAGGCCATTTGTCGCACGGCGGACGTTGATTGGGACGAACGCACATGTGAGTCTTCCGGCGGCACAGTCACAAAGATTGGACTGGAGCGAGTAGCGACATCCATCAACCGGTTGCTTGGCAGCGAATAAATAATCATCTCAACTCATCCGGTCCGGTACCCGGCTAAGCGTCAACCCAAGTCGATTTGGATGACTGCTTCGCGATTCCAACCAAAGCAATCGCCTTTGCGCGACCGACGTTCGGAAGTTATTCGGTTCCATGATCGCGCGATCGCCGAATTGTTCGTAGTTCAACAAAAATGAACGCCATCAAGAGTATTAGGCCAACGACAAAGGCTATGACAGTTGCGAGTCGTTCAGCAAAGGCGTCGGGTACCGGACGTAAAGACATCAGTACGAGCGGAAACACGATTCCTATGACCGAAAATATGGACAGTGCGATGATGCCGAAGACAACGCCTTGCGGTTTTCCAACATTGCGCAACTCGGATTCAAGTAGGTCAACTTCTGCCCGGCGAGCGCCGGTCTCCGCCGCAAGTTCACTTCGGCGATTGATCCTCTCAGTTTGCTCGCTTCTCTCCCAGTCCCGATTCGGCAGCGTGATCGATCCGATGTATGAAGGCAACTCCCAACCAGGTAGCTGCCCTTCACGTCTGCGTTTCTTCATCGCATGACGGAATGCGAGCGTGCCCGTATTAAATGCGTACTTGTCGGGGTTAAAGCCACGCTTGACAGCATCTTCAAGGGATATTGTCCATTCACCCTGATGCAAAACTGACAGCGACCCGGCGATGGCTGCAATCACTTCGCTGGACATCTCACGCCGCCACTTCTCGACTTCTTCGTCGGTGGAACCTCGTGAACTCCTAATTTCTGCGTCTGCAGGTAAAACGCCCTCATAAACAACGCACTCTTCGAGATTCAGATCCCAGAACCGCTTTCGCGAAACGCTGCGAACTTCGTCCGACACCGCGCGCAAGTGATCTTCAGAGGAACCCAGTCTGTTTTTCGCCTCTTCCGTTCTCCGCCTCAAAGAGTCCTTGTCCACAGAAAGAGCAATGAGTCTGCTGACCAAAAAGCCACCCATAATCGCCACAAGAGCCGCCGCAGACTGAGCCGCGGTCGAGTACAACCAATTCGGGTTGAAGTTGTCTGCCACAGACATCAAGACGTCTCGCCCTTCCAACTGCGCATGTGATCATCAGATCGACATGCGGTCCCCCAATCATTTCATCGGATCACCGTGAAGTCTGGAATCTTTCACTCGTCACGTGACCGCTCGATACCGAAAGTGCGCCCAGCGATGAAATGGGTCTAGGAAGCGTCTGGGTAGCCAAAATCGGCTCCATAGCGAGATTCGTAGGGAAATGGTAGTAACAAGTAGTCGGTGCGCCTCAATCGAGTAAGAATCTCAAATCACAGTCGACTGGTCGACACTGATGTCTCCGTTCGAAAGCATCTTGTCCTCGTTGGTTCGAACGATGTTGGAAAGTCGTCACTTCTACGATGCCTTGACTTACTGCTCGGTGCCAGCACAGCGTCGCTCTACACACGAATTACGCCCGATGACTTTCGAGACAAGACTGAGCCGTTTGTGGTCGAGGTCGGTTTATCTGACTTCAGTGACGCCGACAGGGCTCTCTTTCCCGACGAAATCCTTGTCAACAGCAGTGATCAAACGAGTTCGCTTACACTCCGCCTAGTCGTAACGGTTGACGAGAACGACACCATTTCAATCGAGCGGACGGCCCCCGGCGGCCTAACGGGAAGACAACTCTCTCGGGAGCAAGTAATTGGCATTGGCTGGAAATTCCTTAGCGCCACGTCTCAATCTCGCGACCTACGCGAGGACCGACGTTCAGCTATAGATGACATTCTTCAGAATCTCGATCTCGGTGCCGAAAAACCTGATTTTGAATCTGCCACAGCGGTGTTAGCTCAAAAACTTCGCGACTCTGAGATACTCGGAGATCTTCGGGGAAGTCTCGCGAATCAACTGACCAAAGCACTCACACAGCGCGTCGAAAGAGACGATCTCGTTTTTGTCGCAGGGGCGGACGCAGATGCGGACGTTCTTAGCGACGTTCGTCTCCAAGTAATTAAGGATGGCGCTCAGCGCAACCTGTCTGATCAGTCCGATGGCACCCGCGCTCTATTCGCCATGGCCCTCTATGACCTAACCAGTGTCGGCGCGAACATGGTCGGAATTGACGAGCCGGAAATACATCTTCACCCGACCAGCCAACGAAGCCTCGCGAAACTTCTCCAGAACTCTCCAAACCAAAAATTCATCGCGACTCATTCCCCAGACATTGTTGGCGCGTTCGATCCTGATTGCATTGCGGTTGTTCGTACTGGCGGATTCGTAACCCAACCATCCGCGGGCTTCTTATCTCAGGACGAAAAACTTGCGGTCCATTGGTGGGTCCGAAACAAACTTGAACCACTGACGGCCAACCGGGTTATTGCGGTCGAAGGTATATCCGATCGAATACTCCTTGAACGAATTGGAGATCTTACCGACCGAAGTCTCGACCGACTGGGACTGTGTGTAGTTGAAACGGGCGGCTCTGGAGGCATGGTGGCAGTGGAGAAGTTGTTCGGCGAGACAGGCTTCGATCTCCCCATGTCACAATTAATCGATGAAGACGCGATTTCCTCGACCGCTAGAAGACTCGGAATTGTCGATACCGAACTCAATTCCCGATCTGTCTGGATCAACGAGCCCGATCTAGAAGCTGAGTACGTGTCAGCTCTTGGCAGTGACCCCGTTTGGGCGGCCATCGAAGCGTCTGGCCTCTTTTCAAGGAATGAGAGATCTAATTGCGCTTTGACTGGAGCCGGGGGAATCCGTACGGACGAGGACGTTTCCTCGTTTTGCCGAAAGGAGAACTACAAGGTTAAGGCGGCGCTGGTGGTGGCCCCGATGTTTGACCTGACAAGTGCAACCAGAATGAACGCAATCTGCAATCTTCTGGGGGAAATAGATCCGAGTTAGATGGTCATTCCAACCCAATCTCAAATAGAGATTCGAGACCATGATTCTCTCGACCTACTCGTGATTGCTCCAGCCGGGTGCGGAAAGACTGAAGCGCTCGCACTCCGAATAAAGGGGCTAATTGACAGGCGGATTGTCCTCGCACCACGTCGTATATTGGTCACAACGTTCTCCAACCGCGCAAAGGACAACGTTCGCGATCGCCTTCGCGACTATCTTGCTCCTTCAGTCATGCGAGATCGAATTTCCATCTCGAATTTTCACGGTATTTCAGCACGCATATTTCGTGCTCACGCGAATGTCATAGATCTCGATCCTCAGATGCTGTTACCGGAGTCCGACTGGGTCGGCGACCAATGCCGACATCGTAATTTGAGTTACGACGCTGCTGCAGAAGTGCATCGAATCCTGCAATCTGCAAAGCAGCAGGCGAACGATGACCACGCTGTAAGCAAGATCCTGGAGAACTCCGGCAACGCTGTGGCAATCGAGATTGAGCAACTTCGCCGAGCCGAGTCGCGATTGACTTACGACGACCTTCCACGGCTTGCAGAACTTATCCTGGCCAATGTGGACGTGGCAGATCTGTACCGATCTCACTTTGCAGCCGTAATAGTTGATGAATTTCAAGATTTAACTCCTCAACAACTTCGAATTGTCAGACGAATCGGCTACAAGAAGACGACTTTCGCCGGAGACCTTGCGCAAGGAATCTACAGTTTCGCGGGCGCCCGTCCCTCTGAAGTGAATGAAATGGTGAGATCTGAGTGCTCTGCTGTAGTCGAATTTGCGGAGTCGCATCGATCCGCACCAGCCGTTCTCCAACTGGCCAATACACTCGTAGGGCTCACCGATGGCCAAATACTCACTTGCGCCGAACCGACTGCTTGGCCAAGCGAAGGGCTGACGGCCAAGATTGCTCACGCTTCCGCAGACGAAGAGGCAAACTACGCGGTAGGCCTCGCCCGAAGAATTTTGGGAAACGCCCCAAACCATCGAGTGGCCATCATCTCGCGCTCTGGAACGCGTCGGCGATTTGTCGACGCCGCCGTGGCAAGCACCGATATGCCATTTCATCGATGGGATGACGGCGTATTGGATACCGACACGGCCAAAGTGATGAGAAATACTCTTTCGACGTTCGCTGTAGAGGAGTATCGCGCCTCTGCGGACCACATGGCTCATCTCAGACAAGTCAGCAATATTGAACTAATCGACGATCCGAGCGGTCGGTCTAATCTCGCGGATGCATTGAGTTGGTGTCAAGATTTGCTCGACTCGGGACTTGCCCCTGCCGAAATATCGGAGCGGATTCGAATTGGAGACGATGCGACTCTGCTTGACATCCCTGGTGTCCATCTACTGACCGGACACGTAGGCAAAGGCCAGCAGTTCGACTGGGTCATTGTTGTTGGGACCGAAAAAGGATCCATTCCGGATTTCCACGCGACGACCAACGAGCAATTCAAAGAGGAAGCCCGGGTTCTAGCGGTAATGCTCACTCGCGCTCGCCATGGCGTAATCATTATGTGGGCGCAAGAAGTCCCCGCACTGAATGGGAGGGTATGGACCAAAGAGCCATCCGAGTTCTGGGCAGAACTGAATAGAAATGAATGGTCCGACATTGACGAATGGATCGCCAGCGCAGATTGGAGAGCCATCTCGCAGTGTTGATCCATGGTGTCACCCCTCTGCTAACCACCGCCCCAGAGCGCTTGGTCCATGGCTTCGGCAGCCGCCTCCCTGTCAGGCGCCAAGATGTGCCCATAGACGTCGGCAGTCATGCGAATCGAAGCGTGACCCAAAACCTCGCTGACCACCTGAAGTTTGACACCACTTGCCAGCATCAAACTTGCCGCTGAATGCCGAAGTTCATGGGGGTGCCAGTGCTCCAGACCCGCCCGTCGACAAATCGCGTCGAACTCACGATTGAGATTCCGCGGATCGATCGGTGTACCGAAGTTCGTCGTAAAAATGAAGCCTGTGTCAGTCCACAGTTCCTCTTCGAGATATCGTTCCTCCTCCTGCCGATGTCGATGTTCTGACAATAGGTTCGCTAGACCACGCGGAATGTTCACCGACCGACGACTTCTCGGCGTCTTAGTGTCCGCGGTGATCAGCGAACCGCCCTCGCGTTTGAGCGATCGACGGACGGTGATAATTCGACTCGCTTCATCAAAGTCGCGCCACTGTAGACCCAGTGCCTCACCTCGTCGTAACCCGGTCGAGAGCATCAATGAGTACAGTGCCTCGTGACGATGACCCTCGAGCTCCTTGAGAAGTCTCCGAGCTTGTTCATTGGTGAGCGTCCGCCCCTCCCGTCGGTATTCCTTCGGAGCCCTCGAGAGTCTCGCCACGTTTCTGTTCACGCTGCCCCAGCGAATTCCTTGATCGATAGCTTGCGCGAGGATGTACCTGATCCGACGGACAGTAGAGACCGAAAGTCCGCTGTCCATCTTCATCGAGAGGAGTCGATCGACATCGGCAGTGGTCAAATTCGCGAGCCTTTTGCTTCCAAGTGTCGGAATTATGTGATGCTTTGCAACTGTCCAGTAACTAATCACGGTGCTTTTAGTTACTTGGTGCCGAAGCACGTCATCATGCCAGTGGGTTAGCAAGTGTGCCACCGTCATCTTGGTGTCTGGCGCTGGCAGACCGTCGTCGAGATCTCGTTGGAGTCTTTTCAGTTTGCGAACAACCTCGGTTCGAGTCTTCGCAGATACAGCCTTCCGTACAACGCGTCCATTTCCGTCTCTTCCCAGCGTGACTACTCCGAGCCAACGTCCATCCGACGATCTTCGGTAAATTGATCCTTCGCCGTTGCCTCTAGTGCCTGCCATAAAGCCTCCTTTTTGCATTGCTGACATCGCTGCTTACAAAGGTCGCTGTGGGCGGGATTTCGATGAAAGATGGTCGGTGGCCACGGCCTCTAACCAGGGAGTTTTTTAGTGGGCCGTACAGGACTTGAACCTGTGACCCCTTGCGTGTCATGCAAGTGCGCTACCAGACTGCGCCAACGGCCCCTTAGGGGCTCAACTCTACCACTCAGTCAATTTTGAGCTGATCGCGAAAAACCACGTCGGGCACTGCGGCCACGCGTTCTGGCGCGTCCGCCATAGGGTGAGCAAATGGAATATCGAAACCTCGGCAGTACCGGCGTCAAAGTAAGTCCTCTGTGCCTCGGCGCCATGATGTTCGGCGCGTGGGGCAACACGGATCACGATGACTCGATTCGCATCATCCATCGAGCCCTCGACGAGGGCATCAACTTCATCGACACCGCCGACGTATATTCCGCGGGCGAATCAGAAACGATCGTCGGTAAGGCTCTCTCGACAGTTGACCGTTCCCGCGTGGTACTCGCCACGAAAGTGCACGGTGCGATGGGAGATGACCCCAACGCGCAGGGCAATTCGCGACGTTGGATCATGGCGGAAGTCGACAACAGTCTTCGTCGCCTGGGCACTGACTACATCGACCTGTATCAGATACATCGGCCTGATGAGTCCATGGACATTGCCGAAACGTTGGGCGCCCTGAGCGACCTCGTTCACATGGGCAAGATTCGCTACTTCGGCTCCTCGACGTTTCCCGCCGATATGACGGTGAAGGCCCAGTGGGTCTCCTTCACCCGCCAACTCGGACGATTCTCCACGGAGCAACCGCCCTATTCGATCCTGGTGCGAGGCATCGAACGCGACCTTCTACCCGTCGCTCAGAGCTACGGCATGGGCGTCATTCCGTGGAGTCCGCTCGCCGGAGGTTGGCTCTCGGGCGCCTACGGCGAGGGAAAGAAGAACTCGAGTCGACGATCGGTACGGATACCTGATCGCTACGAACTCACCAATCCCGCGAATCAAAAGAAGCTCGAGATCGTCATCGAACTTACCAAAGTGGCACAAGAGGCCAACCTCACCCTGATCGAAATGGCGATTGCCTTCGTGCTGGAACATCCGGCGGTCACTTCGGCGATCATCGGTCCGCGAAAGATGGACCACCTCGAGTCTCAACTGCCCTCCGCGGACATTCGCCTCGATTCGTCTGTCCTCGATCGGATTGACGAGTTGGTGCCACCCGGAACGAACGTCAATCCCGGCGACGCCGGTTACGTTCCCCCGGCGCTTCTCGACCCGGCACTGCGCCGACGTCCGCGCAACTAGTCAGCCGCCGAGCGCGGCGCTGAACTCCTCGACGTCGGTGGGCAACAGCAGAGACGTCTGACCCGCGTTGTTGACCATGACTTGTTCCATGAAGACTTCGACCGCCGCCCTCGCGTCCTCCAACGCGTCGTGTCCCCCGGGCTTGATGCCGTAGTGCCGACTGAGAAACGTGAGTCCGCGCCGAGGGCGCAGCACACGGCTCGGCTCAATGGCGAGGTCGTGCTCGACGACGTCAATGATTCGCAATCCCGACAGTCCCGCGATGTCAGATACCGAGCCCGTAAGGGACAGCGAACTTCGCCGTAGCATCTCTAGGTCGAATCGACTCACGTTCGAGCCCACGACAAAAGCCCCTCGTTCATGAAAGCGGCGCAGAACCGACGTCGCATGCGCCACTCCGTCTTTGACGTCGTGCACGAGGTAGTTCTCGCGCTTGGCTTCTAAGTCCTCGAGAGACAGGTGATGCACTCGGTAGGCGCCAGGGCTGATCGGCCGATCGGGAATGACGAAGAACTGTTCACTCCACACCGGCACGCCAAATCGGTACGCACTGAAGCCATAGGAGATGGCGCGCTCACTGGCGACGCTCAACCCAGTCGTTTCGGTGTCGAAGCCCAGGATTAACTCGGGGACCTGGAAATATTTCTTCACCACGATCCCACTCTTCCAGCCTCGTGTCACAGGCGCAAAACGCGGGGGGTCTTAGCTCTCCAGCAGTTCGCGCACCATGGGAATGACTTTGCTCCCGTACAACTCAATGCAGCGCATGAGTTGGTCGTGCGGCATCGCCCCCGCGCTGTACTTGAGATCGAACCGGTTGATCCCCAGGGCGTTCGCGGTCGCGGCGATTTTGCGCGCGACGGTCTCCGGCGAACCGACGTACAACGAACCGTTGGTGACCTCTGCGTCGAAACTCTCTCGGCTCATCGGACCCCAACCACGTTCGGCGCCGATGCGGTCGCGATTCTGTTTCATGTAGGGAAATAGTTCATCGCCTGCGGCGTCATCCGTGTCAGCGATGTAGCCGGGCGAGTGAACCGCCACGGGCAACTGTTCAAATCCCCGCGTCTCAAGGTGCTTGCGGTAGTACTCCACCAGTGGGGCAAAGCGCAGCGGGTTGCCACCAATGATCGCCAATGTGAGGGGAAGACCGAAACGAGCGGCACGTGCCACCGACTCGGGGCTTCCTCCCACCCCCACCCAAGTGGTGAGGGGCGCGTCCAACGTGGGGAACACGCGCTGATCGGTGAGCGAGGCGCGCGTCGTTCCCTGCCAGGTCACGGGTTGACTTCGTAAGAGCTCAACAAAGAGGGCCAACTTCTCTTCGAAGAGCACTTCGTAGTCGCTGAGGTCGTAGCCAAAGAGAGGAAAAGACTCGGTGAATGATCCTCGCCCGAGAATGACTTCTGCTCGACCGTAGGAGGCCGCGTTCAGCGAGGAAAACCGCTCAAAGACCCGCACCGGATCGTCCGAACTCAACACGGTCACGGCAGACGCGAGGTGAACGCGAGACGTTTGGCCCGCAATGGCGGCCAGGACGATCTCGGGCGCCGAGACGGCGAAGTCGTCGCGATGATGTTCACCGACCCCAAAGACGTCGACGCCGTTCTGGTCGGCGAAGACCCCTTCTTCAATCACGTTTCGAATGACCTGCGCCTGGGACTCTCTTGTGCCGACGTCGCGTTCGGTGACGTCGCCGAAGGTATCCAATCCCAACTCCAGGGGACCACTCATGTCGCTCATTTCGTCGTGGGAACCGTCCAGTGTAGGTACCGCTTCGCGACAGTCGTGCAAGCGGTGCAGGAGGAACACCCACCGCAAAGGCGCCTCACCGTAGGATTCACCTCATCGCAGGCACGTCGCCGCGCCACCCCGGAAAGGAGCCTCCGTGACCACTTCACCTCTCGCTCAGAGCGAGGACAACACCACGGGAACGAGAGACAAGTCCTCACTGTTTCAGCGAGTCGCCGACCGCGTCAGCTACGGCATGGGCACGCCCGTCAACATCGCGATCTGGTTGGTTCTCGTGGTCGGCTGGGTCCTGCTCTTTGCACTCGACCACAACCCCAAGGTCGAACACGGGTCGTTCATGCCCGCCTGGTTCACCTCGACGGGGTTCAACTTTCCCCTCAACCTGGTGACAACCGTGGCCGAGCTCTACATCGGATTTCTCGTGGGCGCGTCGTCGAATCGATCCGAGCGCAACCTTGAAGCCACCCTTGCCTCGATCAGCAGCCAGGACAAGTTAATTAGCGCTCAACAGATTCAGATCCAAGATGTCGAGGACAAGCTGAGCGCGAGTCTCGACCAGAACACAGAGTTAACCCGACTCGTCCACGAAATGACCAAAGCGATTCACGCTTCGGTGTGCGGCACGGCCAGCGGACTGGGCCCCGCGCCGGGAGGCGCCGCCAACTAACCCGCTTGAATCTCCCCCGGTGAAGACGACGGCAGCGGGCGGGCGCTGACGTTCGCCAGTCCCCGCCGCGGAGGAATGATGCCGTCGATCAATCCGTACTCGAGTGCCTCTTCGGGCGTCATGAACTTGTCGCGTTCAATATCGCGCATCACCTCATCGAGGGGGCGCCGCGAATGGTGCGCAATGATCTCGGCCATTCGTCGGGTGAGGGCCATCACTTCGCGCAACTGAATTTCCATGTCGCTCGGCGCACCCCGGGTTCCCGCGCTCCCCTGGTGAATCATGATGCGCGCACTCGGCAGTGCGAAGCGCTTGCCGGCCGCTCCCCCGCAGAGCACCATCGCCGCGGCCGACATTCCCATCCCCACGCAGATCGTGGACACGTCCGGACGCACGTGCTGGATCACGTCGTAGATCGCCATGCCGCCGTAGGCCAGACCACCCGGAGAGTTGATGTAGAGACAGATGTCGCTCTCGGGATCCTGGGCTTCGAGGTAGAGCATCTGAGAGATGATGAGATTCGCGATCTGGTCATCCACCTCTTGACCGAGGAACACGATGCGCTGGCGCAGCAGCATCGAGTAGATATCGAAGGCTCGCTCGCCGCGCGAGGACTCCTCCAATACCATCGGCACGAGGGAGTGACGCGCCACGTCGGCACCCGTGCTCACGTCAGGGCCCAGAACAACTGCGGTAGTCTGCTGATGCTCCTCATGTGCAACCATATGATTGCATGATAGTCACGACGAGGCAACTTGTGCAATAGTTTGGTTGCATGAGAGACATCCTGCACCGAGTCGTCGAACTGCCCTGTCCCGTCGAGGAGTCCTGGGAGCACGTTGTTGATCCCGCGTGGCTCGGCGACGAAGGCGAAGTAGAGAGACGCGAAGGCGGCGAAGGGTGGGTTCGCGACGGTGACGAGACGAGGTGGATGTTGGTCGAAGAGATTGTCGAGGGCGAACGCTTCGTGTACCGGTGGGCGAGCTTCACTGACGAACCCAGTCGAGTCGAAATCACTCTGTCCCCCACCACCGAGGGAACCAAAGTCGACATCGTCGAGTCACCACTCCAGGCCACGATGATGGCGTCACTCGCTCTTCGATGAGGAGCGAAGTCTCCGAAGTCTTCTCCGCGCTCGCCGACGACACACGGCGTGCAATCTACGAGCAGTTACTCGCTCACCCGAATGGCCACACCGCGACCGAGCTGGCGAAGTCCGCCAGCGTGTCACGACAGGCCATCGTCAAGCATCTCCAGATGCTCGAAGGAGCGGGACTGGCCCAGGCACTACGAGATGGTCGTGAGGTGCGCTACCTGGCTCTCGCGCGTGGGACAGAGCACGCCACTCAGTGGCTGCTCGATCACAGTGCGGCGTGGGATCGACGCATCGCGGCACTGCAGAAAAAAGCCGGAGCGGTCT
Organism: Acidimicrobiales bacterium; assembly: GCA_049801955.1. Classification (GTDB taxonomy): domain Bacteria; phylum Actinomycetota; class Acidimicrobiia; order Acidimicrobiales; family RAAP-2; genus RAAP-2. The sequence continues at coordinate 14,502 of JBARLO010000060.1, forward strand.
AAATCTCACGCCACCGGCAAATTGGCGAGGGCTTTGTCGGTGAGACCCTCCAGAGTCTTTCGTTTCAGAGTTCCTCTGTTGCCAAAACCGACGATCATCAGAAAATCCCTATCGCGGACAACCAGGTAACCCAGCTGTAACTTCGAGCCGCGATTGTTGTAGTTGTAGAGATCTGCGTCACTCCATGTGCCGAACGTTCGAGTTTCGATCGTCCCCTCATTCACCGCGGTGCCCACGACGACTCCATTTGCCGTATCACCACACGAGCCGAAGGTGTAGATGAAAGTGTCTGCTCGTTGGAACGCGTCGACGACGTCATTGCGATAGGCCAGGTACTCAAAGGCCAGACCTTGCTGGCCCGGATGGGCGAAGAGAACTTCGAGCGAGTTCGATCCCAACAGGTGTTGTCGCGTCAAAACGGGGCTGCAGGAACCTTCGGTCGGTGCGAAGTTCCGACCTTGCAGCCAGCCGGTGGGTAGATCCGTGCGACTAATGAGCATGTGCCGAAGAGACGTCAGCGAGTACGCCGAACGAGATGTGGCGCCAGAGGGCGTCGTAGCCAGAAGCCCGGCAAGGACCAGGGCACTCATCGCGAGGGCGAGAAGCCGTACTTTCATCGGCCTCCTCCGCTATTCGATCCGCGTACAACACGAAAAATACCGCAGTACCAGGGACAAAGCCCACATTTGAGGCGGCGTCCGGATTCGAACCGGAGTACGGGGCTTTGCAGGCCCCTGCCTAACCGCTCGGCCACGCCGCCAGAAGTAGCCAGCCTACTTGGCGGGCTGAGGAACCCTATGACTTGTGCTTGAAGTAGTGGTACAAACCGTAGATGGCGGCGAGCACGATCAGGACGACGAAGACTGATTTCAGAAGAGCGGCCACTACGCCGACCACCGCCAAGATCAACCAGAGCACTACGAGTATGACGATGACCGCGACCATGGTCCTGACGATTGCCATTTTCTCCCTCTTTCGTCATTGAATTGTAAGCCGGTTCTAGAAATTCGCTCAGTATCCTGGAAAGGTGATTCGCCGTTTGGCTTTCGTGGGCGCGCTGACGATGGTCGCGGCTATGTGCCTCACCCCCACCTTGTCCGCGTCGAGTGCGACGATCTATCGCGCCTCAACGACGGTCTCATCCTCCTTGTCACCCAACCTGCCGCTACTGCGCCTGCACTTCAACGTTCCCACGAAGGCCAAACTGCTGCCCCCGCTCATCGCCACGCCCGCCCTGCAGACCAAGTGGCAACAGATCGGCCCCGATGACGTCCAGGCCATCGCCATCAGCGCACTCAAACCACTGACCAACTACGTCTTTCACACCCCCGCGACGCTGAGCTGCGCCAAGAAATCCTGCACCGTGCTCTCGTATCACAACATGGTGGCCGGAGCGACCACCAACTTGGTGTGGGAAGCCCAGCTGCTCTCGGAGCTCAAGTACCTCCCCCTCACCTTCACGCCCGGTACCCCACAGACCTCGCCCACCGAACAGGTGAACGGCACCTTTTCGTGGACCTACAACCTGCCCACGGTCCTCACCTCGCAGTGGAGCGTCGGGACCGACAACATCATTTTGAAGGCCGCGTTGGAGACATTCCAGAGTCAGTTGAATCTGCCGGTCACCGGAGTGGCCGACGCAACGACGTGGAGCGACTTGTTGAGCGCGGTCCAAGACAACCACGTCGACCCCGCGACCTACGACTACGTGGATGTCTCAGAGCAGCTGCCCGAGACGCTCACCCTCTACGTCAGTGGCAAGGTCATCTTCACCACCCTCGTAAACACGGGTATCGAGCCGGTCCCGACGGAACTGGGAACGTTCCCGGTCTACGTGCGCTACCTCACGACGACGATGAGTGGCCTCAACCCCAACGGCACCCCGTACCACGACCCCGACATCCCGTGGGTGTCGTACTTCAACGGTGGCGACGCGCTGCACGGCTTCATCCGCGCCTCCTACGGCTTCCCGCAGAGCCTGGGCTGCGTGGAGATGCCCTTCGCCTCGGCCAAGACGGTCTTTCCCTACACGCCGATCGGCACCCTCGTCACGGTTCACGACTAGAGGAGTCCGGCCCAAAGGCGTGGCGTCCTCGCTGGACCGCGACGTCCAGCCCATCGTCCTTGAGTTCATTCGCCGTCCCGAGCGACGTTCGCCCGAAGCGCTTGCGAATCTCGTCGATCACGTCGCGCAGGGCGGTGCGATCGACCTGTTGTTCGCGTGACGTCTCGGTCGCGCTGAGCTGAGCAGAAACGGCGTCGAACCCAAAACTCAGCTGCATCTGATTGTCGCTTCGCTCGAGGAAACTCGATCCGTACAGACCCAGCAGTCGCACGGCCTGGGAGAGCTCGACCGAAGCGACCAGCGCTTGACCGATCGAAGCGATGGCTTCTTCATCATCCACGCCAAAGGGCAGGGTCTGGGAGCGCGACACGCTGGTGAGGTCGTCGTAGCGAACCGTGACGCTGATCGTGCGCGCAACGAGCCCGCGATCACGCAGCGCGCGTGCCACGACCGCGGCGTGCGTGCGCAGCTGACGACTCACCTCATCGATGCCGGCGAGTGAGCGCGCAAAGGTCTGATCGTGCCCGACTGACTTAACCTCACGATCGACGACAACCTCACGATGATCCTCGCCGGCGGCGTAGGCGGCCAGCGTGGCGGCCATCGCCGGTCCGAAGTGCAGTGCGAGTGTCGCCTCGTCGACGCGCGTCAAGTCGCGTACGTGCGTAAGTCCGAGCGAGGCGAGTTTGGAGGCGGTGGCCGGTCCGACTCCCCACAGCGCGCGCACGGGCAGCGACGCGAGCCACTGTTTTTCGGTCTGGGGACTAACCCAGAACACACCCGGACCCTCGATGAGACGCCCCCTAACGACCTGAGGCTTGGACTCCTTGGAGGCGAGCTTCGCGAACAACTTGTTGCGCCCGAGTCCCACCCCACAGCGCAGGTGCAGTTCGTCGTTGATACGCCCTCGCAGGCGCTCTCCCGCTTCCAGGGGTCGAATCCCTAGTCGACGCAGGCTGCGCAAGTCCGCGAAGACCTCATCGAGACCCAAGGGCTCAAACTCCGGCGTGAGATCACGCACGATGTCGTGAAACAAGCGCGAGTACTCCTCATAGCGATCGAAGCGACCGGGCAGGATGATCAGATTCGGACAAGCGCGGCGCGCGGTCACGCTCGGCATCGCGCTCTTCACTCCGTAACGGCGCGCCTCGTAGGACGCACTCGCAATTACCCCGCGGTCACCCGCTCCGCCCACCGCGACCGGCTTGCCGCGCAGTGAGGGATCATCGAGCACCTCGACCGAGGCGAAGAAGGCGTCCAGGTCGACGTGCAGAATCGGCGCGTCGTCGACCGAGGGATCCTCAAAAAGCGAGTTCAACACAGCGGAATGCCTCACCGTAGGCCACGCCCACGGGACGACCGGCCTGCTCCGCGCGTTCGTGCACGACGTCGCGGATCGCTTCGGCGTCTCCCCCCGTCTGCGAGGCGTGGGCGAGGATGGCCTTCACCTTGACGTCAATGGATGCCGAGACGTCGACCACCACGTCCGGCTCGTGGGTGCCGCTCAGAAGCAGGACGCTCACCTGGTGCGGCGCTCCTTGTTCGGGAAAGTACAGCGGCATGGCGGCGGCGGGTGCGACGGCGTCGAGCAGCGCCCAGCCAGTTTCACGGTGGTCGCGGTGATTGACGTAGACGTCACCAAAGAACGTGGCAGTGGGATCAGGGCCCAGCACCACGTCGGGACGAAGTCGACGCACCAGTCCCACGAGAGTCTCGCGCAACTCACTCGTATTGTTCACCTGCCCATCGGGAAGGTCGAGTTGCGTCACGCTCGCAAGTCCCAGCAGGTCGGCCGCGTTTTGGAGCTCTTCGCGGCGAGTCTCTCGCACCACCGAAGCCGTCAAGCTGGGTGAGTGCGATCCCTTGGCGCCGTCACAGATCACGACGAGATGGACCGCAACCCCCTCACTCGCCCACTGCGCCATCACGCCGCCGGCGGCAACGTCGGCGTCGTCGGGGTGCGCGTAGATGGCGAGGGCCGCGTGGGGCTGGAGTCGAAGGGCGCGCACGTCTAGCCGTGTTGCTTGGGGGCGGTGGTCTTGACCAGCATGCCGATCTCGCGCGCGAAGTCCTCGGTGTCGGAGAATCCCTTGTAGACCGAGGCGAAGCGCACGTAGACCACGTCATCAATATCGCGCAGCGCCTCCAGGGTCGCCATGCCCACTTCTTCGCTCGTTACGTCACGATTCAGCAGTCGCATGGACTCTTCCACCCCCACCACCAGGGCTTCGAGGACCACGTCGTCGACGGGGCGGTTCTTGGCGGCCGCGCGCACCCCGCGCAGCACCTTGTCGCGACTGAAGGGCTCACGATCGCCGGAGCGTTTCACTACAAACAGGCCGATCTCTTCGATTCGCTCAAAGGTGGTGTAGCGCTGGGAGCAGTTGTTGCACTCGCGCCGACGCCGAATGACGACGCCATCTTCGGCGAGACGCGAATCGACCACCCGATCGTCATCGGCCGAGCAAAAGGGGCACCGCACCACTTCACGATACACCGGTCCTCCCTAAATTCTTCAGGGGATGAGCACGTGCTCGCCCGGCACGACCACGCTGGACCCGAGTTCTCCTACCAGCAGTCCGCGGGCCTGGGCCGGATCAACGGGGTTCATTTCTCGAGCGATGGAGTTAAGAGTGTCGCCCGGCTGAACCACGTACTCCATTCCCGAGGCCAGTGTCGAGGACGTGGCGAGATCGCTCGACAGCCCCGCTCCCGTGGTGGCGCCAAAGACGTGTCCGGGGACGCTGAGAATCCCGATGGCAACGGCCAACACCACCCCGGCCGCGAACCGGTTGCGCCGCACGCGGCTGCGTACCCGCGCGTGGCGACGCTCGCTAAGAGAGTGTCCCTGCCGATACGCCCAGGGCGGGGGAACTTCGCTCACCAAGCGCAGGTAGCGCGGCGCCTCCTCGAGGGGATAACTCTCCAGTAGTTCGACTGCCGCCATGGTTCCGACTCCCTTGCTCTGCGAACACCTGTTCGTAACTATAAAGCGAACAGGTGTTCGATTGCAAGGGGTGGCGCTGTGTTCGCAAAAAAACAGTGGATAATCTGTTGTTATGTCAAGGTGAAACCTGGTTAACGGAAACGACAAAGACCTTCCAAAGGGCCAGAATGGGATTGTGGTACGGCATTTACAGCCAGTAGGTGCCGGTGCAGGGCCATCCTCCAGCCTCAACTCTCTGGATGCAACAGAGGGTTGGGGCTGGTTGTACGTACGACGCAAAGTGTAACCACGCGCAAACGCCGATGTCGTTTCCGTCCGAACAACTGTTTGCCCACCAGGAAAAACGATGTCACACCCTCTTGCGAGGATGGGTACATGAAGACAACGATTGCCAGCCTGAGCCGCGAGATTGTGACCGAAGCGGACGCCTACCTCTACCTCGAAAACATGCGCTGGCACGGCACGCCGGTGTGTCCGAAGTGTGGCACGACGGACGTTCACTACATCGCGCCGAGCAATGGCGTGTCTCGTGCAACGGCGACCGGTAGCCAGTCCGAGCGCCGCGTGTGGCGCTGCAATCCCTGCAAAAAGCAGTTCAGCGTCCTCACTGGCACGATCATGCACGCCACCAAGATTCCCGTTCGTACCTGGGTCATGGTCATGTTTGAAATGTGTTCGTCTAAGAATGGCGTGGCGGCGCGTGAGATTGAGCGCAAATACGGAATGAACCCCCGTACCGCGTGGCACATGTTGCACCGTATCCGTGAAGCGATGAGTCACGACAACATCTACACGTTGTTCAGTGGTGACGTGGTGGCCGATGAAGTCTACGTCGGCGGTAACCCTGAGTTCCGTCACGCCGACAAGCGCGGCGTTAAGTTCGCTCACGACAAGACGCCCGTTCTCACCCTCATCGATGCTGACACGCACGAAGCACGTTCCACGGTCATTGAGTCCACCGACTCGATGGCTCTTGGCAACGTCATCCGTCAGAACGTGGACATGGCAACGACCACACTTCACACGGATGCGTGGCGCGGATACATCCCCGTTGGGCGCACGATGGCTGGTCACTTCGTGGTTGACCACAAGGCGGGAATCTACGCCACTGACAAGACGAACGGAACCAACTTGTGCGAGAACTACTTTGCTCAGTTGAAACGGGGCTTGAAGGGCACGCACATTCACGTTGACGAGAAGCACCTTCACCGTTACTTGGGTGAGTTCGACTACCGCTATTCGACGTGCGACATGAATGACACTGAGCGTTTGAGTGACCTTGGAACTCGACTCAGCGGTCGTCTCTCGTACGAATTGCTGACTGCCTAGGGTCATAGTTTCATCTCAATTTCGGCAAGTCGAGAAAGATGTCCGTTCAGCATTGAAATGTTGACGGCATACGAAGACGTGTCGTCATTGACCATGTGGGTCGGTGGTACGTGCTCCCACATCAAATCGACGTGACCGCCCCTATTGCGAAAGTATCGGAGGTATTGGGGGAGGTAGGCCAACAGCCATGCGTCAACCGTCCCTTCCCAATCGATGATCTCAAGATTCAACTCGTCAATGATTGACGACTGACCGTTGGTTACGGATATCTCAAGCCTGTCCATGAGGGCATTGCCGAGGCCCGTCAGCGCGTCGATCTGCTTCAACTTCCACTTCTGCCGTTCGATCAAAATGAACGTTGCCACGAGTGCCATGACTCCAACCGCGATGAGGGACTCCCCGAGGCGTGAGTATCCAGTAAGCCAATTGAACTCTTGACCCTTGGAATATCCCACCGTTCCGTAGGCGATGAGCAAAGAAGCTCCAAAGGAGAGCAGTGCCAGGCCGACGCCCCCAAGGAATCCACGGTGGTCCATCAGCCAAACCCTAAATCGGGTCCACCTGTCAAGTTCAGTCCTCGGACTCTTCGCAGTCCTCGTCCATCTCGACCTCGTTAGCCCCAGCGCCGTCCAAAATCTGCTTAATTGCGTCCTCTGGGTCGATGTTGAGGCTGAAGACCTCGTCGATATCGAACTCGTCTTTTGCCATAAAAACCAGCCTAACGGGGGTATTTTCTCAGGGTCGGGAGTGTTTTTTTGCGAACACAGCGCCCAAGGGGTTTCCTGCTCGAGCCCGGTCGCCGTAGCCGTAGTCAGTCTGATCAGGTCTTGTGACACCCCAACGGGCGTCAGATGGGACTCAACTCGCCCAAGGCCTGGCCGACTCGCCCAAACGAATCCCACTGGGACCGGGCCGTGGGACGATCGGCGCGCAGGGCCTGCGCGACCCCAGAAAGGTCGCGAACGAGGCGAATCTGGTGTCCCCTTACCATCAAAGCGCACTCGCGCGAGAGCGCTGCGTCGGGGTAGTCATGAGAGTCGGTCACTTGACCGTCGGTCACCCAGACGAAGGGCTCTCCCGACCGCCGGCGCGACGCGGCCCAGGCGAGCACGGGACCGTCGACTCCGTTGCCCACGTTGCCCGACGGACTCGAACGCGCGACCACTCGCTGGTCGCAGAGCACCCACGCGTTGGGCGTCGTTCCGCGGTCGCCCGGTCGGTGGCTGTAGCCGATCACGAGGGCGGCGGGCGCTGTACGAAGCAGGCTCTTCAGATCGTCTTGGGTCACGTCCATGGAGCCCGACTGGTCAATGACCACCACTCCCCCGTGTCGCGCGCGACGAGCACCGAACGCTCGACGATGTTCATCGTTTACGAGTCGGCTGGGATAGCGAAGAACGGTGCCGGTCGTCTCGGCCCGCCATCGTCGCTCGGCACCACGCGGACTCACTCGTGCACCCGTCATCGCCTCGTCGAGGACCAGTGGGGCGAAGACTCCCGTGGGTGGACGTCGTCCGCCCGCTTCCAGAGACCGACGAAAGGCCCGCAACTCGTCAGCCCCACGGGGCAACTTCGCACACGCCGTTTGGGTGAGGAGACGTGCGAGTACCAAAGTGGAGGTGGCATACCCACTCGGCAGACCCGTTTCATCAAGTTGGGTAGCGCCGAGGATGCGCGTGTCGCGCGCAAAGATCGCGAGCGCGCGCTTTCGCACGGCGCGCAGGGCCGGCAACCACGTCGCGTCTCCTTGGCGAATACCGCTCAGAAACGCTCGCTCGGCCCCCGTGCCGAGAACTGCCATGTAGAAGCACAGGGCTTCGGCCCATTGGCCCGACTCCCCGAGTCGCCGGGCGCCGAGCTTTTCGCTGCCGTCGCTCAATTGCGCGAGGTCGAATCCCAGACGACCGACGAGTACATTGACGCGCAGTTCCTCCGCGCACTCCAGAGCGCGAGGGGCGACCTCGTCAAGGGCCCTCATCAAATAGTCCACCCGTGGGCTCACGCGCGCGTGCATCAACTCGTGCGCGCGCACGACGCGGGCTTGCTCGTCGCGACTGAGCGGCACCTCAAGTATTCGCTCGTGCAGGTTGCAACTCGCTTCTCCGCGCGCCGTGGAGCCCTCACGAATGGTCCACGCTCGCCACTCATCGTCGGCCCGACCGGCGACGAGCTCGGGATAGATGACGCTCACGCCACTGAGGCGATGCGAAGGGCGTCCAGGACTGGCTGAGCGCAGTTCGCGCCAAACACCAGCTCAGCCGCACGCTGGGGACCGTGATGGCGTCGCAACTCGTCAAAAGCGTAAAAACTCCTCAGCGACACTCGCCGACCGTCGGGACCGAGCGACCCCGCCAGTGCTGGCGCACGAAGGTCCGCGCTCAGTCGCTCCACCGCACTGTGCGGCGGCCGATCGATTCTCACGCTCACCGGAAAACGGTCACGTAGCGAGGCGGGTATCTCCTCGAGATCTTCGACGTTGGAGGTCATCACCACCGAGAAGTTCTTTCCCGGTCGAACCCACTCGTGCGTGTCGGGGTTGCGCCACCGCGCCGACTCCGGAGAGTCCGTGACGGCGAGCAGCGTTGCTAACGCATCGCCCGACGCGCGATCAATCTCGTCGAGCACGAGGCGAGAGCCGCGGCCGTTGTCCCCGCGCCACGCGCGGATCGCCGGGCCCTCTCGCCACTCGAAGCGATTCTCACCACTAGGTATCCAGGTGCCGGTGATCTCACCACTCGTCAGATCCTCGGTGCAGACCAGTCGCTCGGCCGGAGCACCGCTGACACCTTGGTGCAGCGCCGCGTAGGTCTTGCCGGTGCCCGGTGGGCCATAGAGCAAAATCCGCGACAGTCCCGCCGACAGCACGTCGGCCACGTCGCGCCAACACGATTGATCCACTTCGTTCCCTGGCAACGCTCCTCCTTTGGAAAGCGTCCCAAAGGTCGTGCCCGCAGAGAATGACGTCTCGAGTTAGGTGCTGTTAGTTCTCGATACCTTCGTCGACGTGGTCGACGGCTTCACCGAGGTACACCGCGCGCACTCGGGGGTCCTCGAGGAGGTTGGCCGCACTATCGCCAAAGACGATGCGACCGTTCTCCATCACGTAGCCACGATCGGCCAAGCGAAGAGCCTGTTGCGCGTTCTGCTCAACGACGAACACGGTCGTGCCTTGTTCGCGGATTTGGCTGATGATCTGAAATATCTGCTGAATGATCATGGGGGCGAGGCCCATCGACGGTTCGTCGAGCAGCAGGAGGCGCGGCTTGGACATGAGAGCACGCCCGATGGCGAGCATTTGCTGCTCGCCACCCGAGAGGTTGGCGCCTTTTTGCTTGCGACGATCGCGCAAGATCGGGAACATGTCGTAGATCTCGTCAATGTCCGAGGCGAGCGAGCCGCGTCGGGTGAACCCACCCATCTCAAGATTCTCCTCGACGGTCATCGCGCCGAAGATCCGCCGACCCTCGGGCACGTGGCTGACGCCAAAGGACGAAAACTCATGCGCCTTGACGTTCGTGATGTCGCGACCCTCGAAGAAAATCGATCCACTCGAAGGCGCGTGTAGGCCCGAGATCATGCGCAGCGTGGTGGACTTTCCCGCACCATTGGCACCGAGCAGGGTCACGATCTCGCCCTGCTCGATTTCAAAGGAGATCCCGTGGAGGGCCTCAATGACGCCGTAACGAACGACTGCCTTGTTGACGGTGAGCACTAGGCGCTCTTCTCTTCGGTCGTGGTGCCGAGGTAGGCGTCGATGACGGCTGGGTTGGAGCGAATCTCCTCGGGCGACCCCTCGGCGATCGTCGAGCCAAAGTTGAGGACGTAGAGCCGCTCGGCGAGCGCCATGACGAGCTTCATGTCGTGCTCGATCAGCAGCACACTCACCCCGCGTTCGTCACGGACGCGTCGAATGAGCGTCGTGAGTTCGAGTTTCTCGGAGGGATTGGTACCGGCGGCCGGCTCGTCGAGCAGGATCACCTCAGGATGGGTCGCCAACGCTCGCGCGATCTCCAGTCGACGCCGGGCACCGTAGGAGAGCTGGGACGCGACCGTGTTCGACTCACCCAGTAGACCGACGAACTTGAGGTACTCGGTGGCCACCTTGTCGGACTCGTGTTCACCTCTGCGAGTCCGGGGACCGTTCACCAGTGCGCCGACCAGTCCGATTCCCCGGTGGTTCTCTGCGCCGATCTTCGCGTTCTCAAAGACGGTCAGCGCACTGAAGAGCCGCGATGCTTGGAATGTTCGCGAGACCCCCGCCTGGGCGATGCGGTGTGGCTTCTTGCCAATGACACTTATTGGTGGGGCCTTGCTCGAGGCGAAGGTGATGGTGCCCTCCTGGGGCTGATAGACGCCGGTAATGGAGTTGAACAGTGACGTCTTGCCCGCGCCATTGGGTCCAATCACGGCCAGGATCTCTCCGCGTCGCATCTCGACTGACACATCCTTGAGCGACACCACGCCACCAAAGCGCAGCGTGACGTTCTCCACGTTGATAATCAGGTCGTCGCTCACGGCTGATCTCCACTCAAGACCTCATCGAGGTGACCTTCGTGTTCCTCTTCGTACCCTTTGATTTCTCGCTGGCGACGGCGCGAGGGCAAGATTCCCGCCGGGCGGAAGATCATCATGATGATGAGTAGCGCCCCAATGTACATATACAAGTCTTGGAGTTGATAGCCCCACGGCTGGTAGTTGTCGAGATAACTGGTCGCGGTCTGGACGATGATCGCCCCAATCGCCACACCCCAGATCGAACCCATGCCGCCGAAGATGACGAGGATCAACACGTTGACCGAGACCTGATACTGAAACAACGTGGGATTGATATTGCCGATGAGACCCGCCGTCAGCACGCCACCGAATCCGCCACTGGCTGCCCCCACCGCAAAGGCCATGACCTTGTACTTCAGCGGGTTGATGCCCACGGACTCGGCCGCCACCTCATCTTCGCGAATCGCCACCCACGAGCGGCCGATGCGCGAGTACTCCAGTGACGTGAAGATCGTGATGAAGATCACGACGAAGAGCATGCAGAGATAGAAATACGGAACGGGACTTATCCCCCAGTGGAAGTGCCAGAACCCGACATTCAAATCGAACTTGGGCACCGTGAGGGACCCCTCGCCACCACCCGTGAGGCCGCTCTGGAGTCCAACGAAGTCGTCGATAATGAGCGCGAAGCCGAGCGTGACGATGGCGAGATAGTCGCCACGAAGTCGCAACGTCGGTATGCCCAGAAGGATGCCAAAGACCATGGCGAGGCCCACTCCGATGGGGATGCACCAGAGAGTGGGGATCGGATGATGGAACAGGGCGGGGGTCGGGAGCACGCCGGTCAACCACGCCGTCGTATAGGCCCCGATGGCGTAGAAGGCGGCAAAGCCGAGGTCCAAGAGACCCGCGAAACCCACCACCACGTTGAGTCCTTGGGCGAGGAGAATCCACACACCGATCTGCTCGACGATCAAGTACATCCAGAACTGCTGGTGCTCAAAGTGCGGAATGAGGAGCGTGAGAACGAGGACCACCCCGATGAGGATGAACCGATTGCGGCGCTTCTCCATGACCTTCGACGGAACGGCCACGATCGGTTCCAACTTGCGCCGGATGGCCAGTGCGCGCGGCTGATAGAACGAGACCACCAGCCAAGCCAAAATGCCGAGCGTGAGGAAGATGGCCCAGCGCTGCGTGCGAAAGAGCCCGAAGTACGAGACGTGCTCTAAGAACGAGCCGTGGATACCCGTGTCCGCCGGCACGCCAAATCCCCCCGGAGCACCCGTCATGACCGCAACGAGCGCGGTCAACATCAACGCGCCCGAGAGTCGCTTCAGCGAGGCGGGCGACAGCAGGTTCACGCCGTCCTCCCCGAGCGCTCACCAAGGATGCCGGTCGGTCGGATGATCAAGACCAGCACCAAAATCAAGAACGTGTAGATCTCCACCCACGTGATATTGCCCTCGAAGGCGAAGGGTACCGAGAAACTCCCGAAGAGTCCGATCACCAGACCGCCGAGCGCCGCGCCGCGAAGGTTGCCAATCCCGCCCAGGACAGCCGCGGTAAAGGCGTAGATACCCAGTTCCGTGCCCGAGCTCTGGATGATGCCGTTCTGGATGGAGTACAAGAATCCGGCCGCTCCGGCCAGCGTGCCACCGATGATGAAGGTGAGGGTGATGGTGCGGTCGATGTTGACGCCCATGAGCGCTGAGGTCTCGGCGTCCTGGGACACCGCGCGAATTCCCCGTCCGAGTCTCGTCTGGCGCACGATGCGGTCCGCCGAGATGAACATCGCCAGGCCCACGATCAAGCAGACGACTTGGATGGTGTGGATCGGCGTGCCGCCGATCGAAAACATCGTCTGGCCGGCGGGAAATATCTCCGCGGGAAAGACGTTTTGACCGTAGCCAAATTCCTTACCGGCGAGAGTCTGCAGGAAGTAGGACGCCCCGATAGCACTGATCAGGTAGGCGAGCTTGGGCGCGTGTCTTCGTCGCAGCGGTCGATAGGCGACTCGCTCCACCCCGGTCGCGACGAGTGCGCTAATCAGTCCCGCGAAAGCGATACCCGCGAAGATGAGACCGACCGACGCCCAGCCGTTTCGCACGCCGCTGCCGATGATCGCGTGGGTCAAGAGCACTGCGGCGAATCCACCGCACATGAAGACTTCTCCGTGAGCGAAGTTGATGAGCCCGAGTACGCCGTAGACCAGCGTGTAGCCCACGGCGATCATCGCGTAGAGCGAACCGTTCTCGAGACCCACTGCGACGTACGCCCAAAAGCCGGTGCGAATCTGATCAAACCCCGACAACCAAAAATGCGCGAATCCCATGTTTACCTAACAACCCCGTCTGCTTCGGTATGCCACTAGGGCCGGGGCAAAACCCCGGCCCTAGTGGCAATTACATGTGAATGTCTATCAGCCGACGTTCGTCAAAACCGTAATGACGCCGTTCTCGACTTCAGAAACCTGCACTTCACCCTTGTCAACCTTGAGGTCACCGTCACCTTGGAAGGAGATGGGACCGGTCACGCCCACGAAGGAAACCTTGTGCAGTGAAGCCACCGTCTCCTTACGCAGGGTCGAAATCGATGCCGTCTTCTTGTCCGCGACCAGGGCCTTAATGATTGCGTTGGCCGCGTCGTAGGACTGAGCGGCGTAGATCGCCACTGAAGCCTTGACGTGAGTCAACTTGGTAAACGCGGTCGCCATCTTGCCGGTGAAGTAGCTCACCTTGCCGGTGGCGGACTCACTCAGGAACGCGCCATTCGCGGCGGTCGCTGGTGAGGTGCTCGTCATCAATGCGGAGTCGTTCGAACCGTCACCCGACATGATGACGTGGTTCGTCGTGGAGTAGCCATCGCTCGCGAGGTCACCAAGAAGCAAACCGAACTCCGGTGCGTACCCTCCGTAGAAGATCGACGCGGGGTCTGCCTGAGCCAGCTCGGTCGCCAGGGTGCTGTACGCACCAGCGTTACCGCCGCCGCCCTCGTTGATGTTGGCGATTGACTTCGTCGTCACGGTCGCACCGAGCTTCGTTGCCTGCGCGGCCACGACGTTGGCGAGACCAGTGCCGTAGAAGGACTCGTCGCCAATAACGGTGACGTTCTTCTCACCCTTCGTGGTCACGAGGTAGCTCGCGTCCGCCCCACCTTGGACCGAGTCGTCGGCCACGGTACGGAAGAAACTGCTGTCCGAGCCGCTGGCGAGCGCAACTGCGGTCGCTGACGGGCTCACTTCAGCAATGTGCGCCGCGTGGTAGTACTGGTACGACACCTGCGAAGCACCAGAGAATGACGGGCCCACAATGGCGACCAATCCCTTGGTGCCCACGGCCCTTTGGGCCGCTCCGGGCGCCACGGTTGAAGAACCCTGGTCGTCAAACTTCTCCGTCTTCAGCTTGAAGTCGTACTTCCCGCTGGCGTTAGCCAGACTGACGGCATACTCCACACCGGCGTACTCATAGAGACCGTAGTCAGAGTCACTTCCCGTGAATGGACCCTGTACGCCAATGGTGTACGTAGGCTTTGATGCCGCTGAACTTGTCGCCGTTCCTGCAAGGAGCGGCACAGCCGTTACAGCCATCGCTCCTACAGCGGCCAGCGCCACCGTCTTATTCCAACGAAGCTTCATGAGCAACGTCCTCCCTTGATTTTTTATTCCCTTTACTGCCCGCTACCGAGTTCACCTGCACGTCACCCAAGTGACCTGCATTTACCCCAGAGACGTCAAGTCGATTTGACTTTTGCCGAACTTTATCAGGGGCAAAACTGTGAAAGTAGGCACTCCCGGTAATGCCACGCCATCGAAATCATTTCGAATGGATGTTTGAACCGGTCGAGGGTTCGGTGTAGCCTACGAACAACTGTTCGTCAACGAAGGAGCACCATGGCCGAGGTTTTGACCCCGATGCGTCGACAGATTTTGGAGTTCATCGTCACCTGTCAGCGCGAGCGCAGCTTTCCCCCGACGATCCGCGAGATCGGTGAGCACGTCGGACTCTCGTCGTCGGCCACGGTCGCGAACCACATCACGGTCCTCAAGAACGCGGGCTACATCGAGAAGAACGCCCAGCAGCCGCGCACGTTGACGGTTCGTCTCGACGCCACCAATACCGCCCCTGACCAGAACATTCGCCGCATTCCCTTCGTCGGTGACGTGGCCGCAGGCACCGGCGTGCTGGGCCTAGAGAGTACCCACGAGTTGATGTCGATACCCGAACAGTTTGCGGGACGCGGTGACACGTACGTGCTCCAAGTTCGAGGGGACTCGATGATCGACGCGGGTATCTTGGCCGGCGACTTTATCGTCGTCGAGCGTCAGCAGACCGCGCGATCGGGAGAGATCGTCGTGGCGGGAATTCCTGGCGACGAGGCGACCGTCAAGCGATTCTTCGCCCAAGGCTCGCGCGTCATCCTGAAACCTGAGAGCTCGACGATGGAGCCAATGGAGTTCGACTCTCGCGAGGTCAGTATCTTTGGACGCGTGATCTCGGTGCTGCGCCGCTACTAAGTCGTCGTCAACTCAGCCATTCGCGCAACACGCGCTCAAAGCGTTCCACGTCGTCACTGGTGATCATTTCGTCACTGCGATGAGCGAGCGATGGATCTCCTGCACCAAAGTTGGTCGCCGGAATTGAGAGTTCGTGGAACGTCGCGACGTCGGTCCAGCCCAGTTTGCCCCGAACCGGTCCATCCGTGAGAGCGACCAGTGCACTCAGTCGTTCGTTGGTGAGCGACGGCGGCGCACTCGGAGCCCAGTCGACCACACTGAGCTCATCGACATCTTCGAGAAGATCGCCGAGGTAGCCGCGTAGCCACGCTGCCGCATCGTCGCCGGAGCGATCGGGAGCCACCCGATGGTTGATCGTGACAATCGCGGCGTCCGGGACGACGTTGGCTGCCACTCCCCCTTCGACGAACACCACCTGGAGCTGATCACAGTACTCCACACCATCGAGCTGAACGTGGCGCGGTTCGTAGTCCGCCACTCGCGTGATGATCTGCGCAGCGCGGTGAATGGCGTTACGTCCGCTGGCGGGGCGAGCAGTGTGAGCACGCTGTCCCGCAACCTCCACGCGCACGCGCAACGTACCCTGGCAACCGGCTTCCACCACGCCGGCGGTAGGTTCACAGAGCAGCGCGACGTCTGCCATCAGGAGATCTGGGCGCTTCTCCCTCAATTCGACCAGTCCCGATTCGGCGCGCGACACCTCTTCACGGGCGTAGAAGATCCACGTGACGTCACGGTGGTGCGCGGCGCCCTCGCTCGCCAGCGCGAGCATGACGGCGAGTGAGCCCTTCATGTCGCACGCACCGAGACCGGTCAGCACGTCGCCACGCACCGTCGCTGCACTCGCGTCGCCCGGCACGGTGTCCAGGTGCCCGGCCACGATCACGCGACTCGGGTGATCGCCCGTCGTGCGCGCCACGACGTTGTCGCCAACGCGCACGACCTCCAAGGTGTCATTCGTGCGAAGGACTGCCTCAATGTGGTCGGCCAGAGCCGATTCGTGGTGACTCACCGAACTGATCGACACCAACTCATAGACGTCGTCGAGTCGACTCACGTAGACACGCCGTGGTCTCGCAGGACCTCATTGAGAGCCGCCTTGTTGTGCCGCTCGCCTTCGGAGAGGCGCTTGATCACGAGCACCGATGGCAAGTAGAACTCCCCACCGGGATACTCTCGCCGTCGGCTGGCTGAGATGGCGACGCAGTAGTCGGGTATGTAGCCTCTCGAAAGTTCTTCCCCCGTCTCGGCGTCGAGGACGGGAATCGAGGGACTCAACATCGTCCCTGCACCCACCACCGATCCTCGTCCCACCCGAGCACCTTCGACGATCATGCTGCGACTGCCGATGAACGCGTCATCTTCGATGACGACGGGCACGGCGTTGGCTGGCTCCAGAACGCCGCCGATGCCCACGCCGCCCGACAGGTGAACGTTGTCTCCGATATGCGCACAACTCCCCACGGTGGCCCACGTGTCCACCATCGTGTTCGCGCCCACCCACGCACCGATATTGACGAAGCTCGGCATCATCACCACGCCCGGGCTGAGATAACTGCCATAACGTGCGATCGCCCCGGGCACCGCGCGAACACCTCGGCGCGCGTAGTCGGTTTTCAGGTCGAGCTTGTCCAGATACTCAAAGGGGCCCGCCTCGCTCGCCTCCAGCCCGCGCAGTCGAAACAGGAGCAAAATCGCTTGCCTGGTCCACTCGTTGACCACGACTTTTCCGTCCTCGCCGATGTCGCAGACTCGCACCTGCCCGTCGTCGAGCTTGGTGATGACCAGCTCAACGTCACGACGCGCTTCGGTGTTCTCGGGCGTCATGTCGCCAATCTGCTCGTACCAGTGGCCTATTCGTGCTTCGAGATCGCTCACGTCACCAGCGTAGTTTGGGGCTTTAGGACGACCTCAGACGCGCGGCCGCCAGTTCCAGGCGCTCATCGGGCTGGACCACGGCGATGCGCACGTAGTCCCGGCCGGTTTCTCCGTAGAGTTCGCCCGGACTCACCACGAGACCCGAGCGCTCCGCCAGCACCGTCGCCAGATCCCAACCGTCCATGCCCTCATTCGAACACCAGAGATAGAACGCCCCCTCCGGCGTGGGAGCAGTCACGCCCACCGACTCGAGCGCGCCCGCGAGGCCTTCGAGCCGCGACCAGTACCGATCACGTTGGACCACTACGTGTTCGTCGTCTCCGTAGGCGAGCGCGACCGCGGCCTGGACGGGACCGGGTACCATCAGTCCCGCGTGTTGGCGCAGGCTGCGTAAGTAGCGCACCACGTCGGGGTCGCCGGCGTAGAAGCCTGCGCGCACGCCCGCCAGATTGGATCGCTTGGAGATGGAGTGAACGGCGAGAACGCCCTCTGATCCGTGTTCGAGGATGGTGCGCGGCGAGGAGGCCCACGTGTATTCGCAGTAGCACTCGTCGCTCGCAATGAGAACCTCGTTGGTCCTACCCCACTGCGACACTCGCTCTAAGTCATCGAGGTAGCCGCTGGGATTGGCCGGTGAGTTCGCCCACAGCACCACCGCCCTCTGCGCATCGTTTGGCTCAATCGAGGAGAGATCCAGTTGACCCTTCACGAGAGGTACGGGCACTGCTCGCAGGCCCGCCAGCGTCGCGCTCATGGCATACGTCGGATAACTGACGGCCGGGTACAGCACGGTGTCACGCTCGGGCGAGCGCAAGTTCAGGTACCCCGCGAGCGAGGCGACGAACTCTTTGGTACCCACGCAGGCAGCCAGATCGTTCGCGGACACGTCCACGCCAAAGCGCCGGGCCATCCAGGCGCGGGCGGCGTCGCGAAAATCTGCCGTCCCGGCCGAGGGCGGGTATCCCCTCGCGCCCACCCCACGGGCTAGTTCCTCGATCACGAAGTCGGGTGGCGGATCAATCGGCGTGCCGATGGAACAGTCAATGGCGCCCCCCTCGAAGTGCGACGCCACCTCCCTCAGGCCGTCGAGGCGCTCGTAGGGGTACGCCGGGGGCGAAAACCTCACGCCGACACCCTCCACTCGCGAAATCGCGCGGCGCCCACCGCGTCCAACACCACGTGAATGAGCACTCCGTCGTCACTCACCGTCGTGTCGAGGACGTCGCCTTCACGATGGGCCGCCGCGAGCAGGTCGCCGCGGTCCAAGGGCAACTGCAAGGCCATGACGCGATCGCGAGAACGAAGTCGCTCACCCACGCGCTCGATGACCTCGTCGAGGTTCTCTCCCGTCAGGGCCGACACCCAGACCCCGTCGTAGATCTTGGCCAGGTCCTTCGCGCGCGAGCCCGGCACGTCGGCCTTATTAAAGACCAGCAGTTCGGGTACGTGCTCCGCGCCGATCTCGATGAGAACGTCGCGCACCGCGGCGATCTGCTCCTCCGCGCGGTCACTCGATCCGTCGACGACGTGCACGAGCAGGTCGGCCAACTGCACTGAGTTCAACGTGCTCATAAAGGCTTCGACGAGTTCGTGGGGCAGATTCGAGATGAACCCGACGGTGTCGGTGAAGAGGACCGTCTCGCCACCGGGCAGTTGACGCTGGCGCGTGCGCGGGTCCAGGGTCACGAAGAGACGGTTCTCCACCTCCACGCCCGCGTGGGTGAGCGCGTTCAACATCGACGACTTGCCCGCATTGGTGTAGCCCACGAGGGTGACCTCACGGTGTCGACCCCGTTCGCGACCCTGGCGTTGGACCTGGCGCGTGCGATCGATCTCTTTGAGCTCGCGGCGAATGTGATGGATGCGCTGGACGAGACGACGGCGGTCGACTTCCAGTTGTGTCTCGCCGGGTCCTCGCGTGCCGATACCGCCCGCCTGCTGGGAGAGCGATCCCCCGGCTCGACGCAGGCGCGGGAGTCGGTACTGCAGGAGTGCGAGTTCGACCTGGGCTTTTCCTTCGGGCGTGCGAGCGTTCTGGGCGAAGATGTCCAGAATCACCGCCGTGCGGTCGATCGCCGTGCGACCCAGGATCTTTTCTAAGTTGCGCTGCTGGGCGGGACTCAGCGAGTCTTCAAAGACCACCGTGTCGGCATCGAGGGCGAGACAGAGGCCGAGCAGTTCCTTCACCTTGCCCGAACCAAGGTACGTCGCGGCGTCGGGTGCGTCGCGGCGTTGAACCACTCGGGCCACCACGTCCGCACCGGCGGTGTCGACGAGGAGTGCCAACTCGTCGAGCTGACGGTCGAGGTCGTCCTCGCTCATTGCGGGGAACAGGACTCCCACCAGAACGATCTTCTCGCGAAAACTCCGGTCAATGAGAGTGTCGGGAATGTACGTCAAGCTTCGAGCCACTCCACGTCCGCCACGAACTGCACCGGTCCGCTCAGCGTCGCACGCTGGCCCGTGAGATTCACGCTCAGGGTCCCACCGGGATTCTCTACCTTCACCTCATCGCCACTCACGCCGTGACGCCGGGCGAGAGCCGCCACGGCGCACGACCCGGTACCGCAGGCCAGTGTCCATCCCACCCCGCGCTCGATGACGCGTATCTTCAGGTGACTGGGACCCAGCACGCTCACGAACTCCACGTTCGCTCCGCCCATGTGGGCGGCGAACTTGGCCGCAAGATCTTCGCGCGTCGCGTCGTTCCAGTGCTTCTCGTCCAGTACCGCGACGTGCGGGTTCCCCACGTAGGCCACACCCCACGAACCCTCGAGGTCATCCCCGAACGTCACCTCGCCCATCTCGACGCTGCCGCCACCCAAAACGTCGTTCTCCATGTCGAGATGTACGGTCTTTTCGCCCGCGTCGGTCATGACGACGAGGTCGTCGAAGTCGGACTGCGTGGCTCGGCGTACTGCTGCCGCCAGGCAGCGGGCCCCGTTTCCTGACATTTCGGCCCGTGAGCCATCGGCGTTGAACAAAGTCATCGTGGCACCGTTGGAAAGGGCGGCCACCAGTAGTCCGTCGGCGCCCACCCCGGTTGCGCGAGCACAGATCGCGCGCACCTGTCCACTCGTCCAGGAACGCGGCTCACCCGCGCTCTGCACGTCGACGAGAAAATCGTTTCCCGCGCCCTGCCACTTCTGGAGTGATCGCATTGTCACCACGTCAGTCTCGCACGAACCCGTCAAAATCATTCACCACCGCCATCAGGCGAGCGGCCGCCAAGCCAGGGTCGGTAAACCACTCGACCCGCGGATCGCGACGGAACCACGACCGTTGTCGTCGAGCGAGGCGACGACTGTGGGTGATGGCGTCGCTCACGCTCTCCTCTAAGTCTTGTCCATCTTCGAGGTGCGCGAGGATCTGGCGATAGCCCACGGCCTGGCGAGCAGTGCGTCCGAGGCCCCCGGGACGCTCTTGGAGGCCCACGACTTCGTCCACCAAACCCTCGTCCATCCAGCGGCGAAATCTCAACTCAATGCGCTCGTCGAGTGTCTCGAGAGGCACGTCGAGTCCCACTTGAATGACGCGCGAAGGACCGTACAACATCAACCCATCGCCGTAGGAGGAGAACCGCCGACCGGAACCGAGCGTCACCTCGAGGGCGCGCACGATGCGCCGTTCGTTCGAAGCCTCCATGCGACTCGCCGAGAGCGGGTCGAGCTCCTCCAACTGGGCGTACAGCGATGCCAGATCGAGGGTTGCGCGCTCATCTAGCTCGCGACGAACCTCGGGATACCTCGAGGGGATGTCCAGATCGTCCAGAACAGCGCGCCCATAAAGTCCGGTGCCGCCCACGAAGAGCACGCGGCGCTCAGCTCCCCAAATCTGTGAGCTGGCGTGAGCCGCGTCGCGCTGAAACTGGGCGACCGTGTATTCCTCGGAGGGTTCGACGAGGTCGAGGAGGTGATAGGGCACCTCGACGCGCTCACGCGAAGTGGGCTTGGCGGTCGCGAGGTCCATCCCCCGGTAGACGCACATGGCGTCCACGCTCACAATGTCGACGTCGCCCTCACGGAGCGCTAACTCGTGGGCGAGCGCCGACTTACCCGACGCGGTCGCACCGACCAGAGCCACCGCGGGTCCTAGCAACGCCCTCACGAAGAGAGCAGCGGCACGCGAATCTTGTGACGTGGCGCTCTCAGCACCTCGTGCATCTCACCCATGAGGTAGTAGGGCGCGCCGTACGTCACGTCCACACTGGCGAGAGAGCCCGCGCGAAGCGGCGCGTCGCTGACGGGAAAGTGAATGAGCTTGCCCTGACGAGTGCGACCCGAGAGCATCTGATCGTTGCGCCGCGAAGGACCCTCGACCAACACTTCTTCGCGCTGGCCCACGCGCGCCTGGTGATGGCGCAACGCCGAACGATCAGTGACGTCCTTTAAGCGTTCGAAGCGTTCCTTGATGACGTCACTGGCGACGAACGAGTCCGTCATCTGCGCGCCGCGCGTACCCTCGCGCGGCGAGAAGATGAAGGTGTAGGCGAGGTCGAACTCACAGTGAGCGACGACTTCGAGGGTCTCGTCGAACTCCGCGTCGCTCTCGCCGGGAAAGCCCACGATGAGATCCGTGGTGACCGCGAGGTCGGGAATCGCCGCGCGCGCCGCCTCGAGTTTCTCGAGGTATCGCTCGACGCGGTAGCCGCGCCGCATGGCACTGAGTACGCGATTCGATCCCGACTGCAGCGGCAGGTGCAGCTGATTGCAGACATTTGGCGTCTCAGCCATGGCCGCGATCGTCTCGGGGCGGAGATCCTTGGGGTGCGGACTGGTGAAGCGCACCCGTTCCAGGCCCTCAATCTCACCCAGTGCGCGCAAGAGCTCCGCAAAGAGCGGGCGTCGTCCGGTGATGTCTCGTCCGTACGAGTTGACATTCTGGCCGAGCACCGTGATCTCGGTGACACCACTGTGGGCGAGCATCGCGGCTTCGGCCAGCAGGTCCTCGAGGGGCCGACTGATCTCCCCGCCACGCACGCTGGGCACGATGCAGTACGCGCACGTGTTGTCACAGCCCGTTTGGATCGTCATCCACGCGGCAAAACTCAGTTCGCGCACCGCGTACAGGGCGGGCGCCATGTCGCGACTGGTCACGGGATCGGGCGCATCCAGAATCTCGACGAGCGGACCTTCGCGCACCGCACGGCGTAGGAGCGAGGGCGCCGCGCCCAGGTTGTGGGTCCCAAAGACCACGTCGACCCACCCGGCGCGTTCCAAGATGGATCCGCGATCCTTTTGGGCCATGCACCCGCCCACGGCGATCTGCATGCCCGGACGACTCTCCTTAAGTGCCTTCAACTGGCCGAGCGCGCTGTACAACTTGAGGTCGGCATTCTCTCGAATCGTGCAGGTATTCAGTACAATGACGTCCGCCTCAAGGTCCTCTTCGGCGGGCACGAGGCCGTCGGCGACGAGCAGTCCGGCCAGGCGCTCGGAGTCGTGCTCGTTCATCTGGCACCCAAATGTACGAATGGCGAACGTACGGGGTTCTGTCACTCCTTTAGCCTAACGGCGCTCATTTGCACGCCCAGAGCCGCAACGGGGTACGCACTAGGCGACCACGCCCGCCTCGCCCACGCTCGAGTTATAGGTGACCGCCACGCCCGCCACAATCACGCAGCCGAGTCCCACGAAATCCCACCCGCTCACGCTCTGGCTCAACAGCAACCAACCGATGAGGAAGGCGACCGCCGGATCGAACGCCAACAAGACCCCGGCGATCGAGGAGTGCACACGACGCAGTCCCTGCATGTCCGCCCCGAAGCTCAGGACGATGGCCATGACAGCCACGATCCCAAGGCGCGCCAACGTGTCGGGGTGCGAAAAGAGTTGGTCGGTCCTGGGAAGCGAGAACGGGAGCGTCACGAGGGCGGCGATCGACATCGAGACCGCCAGCCCCTCAAATCCGCGAGTCACACCGCCCACGCGTGCGGCACAGATCACGTAGAGCGCCCAGCCCAGTCCGGAACCCGCCGCGAAGAGTACGCCGATGAGCGTGAGGCCATTACCCGGGTGCGTGAGGGCGAGCACGCCGAGACCCGCGAGCACGACGAAGGCAAAGTGGCGCAGACTGCGACGACCCAACGCGGCCACGCACAGGGGGCCGAGGAACTCAATGGCGACTGCTCCGCCGAGCGGGATGCGCGCCAGGGCCTGGTAGAAGCACTGGTTCATGAACGCGGTGGAGACCCCGAGTGCGCAGGTCCCAATCCACTGGGTTCGTGTCCAGGTTCGAAGGTTGGGTCGGGTCATGGCGAGCAGAATGACCGCGCCGATCAGAAATCGCCAGGCACTGGTCGCCGAGGCCCCGAGCACCGAAAAGACGGGCACGACCAATGCGGCGCTCCACTGAACGAGAACGACACCGGCTAGCAAAAATCCCGCACCGCCCAGCGTCCGAGCGTCGACGCGAGAAGCGTCGTCGTTCAACGTGTGACCAGACCCGAACGATCCGCGTCGAGGGTGAATACCTCGCCGGGTATCGATCGAGTGTGCAAGAACTCCTTCGCTGACAACGCGACGTCAGCGGCGTTTTCGCTCGTGACGATGCCCAGCATCGACGACCCGGCGCCCGACCAACACGATCCCGCTGCTCCCGCCTCGCGCAGCGCTCCGAGCAACTCGTCGGCAAAGGGTAGCAACTCCGAGCGATACGGCTGGTGCAGGACGTCCTCCATCGAGGAGGACACGAATTTGGAGTGATCACCGAGTCCGGCGATCAGCAGACCCAGCGCGCTCAAGTTATGCACGGCGTCGCCGAGGAGCACGCGCTCGGGCAGCGCCCGACGAGCGTCGATGGTGGCCAACTCTTGTTCGGGCACGACCACCACGAAGCGCCACGCGTCGTCGAGCGGCAGGGAGCGCGCAATAACGGTGTCACCTTCCACTCGGGCGACGACCAGGCCACCGAGCACCGACGCCGCGGCGTTCTCCGCGTGACCATCGATCAGGGCCGCCACCGCCAAGGGGTCGAGCGAGCC
>JBARLO010000061.1:0-5654 GCA_049801955.1 Acidimicrobiales bacterium
CTCGTCGAGTGACTGTGCGGCTACCGCGTCGTCGATGACGCCCAAACGAATGGGCTGGGCGTCCTCGCGCGAGGTCAGCGGTTCGTCGATGCCCAAAGCGCGTTGGAGGCGCTTGGTGTGACCGACAACGTCCTCTCCGACGAGCGAGATCACCACGCCCGTGGCGCCCGCTCGACCAGTTCGCCCGGAACGGTGCAGGTAGTCGGTTGCTTGGGCTGGCGGGTCGTAGTGCACGACGACCGGCATCAGGTCGATATGAATGCCTCGCGCGGCCACGTCGGTCGCTACGAGGACCTGGATCTGACCACTCTTGACGCTGCGCAACGCTTTTTCGCGCTGGGCCTGGGTGCGATCGCCGTGCAACGGCACGGCCGAGAGTCCGCGCTCACCGAGCTGGCGAGCCAGGCGGTCCGCGCCATGCTTGGTGCGCGTGAAGATGATGGCCCGTACGTACTCTTTGATGATGTCGGCCGTGAACTCGACGCGCTGCTCGCGCGGCACGCGCCAGAAGTAGTGCTCGACGTCGCTGGGTGCTTCATCGGCCACGACGTCGTGGACATTGGCGTCGTGAGTGAACTCGCGAACGAGCGACGACACGTCAGGACCCATGGTCGCAGAGAACAGCATCACGTGACGCTGGGGTGAGGTACTGGAGACGATGCGACGAACTGCGGGCAAGAAGCCCATGTCGGCCATGCGGTCGGCCTCGTCGACGACGACGGTGGTGACCGAGGCGAGGTCGAGGGCCCGCTGCTCGAGCATGTCCTCGAGGCGACCGGGACACGCCACCACGACGTCCACGCCGTAGTTCAGGGCCTTGCGCGTCACGTTGTACGACGTGCCGCCGTAAATGCAGATGACGCGTCGACCGCGATCATCGGTGAGTTGAGCGACCTCTTTTTGGACCTGGCCGGCGAGTTCACGAGTGGGCACCAACACGAGGGCGGTGGGCTTGCGCGGTTGGGCTTTTTTCAAGTTGGCGAGCAGGGGGAGGGCGAAGGCCAGGGTCTTTCCAGATCCGGTGGCGGCCTTTCCGACCACGTCGCGGCCCGCCAGGGCGTCGGGAATGGCGGCCTCTTGGATGGCGAACGACTCGGTGATTCCGCGGGCGCGCAATCGCTCCACGAGGCGTGCGGGCACGCCGAGATCGGCAAAGGACATAGACATAGAAACTCCTACGAGTTGAGGTGAGTCCAACTCGAAAGAAGTGTCGAATCGGTCTCTATCGCGAGATGCGATAAACCAGCGTCACCCACGCTAGCAGATCCACATCCAGCGACGACATTCGAGCGAACGCCTCGAAGCGACGAGCAAGTGGCGAAATCGTGCGGGCGGAGGGACTCGAACCCACACTCCGAAGAACTGGTACCTAAAACCAGCGCGTCTGCCAATTCCGCCACGCCCGCGAGCCTCTCCACTCTAGAGCGCGAGGGCCGAAGTTTCCGTACTCACACGGTAGATTGGTCCAATGATTAACTCCAGGGTGACCGATTACGGCGCGAACGACCTCAATCAGCGCCTCCTACGAGAGCGCATTGTATTTTTGGGTTCTGAGGTGAATCAGGACATGGCCAACCGCATTTGCGCAGAACTACTACTACTTGAGGCCGAAGATCGCGATCGGGATATCAGCATTTACATCAACTCGCCCGGCGGATCGGTGACCGACGGCATGGCGATCTATGACACGATGCAGTACGTCAACTGTGACGTGCGCACGATTTGCATCGGCATGGCGGCCTCCATGGGCCAGTTCCTGTTGTGCGCCGGTACACCGGGCAAGCGCTTCTCCCTGCCCCACAGCCGCATCCTCATGCACCAGCCGTCCATGGGTGGCATGCAGGGACAGGCCTCGGACATCGCCATCCAGGCGGAGCAAATTATCTACATGAAGAAGACGTTGGCCGAGCGCATTGCGTTCCACACCGGCCAGCCCGTAGATCGCATCGAAGCTGACTCGGACCGCGACCGCTGGTTCACGGCGCAAGAGGCGCTGGACTATGGCTTCATCGATGCAGTGATCGAGAAGTCGGCCATTCGCCAAGGGGTCTAGTGAGCCACGCCCCCGGTGAGGGTCTGCGAACTCGTTCATCGGAGGAGTTGCCGGTACGCGTCGTTAGCGCCCGCGTTTCGCTCACGAGGCGACTGGCGAACCTCTGGGCTCGTCGCGAGTTGCTGCTCGGCCTCATCGTCTCAGACATTCGCATCAAGTACAAGAACTCGACGCTGGGACTGTTCTGGTCCATGGTGTCGCCAGCGTTCACGCTGGGCGTGTATTTCCTGGTCTTTTCGTTCTTCTTAAAGAACGGCTATCCGAACTTCGTCATCTACCTGTTCTCGGGTCTGGTGGTGTGGAACTTGTTCCAGAACTCGGTGAACACCGCGACCGGCGTCATCGTGGACCGCGCCGCGCTCGTCAAGAAAGTCTCCTTCCCCCGTGAGATCCTGGCGCTGTCCAACGTGGGGGCCTCGGTCGTCTACTTCGTGGTACAGCTCGCCGTACTGATCGTCTTCGTCGCGGCCTCCCAGCACGCGCCGGCGTGGAAGTTCGTGACGATTCTGCCGATCTCGTTCCTCTCGCTCTACTTCTTCACCGCTGGCTTGGCCATCGTGATGTCGGCGATCAATGTGTACCTGCGCGACATGAAGCACCTCATGGAAGTGGTCTTGCAGCTGTGGTTCTGGATGACGCCGATCGTCTACTCCTACTCTCACGCCGTCGCTCCGCACCTCCAGCCGCGAGGGCTCACGTGGATCTACTTCTTGAATCCGATCACCTTGATCGTCGTGACCTTCCAACGGGTCTTCTACGTGAATACGATCGTGCACTCGACCGTCGCTCCGCACCCGCTGATTGACGTGCTGCCGACCTGGTCATACGACAAATTCCTCATTCTCAATGCCGTGCTCCTCGGCATCTCGATCGTGGCGTTCTTCGTCGCCGAGGCGATCTTCGGGCGCCTCGAGGGTGACTTCGAGTCGGTGCTCTAGATGGTTGACGTCATCGCCGTTGAGGGCGTCTCGAAGAACTTCAAGATCCACCACGAGCGCCACCAGTCGCTCAAGGAGCGACTCTTGCACCCGCGCTCGGGAACCACCGAAGTCTTTGACGCACTCAACAACATCAACTTCACCGTCTCCGAAGGCGAGACGCTGGGCATTGTTGGGCACAACGGGTCGGGTAAGTCGACACTGCTCAAGTGCATCTGTGGCGTGCTGAAACCCTCAGCGGGTGAGATCCGGCTGCGCGGCAGTCTGGCGGCGCTGCTCGAACTCGGCGCGGGCTTCCAGACGGAACTCTCGGGCCGCGACAACGTCTATCTCTACGGTGCCATGTTGGGCTTTTCTCGCAAGATGGTGGACGGCATCTTCGATGACGTGGTGGCCTTCAGCGAGATCGAGCAGTTCATCGACACCCAAGTGAAGTTCTATTCGAGCGGCATGTACGTGCGACTGGCCTTTGCCGTCGCGGTGAACGTCGACCCCGACATTCTGGTCGTCGATGAGGTTCTGGCCGTGGGCGACGAGCGTTTCCAGGCCAAGTGCGTCGACCGGATTCGTCGCTTTCAGCAAGAGGGCCGCACGATCCTGCTCGTCACGCACAACGCTGATCAAGTGCGCGCCCTGTGCGATCGTGCCATCGTCTTGGACGGCGGCGACATGATCGCTGACGGGGCCACGCGCGACTCGCTGCGTATTTTCCGCGAGCACCTCATGGCCGACGCCGTCGAGCACGACCCCTCTCACCTGCTCGGTACGGTGCGCATCGAGTCGGTCTCCACGCCTTTGGGTTCCTTCGAGGTCAAGAGTGGTGCCGGTTTGCACCTCGACGTGAGCATCGTGTCCCAAAACGCCTACAGCGGGAACTTCGTGATCGAGCTCTTCACCCACAACGGGACGCTCGTGAGCCGCAGCGACGCCCAAGGCGCGCCGGTTAATCTCACGCCCGGACGCAACCACGTGGCCGTCGACCTTTCCCACGTGCCGCTACTCGATGGTGTCTACGACCTCAATGTCGGAGTCACCGACCCGCTCGGGCACAACGTGGTGGCCTGGAGCGAACGAGCCGCCACACTGCAGGTGACCTACGACGGCCGCGAAGGCGGCATCGTCGAGCTCGGCGCCTCTATTCGTCAGGAGTAAGCGAGCTCGGCGTCTCGGACTTGTCAGGGAAGTGGTCGTCGCGTGCGTGCGGGAAACGCCGAAGGGCGCCAAGGCGACCCAGTCGACCCACGTCGTAGGGGAATGTCGCGGCGCCCAGCATTCGCCGGTCGCCCCGTGAGTTGCCGTAGGCGTAGACGACGGGCTCGCCGCCGGGGTGATGCTCTTCGATCCACTCGGCCAATCGACGCATCTTCTCCTTGCCCCGACAGTTCTGACCGAGGTAACTGCCCGTGAGTCTGTCGCGCGCGTCCACCGCGAGGCGAGTGCCAAGACCGCCCGAGGTGTCGAGCATCTCAGCCACCATGTCGACGTAGATCTGGGGCGACGCCGAGACCAGCACGACGCTGTGACCTTGCTGGAGGTGCCAGCGAAGTCGAGTGAGCAGCCACTCGCGACCATGTTTCTCAAAGTGTTCGACAGCGAAGATGCGCGAGCGATCGCGAACGTCCGTCAGTTCCAATCCCGCGATCAGCTTCTGGAAAAGTCGTTCCTTGGCCCGATCGGCCCAGCGACCGGAGCGAATGGCTCCCACCAAAAGGGGAAATGCGAGAGACGCGCTCGCCATATAGGTGGCGCGATCTCCGCGTAGATAGCGCAGCCACTTAAAGACGCTGCCACCTTCGCTCAAGGTTCCGTCGAGGTCGAACGCGGCGATCGTCAGCGCAGGTGAGTTCGTCACAAGCACCAGTTTCACAGGCGCCACGAGGGGCCACGGACATAAACCTATAAATCCGGTTGTAATTTGCGGGAATCAAAATTCCCCCGCTAAGGTGACGCGGTGCGGTCGAGCGACCAGCACCTTGGGTCAAGGAGACACGATGGCAATTCGTTTGGGCGATGAAGCCCCCAACTTTACGGCGGAGACCACCGAAGGCACGGTGGACTTCTACGACTACCTGGGCGATAACTGGGGCATTTTGTTCTCGCACCCCAAAGACTTCACGCCCGTCTGCACGACGGAGCTCGGTGCGTTTTCCCTGCGCAAGGGCGAGTTCGACAAGCGCAGCACCAAGTTGATCGCGGTCTCGGTTGACTCGGTGGACTCGCACAATCGTTGGAAGAGCGACATTGACGAGACGGCCGGCGCAGAACTTGCGTTTCCGATCATCGGCGACGAGGACCACAAGGTGGCCGACCTCTACGACATGATTCACCCCAACGCCAATGACACCTTGACCGTGCGCAGCGTTTTCATCGTCGCGCCCGACAAGAAGGTCAAGCTCACCCTGACGTACCCCGCGTCGGTCGGGCGCAACGTGGACGAGATCGTTCGCGTGCTTGATTCGTTGCAGCTCTCGGCCGCCTACCCGGTCTCAACTCCCGTGGACTGGAAGGACGGCGAGGACGTCATCATCGCTCCGGCGGTCAGTGACGAGGACGCCAAGGAGAAGTTCCCCAGGGGCTTTCGCAAAGTGAAGGACTACCTTCGCTTCACGCCCCAGCCCAACAAGTAACACGTCGCGCTCGTCGGCTGCCCTCACTAGTGAGGG
>JBARLO010000062.1:0-10189 GCA_049801955.1 Acidimicrobiales bacterium
GGCCTCGGCCATCAGCACCGGCTCGAGCGCGCGGTTCATCGCCGAGGCGGCGAGCACGCCGTCACACCCCAGTTCCATCGCCAACGCGGCGTCCGAGGCGGTGCCCACCCCCGCGTCGAGCAGAATCGGAACCTCGACGCGTTCGGTGATCAGCGAGATGGCGTGAGGGTTGCGAATACCCAGACCAGATCCGATCGGCGAACCCAGGGGCATCACGGCCACGCAGCCCAACTGCTCGAGGCGCTGGGCCACGATCAAGTCATCGGACGTATAGGCCCACACTTCAAAGCCGCGTCGCACGAGTTCTGCCGCCGCGACCAGCGTCTCGGTGGTGTCGGGCAGCAACGTCAGGTCGTCGCCGATGACTTCGAGTTTCACGAGCGGTGTGCCAAAGGCCTCGCGCGCGAGTTCGGCGACTTTGATGGCATCGTCGGCGCTGTAGCAACCCGCGGTATTGGGCAGCAACGTCACGTTGAGTCCGGTCAGGAGGTCGTAGATCGAGCCTTCAACTGAGGGGTCAACGCGACGCAGAGCGACCGTCGCGATTGTCGACTCCGAGGCCTTGAGCGACGCTTCGAGGACGTCGAAGGAACGAAACCCGCCCGTCCCGACGACCAGTCGAGAGGTCGATGTCACCGACCCGACGCTAAAGAGCTGTCCCACGAACCCAGCGTACCGGGGAGCATTGATCGTTAGGGTTGGTGAGTGCAACCCGTCGTCGCTCTCGCCATTGCGGGCTCGGACTCTGGCGGTGGAGCGGGTATTCAAGCCGATATCCGCTCGCTCAACGCCTTTGGCGTGTTCGCGACGACCGCACTCACCGCCGTTACGGCCCAGAACACCCTGGGCGTCAGTGCGGTACAGGCAATCGACCCCGACGTCGTCGACGCTCAGGTTCGCGCCGTGGTCACTGACTTTGACGTTCGGGCCACCAAGACCGGCATGCTCGCGTCACCCGAGATCGTCGAACGTGTGGCGTCGCTCGCTCGCGAGGGTCTGCTCCCCCACCTGGTCGTCGATCCCGTTCTCGTAGCCACTAGCGGGGACGTGCTCATGGGTGAAGGCGGCGTGGCGGCGTACCGTGAGTCGCTCTTTCCTCTGGCTGAGGTGGTGACGCCGAACTTGCGTGAGACGGCACTGCTCTGTGAGCTCGCGGCGCGCGACCTCGTCACTCTCGACGACGTCGTCGCCGCCGCCCATACCATCCTCTCGTGGGGCCCGCGTTACGTGCTCGTCAAGGGCGGGCACCTCGAGAGTTCCGCGCACCCTGATCGTGCCCCCGACGTCCTGCTCAGCGCCGACGACCTCGTGGTGCTCGACGGACCTCGCGTCGCCACCACCAACGACCACGGCACGGGGTGCTCACTGTCGTCGGCCATTGCGGCCGGACTGGCACTCGGACGCCCCCTGCCCGACGCGGTGCGCGATGCGAAGTCCTTCGTGCTCGCCGCTCTGAACGGTGCGGTCGAGTGGCGTCTGGGCGAAGGGCGCGGTCCCATCGATCACTTAGGATGGAGTGAGTGAGCGATGTTCCCGACGTACCCCCCGCTCCGCGACCGCCGTTAACGACCACGACGAGCCTCTGGCCCGCCGGGATGATTCTCGGCCTCGCGGTCATCATGATCGGCGTCTTTCTGCTCGTTGACTTTGCCACCAATAAGGGCGTGGTCACCGTTCCCACGACCATTCCTACCGTGGTGGGTGGGCTTCCCCTCGACGCCAAACCCGGGCCCGCGCTGCAGTACTGCCTCCAGAGCGAAGAGGTTCCGAGCAACCTCAACGACTCCTTCATCGTGCCCAAGAACACCGTGCCCCGACCCGGCGCCAATACGCCGGACTTAGGGGCTGGCGAGTACGACTGCTACGAACCCATGGCGACGTCGCACGCAACCTCGAACCAACTCGTGACTTTCTTCGATACCCAACTCGAAGCGCGGGGCTGGGATCTCTTTTCACGCACCGCCAGCAACGGCGAGCCCCAGTCACTATTTCAGAAGGCGGGCAGCGACGGCTTCTACTGGGAGCTCGGCATCACGGTCACTAAGTCGAGCGCGTCCAAGGTCTACTGGAAGTTCACGATCTACCAGAACTCCGACACGATCTAAGCAACGGCGACGAGTTCCTCAACCGGAACAACCGCCTCCTTGGTTACCGAAGACCACAGCAACAGGTTGAGCGGATAGATCACGTACCCCACTCGCGTGGCCGACGCGACACAGATCAAGCCGAGGAACACGATGGCGAGTAGTCCCAAAATCTGCGAGAGCGTCAAGGGCCAGTGACGATGGATGTACTTCGTGGCGAAGTACCCGCCGATCACAAACGACACTGGCGCGAGGATGTGACCGAGCACCGGCATCCACGTGGTCAACAGGTGTCCCGGCAGGGCACTGGCCGCCGGAGACGAGACCCCGGCGAGTCCGAGCGGGAACGCGAAGACGTTGGCCATGAACGCGTGAGGCGCGCGCACCGCAAAGGGCACGGTCGTCACGATCACGGTGGTGGCAATCCACGCCAACACTCGCTTCCACGTCGAGCGACCTTCTGGATTGCGCGACACCAGCAACGCTCCCGCGGCCATGGGCCACGCCGTGATCTTCATCGCGGCCGCCAGCCCCAGACTGATGCCCGCGAGATTGGACTGGCGACGCTGCAGGGCCGCGACCGCGAGCAACATGAGCGCGAGAATTGGCATATCGTCACCGCCCGTCGCGAAGAACAGTGCTCCTGTGGGAAGCGCAATCAATACTTGAGCGACGCGGAGCTTCTGTTCCTTGGACGCGCGCAATAGCGCGAGCGCCCAGCCACTGACAATGATGCTCATCAGCGTCATGATGATGCGCGCGTCGGTGAGGCCCTTGCTCTTGTGCGACACGGCCGACGGCAAACCGAAGATGCCCATCAGGGGGAAATACGGAAAGAATGATTCGAAGGCGGGTAGGTCCTTGATCTCGTTAACGAGGCGACCGTGCTCGTCGTAGGTGCGATAGGGGTCTTTGCCTTTACTGATCAGTTCGCCGGCCCTCGCAATGACGCCGACTTCGGGCTGCGCGTGGCGCCAGTGAGCTTCGAGTCCGAGCGGCGCAGCGACCGCGCCGAGAATGACCGCGCTGAAGAGCACGAGTCGCACCAGGCGTTGGCGACGCACGACACAACGCGCCAGCACGAACGCCAACAACGCGGCCAGGGCGTACGGTCCCATGGCCAGATATCCCCACTGCCACTGCGCGGCCTGCGTCGAGGTCTCGCCCAACGTCAGGGCAAAGCCCGCCGCGAGCAGGTAGAGCAGACCATCACCGGTCAGCGCGTTGAGCGACGTCCACCACGTCATCGAACGCAGCCGTGTGCGCGAGATCATCGCCAACATTGGGCTGAGTCTACCGGCGACGGTGATCACTCTTTGGACTTCGTTAACCGCTCTGCGCGTGCGGCGCGCCGCAATGGAATCTTGGTGAGCGGCGGCACCGGTCCCAGGAGGAACTGCTCGATGATCATCAGGCAGAGTGTGGTGCGCTCTTTGAGCACGCTGTGGGAGGCACCCGGGATGATCGCCAGCTGCGCCTCGGGCAGGGCCTCGTAGAGAGCAACCGTGTGGTCCAGTCGTGCGACGTCATCGTCACCCGACATCACCAGCATGGGGGTCGCGATATTGCGCAGTTCGTCCTCGCTCAGTTCGGGCTCGCTCTTGACGAGAGCCAGGGACTTCTCCACCACCGCCGCGGCGTGCTCCACTCCGTCGGGCGAGACTCCCGCGAACTCGACCGCGAACTCGGCGAATCCCTCGCTCTCGGGCGTGAAGTCTTTCATCGCCACGAGACCGTCGTGATGAAAGTTGCCCCCGACCAGGACGACGCGGCGCAGCAGGTCCGGTCGCCGCACGGCAACGAGCAACGCCACGTTCGCGCCGTCACTGTGTCCGAGGAGGTACACGCGGCGCTCTAAGTACTCGATGAAGGCGATCGTTTCGTCAGCCATCGCATCGTAACTAAACGGCTCGTCGGTGTCCTTGGTCTTGCCGTGTCCACGACGATCAAAGGCGGCGAGTTGAAACCTCTTCGAGAGGCCCGGGGCGAGCGGACGCAACAGACTCTCGCTCTCCGAGAGACCACCGTGGAGAAGAACGATGGTGGGACCCTTCCTCTTGGGCAGCTTGACCCAGGTGGGATGCCCGTTCAGATCGATGCGCGTCACGAAAAAGATCGTAGGTGCTGACACTCGGGGGCCACCACCCTCATGGCAGCCGCACCGCGGGGTTAGCGCTCGATCAGTAGAGAGTGAACTAGCCTGCCGCGTAGAACGGGCTCAGCCAGATCTGAGCGTTATCGCACGGCTGAATCGGTGAGGGAGGCGACACGCTTACCGTCGCGCCATCCACCGCGAACTGCACGCTCATCGAGACCCCGTTCCCGCAGGCCTGGGTCCCTATCGCCACGTCCGAATAGGCCAGGGCGAAGGTCGCCGACTGGCTCTTGGTGAGGTTCACCGCACTGGGGCTCTGATTGGCCGCGCTCGTAAGGTCCGACGCGGTACCGGTCAGAAACTGAAATCCGTTGCCCGCCTTGGGTACGTCGATGGGCGTAATCGTCACGACCGCACCCAACTTGTCTTGGAGCGTGACAATGGGCCAACCGTCGAGCGTGCACGCACCGGCCGCGTTCTTGGTCAGGGTCACCGACGCGTAGACCGTGCCCGCCGCGCCCTGACCCTCGTTGTACGTGGCGGAAAACGCACTCGGCACGCACGCGGAGCTCGCGAGTGTCGACGTCGTGGTCGTCGTGGACTGCGCGCTGGTCGTAGTAGTCGTGGACGTCGTCGTGGTGGTCGTGGTTGATGAGTCGATGGCGTGGCGACTGAGGGTGTAGATCAACACGAAGGCGGCGAAGATGGCCACCGAGATGAGCCCGCGCCTCACGCCCCAAAGTCCTCGGGGCGCACCTGGTCCAGGAACTCTCGCAGTTGCGCCACGAGGTCAGCTTCGTCGGGCGCCTCGAGCTCGACGTACTCGTCGTCGTCGTCCTCGTCCGAGGTGAGCAGTATCACCTTGCCCTCGGAGTCCATGAGTTCGTCGCTCACGAGTATGGGTGCGCCCACGCGCAGGGCGAGCGCCACCGCATCACTCGGACGAGAACTCACGACAATTTCGTCACCACCGCGCACCAGTCGAAGGTTCGCGAAGAATGTGTTGTCCACCAGGTCCACAATCTCGACCGAGAACACCTGGGCCCCCAGCGCGCCAATGACGTGCCCGAGTAGATCGTGGGACATCGGGCGAGGTGCTTCGACACCCTGAAGGGCATAGGCGATCGCGGCGGCCTCGGGGGCGCCAATGAAGATCGCGAGCACACGCTCTCCGCCCACTTCTTCCAGAAGCAGCAGCGGAGTCGACGAGCCCACGTCCACGCGCACGGCGCGCAACACCACTTCAATCATGAGGCCAGCCTAGACCCCAGACCTTAAATTCCTAGGTCTGGGCCAAGTAGCCGAAGAGCTCACGTTCCACGAGAACGTTGCGCAGAGCGGCCACTTCGCGCGCCACATCCGACGTGATGTCGCGCACCTGTTCCGGCGAGTACTCGTTCGCCCCTTGGCGAAGCGGAACGGTCAGGTCGTCGACGACCCCGACCTCGCGTTCGGCCACCCGGCGCAGTGAACCGAGGAGCCGCACATCGACGCCGCGATTCAGCAGGGCGCGCGAGTGAGCGGCGACGCGCACGTCCAGTGCGCTAAAGACGGTCTCACCATTGAGCGATAGGGCCGTCACCAGGCCGAGGGCGTGGAGTTGATTGAACTCTGTGGGCGAAAGTCCGGTCGTCGCCAGTAACTCGGACCCCGAGAAATACTCCTTGACCGGAGGGGGCGCGTCCTCATCGCTCGTCGTTGACTCGACCACCGTCAAGTTCGGACGTGATGGCGTCGCGGGCTGCGGGGCGGGGACACTGATCACTCCCACCGCCGCCTCGCGAGCGGCGTGACGTGCGTTCGATGTAGGAGTCGGCGGGTCGAGGAGGCCCTGTTCGATCAGGCGTAGTCGCACCACCCGCAGCGGCACGAACTCCTCTTGGGCCAGACGTATTGCCTCGCGCAAACACTCAACGTCACGCTCGGAGTAGAGGCGATAGCCCTTGCGACTGCGACTGGGCTGTACCAAACCCTTGTCTTCGTAGTAGCGAATCTTCGATAGCTCCACCGTAGGGAACATCTTTCGAAGTTCGGCGTGTACTTCCCCGATGCGCATCACCCCAGGCGTCGCTTTCATCGTGTGGCCTCCCAAAACACCAACTTAAATTTTCCAATCTGCACCTCGTCGGCCGAGTGCAGGGTCGTCTCTTCCACGCGCTTTCCGTTCACGTAGGTGCCGTTGAGCGAGTTCAGATCGCGCAACGTAATACGTCCACTCGCGGTGCGCGTAAAGACCGCGTGGTGACGCGAGACCGAGACGTCGTCTAACAACAGATCGCTCGCCTCGTGACGTCCCACCGTGGTGACCTCTCCATCCAATTCGATTCGCGTGCCCGCTTGTGGTCCCGCGGCAATCACCAGTTCGTCACGGTGTTCACCCTGTGGTCCCCGATTTGCGTCGGGATGCATGGCGTCGGGCGAACTCACGACCGGTACGGCGATCGTTTCGGGTGAGGATGACTCATGCTGGGGAGCTCCGCACGACCAACAGAAGTTTGCGTTGGCGTTGAGAATCTCTCCACAGCGTCGGCAGTTCACGGACCTCACACTAGTGAACTTTGAAAAAAGCCGCCGGGGCTAGTTGTTGGTCAAGCCCCCGTAGGCCGCCGCATCGAGGAGTGCGTCGAAGTCACCGCTCGAGGTCGTTGTGATCTCGCACAACCACCCCTCACCGTAGGGGTCGGCGTTCACGAGTTCCGGCGAGTTCTTCAGTGCATCATTCACCGCAGTCACCGTGCCACTCACCGGTGCGTAAATCTCTGACACTGATTTGGTCGACTCGACTTCGCCCAGCACCCCGCCCACACTCACGTCGGTGTTGACTTTGGGTAGGTCAACGAAGACCACGTCGCCGAGAGCGTCTTGGGCGTAGTCGGTGATGCCAACACGCACGACCTGCGCGTTGGCGCGGGCCCACTCGTGGTCACGGGAGTAACGAAGATCACTGGGTATCTGCATGCGAGTCAACTTACACAATCCGCCGGCTGGCCCGCCCCGCGCGCAGGGCCCCGAGGGCGGGTCGAATGTAGCCAAAGAGTACGATCCACGACAGCGTTAACCCGCACGCCCCGATCACCCAGCAGACAATCCGCGCGTCGTGTTGCCACGTCGACAACGGCGCGTGATGGGCGTTGGACGTCAAGAGAAATAAGGGAAATGTGGTCATCAGGGCGAAGGTGGAGACCTTTCCCCACCACAGGACGTTGATGCGCACCGCCCCCAGCGCCGCCAGCACGAGCGTGAGGACCGAGACGATGACCTCGCGCGAGAGCGTGAGCAGGGCGAACCACCAGGGCACGCCACCGGCCACCGCCACCGCAATCAAACCGGCCATGACCAGAATCCGATCGGCGGTGGGATCGAAGATCTTGCCGACGTTCGAGACCTGGTGCCAGCGCCGCGCGACGTAGCCGTCGATCCAGTCAGTTGCTCCGAGCCCGCCCAGCAGCCACGCCGCAACAGCGCGATGACCCATGCCGAAGAGCAGCCACAAAAAGACGGGCAGCGCCAGTAGGCGCATCAGGGTGATGGCGTTGGGCCACGTCAGCCACCCCGCATCGTCGTCACTCACGGAAGAAGCGTATTGCCAAGCCAGGTAGTGGCTCTGTTACTCCCACTGGGCAATAGAAGCAGTGCGGCGTGGGCCGTCTCTGCCCGGGTAGGGGGTCGCGAGAAACTGATTCTTGCACCTTCCCAAAAGTTCGCAGAGGGTCGAACTGACCCACCGCCCTAGGCGACGGTGATCGACTGATCGAGGTAGACGTCTTGGACCGCGTGGATGATCTCCGCGCCGTCTTCGATCGGTCGCTGGAACGCCTTGCGCCCCAGAATCAGTCCCTGGCCGCCCGCGCGCTTATTAATGACGGCGGTGCGCACCGCCGCCGCGAGGTCGTTACCGCCCTTGGACTCACCGCCGGAGTTGATGAGACCAATGCGTCCCGCGTAGCAGTTGACGACCTGCCAACGAGTGAGATCGATCGGGTTGTCGGTCGTCAACTCGGAGTAGACGCGAGGGTCCGTCTTGCTGAAGTTGACGGCGTTAAAGCCCCCGTTGTTTACGGGCTGCTTCTGCTTGATGATGTCGGCCTCGATCGTCACGCCGAGGTGGTTGCCCTGCCCCGTGAGGTCCGCACTCACCTCGTAGTCGACGCCATCCTTGATGAAGGCCTCGTTACGTAGGTAGCACCACAGGACCGTAAAGAGACCTAGGCGGTGCGCCTCTTCGAAGGCCACGCGAACCTCTTCAATCTGATGAACGGACCCCTCGGAGCCGAAGTAGATCGTCGCGCCCACACCCACCGCACCGAGGTCAGCGGCCTGGCGCACCGACGCAAAGAACTGTTGGTCGTAGGTGGTGGGATAGCGCAAGAGGTCGTTGTGATTCAGCTTGACGATAAAGGGGATCTTGTGGATGTAGCGACGACTGATGATGCCGAGATTTCCCAAGGTCGTGGCGATGGCGTTGCAGTCCCCCGCGATGGCCAGATCGCACAGTCGAGCGGGATCGAAGTACTCGGGATTGGGCGCAAAGCTGGCGGCCGCGGAGTGTTCGATGCCCTGGTCGACCGGCAGGATCGACAGGTAGCCCGTTCGCCCGAGTCGACCGTGCGCGTAGAGCGTGCCCAGGTTGCGCAGCACGCTCGGAGTGCGGTCGCTGTAGGTAAATACGTCATCGAGGAATGTCGGTCCCGGCGGGATCAGCAGTTCTTTGGGAAACGCGGTGGCCTTGTGGTCGAGTAGTAACGAGGCGTCGTTGCCCAAGAGCGCGGCTATGTCCATTCGCGAATCTTAACGGGTGTGCTTTGAGTCACCCGCTGGCGCGCGCCGCGTGATGTCGGGGCTAGTCAACCTTTTTCTTGGACGTCGGGGTCACACGACGTTTGCGGTTCTTTCGTACCGTCAGCGCGCCCAGTTCGCCGAGACGCTCGCGCGCGTCGTAGGCGTCGGGCTCGGCGATCACCACGCGCGAGAACAGTTCCCGGGCCGCGGTGGTATCACCCGCGCGGTCGTACACGTCGGCCAACGTGTACCACAGCCGCACGTGGCGATAGGAAGGATTGCGCAGCATCTTGGTCGCGCCGGCCTTGGTGAGAAGCTCGATGGCCTCTTCGTAGCGGCGCTGGTCGGCCCAGGTGGCCGCCATCACGATGCGAGCCTCCGCCAAGACTTCGGCCGACGGTTCGTGTTCGAGCAGTTCTTTGTACGTCTTTTCCACCGCGCGATAACGATGCAGGGCCCGGTCCGCGTCCATGACGAGCGGTAGGTGTTCGGGATTCTGGGTAATCGTGAACTGAGAGCGCAAGTGGATTTTGGCCATGGCCCATCGCTCGGCCCGGTAGGCAGCCAGTCCCGTGAGCTCGCGCACCGGCGCGACGCCCGGCGTCGCATCCGCCACGATCCGCCCCAGCCGCAGAGCCTCCTCGTAGCGCTTGCGGTCATAGGCCTCGGCCGCTCGGGTGAGTTGGTGAACCATCTTTTCGCGCATGTAGGCGGTCCCAATGAAGGCCTTGCGTACGTCGGCGGCAACGTCACCGGGCAGTGCGTACGGGGCCCGAGTACTGGTCTTAGCGGGCGCTGCTACCCGTGCGGGTCGTTCGACGCGCTCCCACGACGATTGAGGCTCCGGGGTCTTGGGTCGAACCTTGGCCGCCATCTCCTGACCGGTGCTCTCGATGTTGACCGCACCCTTGCGGGCAACGCTCCCCCAACCCTGGCGTCGGGCGTGATCGCCCGCTTGCTGTCGCTGGAGTTGCTCAGGTGTCAAAGGCGCGGGCTCTCGTTCACGCGACGGTCGGGCCGGACCTCGTGACGACGAGCGCGCGGCGCCCCGGCCCGAGGGTGCGCCTGATCGGCGCGGACGCTCAGAGCGTGAGTCTCGTTCGTCTCCTTCACGGGGGCGACGAGGACGGGCACTACGTTCATCTCGTACGCCTCCCTCGCGGGGACGTCGCGGCGCCGACGACGGGCGTGAATCGCGCCCGTCACCTTCACGCGGTCGACGCGGTCGCGC
>JBARLO010000063.1:0-2498 GCA_049801955.1 Acidimicrobiales bacterium
AGGTGACCGAGCAGGATCCCCATGATGGAGAAAGGGATGAGTCCGACAAGTAACAGCCCGACCATCGTGAGCCATCCCGTAGCGCCGAGACGCACACCCAGCGACACGCCCGCCAGCGCGAGGACGAGGATGCTGATGAGCGCCATCATGTAGCCGGTGAGGATCTTGGCGGCGAAGTAGGTGCTTGTCTTGAGGGGAGTGATGCGCAGTTGGCGGGTCCAGCCCACCTGGCGCTCCTGGGCGATGCGCGCGCCCGAGGAGATCACCGAGGTCATTGATCCCCACGCCGCCATACCGGTCATGTAATAGAGCGGAAAACCGATGTCGTCGATCCGGACGTGACGGTGATCGCCGGCGATGCTCAAGAACAGAATCAGCGGGAAGGCCAGGGAGAAGATCAAAAAGCGCCGGTTGCGCAGTGTGCGCAGTACCTCGTAGTGGACGTACGTGAGGCCCTTCATGACGGGTCCTCATCAGTCGTGTCGTCGCCGGTCAAATTGAGGAAGGCCTCCTCGAGTCCGGCGCCGCGCACTTCGATGTCACGGGCCTGGGGGTACTGGTTGAGCAGGGCGCGCAGCGCAGTGTCAGAGGAGTTAGCGTCGGCGCACTTGATTACGAAGGCTTCGCCGCGTTGCTCGGCGTTGGCGACGCCGGGGATCGCTTCGAGGGCGCTGCGCTCGACCCCGGGCAGGGTCGCACGAATCGTCCTTCCACCGACGCGCGCCTTGATCTCGGTGGGGGGACCATCGGCCACGATCTGACCTCTGGCCATGAGCACGATGCGATCGGCGTAAGCGTCGGCTTCTTCGAGGTAGTGCGTGGCAAAGATGATGGTTTTGCCTTGGGCGGCGATGTCGCGAATTGACTCCCAGAAGTCGCGGCGACCCTCGACGTCGAGGGCGGCGGTCGGTTCGTCGAGCACCAGCATCTCGGAGTTCGCCACGAGCGCAATCGCCATACGAACGCGCTGGGTCTGGCCCCCCGAGAGTTTGTTGGTGGGTCGATCGGCGATCTCGGTGATGCCGACGTGGGTTAAGACGTCACTGACGGTGAGAGGGTTGGGGTACAGCGAGGCGATCATGGTCACTAACTCGCGCACGCTCATGTATTCCGGCGGCGAACCGGTCTGGAGCATGCCACTGACGACTCCCGCTTCGACCGCGTCGCGGGGACTCGCGCCGAAGAGCGAGACGCTGCCCGCGTCCGGTCGAACGAGGCCGAGCATCATGTCGATGGTGGTCGTCTTGCCCGCACCATTAGGCCCCAGCAGGGCCAGGGTCTCGCCGGGGTTGATCGTCAGATTGATGCCGCGCACCGCCTGAACGGCGCCGTAGGACTTGGTGAGGTTGGTGAGTTGAATGCCCGCGGATTCGGCCGTTGTCATTTCGATCACTCTAGGTGGGACGCGTCTCGGCTCAGGGATTTGATGCGCTCGCCACTCGTGTGGGGACGTGGTCCACCCCCGCAAGGGCATTTTGGGGAGAACCACCTCAGCTGAGCACTGAGAACCGGCTTCGATTTCTCGAAGGGCAAAAGTCATTATTCACCAGGAATTTCACCTTTCCGCCGACTTGATGGCGAGTTGGCCGGCATTTGGGAGCGCCGTGGGAAAGTGACGTGTGAGTTCGCACGGGACGGCGAGAGAGACGGTCGACGACGCAGTGTCAGAAGGGGAGATCTGATCAGCAAATCTTGCGTGAAAAGTGAGTGAACGAACGACACCCCTTGAAATGATGTGCGTGTCGTTCAATCGCCTCGCAAGGCGACTCAGTGCTCAGCTGAGGTGGCACCGCCCGTAATGCCCTGCCGGACGGGCCACGTCATGGTGGCGGGCGAACAAGTCGCACCGGACACCGGGTATTTTCTACTCGAAACTCAAGAACCGTGCCGTGATCGGTGCCCAGAGCCATATTTACTCGCTTCTTAGGCCGCTTCCACGGGCGTTTCACGAAGGGCGCCCAGTATTGATGTTGTCGGAATTCTTGTGGTGAAGGAGTATGTAGGTATGGACAAGGACGAAGAGCAGACGCCCATCGAGGGCCAGGGCACTCCCGAGTCGCGGGGCGACCCGAGCGCAAGCGCACCCCAAGCGTCGATGTCGTCTCCCATTAATTGGGACGACGACGAAGTGCAGCCTTCCTCCGACGAGGTGCGCGAAAGTTCCACGGTCAATTCGGTTGTTCCCCCGGCCGACCAGCCCGCGTCCGCTGGTTCCCGCAGCGGCTTTTACATGACATACCTATCGAGTATTGCGGCGGTCGTGCTGGTCGTTGCACTGTTGGGCGTCGGATTCGTGGTGGGGCACTACGTCGACAAGCCCCTCACGCCGGCCGTCCCGGCGTACACCAAGACCGGTCTGCCGTCGTCTGGATCATCGGGCTACGGGAGTCCCGGATACAACTTCTCATTCCCGAACTACACCGGACCCCAGAGCACACCCAGTACCACCGACAAGGCGGCCGCCAAGGTGGCTAAGGAGGTCGACCCAGGTTTGGTGG